>DASZXP010000205.1:0-37257 GCA_035545935.1 Puia sp. | reverse complement strand
CCATCATCCTCCCCATTGCCGCCACCTGCATACGAAGTATCCGCAATATAGGCCGTCACATCGTCATCGGTCCCGGATTTCAAAACCTTCCGTTAGGTCAATGTCATGGGTAGCCGTGTAAGTAGAAGGTGTCGTGCCTGTCCGGCTGTTCACCGTTAGGTCCACCGGCAGGCTGTAGCCATTCACCGTGGTCGTTTGAGCGTAGCTTCCTCCTGGGATCGAGATGGCTGTATACATCCTGCCCGGCATGATCATCCCAAAGGGATAGTAATCCTGGGCCGTGCTGACCTCCGCCTCATAATGGTCTATCAAAGAACTGTCTGACGCTAAAGATACACCGATTCTCTTATCCGTAATGGTCGCCAGCACATTGCCTAAATGGTTTGTCTACTTGCTTCTTTTTGTAGAGCACCTTCATGTTCTTGTGAGAGGTAAGTAGCAAAAAACGGCCAAGACAAGCGCATCTGAGCTGTTGAGTATTATTACGAGTTTCCCTCCATGTAACGCCAGAGATATCCTCCGGCATGGCGGCTTGTTTTTTTGAGACATCTGCAGATACTGGCGCTGAAAATGCTGGTCTTTCTCACAGCTTCATTGATCGATGGGTGGATGGCGATCTTTTTGCCAGTGATACTATACTGAACAATTGGCCTTTTTCCAGTTTTGCTACGCGGTAGTTTCCCGTCATAATTCTCTCCGCTATAGCGCCAAATAAATCTCTCTGGATGGCGCGTTTTACCATTGGCACTGGACCAGATGGCAGAAATACTCACTCCCGTCTTGCGGCTGGCTGCTGTAATGCTTACATATTCCCTTAACAGTGTCCCTTTCAGGTTGTACTGTTTGATCCGAACCCTCTTCTTACGGTTGAGTTTCAGTAGATGTTTACGGTTTTTTTCCGGGTCTAGCAGAAAGGCCGGAGGAACGAACCTGCCCTTACTCAAATCCAGCTTACGAAGAGCAGAACGGGTGGCAATGGCCAGATTAGAAACATGGCTATTACACCCATCCCCATCCAACGGATAGACTCGCATACCTTCCATTTTTTTCCCGCTCAGGGGCGCCACGAATGCTGCATAGACCAGCCGTCGGACCATCGCCGTTTGTTTGCGGCCCTCAAATTGGAATCTCACAACCGCCCCAAACCTATAATCGTGCCGGTAAGAGTTCCTGCTGCCGGACACCGACTGACTCAGTATCCGTTCCTTTATATGTCGAAAATACCCGTTCCGCTCAATAGTACGTGTCAGCGCCTTGACCCGGCCGTAATTGGAAACCTGATAATAGCCTTCCGTATAAGGAATCTCTCGCCATTTCTCGCCTTTCAGGTTCTTTAAGTCCGTATTGAAGCACGGATATTTTGCCGGGTCTTTTTTTAGCTTCATGATCAAATATAAAGAATATCAAGGTGTCTTCGGTGTCACAAAGGTCCCTCCATCCTGGTGTGCTCCGGCAGTTCCAGGAGTTGCAATCCAGCCTAGTATAATCAGGGTACATTCTACACCTATGACATCGAAGGCAGCTGCTCGGCCTGAAGGTGGTATACGCGCATTTTTATCAGGGCGTCCCCTTCGGGGCGGGCTTTCCGTTGCAAGTCCTCGGTTCGTACCTGACCTCCGGGCTTTTCTCTACAATCCCTGACGCACCATGACTAAGTATTTTAATCTTCTGCTCCTCCTTTACAGTTTTGTTTCTTGGAGGACCCGGCAGCCCTCACCAGCGACTTTGAATAGCTTTCCTTATGTCAAAGAGCTCATTATCCTAGTGCCAAACACTACCATATTCTTACTATTTTTACATAAAACCTGCTACTTGCACACACAGTTAAAATATTGAATATGCTGTTATCTATTAAAGCCATAATCTTTATTATCTTGTTTTTCCTTTTGCATGAGGTTTCTGCTCAGGATACCATCTATTGGCAACCTAACCACAAACTAAAATGGGTGGATTTTAAAGGTAAAATAGATGCAACCAAACATTATGGTGCTCTATCATACACTGGCATATCCTACTCTGCTTCTTATGAAGGAAATAGCTTGACTTTCAAAATCCTCACATACTTTAACAAAAAGGAATCTTGGGCAAAGCTTCACTCCAGGGAAGGGCTTCAACATGAACAAGGGCACTTTGATATTACAGAACTATTCGCTCGAAAGCTTAGAAAAGAATTAAAAAGCTATGTAATCAACCCCTCTACAGTGAACAAAGATTTAAAATTTATTTATTTAAAAATATATAATGAAAAGAATAAAATGCAATCTCTATACGACAGCGAAACTGACTTTTCCAGAAATACAATGATGCAGGACGTCTGGAACGAAAAAATTCAAAAAGAATTAAAAAATCTATCAGAATTTTCTTCAGTAATATGCCATGTTGAACAATGTGGCTTAATTTATCCGTACGGATCACCTCGGGTTGACCAGCCAGTAGACCGTCGATCAGTGCTTTCAGTGTCCCTATTGTTCGCTTACCTACTTTAAAATCTACTACCCGTCGTGTTTGACGGTCCAACGCATAAGTCACCCAATACTCATTCGATTTTCTCCCTATATACGTCCATAGCTCATCCACCTCATAACGCTGACCATGTTCACTTACAGCAGGCTTATTGATCCTTCCTCCTATAGACCTGATTACATTCTCCACAGAAATACTTCTTGGAGCCATTTCTCTGCCGTCCCGCCTTTTGGCAAGTTCCTTCACAATATTGACACTCCATTACACCAGGTATTTTACAACACCAGTAATGAAAAATAGCCCTCCCAGGCCATCATTCTTATCTAAATCTCATTTTTCTATATCGCAACATATAAAGAGAGGCCCAAAGGCTCTTTTCTGACTACTTTTTAAACGTAGCCCTTAAAACCAGATAGTTTGACACACTACCCTAACTCAGCGACTGTATTATAATTGCCGATAAAGCAGGGTTTAATGAATAAAGATAGTCTTGCAAGGATCTTTTTTCATCAGTCTCCGATTTGAACAGCTCAAATAATGGAGCCTTAGCACTATCTCCAGATAAATTGACAAAGGTCACCCTACACCCGTCCAAACATACGTGTATCTCAATTTCCGAACGTTTTCCACTAACAATAAACTCCTTTATCCCTTTCCATTTGCCGTAAAAAAACAAATCAGGGATATAAAAAGCAGTAGTTTTTCCCGAATAAAGCATTACCCTGCACCTCTCAATTTTATCTTCTTCAATGGAGAGATAATAATTAAATTTTTCCAATTCCGGATGGATAAGAACATGAGCAATTTGCCCGCCTCTGTTCTTATTCACAAAACTTTTATATACAATATCGAAGGAAAACCCCTTATCTAGTATCTCTTGTCGAATAGCCTTTATTTTAATAATATCAATTTGGGGGCTTTCAATTGCAAGCCTCAATAAAGCTTCATTTATAATCTCCATAAAAACTAAATTCTTATTGTGAGACCCTAACAGCTTAAAATCACTAGGTAAAGTCCATTGAATATTGATACCCAATTGATTCCCATGTCTCACAATTTGTTCTTGCAGCTCGGCCCCAATATGATTAACTAATATATCTTTATCAATTTCAACGTCATACTTTTTTAATAAATGCGAATATATCAACGATATAGCCCCTGTATTTGGGCCAAATTCATATTCAACAACAGAACCTAATCTAAGCATTGCATACCTCCTTAATTTTTTATGGTGTTGACAATATTTGAACTCTCGGCATTTCCTTATAGAGGCCAACGTGGGTAGTCACAAAACCTAATTCTGCTCCAAAGGCAGAATTTCTATCGGGAGTAAATAACAAGGGTTTCCATTTAACTGAAGCACCATACATCGCCGCTAAAGCTGGAAATTGTTTTTCCGGCCTATCATACCCGGTTTTATACATGTCTGCGATACCATATTTTAGGATAGGTGTCCGCCCGTCAGTAGGGCTAAAGGAGAACTCATACACCATATGCGGGTCCAAAGACCCTTTTCTGAATACTTTTTAAACTTATCTCCTAAAACCAGATAGATTGACACATTACCCATCTATAATTGTATGGGCTTGTAGGATAAAGCTTTGTCTACAATTTCCTCAGGTGATAAGTCGCTATGAAAAATATCACCGTAAGCATTTGGATCAGGAACATTTGCTATAAACAGTCGAACCATATCATGAATTTGCTCTTCAGTATAACCTTCAACTGTTTGTATTTTCTTAACTAATTCTATCAATTCTTCTCTAGTCATATTCTTACGAATTTAATAATGATAATTGGGGCTTAAAACTTCAGCATGATATTTTGGTGTTACAACCATTATATTATCTACATCATATACAGCGCCACCCTGTTGAATCGGTTTAATATGGTGAAGCTGATAAACCATCTGAACCCTATTATTTCCAGCAGCCTGCGATGGATCAGTAAATGGAGCAAAACCTTGTTTCATAAGAGAAATATCAGTTGGGCGAAAACCTTTAAGCAGTTCCGGTGTGTTTCCAACAGCTTTCCAGAACGCTGCTCGGAAATCATCAAAGGACTTAAAGTTTTGTCCTCGGAGTTGTTTGGCCACTGATTCAGGGACAAAACCGGCATTACCTGCGGTTCCCTTAAGCCAGTTTCCGACTATAGGCTTCCCGTTCCCTGTTACTGTTCCTGGCGTAGCTCTTGCAAGAGCGGCATCTACATTGCCTTCTTCCTCTGATGCAACTGAATTTTTCAGCTGTGGAGTAGACTTAGCGCTATATCGCCGGAAAATATAGTTATCGACTGCCGCGTTTACATCTTTGCTACCGTAAATACTCTGTGCAGCATTAAAACTATTCCTAACATATTGGTTAATACCTCGCAGCAATCTGCCACTTCTTAATGCTTCTTCATTTGCTCTCCCCCTCTCTTCGGGTGATTTTTTTAACCAATCCTCAAGCTCTCTCCGCCTCGCTGCGTCTTCTTCTGGCGTAGGGGTCCTTAACGCACGCCTCAGAAAGTTCAGGTGCTCATCACGCTCCCTATCCTTTTCTAATTCCTCTCGCTCTCCAGTTTTACCTTCCTCGTCCTCTTCTTCAAGGCCGTCTATATCCCTTTTCCAAACCGGTTTATTGCCTGCATACTGATATGGGGTGTACCACGAATACTGTTTCGTCAAAGGATCAACTGATAAGAACCTCCCCACCCTGGGATCATACACCCGCATCCCATAATCTATCTGATCGCCTATGCCTTTAACTTCATTGTCATTCTCCTTGCCATTGAACCCATAACGGTATTTTGATGCGCCAGCTATCGCACTGCCATCATCCTCTCCATTGCCCCCTCCCGCATAGGAAGTATCCGCAATGTAGGCCGTTATGTTATCATTAACGCCGCTCTCAAACCCATCATCAAATTCGATGCTGTGCGTCGCTGTGTAAGTAGAAGTGTAGTCCCTGTCCGGCTGTTCACACTCAGCTCCACCGGCAGGCTGTAGCCATTCACCGTGGTGGTTTGGGCATAGCTACCCCCGGGATCGAGATGGCCGTATACATCCTGCCCGGCATGATCATCCCAAAGGGATAATAGTCCTGCGCCGTCTTTACATCCGCCTCGCAATGGTCTATCAAAGAGCTGTCGCTGGCTAAAGATACACCGATTTTCTTATCTGTAATAGTGGCTAAGACGTTGCCTAAATGGTTCGCCAACTTCCTCCTTTTTATAGAAACACCTTAGTGTTCTTACAGGATGGGTAAAATAAAATAGAGGGTGGTTAGCCCTCTATTATCTGCAATACGATTGGAATAGCTGGTGGTTCTGTTCAGGACTTATATCTTTCTCAATCTTCTCTTGGGATGCCTGTATGTGTTATGAACTGAGTATACAACTACAGTATCCTCTATTATTTCAAAAATGATCACGTATGGAAATCTATCTACTTTTACATCACGGATGATAGCCTGATCATCAATGTATCCATAACTGTGAGGCTTATCTGCCAGAACATCAAATTTCAGGATAAGCTCTTCCAAGAACTCTTCTCCTAAATTTTTTCTCGCATTCTCATAATAGTCGTATGCGGCCTGTATATCTTCTTTGGCTACGTCTTTAATTACTACCTTAAAAACCATGCTATTTTCTATTCTGACGAACTAGGTTAATTGTTTCTTCTACTGTATAGCTTTTGCTCTCGCCATTCAGGTGCTTCTGCCTGCGATCATAGAACTCCTTGATCTCCTCCTGACTATAGAAATAGTCACCTTCTATCTCGTCTTCCAGGATAGTGTATATGGCTTGTAGTTTCTTCTCGTCTGCTATGTCAATGTAATGATGAAGTTTCTGCTTTAAGCTGGATGGTTCCATAACTATGCTCATTTCTAACAAATTTAGGTTATAAAATCGTGATTCTGAAATTACCCAAAGGGATGATACTTAGCCAATTGGTCGGTCAGACTCCCTATCTCCCGGCTAACATATTGCTCCGTGCTGCTAATGTATTTATGGCCTGCCTTGTACTGCACATCCCGTTTGTTGTCTTGGGTCAGCCAGTGCAGGATTACAGAAGATCGGATATAAAGGGCATTACGGATTAGGGGGTTGATCCCCTGTAGCTCCGGCATCATTTGGGACAGTAGATTGCTAATGTCTCCGGGGATCAGATCCTTTCCTTTAGGTTGTAATTGCGGCCTGATCTCTTCCAGGTACTTACTCAGTGGCAACATCTGCATAAAGGATAAAGATAAATCACGGCTGTTGCTCCTTCGGGTAGAAGGGATATAGACCATCCCTGCTTGCAGGTGGATATGGCCTGTCTCCATTTTTTGCAATTCACCGGCATGAACACCCTGCCAGATCAATAGGTCCAGGATAATCAGCGTGTGGTGATATTCGCTGTTGTTATGCGTCACCGTGAACTGCTCATACCTGTATGCCTGCATGCATTGGGCATGGTAGTTGCTGTCGAAATTGCCTCGTAGCGAATCGGTATAGACAGTATACAGCTCCGTGCTTTTAGATTTTTATCTTCAGAACTATTTTTATCAGGGCGTCCCCTTCGGGCGGGCTTTCCGTTGCAAGTCCTCGGATCGTACCTCACCCTGTGGGCTTTTCACTGCAATCCCTGACGCACCATCGCTAAGTCCTTTGAGCTTCTGCCCCTTCTGTGCAGTTTTGTTTCTCGGTGGACCGGGCAGCCCTCACCGCTCCACCGCTGTATATTGGGTACCACTCCGCATTAGAGCTTAAAGGAACCGAGCGATCTATCGACATTCCTGCCTGGATCTACCAGCCCAATATAAGGCGGCTCCACGGTAGGGCTGACCCTGATGGCATGTGGTTCGGAGCGGCAAGTATCAATAGAATACCGTCAGAAAATAAGCATTGCGGTGCTGCCGGTAAGAAACGCTTCTGCTCAATGCCAGTCGAGGTGTATCGTCTCTGTAGTGCTCCGTAATGTCTCGCCGCTGTATTTGCCCGGGCAAGGCACCTTAGGTGATCATTGCAGCAAGCATGTATGTCTCTATAAATGTACTATACCTTCGGGCAAATAAGGCGGCGAAAGATGTGTTAAAGTGCAGCCTCGTAGTAGCCACTTCCTGGCAGAGGCTTAACAGCTTCCACCCGCCGCACGTTGCTTCGATTATCTGCAACCAAATGCCTAAGATGCTTTTCTCCAGAAGTATATCTTTAGGCAGCTTTCCAACACCCCCAGACTCCTACTGAAGCAGATCGTTTTTCTGCTCAGTCGTTTGAGATGGGTCCGGAGGGTCAGGTTCTTCCGCTCGATGTGATTAGTGCCATTGACCTGACAGCTATGGATAGAAGAAGGGATCAACCCCCGGTATAGACTTAGCTTATCCGTCTTGATCATTTTAACACCTGATAATAGCAACGTATTAACCAGCATTCGAAGCGTGCCCTTTGTTCGCTTTCCTACCACAAAATCGACCACCTCCCCCGTCCGGCTGTTCAGCGCATACGCCACCCAATATTCATTCCCTTTGCGGCCAATAAATGTCCTCAACTCGTCTACTTCCAGCATCTGTTGACGCAGTCGGATGGGTGGTTTGATCAACTTTTGCGCTATTCGTCTGATCTTCCGTAGCACCGTATGGACGGCTATCTTAAGTATTCTCGCCATACTTCGTATCCCCACACCTTCGCAAAGCAGGTCGGCTATCATGCTCTCAGTACCTGCTTGCCACGCCTTTTTCCGGTAGCATGCTTGTTGGTACCGTTTACATCCTCCACAGAAATACTTCTGGGAGCCATTTTTCTGCCGTCCTGCCTTTTGGCAAGTCCCTTTACAATATTGACACTCCATTACACCAGATATTTTACAACACCAGCTATGAAAAATGGCCCTCTCAGGCCATCTTTCTTCTCTAAATCCTATATTTATATATCGCGAACATATAAAAAGAGCCCAAAAGGCCCTTTTCTGACTACTTCTTAAACTTATCTCCTAAAACCAGATAGATTGACACATTACCAATATTGACAGGTCATTCCTTGCAGATACTTTGATACACGAGGTAAAAAAACACCTGTCAAAATCCAATGAACTAGCCCACAAAAAATTATTCTTGGGAAAAACAGCAAAAAGAAAGGCTGGAATTACCATTCCAGCCCTTTGCCGCCAATACTCTTATAGAAACAGATACTTGAATACATTACCTACTTTGAAGCATTATCGTTTGTAAAAGGAGACAGAATAAAAAAAACCAAAAAAATAATGTTAGGGATGAAAAAAATAAAAAGAAAAAGAAAACCGTATAGTGGATATATAACTCTTGCAGCAAGCGATGTGTCCCAGCCATCAATTGTAAGAAATGTCCTAGGTAATTTGAAAATGCTAGGAGGGAGATAATAAAGTAAGTACAACAAACATGTATACCATGCCAAATTAAAAACATTTAACCCTAAATACACTTTTCTATTCCTTGTCAAAAATACATTCGTTTTTTCAAATATTAAGAATAGCAATAACTCGATAATAAAAATTGTCAAAAACGCGTATATCAATTTTAATGACGATATTAAATAATCGTTATTTACCAGCATAATTTTCTTAAAGTTTATTAACCAATAAAAAAGTAAAACGATTATGCCACTTGCGATATAATAATACTTCATAAACTAAAAATTGCTCTCTTATTTAATTATTTTCCTTATCATCTGATTGCTGTTGTGCTTTTGTCCCTTTATAATATCCTTTAGGGGGAGCAATAGTTTCACGTCTTATGGTTTGCAGAACCGCATCAATCGCTTCAGTCGCCGCTTTATTTAAGCCGTTTTCTGTAGCAAGCCCCCCGCCCCGTTCCTCTAATAGGCTAATTGCCCGATTAAATCTTTCTGGATCGCTCGAAAGAGCTTTTTCTGCCGATTTCCTATCTATAACCAATACAGGGACACCACCCCGTTGCACTCTTGGATTTGAAAGTAATTGATTTACCCCTGTTTCAATTATTTCTAGCAAGTCCTCATTTTTAGGCGATACTATCTTAACCTCATGCACAAACTCGGTTTTTTCGGTGTAGTCTTTTATTTTCGACTGAGGCTTAATAAAATTACCAAAAAAATTTTCCCGCAAATCATCGAAAGCATAGTGGTATGTAGTTTTATCTTTTCCGTTTGGCATATATGTGATCACATAGTCCGTTTTTGCATCTGGCTCAAATTCAAATTTCACTTGCTGATGAACAAGCGATATCGCCTTTTCCAAGTTTTCAGTATTAACAAAAGACTGGATTGGATGTGCTAAAAGCTCATTCGGAGCAGCATCTAATAAGAACCGCTGCATCATCTCTAATTCACCTGCTACGCCATACAATGTATTAAAATTGGTCTTAACATCGTGATACCTCAAGTCAGCGAGTGAATTTACAGGCGAATACCAAGCAGCTTTTTGAAGATGAGATAGAGAAGTATTTTTTGCTTTTGTAAATGCCCAAGCCAACATTGGATTCGCTAGACCCACGCTACCTATAAACTGTACTGGAGCAAATAAAGGGGGTAGTCTTGGCCCCTCACCATAAACTTCTACCAAAAAGATTGGATTATTTCCAGAAAAGGCATAAGGCGCTTGACCAGCAAATGAAGTCTTTAATGGGTCCACGCTCATAAACCTCCCTACTCTTGGATCGTAAATTCTCGCCCCATAGTCTATCTGATCCCCCACTCCCTTCACCTCATCATCCTTTTCCTTCCCATTGAACCCATACCGATACTTGCCAGTCCCTGCTATTGCACCTCCATCATCCTCCCCATTCCCTCCTCCTGCATACGACGAATCCGCAATGTAGGCCGTCACATCGTCGTTGATCCCGGCTTCAAATCCCTCTGTAAATTCAATGCCATGCGTAGCTGTATACGTAGAAGGTGTCGTGCCTGTCCGGCTGTTTACTGTCAGGTCCACCGGAAGGCTGTAGCCGTTGACTGTGGTGGTTTGAGCATAGCTTCCTCCTGGAATGCTTATCGCCGTATACATCCTACCCGGCATGATCATCCCAAAGGGATAATAGTCCTGCGCTGTCTTTACCTCCGCCTCATAATGGTCTATCAAAGAGCTGTCTGCCGCTAAAGATACACCGATTTTCTTATCCGTGATCGTCGCCAGAACATTCCCCAAATGGTTGGCCAGCTCGTATTGCTTCCGACCGATGTAGTACGGCAAATGGACACCCGTCCAGGGGGAGGCATAATTATTCACCCCCGAGGTATTGCCATCCACCGATTTATTGGTTGTCAGGATGCCCAGCCGGCTGCTGCCGTAGATATGTTGCTCGTTCAACTGCAGGTCGGCGCTGCTGTCTGCTCGGGTGCTGTCGATACTGGCTGTGTAGGTCGCCATGACATTCCCGCTGGCGTCCCGAACATACCAGGTGTAGCTGACGGCGGAAGTGTCGCCACGGACTACTTTCTTGCCGATGCGGTGGCCAGCGGCATCGTAGTAATAATAGATGTTTTTACTGGGGCGGGAGGTACTGGTGACGCTTCGGCTGATCTCTGTGATCTTGCCGTATACATTCCATTTGATGGCGCTGATCTTTTCGCTGCTGTCCCGGATCAGGTTGCCAATACTGTCGTAAGCATAGTTTCCCCCCGGCTGGGAATGCAGATCGTAACCACCTCCCACGGCGTCGGAAGCGCTGTCCCGGATAAAGTCCAGCTTGTTGGTCCCTGTAGTATAGTTATAGTGTAAACTATCCATCGGCAGTCCCGTCTCGCCGAAGTTGTTCCGCTTGTAGCCCTGGATATTGCCGTTGCCGTCATAAGACACCCGCTCCCGGAAGTCGGCTGTCGACAGCAGTCCGGCCCAGCTGTTCGTTGTTTGGTTCAGCCCATAATACGCGTCCATGCCCGTGATCCGGTTCAGCTGGTCGTAATGATAGTTATACAATAAGGGCCCTCTCCAATGGCTGGTGTCTGTGCCGCCGGGGTTGCGGTACAACGGACCAATGTTCACGGCCATGCTGCTGATATTCCCGTTAAACAACGGTCTGTCATTCGTATTCAGGTAGGCGCTCGATCCCGGGAAGGGGTTGACGCCCGTCCCGATGGCGCTGTAGTCACCAGGATAATAGTTCAGCCCAAACCCATATACGTCCTTTGCTATATACCTGTTTTGATAGGTGGTATCGCCGTCCCTACCCATGTCGTACACCGGCAACAGGCTCGTACTGTTCACTCCCTTCAGCCAACCCTGCAGGGTATAGGCATAATCCAGTCCCTGGATCATTTTGTCGCCCATGATCACCCGGGCTAATGGTCCATGTTTGTAGTACTCGTACCGCGCCTCTTTGTCCCAGTAGGCGCTGTCGGTGCTGGTCTCGGCTAACGTGAGCCTGTTTTCTGCGTCATAAGTATACCGGTGATAGAACGCATCCACCTGGTGCGGCTGGTATGCCACGCTGTTCACTTTACCGCTTACTAGGTCATATTGATACACCATGCGTTTGAACCGGTTGCCGTTCAGGTTCATGATATTGGTATCGGCCGCCAGGGTGCTGCTCCCAAAATCCTGCAACAACGTGTCTACATTCCCCTCGATATCATACGTATAGAACGTCCCCTGGTTGTACTGCGCAGGATTATTACCCAGCGTAAAGGTCGTATACGCTACCCGGTTCCGCAGATTCCTTTGCACCATAGGGCCAAAAGAAATCCCCGTAAAACCCGTATAGGCCGTATCATACACCGTCTGCGTGATCTGCTCCTTATTCGCTGCCGAGGCCGTCAGCCAGCTCAAAAGGTTCCCCTCTACCCGGCTGATCGAGTCGGTCATGGACGAGCTGCCCGCATTAGCGAGCTGCCCTACTTCGGTGATCCGGCCGATGTCATCGTACAGGGTATAGCTATACTGCCTTCCCGCTTCCGTACCGCTGACAGCCTTCTGCCGTGCATTTTGCGAGATCGACAGTCTTCCTAGCCTGTCGTACCAAAACATGCTTTTTCCTCCATCCGGCGTTTGTTGGGTTACTACCTGGTTCAGGGTATTGTACCTGTACTGCGTGGGCATGCTGTGCGCAGGAAGCAGGGTCTGACCTGCTGCTCTTGCATCCTGTACACTGTCCAGCCAGGTGGAGCGATAGTTGGCTTGTACGCCGGAGGGTGGTATAGTTTTGAGCAGGTTGCCCGCCTGGTCATAGTAATACAGCGTGTGGTGATACTCGCTGTTGTTGTGCGTCACCGTGAACTGCTCATACTTATACGCCTGCATACATTGAGCATGGTAGTTGCTGTCGAAATTGCCTCGTAGCGAATCGGTATAGACAGTATACAGTTCCGTGCTCTTGCTCACGGCAAAGAAAGTAGAATCGCTGCAGTTCGTCACCGTATTCAACGATACGGGTGGCAGCACAGGCCCGGACCTTCCGCAGAGGAACATGGTGTCGGTGACGATGCGGGGGCAGGAGTTATGGGAACAAATGAGCGTACCAGCAGGCGGCCGGGAGTTTTCAGATAAAGTTCTTAGCGTATTAGTGATAGTAACGCTACTGGACGTCAACGTATCAAGATACTGATGAATGATCGGTTTGGCATTGCTAAAGCTCTCCGTTGAGTCATAACAGCCTGATCTTCCGGAACTGTCTACTCTCACCACTATCGCATTACCTCCCGCACCCGTTGATTTGTACCCACCACCCGTGTAAGTCCCGTCACTGTTGACAATAAGCCTGGCAAGCCGTTGGTCATCTACAAATTTTATGCGATTGCCCCATTCAATATTCCCACTGCTACCTGTCTTGTAAATATGAATACTGCTAATCGCACTGTCTTCCGATTGTGATGAGATATATCCACCATCGGGAGTCGGAAAGACGGTGGCGGCGCCTGTCTGTGCCCCGGGTGGAGATGGTATTTTCCTGATCCGCAGCGTATCCCCATTCTTATCTAACTCCACGACTACAGGTTGTATATTACCAGGATCATCAGGATCAAAATCATCCGTCATCACACTGTTGATGATGTAACCATTCGTCGTTTTATTGATATCGAAAAACCAGTTGCAACGGCTGTCGAAATCATAGGACTTGGACCAGATCACATTTCCGTTGCTCTTGTTTATTTTCATCAAAATACCATCATATTTTGTGTCCGGCTTTCCCAATTCTGCTGAAATGAATAGCCCGGACAGCACCAACGTGTCCTGATCCTCTATCAATCCTCCCACATTATCCGAGCTCGGTGTAGCGATAGTCTTCGACCAGATCGTATTCCCGTTGCTGTCCAGGCGAATTACTTCCCAATCAACTGTCGCCGGGCTATTATTGTAATTCGCAGCTATAGCATATCCTCCATCCGATGTCTGGATTACATCAACACCTGCTTCTCCATGGGTGGAGCCTGCTCCCAACGTGCGTATCCATTGCGTGCTTCCGGATGGATTAGCCTTAATGATCAGCGGCTCGCCTTGAGCTTGCGAAAACGAGTTAGTAGATCCTACAGCTACAAAACCACCATCGCTCGTATTCTTTACACGGGCCAATGTCACAGCATTCGACCCTACATACGTTTGCTTCCATACCAAATTGCCTGTCTGTCCTGTTTTAATAATACTGCCATATGAGCCGCCTGTAGTCCCTGTTTCATTTCCCGCAGACAGGTATCCACCGTCGCCTGTTTGCACAAGGTCTGATGTATTGGGTCCGGTGTAAGTTCCAATGAACTGATAATTCCGGCATGAATCCTTTGGTGGTATCATCGTCGACAACGTATCCGGCGTCGTCAGGTCCGGCAATGTTCCGCACTTTCGCTTAAAGAAGCTATTCACTTCATACCAGCTCATCGAGGTACCCAGCTTGCTATTGATAAAGTCGTCGAAGTTGGAAGAAGCCGGATAGAAATTCTTCAATTCCACCGTATCCCTGGCCACGGTCGTCCACGCATCCGGATTGATATTATCCGTCGCTGTTATGATCGTCCAATGCTTGGCTGTCAATCTGGCTACCGCCGAATCGCTGGCGGAACTCCGGGGCTGTCCTGTCAGATTAATGCCGCCCGTATCCTTCATGGTCGAGAAGGCAACCTGGTTCAGCAGCCTGTCCACCTGCGCCGTCGTGAGATTTGGAATATATCCGCCTTCAAAATAGCTCAATGTGAGATCGACTGCATCGGAGAACAGTTGCCCGGGCATGATCAATATCCTTAGTAAGGGAAAGTTCACCGGTATATCAGGCAGGATCGAATCGATGCGCGGATGGTAAAGATCATTCTGGTCCAATCGGACATCTTTCAGTGTATGGAATTGGGCAAGGCTTCCGAAATTATAATTCTTAAAGGGCGTTGTTCCGTCACCCGAGTGCATATTCACTGCCCATAGTCCCCAAAGCTTCGATTTGTTGACAAAACCATCCAATGTATTCAAGCTGCTGTCCTGCGTACTATGAAAGATCAGGCCACCAAGATTCTCCGGAGCATATCCCCTGAGGTTCTTTAGCCCGGGAAGTCTCACTGCGTGCGTGGCGTCGAGATAGTTATCGAACCCAACTACGCCATTTATGTCCGTATGATATACTGTTACGGTCCTATTCTGCGCACTGCTATAGGTGTGGGATACATAAAAATAAGTTTGGTAATGGGAATTATTTGCCAAATAGATCTCTCCTGTCTGCGTAGCGGCCGATGTGTAATTGGAATCGACCTTAATATGCTGTCCGTCGCCAAGATCTATGTAGGAGCCGAGGCCCGTCAGTACCGCATCCAGCGTATCGTAAGGAATATCGAACTGGTAATAGCGCATCCCGATGATGCCATCCGGCGGAACCACCTGCCCGGGTTCCAATTGCAGATGGAATTGACCATTGTCGAGGGCAGCCAACGTCCCTATCCGCTGATCGGCCGTATCGCTGTTCCACAGCTGCGCAAACGAGCTATTCACCTGGCTGACTGTCCCGTCGATGGTATTGCCGATCAATATGCCATTCACATTGAATACTCCCTTCGGGCCCTCTGCCGGTGTAATATTCCCCGCAAAAGTTCTCATGTCTATGTCGGCATATCCCAATACAGGTTGCAGATATATGCGCTTATATTCGTGTATCAGGCTATCCAATCCCGGACAGCTTACTGTCGCCGTGTCATAGGTGGCTGGTGCGGCAGGGGTTTCGTTGATCCCATTGCAGCCGCTCAGGAATGCGAGATACTCCGCCGTGGTCTTGGTAAAACCCAGCCGGTAGTTCATGAACTGCTCATAGAGCTGGTTGATCCCCAGCTGTACCGAGTCGGTGGCCGATGGAGCCATAACAGGCGTCAAGCCCGGATATTTTCCCCGGAATTCCGCATCCAGCGATTGGAACTGCGTACACCCCACGCAAATATCTCCTGTGCTGCACTGCAAGGCAGGCGGCAGCTGAATAGGCTTGGCCAGGTATACGCATCCCCCGCCCGCGGGGTCCAGTGAACACATGTTCCGCAGCTGTGTCAGTACGGAATCGGGAATGGCCGTCTGGTACGCCTTGTACATATAGTCGGAAAAGGACAGATAATGCCCTGCCACAGCCTGGTAGCTGTTATACAGCGACTGGATGTGATCGCATTCGCAGCTGTCGGGTCTTGTCCATAGCGGCTTGCTGTTATAGGCCAATTGCTGGTCATAAGGCTTGGGCGCCTTGATGCCGTATGCATTGCAAGTCGTCGTGGAATATCCCTTTGTAGCGTTATACTGTTCCAGCACATCCTCGAAGCTTCTGTATTGGTAAGCGCTGGATGGCTTTACCGAGCTGGCGCCATAAGGGTGGCTTCCATCCGAACCCTCCTTACACACCTGCAGCAGCCGGGGAATGATGAAAGCCGAGTCCGTGCTGTTATAACAGGATTGCAACGTTTGCCACCATGACGTTACATACGCGAGACAGGTGGAATCATAATAATTGTCGATAGTCGCCTGGTTCTGCGCTACGGCGGCATTGGGGTCCGAAGGCGGTGTGATATCCGCGGCCTGTACTATTTCTCCCGCATCGGTAAAATGTGGCTGATGGCCGGCAGTTAACAATGCACCGGCGGAAGCCCCACAGCTGTCTTTCAATCGCGCATTGATCAGCTTATGCTTTACATCCAGATACATCTGACGAAAAGTACGCCAGGTCATATCCAGGTCGCCCGAACACATATTGCTGTTGAAGGCGCTGTCGTCATTGGCCCTTTTCTGATATTGCCTGATACAGGCCGTATCCCTGCCCGCACACCGGATAGTGGCCGTTGCAAATCCCCACATGGTGATGGTAAATGCGGGCGGCGAGGTATTGTTGATGTAAGATTGCAAACTGTCCTCCAGAGCTGTCTTATAGCCAGACACACCCGTAATGGGATCATAGTCAGCCGTGCCCGTCGCATTGAATCGCGTAAACAACGACCCGCTACCCTGGGTGGGGTTCAAATAGCCCTTGCTCAACGCCTCCGCATAGGTATCTGTCGCCTCGAAGCGTTTGTCCCAGGCAACGCTTGTCGCTAATTTTTCATACTGCTGCAGCTTGCAATACTCCGGATGATATGGCAATAACGCCTCCGCCCATGACAGCTTGAACTTTTGCGCAAACGCCTCCTGCGACAGGTCCTGCGGGGCCACCATCCTGCCCGCCTCCTCATCATACACCGAATCCGGCCGGCCGTTCTCGTCTATATAGTTATTATTGCACCGGGTGTAAACTGCGCTGTCTATTGCTTCCCCGGCAGAGTTGATCGGCACATAGAAAATAGAATAAGGGTCCGACAGACTGTCCACCGTGGCATATTGTCCCGACGGCGGGGTCATATCCAACAACATGGCCTGACGTATATTGTCCAGGTCATTGACGCTGTCGCACAACAGACGACAAGCCGCCTGCGCCTGCTGGTACGACGAAAGGATCATATCCTTATAGGAGGAGTCGCCGGAGGCAATACCGGCCTGCGTGATAAATCGCTGGTAGAATGTCGGCCAATCGCCCAGCTGGGCCTTACAGCTGTCACAGGAAGGTGCGCACTCGGTGACGCTGGCCTGGATGGCTTTTTGTTCCAGTAAGAATGTATTGGCATTTTTACAGCTATTCCTTCTCATAAACACACTGTCCCGGTAATAGATCTCGCCCCAACGGCTGACAGACAGACGTTTGGTGATCTCATAGCTTCCCGCCTCCAGGAACATGGGCCAGCTCACCGAAAAACTGTCCGCCACCCTGCTACAGGTAGTATCCGGGCGTCCACCCGGGGAGAAATTATGGAATACGGTATCGAAGGCTTTTCCTCCCAGATTATGGTTGTTGTAATCGCCCGTTATGGATATCTCCAGGTCATACAGACAGTCATAACAGACGGCGCTGTCATGGCAATCGGGCATTTGCAGACTGGCCGGGTTCAGCTTATAGGTGAACTGATGCGTACCGCGCATGGCCACGATAAGTCCCTTCTTGCTCTCCATGACCAGATCATGTATCACGTTGGCGGCGGGGTTTGTCAGCGACTCCGTCACCCTCACCGAATCGTAGGTGGACAGGGTATCCAGTTTTGTGCTGTCCGGCGCTCCCGCCAGCGCGGTTGCAATGGTACGTCCATGCATATCGGTATAGCTGACGCTGAACTGACCGTTGGCATCCTCTACCATGGTCTTGAAATAGTGAGAATTGTCACCCACCTCTGTCCCAAAAAGAGCATCCAGCTCATGCTGGTCGGGCGTCCCATAGAAATATTTTGTCTCATGCCCGCTGCCTAACCGGTGCCGTGGCCCGACTCCGCTCTGCCGGCTGATCCTGCCTGTATTGTCCTGCACATACTCGACCTCGGTGAACGGATAGCCGCCCGCATCCGGGATATATTTGGCGATGCCCGTATCATGGTCGGGGTTGGCGGGAGAATAATATTGCGCAGCCCCCTTGGCCGTGTCCATCGCCGCCGCGCTGCTGTTGAAATATTGGGAAGGATCGCTCAGGCTGTCGAAATCATTCTTGTCATACGCGCCATTCAGCCCCAGGTTGAAATTCTTGGAATATTGTATGACATTGCTGAAAGTAGGCGCCGGCAGCACCTGTATCACAGGCCGCCCCTGGTAGTCATAATAGCTTTCCGCCACCACGGTCGTATTGGTGGTATTGTCCTTTGTCACGGTCTGCCGCCCTCGAAGGCCGCCGTCATAATACTGTACCACCACCTTTCTTTTGCCTTCCTCGGCATAGCTCGCCGTGGATTGCCAGTTCAGATTTCTTTGATGCCCTTTGAAATAAAAGCTCCCCGGCGCCTGCCGGTCACTGCTCCACTGGCCTTCGATACGGCTGCCATCCGCCAACAGCTGCACGGGTCTCACCCGGAAGAACACCGTCCCCGCACCATCATAAAAAATGGGGATATTATAGGTAGTTCCGGCAATGGTCACCCGGCTGGCCCCATTCTCGAATATAAGGGCTGCGTTAGGACTGGAAGGATTGCCATAAGGCTGCCGGGAGCTCTTCAACGCGCTGGAGTCTACATAGGTCCATTCGAGGTCATATTGATCCGCGCTTATTACATTCGTCCAGCTCACCGTCAGCTCATCCGAGGTCGTGCCGGAATCCAATGCGGCATGGCTCACCGACAGGATCGTGTCGGACGACGAATTGAAAACAAAAGCGGGGAAGGTAGTCAGCTCATTTTCCAGTGTCAGCGATCTCCATATATCCCAGTCCGCATCCGTCTGGCGATCGATGACCGTCACCTTTACCCGGTAGCCGCCGCTGAAAAGATAGCTGTCCTGGTCCCGGATAAGACTGTCCTTGTTATAGCGAACGGTGAGAGAAGTATCGAGGGTCGTCACGCTGCCGTCCGCCCCCGTTATCGCCAGTTCCAAACGCAAGGTTGCCGAAAAGCTCCGTTTGAGATAATAAGGAGAATAAGGGTCGATCCGCAGCTTTACGGTATTCCTCACCGGGTAATGCCTGGGCAGCTTTGTAGTGTCATAGGAAGCGCTGAAGAAAAATGTATCCGCTACGATATTGAACGAGTCCTTGCTCAGCTGCCCCAGGCTGCCGTCCAGGACCTGCAATAGGGGTGGCTGGCCGCCCCCGGCCCGGGCAGCATGTCCGATACCGTCAAGCAACAATAAGATAACGGGAAAAGACAGGAATACAAATAGCTTCTTCATACGACATACGATTATAGATCAGGCGATCCCAGAAAAATTTTATACGATTGATAGGGTGGTTGGGGAATATATTCTTTCCCTTCCTTTTTAAACAGCCGCCCGGGATCCCATTCTCCCTCCGACACATCCTTCTCGTAATAGCTCGAAAGGGCCGTTTCCACGATGGCATAAGTAGCGTCGTTGGTCACTTTCTGTCGAATGGAAGGGTCATATAGTTCCCGGGCGGATACGATATTGACCATTTTTACCAGGAATCCGCTATGCCTGTCGATGACATATTCGATGCGCTTCGTCATTCCTCCGGGACGGAACGAAAGGACAATGGTCTGCCAATCCTTCGTTTCTTTTACAGCGCACTCCACACTGTCATTCCTCAATAAAAAACTGTCCAGCAGCGCCATGGGATTTACATTACGCGTGTCCGCTCCCGGCCTTGCGAGGTACATCACCTGGTCCTGTTTGAAAAGGATCACCGCAAGCTCCTTGCTTCCCACAAATTCCGTACTGTCCAGCGTATAGCGATACCTGTCCCCATGAAGGGCAAACTCTCCCTTCAAAGAGTCCAGCCATATAGTGGGCCGTTCTTCGGCGGCATACCGGTAATGCATGGTAAAATGCAGCTCCCTGTTGGTTTTATAATGCCCGGCTACATCTCGGAAGATGGATAGGACGCGCTGTTTTGGTCCCATATCCTGGGCCGTTGCAGTCATTCCCACACAGCATATAGCTGCGAATAGCATTGCTTTTGCTCGTCTCATGGTTGCTGTTTTAACAAGGCGCTCCTCGTCTCCTTGATGGTTTGAATGCCTCTCTCCGTTTCCTTCTTCACGCGGATCAATGTCCCGTCATCGTCGTATTCGTAGAAAGTGGAGTAATTGTTCTCATCCTGTTCCGCCATCAGCCGGAGGTTGACAGGACTGTACACAAAGGATTTCATGTTTGCATTGAATGGGTGTATCCGCAGGTCATCGAAATAGACCTGGGTGGAGCCGGTGGATTCCATATTCACGCTTAGCGCGGTGTCATCTGCCGGTATGGTAAAGACCCCCTCGCAGCGCTGCCAACCCTCGATGATGGGCCCGGATGGCGTGAAGGTGCTGCTTGACGCAGTAGCTCCGAAACATTCTATCTTTATAGCGCAGTTGACATAGGAGGTGCAGTTACAGGCATCCTTTTCCTTTACCCAAATACTAACCACCATCTTTCTGCCTTTGAAGGGTGAAAAGGTGGGCAGCAATATGGTATGGGGGGTCTTGACGGCGCTCAGGACAGCCCCTACACCCGGGCAGGCATCCGTGGTGGTGATAAAATTCAATGTGGGCTGCGCCGTATCCTGGCTGATAAGTGGGAAACTTAGTCCCACCTGGTCATGCCCGTCCAATAAGAGGCTGCTCTTCCCGCTGTGCTTCTGCGCCGTGCTCAGCTTGCCGAGATAAGGACCGAAGTCGATATGCCGGGCCGCCGGACAGGCCGTATCACAGGTCTGGGTGACAAAACCATAGTCCTCGAATCCTTCGAAGGCTGACTCGCGGTAATGACCGTTCTGGATCACGGCTACAGGAAGGGTATTATAATAACCATAGAGGATGGAATTATATCTTCCCAGCGGGTCTTTGTTCTCGAGCTCCATGCCCTTGGGATTGAAAAGGGTCAGCTCGCTGTTCCATACCCATCGGGTAGTGTCGGGTTGTGGTTGCAAGGTTTTACCTTGGAATGCCCAGTAAGGAGCAAAATCATGGAATGCGCCATTGTGCCGGATATTGGTTTGCGAAGTGGGGTCTGTTTCCGCCCTGGCGCCGTAATAGGTATAGCTGCGATTGCCCCGCCAGTTGCCCAGCACGCCGGTGGTATAGGGGTTCATGCTGGTGTCGGTGACCACGCTGTTACAGGAGTAGTCGATCAGGGTATCGCAGGTGGGGTTGTAATGGATCAGCATGTAGCCGGATATAGTATCACTATTGGCTGGCACCGTATAAGTCACATTCAGATAGGGAAGATTAAAGAGAATGCCACTGAGAGGCGCCACAAAAGAGGAATATTTCAAGGTGTCATACGAGGTTGCGGTAAACATGAATCCGCGATTCCCAGAATTTATCCATGATTGTACTGCTGAGGTTACGTTCATTGTCAGATTCTGAGATATGGATGTAATTCCATATTTATAATATTTGTTAGCCCCCGTATAGGTGGTCGTAGTATTCCAGGTAGTTATCGGCACATCGATATAAAAAACCGAGTCTGCGGTGGTATGAGCGTTGGGGAAACCGGGCGGATAAAATCCATGCGGAGCAGCAAATAAGAAAAGGTTTGCGCTGTTTATTGTAGCGTTTGAAGGAATATTGCTTATGCTATCAAATTTTACATATGTATAAATATCGCTGTTGGGTTCGCCTAGTTTTACGTTACCACTCTTTGCATATGACATGATCCTTTGAGCCGGACTGTCCACCCCTTGATGGGGTAGTGTAAACCCGAACGGATCGTTGACAGGGTCATCGTCCAGATCATATACAGTCATCGTATGCGTCATAAACATCGTCTTCGACACCGTATCCGGTCTTGCCGCATCCACCGTATCCCTGAAAGGTAATACTCTCCCCCCTCCACATGTCTCCGGATAAAAATGATACAGGTTCTGCGATTTCGCATTATTCCAGCTTACCACAAAGTCTCCGATCCGTGCCGTATAGGCGCTGCTGATGCTGTCCTTTGTCAGCGCATAGAAGAGCTTATCCTTATTCACCTGCAGCACGGGACAATCATTGACGGACAGGGAATAGCCCGCGCTGTTGGCGCTGCTCACCAGCGAAGACACGGATACTCCATCCGATGCCTTGATGAACAGCCTCCTGCTGGCGATCAGGTATCCGAACAGGCTTCTCAGACACTGACAGGTGCAGGATGTTCCGCTGCCGGAGCAGTCATAAGGGATGCTGTCGACACAATTCACCGAGGTGTGGTGCAGTTTCAGGTCTTCCACCTTCCATAGCTGTTTGAACTCACCCGCGCTGGCATTCACCACCTGGCTGGCCGTAGTCAGACTCAGCTTATATCCCCCTGTAGCGCTGTCCCGCACCAGCGGGTTCTGCAAACAGGTCACCGCCCCCACCATGGTATTCATATTCCGCCGGCCGCTGCGGATGACCTTTAAAGTTGCATCGTTACCGGTGAAAGGCTGTCCGCTCCCATCGATGAAATAGACACGACGCGGACCGCCGCTCAGTACGCTGCTGTCGATGGCCCAGATCCTGGTGTAATCTGCGAATGTCGCGGGCACCGGCGCACAATCCGATGAACCTGTCTGTAATTTACCGGCCGCCAGTATCTCGTCGCCGCTGGCAAACAAGGTATACAGCGAGCTGTCCGGTAAAGGAGAACCACTGACGATCTTACCATTCCGGATAAAGACGTGCTTTAAGAGAAGGTCAATGTTCTTGTAGGCCAGTCCCATACCATCATAAGCCCAGTGGGACGGATAGCTGAAGCTATAGACAGGGTCGTTGAACTCGTTCTGCGTCCTGGTCAGCAACACATCGCCTGTCTCGCTGTCATATAAAATATCCTTGGTGGATACTTTGCTTCCCTTGTCGATATGGATCACGCTGTCCAATATCCCATACCGCTGTATCACCTTCAATGTAGCCGTCGACCGGAACCGGTTCTCCTCCCGCTGGCTCAGGTTGATCGCCGAAGGAAGTATCCATATCGGCGGGAAGGGCATGCTGAACATATCGATATTCGGACTGATGTTAAATCCATTGGTGATAGATAGCTGCTCCCGCATATCCATCATCAGCTCTACGTCCTTTCCAATATAAGCCGCGGTATCGATCGTCCCGTCGGGATGCATTACGCTGACCACATTCGATAGCTTTTTCTCATCGGCGGTGGGGTCTTCTACTTTATACACATTTTCCGTATAGGAAGTATAGTGCACGGGGTCGGTCTCCGGATAAAAAGCCTGCGACCGCATTTTTCCATGCATATCGTTCAGCTCCACCTTGAAACCCTGCGAAAAAGTCAGATAATGATATGCATTGATCCGTAAGAAGTTCGCCAATGCCGGTTTGTATCTTTTCTTGGTATCGTTGTCCAACACCGTCCTGTCCGTAAAGGTGGGGAAATCGTAGGCCGTATAAAAAGTGGTTTCCTCATAGCCATTGGCGGATTTACGGTTCTTGTAATTGATGGTCCGCACCCTGACCTTGCTATAACCGATACTGGCGCCGGGAAAGATCGACTCGCCCAACGGCTCTTCGGAATAACCCAGCGTCACGGGCCCCAACGGTGCGATCTTTTCAACATATTCGATAGGCTGCCGGAAAGGGTTTTCCTCTCCGCCAATACCAGGTTCATAGCTGGCGACGCCGCTGCTGATCGTCGTCATCACCCCATTGATCTCCTGCTGCGTGGTATAGGTATAGTCCTGGCCATACACGGCTGCCCGCTGCTGCGTCATTTTATCCCAATTATCATAGATAGCGATCCTTTTTACCCGATGCCCTCCCCCATATTTCTTATAATACGGATTGTCGAGCCGGATAAAGGTCCGGTTGAGGTCTACATCCGTACACCAGGGCTTACCCCTGGCCGTCTTATCAAAGGATTCGAAAGCCGTCCGGATATTATCCGCCAGGGAAAAGACCATCTTGACCGCGCCGGAAAGATCCAGGTCATCTCCTATCTCGGACCCGGGGTAAGCCTTGGAAGGCAGGTTCAGCCGGAGGTACTGGATCGCCGCCTTGGCCAGCGGGCTATAAGGTCCCGTATCATCTCCCGCCAGCGATATGCCGCTGATCTTTACCCAGATGACGCCGCCATTGACAATACCATAACTATTGCCCTGTTCGAGATCCGCATAACAGGGAACATATTCCGAGCCGCTGCCGTAAATATCGTCCGGCATCCGGACATACAGCTTGAAATACAGCTTGCTTACACCCGATAAATATTTTTCATACAGGTCCGCCTTGCTGGTTACTGCGCGTGGGACATTGACAAATACATACAGGTTGTCCCCATTCAGCAGGTTGGGAGTATACAGCTTATTGCTGCTATGCGCCATCAGCGTATCCGGCCCCAGTCCCGCCAGTTTGAACATGTTCATAGCCCGCCGGTGCTGCACATACGCATAGTCATCGCTTTCATAGCTCACCTTGATAGCGCCCCCGGAAGGAAGATAGATGGAATCCAATGCCCAGGCGGCGGCGTTCTTCGCCGCCAGCGTACTATCCTGCAAGGAATAGGGATATTCCGCATTGGTAACTGTGCTGCCGGTGGTTGGGTTCTGCGAAGGGTCCTTGTAATTACCCCAGCGATCGTACGAGCGTATATTATACCTCGGATTTAATGCATTATAGTTGAATATGTAAGGGTTTTGCTTACCCTTGTCATTACCATTATAGGTGAACCATACTTTTTTCAGGGTGAGTTTGCCATGGCTTTGTACAGTGTCCTGGTTGGCGCCGGGGCAAAGCTCATAACTGTACTCGAAATGCACCGTTTTCACCGGTATGGCCGCCGTACCATTTTTGATAAAATCGGCCTTGCTGTACAGGTTGATCTCCTTCAGCCTTTTACCCAGGCTGTCGCCTTTAATATGCCCGTTCTCGTCGATGGGAAAAAGATCGGCCCTGTTCTCCGTCACGAACGTGGCGATCATGGTCTTGGACTCGATGGAATGCAGATACCATAGCTCTTTCTCCCCATAGACATAGTTCCCTTTGTCATCCCGGTTGTCTGTCTTCAAGCCATCGTTGTAGGTGGCGCTGTCCCTGGTATAAGGGGCTCGCCATTGGTAGGGATGACCGATGCCACAAATTTTGGAATAATTGAATTTCACCGCATCCCCCCTGTCGTCATCTGAAATACCGTTACCCGTCAGGTCTACGTAATCGGGCGAAAGGATGCCTGTCAACAGGAACGAATGGGCATAGGCAGGGATTTCCTCGCTGTTATAATACCAGTCCTTCCCCCTGTGATTGCCGTTGGCCGTATTGTCCGCGTTCAAGGTATCATGCGTATAGCGTACCAACCCTGTCGTGGCATTGCCATTGTTCTTATCTACGGAAAAGGTCGCTTCTTTTTGCCGGAGGTTATAGACAGGGATACCATATACATATCGCCTGCCGTCGTTGTTCAATACGTCAATCTCCGAAATGTGGTTGGATTTACGGAAGCTGTTGACACGTTTTTCCTGGACCATGTAGTCGCTGACGGGGAAGGTGTCGATGGCGGGGGGATATAGGCATTCTCTTGATAAAACCTGGTGACCGGTGTGTCCGGCATAATCACAGCGAAGGATCGCGAAGTCGGCATTTATCACCTGATAGTACTCTATTTTGATGGGATAGTACTCTCCTGCTACCAGGTTTACGGTATCACTTTGCTGGGTGTTGGCCTTGTAGTTGCTCAGCAATAGGCTATCATTCATCCAGAAGCGTATGCCATCATCATGTTCTATGGTAAAAATTACGGGTCCTGTCACCGGCGACTTGAATCGTCCTGTCCAGCGTACAGAGAAATTATTTGCAGGAAAGGTATCGGGCATTCTGGGCGGACGGTGGGTAAACCAATTATAGTTAATGCTGTCATTAGGTATTACAATAGGCGTTCCCGTAAAATCCTTTGTACGGTAATACTCCCCTACCAACCCTGTATTGAATCCTCCATCATTTTGCTTCACTGGTCTGCAGCCATTCAGGACAAAAACATTCGGAGCATAGTTCTCGATATATTTGTTCAAGCCGGCCGCATCCGCCTCCTCTGCGTTCAGATAAGAGATCACCTGGGTGCGCTTGTCCCGCTCCGGCTTGAACGCTTTCTGCGCCGTCATCAGGCTGTCCGCTATGGGGCGCTTGTTCCGGTATAGTGTGAGGTAATTAGTACCCTGGATCACGGAGCTGCTGATCCCGCCCTGGAAGAGTTTGGTCGTCACCACATCGTCCCCGCCAAGGTTGTCGTAGAATTTCTTGGAGTTGATGGACTTCTCCCCGGGGTTTCGGAAATAGGCCGCCTCGAACAGACCGGAGTCCTGTTTAAAATGGACCACATTGGCCATCGTGTTCTCGCCTGTCCAGGCGCTATTCTGCGTGAAGGCCCGGGTTACATTCAGGTCGATGCCGCCGTGTACCAGGCTGGAAACACCCAGATCCACGCTGGTCTTATCCGAATTGTCCTTGGTACGGATAAAATGATCATAGACATACCCGATATCTCCCCGGTAGGCGCGGAACATGCCACCCGTCCCTTCGCCGGTGATCGAGAATGCATCATAAGTATAAAAGGGAACGGCAATATGCGGCATGGCGGGACTTTCCGTGTAGGTCAGCTCTTTTTCCCGATTCATATCCAGGAGCGCGCTTTTGTTGTTCGCCCCATCCTGGTAGTGTAAATACCCATACGCGGGCAATGCCAGCGCCGTATCAGGCTGATCGATGCCGTGTTTGGATATATAGCCGGTGAGGTAAAAGCTGGGATGGAAAACATATTCAGCCAAACCGAGCTTTGCCGTAAAAGAATAATTGCGATTGGTCATCGGCATCGTGATCGTCGGCGTATACGCCATGTGCGCGAACGATATTTCACTGGTAAAGGAACCGCTGACATTATGTGCGGCCTGGTTGTCGTTATCTATCTTGCTTTGCCGGTCGCCGATGGTCAGCTCCAGTCCTTTAAGACCGCTGCGTGAATTGTAGGGAGCTGAAATACTAAGACTGCCTGATATGCTTGAGTTCTCCTCTTCATTATGTTGCTGCAGCTCCAGGGAGAGAGAAGGTGACAGGGTAAGCCCGTCCTGGGAGTTATTGCTGACGGTAAGTCCCATACCCGCCGTCAGGGTCCCTTTACCGCCCTGTCCGGAATTGATGCTGGCGTTGATGCCATTTTCTATTCCCCATCCTTTGTAATTATTGTGAAATACGCCCAGGTTGGCCCCGAAATTGACATTGATGGGAAAGCCCGCCACTTCAACATCACCCGAGAATCCTCCCGTAAGACCAACGGTCTTGTCCTCCTTGATGCTGGTAATTTTCTTTATCGAATCCTTCCCTGAAAAGTCGTCGGGCAGTCCTCGTAAATTCCGGGTGATCGTGCCCGGGTTGATATTCCAGCCAAGGCCAACCCAGCTTGCTTCCTGATCCATGGATACGCCGCTGCGATAGGATAAGCTCAGCGGATACCCGCCTACATCCATCAAGGGTATGTTATAGGAGAAATCCCCTGAAAAAAGGTCCACCATATTGTTGGCATTGACGGACTGAAAGGCCTGCATCTCGGGCTGGGTTGGTCCTCCGCCAAAGGTTCGGCGTATTTTCGGCGTCTTTACATCTGCTGTTTTCCCTGGCAGGATAGACATCAATGGCCGGTCTTCTCCTATAGGAAGATAGCTCCGGTAGGGCGGCCCCTCATGGATATGGGCAGCCGATAGACATTCGCTGCAAAAAAGAAAATAAAAGGACCAGGCTATTGCTTTGGTATGCCGGCTAAGAAATTGAATGATCATGCGCTATTGCTTTATACGGAGATCAATGTTTAGAATAATATTGGAACCGGATACACCAATGCTCCTTCCTGCTGTTGATCAGCTCCAGCAGATAGGTATGTTTATCCTTTATTCCATCGGTATGGGTCAGGTCTAATTGCCCCAGATTCTCACCATAACGGAGGTCGATCAGGGAGGAATCCAATGAGATCTCCTTACGCCCTGCCTGGCTGATGTCATAGATCCTGAAAGACACCTGCTTGTCATTCGCCTCGTTGAGGTATTCATAGCGCAGTGTGCCATAGCACAGCGTAAGGCCTGCCTCGTTCTCCTGTTTCAGACGGGTATAATATCCCAGGGAGGTTTTGATGGCATCGGGTCCCGTCGGCTTTACACGAAAAGTCCAGACCTCGCTGCGGGCAACTTCGGCCCCTCCGCTGCGGGCGGTTATCTGCCAGGCATACAGTTTGGCCGTATCCAATGCCGGGAGCGAAGCCGGGTATTGAAGACTGGTGGTATTCAGATTACCCTGTGCATGTAATGGTATATTTTGCTGTATGGCTTCCGCGCCCGTCTGCAGGTCCTGTATGTCCACCAGCTTGAAGTCATAAACAAGGTTGGTGAAAAGCTGATAGGGCGAAGGAGGCAGCCAGTTGAACAATGGGCGGACAAGCTCGGTCTCACTACTATCCGATGGGGTTACGAGCTGCGGCGGACTCACCGGCTCGATCACGACCGTCTCGCAATCCTCCGCTACTCTTTCCGATGTTTCCAGGTCTATCCTGATCACGGAATAGCACAGCTGAAAAGTACCTACTGGCAAAAAGCCCTCCGCACTACCATCCAGATGGAAATCGCCGCTAAGTATATTATATGTCACCGGCGCCGCTTCCACTGCCCGCAGCTGCTTTAACCCCTTTGGTATATCCAGTATACGGGTGGTGGCTGTCATGACAGGCTGGCTATTGGACGCATTGACCATCGATAGCTCTATTTGCACCTGGATGGTTTGATTCCCCGTGTTCACCACCGTAAGGTTCCATAGCTGGCTCTTCATGGTAAGCCCTCCGGGGGGCAACTGGGGATTGATCACCACCTGCGCATATAGCCCCGGTAATATCAGCATCGAAAAAAAGAGCAGCATATTTCTTTTCATACGCATAAATGCTTGTTTTAGACGCTATCTGAATGTCTTCATATATTGCACCGTACCAATTACATTGGGCGCCAGTTTGGCTGCCGTACCACTACCCGGCAAATACCCTTTCTCCGCCTGGAAATACAATTTATCACGGGCACCAAGGATAAAATTGCCACGGACAAAGCCTCCCACTCCCGACAAAGACTGGTTCAGCCGATGCAGCTTGGCGCCCATTCCTATGCTGGCAGCCTTCGAAAGGGGCGCATCTACATTCCCATCCAGCACATCGTACTGGTAGCCCGTGCTCTGGCTATGCGAAAGAGCGACAGTAGCCGTAAAATCCCTGAAGAAAATGCTCTGACCCAGGTATAAATTGGCGGAATTGTAATAGATAAAACCGCTGTCCGCGCTGCTGTTGAAAAATTTTGTATACACCATATTCGTAGCGGCCTGCCGCTGTCCCAGGCGGTAGAAATGGCTGATGCCGGCATTGAAGGTCTGGAACCGGCTTTCTTCGAGCTGATCACCTACCATCGTCAGCTGCGACATCGGCATATAGCCGGCCGTAATGACAGGCAGTCCTCTTTTATGAAAGGTGAGTCCCAGGCTCTTGAACACCGTATTGGACTTGTAATTTTGTACGATATAGGGATTGGAGAGATCATTGGTACGCAGGGAGGCGGTGAGCTTCAGCTGCCGGCTGAAAAAGTTCTGTTCCGCCTTGACATACCAGGTCTTCAGCTGAGACAGCGTTTGAAAGCTGTTAAAGGATTGAAAGTTGGCGCCGGTGAATTTATACTGGGCCTCTATTCGGGAAGACCAGGACGGTATCCAGGAAGAGAATTTCAGGGACAATGCTTTGTTTGTCTTGTCCGAAAAGTCCCATCCGGACTTTGTAATTGTCTCGCTACCTGGCATAGGCGGAGAAAAGGACTGGGCGGCCTCCGCTACTAAAAACGTATTTCGCTCCAGCTGCCATTTTGCTTCCGTGCTCAGGCCCGTCATTTTGACCACCGGGGATATGCCTGCGCTGTTGACGCTTGTCAGCAATTGCTTCTGCCCGCCGAACAGGGTCACGATAAAATAATTCTTTTCCAGACGCCCCAACCCCGCCCTCAGCATATACATATATTGTTTTGGCTGCTGGACACGATGTACGGTAAGATCAAGGAAACGGTAGTCGACTAATCCTGCCGTCAGCCCCAGGTAATACCATGAATTGTATTCAAAGTGTACTCCGTTGATGCTAAGATTCTTTGCCGTCAGCTCCGAAGTATTGATCGTATTCCTGCCAATCCCGAAATTTCGAACTCCCAACAGCCAGCGCTCTCCAGTGGGCAGCTGCCCGGCGCCAGGTGTGTACTCCTGTAATTGCTGCTTCCACTGATCATACCCTCCCGGATAGGTAAAAGATCCCGATAAAAGCCGCCGGTACTTATTAATCTTTTCGATGGATGTATCATATACCCCTTTCAATGAATCCCGTTCATGCGCCAGCCGTTCATATCGCTCGCGGTTCTTTGTATAAAGCTCCAATAACAAAGCAGCCTCTTTACGCAATGAATCCGCTCTTCTCTCATTGACGCTATCGCTCAGCCGCATATTATAGGTTATCTTGGGAACACGTACGATCTCATTTGCCTCTATTAGCTTTTGTTTTGTCAGGGGATCCTGCAGCCAGTTACCCAGGCTCCTGAGCTGCAATTGCCGTATACCATATAGCTTTTTGGCAAGGGTGTCGGGCGATGGAGCCTGCTGCAGCATTTGTTCTCTCATCCTCGCAGCCAGCTGATTTCGGTAGGCCGCTGCGTCAAAAGCCACCTGGATATCCGTGATATCCCTGAAAATGGCTGAGTTGCTCCGCCGTATAAAGCTATTCACCCGTATGGGTATCATCCCTTTGATAGAGAAATCCAGGGTAGACACCACCTGGTGTTGTGCAAGGTTCTTTTCCGCATACGGAGTATCCAGGACGCTGCGATAGTTGAATATATACCCCGCATATCCTCCGGTGAATCGCAAAAAGGCCGGGCGGCTGGGAATATTGAATAGCGCTGTGTCCTTTCTGCCCGGTGATCTCCTCGTCAACAGCCTCCTGATAGACAAGGTATCCTTGGCATGTACGGAGCTGTCATGCAGCAGAAGCAAGGGCACGGGAATGCTCAGCAGCGTGGTATCCTTCCTGGGAATGACGATCTGCCCGGATGCATGCTGCCTCATCGATAACAGAAAAACGACACATATGACAATCCTGCCACGCATCAATGACCTGTTTTACCAGGCTTTTTATTTATTTGTGTTTTGAGCCGCCTTACTTCTCTTGTCAATGCTTCCACCTTCTTGTGCTCGCGGATCAGATAAAGGGTCAGCTCCTCCACCTTCTGCAGGAGCAACGCCTGGTTATCCGCCAGATCGATCGGCTGCTCTTTTGCCTTGTCCGCGGAAATAATTCCCGGCAGATGCTGATTCACCCGGATGTATCGTTCCAGCGAATCCAGACCGGGCAGCCTGTAGCCATCTTTAAAGACATAATCCGGCCAACTGGCATAGTTGCGGATGCTGACCTTTGTAAAGATGGCGCTGCCATTCACGGCCAGTTTGTAGCCATGGGTGCTCTTGGTCCCCACGCCTACGGATCCGTCTGCCAGGACGCTGATCCGTTCAACGTTATTGGTCCGGATGGCCAGGCGATTGGTATCTACCGTACCCAGGAAGAAGGTATCCGCATTGGTAGCGATATTGCCTGTCGTAGACCAGAAATAGTTGAGGTTCTCTACCTTGATATAGACGGTGGAAGTGCTGGTATTGCCAAACCCATCGATGGCCCGCGCCTTGATCGAATAGCTTCCCGGGTCGGAAGCGATCCATAGCATGCTGTAAGGCGCGGTGGAATCATCTCCTATCTTTACAGTATCCAGGTAAAATTCCACATGCGATATGCTGCCGCCCGTCTCCGATGCATTCGCCGAAATAGTCACGTTCGCATCCTCGGGCAATGTTACCCCCGTCGAAGGACTTGTCACCAGCACGGTTGGGCTGACGCCGGAGCTATGTCCGCTGACAATGCTCAGTCCGCTGATACCCGCAATATCCGTCGTAGGCACGGTGTTCACATAGACCTTGATCTGTCCGCTGGAATTTGGGGCAACATTGTGGAAGACGGCTCCATTGGCAGTATTATATCGAATGTTCAGGTCTACATACCCGTACACCGTCGCGCCTATCACCGTATACCGGGTGGGGTCCAGATTATAGAATGCATCGCTCCAGCTCCCCGTCATAGACACAGTGTATACACTATCGATGCTCAGCCCGCTGATGATCAGCTGTGGCACGGCGGCATTATAAGCTCCCGTCGAGCTGCCGGACTGGAACCAGTGATTGAGCATAACATTTGCGGGGAAAAAGGTACCGCCGGGCATACCGCCTCCATCATACGACGCATTGCCGCTGAGGCCGGACCAGTTGGCCGTAGATACGGAGCTGATGCTGATCCCCGATGAACTGGTAGCCGTACGCACCCCCGTCGAAGGGTCGCCCGACACATTGGTCCATCCCGAAACAGAAACTGGTGCTGCCGTAAAATTAAAGCTGGCGCTCACCTGGGCTTGCAAATGTGTAATACAGCATAAGCTCACCAGGCACGATAGGAATAGTGGCCTTCTCATCGAAGTCATTTGATGGTTATTTATTGGTTATGGACGGGTATAGACAATACGATCGCTTTCCCAACGAAGGGTTATGATGACACGCTGGACATAGCATCGCTTACTTGCTGCTAACCAGTGAGGTTATCACACAGAAAACTATCTGCAAGAACAGAATAGCGTCCCTTTAAAAAATGCAGGTGATTTATCCGGCAAATAGTGTAGGCGACCGGACTTCGCTCATGGAGAGGGAAAGGTCTCATAGCTAACAGTTATGGCTTAGGGTATCTGCGAATAAATTTTACATTCATCGCATTACCATACTAAACTAAAACTCCTAATTGAAACTAAAAATTCTCGTAAGTAGTTTTTTAAAAAATCGAGTACTTTTACTCGAACTAAAAAATAATATGTCCTCCCGGAGCATGTTGCAAGACCTTCGCATAAAATACGTTCTTCGTCTGATCTTTTGCTATTTATTATATTCTTCCCATCTGCAAGGACAGGACAAGACCTATATCCAGCAATCCATTGTAGGGCTACATCTATTCGCCGATAAATTCACTTCCTCTTCCGAAAGCTATCCTGCCAAAGCAGGCATAGCCTTGGACTATCTAAAAGGGTTCACCCCGCGTACGGACTTTGACATAACGCTTGCCGGTTCATTCCTCTCCTATCCTTTTCAAAAGAACATGGATGCTGATAAACATCTGTTGCTGGAATTCGATGCCTCGATGCGGGAAAAGCTTTTTCCCGGTCGACACCGTTTTAATCCTTTTTTAAAGGCTGGTTTGGGAGTTTCTCAGTACAAAATATATTATGGCCTTTTCATACCTGCCGGCGGAGGTTTGCAGGTGAGTCTTCCGGGAGAAGTTTTTTTGCTGCTCCATACACAATACCGTATCCCGCTCACTACTACACAAGCCGGTCATTTCTTCGGCAGTTTTGGCATCGCAGGCATTATAGGAAAAAAGAAAAAACGTTCGCCTGTCGCTCTGACCTTACCGCAACGATCTTCTTTATCAAAAGACACGGATGGAGATGGAATAGCCGACAGCCTGGATGCCTGCCCGCTGGCTTCGGGATTACAAACCTTCAACGGATGCCCCGATACGGACGGAGACGGTATTCCCGACAAAGACGATAAATGTCCTCTCGTCCGCGGACTCCGATCATTACAAGGATGTCCCGAATCAGACAGAGATAAAGATGGCGTCATCGACGCGGAAGATAAATGCCCCGACCTGCCGGGCTTTCGTGAAACAGCAGGATGCCCGCTCGTAGAGGAAAGTATCCAACGAAAAATATCGCTGGCCGCTAAAAATATATTCTTCGAGACAGATAAATATATACTATTACCTACCTCCTACCATGCGCTGGATGAAGTAGCTGCCATTCTTCAAAAAAATGCTTACCTGAAACTGATCATCGCCGGGCACACCGATAATTCCGGTACCCCGGAAAAAAATCAGACGCTTAGCGAACGACGCGCCAATGCCGTGCTGGAATATCTCCAAACAAAACAAGGCATTTCAAAAGAAAGATTGTCTTCCGCAGGCTATGGAAGCACAAGACCCGTTGCAGATAATAATGCCGTAGAAGGACGGGCGCTTAACAGACGGGTTGAGCTTACGTTGAAATATTATTAGCCCGCCTCCTCCACATCCGCACCATCTGTAGCCCAATAGAAAGAATAATCAGCGCAAACCCCGTATAAAACCCGCCATGCATATACTTGTCCTCTCTGAACAGGACAAACGCCAGCAGGATCCCATACACAGGCTCCAGGTTATAGCTCAAATTCACCGTAAAAGCGGAAAGCTTTTTCAACGCATTCATGGAAAGATTGAATGCCAGCACCGTACAGGCCAGGCTAAGGACCAGCAGCCCCATCCAATCCTTCCAGTCCGGCAGCAGCTTGGTAGTAGGCGCCAGTTTCAGATAGAAAGGCAGCAGAATGCTGAGGAAGAGAAAGCCGCCCGTCAATTCATAAAGGGTCACCGTACTCGCGGGCACCCGTTGCAGCACGCGTTTATTCAACACCGGGAAAAGACTGCCAAGCAGAGAAGAGACGAGCCCGATGATAATCCCGGTCTTATAGGAAGGATCAACCTGGAAAATGAGAAAGATCCCTGCAATGACCATCAGCCCTAACAACAGCTCCACATAGTCCACACGATGCCGGAGCACCAATGGCTCGATCAGGGAGGTGAAAAAACCCACGGCCGAGAAGCACAAAAGCCCTACCGATACATTCGAGTATTTGATGCTTCCGTAAAAAGCCACCCAGTGCAAGGCGGCAATAGCTCCTATCCCGAATATGCGAAAGATCTCTTTACCTGTGATAGAAGTGGAAGGACGACGTAAAAGATAGATCACCCATAAAGCCAGCGCCGTCAGCAACAGCCGGTACCATACCAGCAACCCCTCATTAAGGGTGATGATCTTACCCAGGACACCCGTTAGCCCTGCGAGGAGGACAGCGATATGCAGCTGGATAAATGCTTTCTTCAAATTATTTGCTTTCAGCTATAGCTTCCTGGGAAAACGAACGCAGCGGAGTTTCTTCTTTCTTCACACGATTGCGGTAGTTCTTGAAAAGAGATTGCCAGCGCAGGTTCAGCACCCCGAGGATCCCTTCCTTGACAATACCTTTATTCATTTTAGAGACACCATATTTGCGGTCTTCGAAGATGATGGGAACTTCTTTTATGGTAAAACCCAGCTTCCAGGCAGCAAACTTCATTTCGATCTGGAAGGCATAGCCGACAAAACGTATCTGGTCGAGATTGATGGTCTCCAAAACTTTTTTACGATAGCATACAAACCCTGCCGTCGGGTCCTGCACCGGCATCCAGGTGATCAGACGAGTATAGATGGAGCCCCCTCTGGAGAGTAAGATCCTGTCCCTGGGCCAGTTGACATTGCCGCCGCCTTTTACATAACGGGATCCTACCGCGACATCCGCCCCCTGGAACTTGCAGGCCTCATAGAGACGCTCCAGGTCCTTGGGATTATGGGAGAAATCCGCATCCATTTCAAAAATGAACTCATAGTTACTGCGGACAGCCCATTTGAATCCGTGGATATAGGCCGTTCCCAACCCTAATTTGCCCTGGCGTTCTTCGAGAAATAGCTGGCCGGGATACTTTTGTTGCAATTGACGGACAATGCCGGCAGTGCCATCTGGGGAGCTATCGTCGATTACCAATACATGAAAACCCTGACTCAGCAGAAATATTGTTTCCACGATATTGGCGATGTTCTCCCTTTCGTTGTACGTAGGTATGATGACAATCTTTTCCAAATGGCGTATAGTTCAGTAATGATTCAAGTATTAGGTCAGTGGCAGTTAACCATAAAGATACGATTTCAGGGCGAAAGTCGCCCCTCTGTCCCTCCTTCCTTAGCCCTTTTTTAACATCGTCCTGTTAAATATTTCGGTCAGTTTCTGCTTGGTATGGAGGGGAAAATCACCCTTCATCATCCAGTCGTAATATTGCGGTTCCGCCTTGAGGATTTCCGCAACGCTCCTGCCTTTGTGCTTACCGAAATTAAACACTTCCACCCCATTTTCCAGCACCATCCGGCGGGCAAAATCTACTACCGCCTCCTCTCCTATGCATTTTAGGATAGAATCCACATTCGTGCCCAATTGGGGATACTTCACTACCTGTGCCACCAGCACCTCCCATGTAGCCGTGGCATCCGCTTCGGCGCCATGAGCCCCTTCCAGCTCCTTATTGCAATAGAAACGATAGGCGGCGCTAAGGGTCCGCTGCTCCATCATATGAAATATTTTCTGCACATCTAATAATTTTCGCCCCTTCCCATCGAATTCCATGCCTATGCGAAGAAACTCCTCCGCCAGCATGGGTATGTCAAAACGGTTGGAGTTATACCCCGCGAGGTCGCAATTGTCCAGGAATTGCTTGATCTCATTGGCCACCTGCCGGAAAGTGGGCGCATCTTTTACCATTTCATTGGTGATGCCATGGATGTCCGTAGAGCTTGCGGATATGGGCATTTCCGGATTCAGCAGCTTGCGTTTTACAAGCTTTTTGCCATCCTGCATGATCTTTACAATGGCAATTTCAACAATGCGGTCAGTCCCGAAATTGACCCCCGTAGTCTCCAGGTCAATTATTGCTAAGGGGCGTGTAAGTTGTAGCATTCCTTCGTTATAGTATTTATAAACCCTACTGAGTCACCTTGTTGGCAAATGCGGCAATGTCTAAACCCTCATAATTACCCGAACTCATTAGAAGCAAGTTAACATTTTCATAAGATTGTTCCATCAACCACTTTACTAAATCTTCTTTCTCATTAAGGACCCATAGATCTTTTTTACCAAAGCCGGCCGCCACTTTCTCCGGGGACAAAGGAGGCAGACGCTTCAGATCCAGGGCATGCCGGGAATAGAACACGACTGCTTTGTCAG
>DASZXP010000204.1:0-44007 GCA_035545935.1 Puia sp. | reverse complement strand
CAATAGCTCTCGTCCACTCCATTCGTACGCATGGCCCTCCACTTGTAATGATCCCCTGACAACCACACCTGCGTGAGATTTTCGAACTGCTGGTCGGCCGCTATCTGCTGAGGAGGCAGATGACAATGGTAGTCGATGATCGGCATGTCCTTCGCATAGTCATGATACAGCTGCTGCGCCGCCTTCGTGTTCAGTAAAAAGTTCTCGTCCAGGAAATTTTTCATAACGCATTTATTTCTGTAATTATCCACTTTACAAGGTCATTGGCGGCATTGAAATTCTCATACTCAGCCGGCAACTTTCTTCCATCGAGGTACTCATTGTAGAACCAGGGATCGCCTACCGCAAAAACCACCCCTTTCCCAATCTTCGCTGTCGCCATGATCACATCTCCCTTAGACGTATACCGCGCTCTGGCCGGATCGCTCAGCCGTAAGGTACTTAGTTCTTTGATGTAAATTTTACGCGTAGTTTTGAATATCCCATCCTGCCCCGTCATAACAAACGCCCCTTGCTCATAATTATCCCCCACCACCTTGTTACGGTCATCCAGGTTAAAATTTATCCCGAATGCTGACGCCAGCTTGTTGAAATGTTCGAACTCCGCATTGGCGGAATCATTGCTCATCAGTACCAGGACGCCTCCGGCCTTTACCCAGTCATGGATGGCCTGAATATCCGCCGTGCCGGGGTAATTGGGTACGGGCGATTCCTTTTCATTATCAGGATCCACGATAATATATACCGAGGCCTTTTTCAATCGTTCAGCCGTGGGCGCCACGGACAACGAGTCCGTACGCAGACCATGCCGGCGAAAGACGGTCCCCCAGAAAGAGAACCCGCTATTGGCCTGGTCCTCCCAGGTATAATGGTACCGCACAATGGCGCCGGTAATATCCTTTTTATGCTCATTGTTGAAATATTGATCCAGCAGCACGGTCCGCCCCTTGCCCAGCCCCAGGGTCGGCAGCTGTTCCATCTCACCCGCGGCCAGCAAAAAAGCGCCAACGCCCTTGGGATCATTAGGGACCACTTTTTCACCCGTATAATAGGCATAGCTGCCATCCCGGTAAGGCTCGCCGCCCAGACCGCTGACAGCGACCGTCCCTGCCAGAGATACGGACCCGTCGGCACCATTTACAACAAATTTCCCCAACACTCCCGCATATCCCCTCTTCGCCACGGCCCGGTATGACGCAGGCAGCCAGCCCATCCTTACTCCCTTTTCCAGGGTATATACGAACATACAGCTGGCGGAAGCCTCCGGGTAATTACCCGCGGCGCCGCCCTTATCCAATACATCCCACCAAAGCCCGGTGGCAGGGTCCTGCACCCTTGCTATCGCCGCGGCATAACGATCCAGTATCGCCAGGAGCTTCTTGCGCTCGGGATTGTCGGCAGGGAAATAATCCAGTACATCCACCAACGCCATCCCATACCAGCCCATGGCCCTCGCCCAGAAATTCGGAGAATGCCCCGTAGCCTTATCCGCCCAACGCTCCTGCTTCGACGCATCCCACCCATGATACAAAAGCCCGGTCTTTATATCTCTCGTATGCCGCTCGATCAGCTCCATCTGCCGGGCGATATCGTTAAAAGCGCTGTCCTCATGAAAGGTAGCCGCCCACTCCGCATAGAACGGCTGCGCCATATACAACCCATCCAGCCACACCTGCTGCGTATACTTCTTTTTATGCCAAAAGCTGCCTTCCGCCGTACGTGGCTGCTCCTGCAGCTGACGACGCAACAGACTCGCCGCCTTGTAATATTTTTCCTGGTTGCTCACCTTGTACAACAGCAGCAGCAACCTCCCGCAGAGGATATTGTCCAGGTTATAATCCTCCAGCTTATACGTGGGGATATTCCCTTCCTTATCCACCAGCCTGTCCATAAAATGCTGGATATACTTGTAGTAACGCGCATCACCGGTGTTGTACCAGCAGCTTTCCAATCCCTTCCATACTACGCCTTCGTCATAGGCCCAGCGGGGCGCCTTGCTTTCATCGCCGTCTTTCCAGACATTCATGACAGTACCGGCCATACGAACAGCATCCCCGCCGGATGTCTGCGCATGGACACAGGTAGACGATACCAACAAGCCAGCCAGCAAAAAAGAATAAGACCTCATAGAGTATATGGTTGAATAAAAGTGTACGCCCAAATATGAGATATATGGCAGGTTTCACCTTATTTATTTACGCAAACGTTACCGTAGAACACTAGTCCACCGGTACAATTTTCTTCAGCTCATTGCTTTTATAGGCGGCCGTGATGACACGGATAATATCCGTACCCTCCTCCGCCGTCACAGGGACAGGCTTGTTATTACGGAGCGCTTCATACAAACTGTCGTAAAATTCGCCATAATCACCCCGCTGGGAAGTAATATATTCCCGGATGACCTTCCCATCCTTCTCCGTATGCAAAAGCCCCTTGCCGCTGTCCGGCTCCACCCCCCAGTCTTTTCCCTCTGGCATAGCCCCCGCCAGCAACCGCTGCTCCTGCGGATCGGCCTTTGGCTTTAAAAAAGTCCCCAATGTGCCATACAATTGCGTGGCCGGTACAGCCTCCCGCACCAGGTAGCTCGATTTGAGCCTTACCCGCAAATTGCGCTGGGCAGGATAATAAAGGAGCAGCTCCATATAATCGTCCACCTTCGAGATGGGACGAATGATGCCGATGTCCGCATACACCGCCTCCGGCAGACCCCACAGCTGTAACACCTGGTCCAGCAGATGGGAGCCCAGGTCATATAACAGTCCGCGACCGGGTCCGGGCGTTTCCTTATGCACCTTGGGACTCAACGCTACCGTATATCTGTCATAGTGAAGCTCCGCCTCCACGATCTCGCCCAGCCAGCCTTCCTCCACGATCTTTTTTACTGTTTTGCTGTCGCTGTCGTAACGCCGGCTCTGATAAACAGCTATCTTCTTTCCTGCCTCTTCCGCCAGCGCCGCCAGTTCCAACCCCTCTTCCACCGTGACGGTAAAGGGCTTCTCTACCACCGCATGCTTGCCGGCCCGCAACACTGCCTTGGTATACTCGTAATGGGTATAGTTGGGCGTATTGACGACCACCAGCTCGATGGACGGGTCTTTCAGGATATCCTCGAAGCTCCGGTAAACAGTAACATAGGGATACAGCGCCTTGGAAAGGTTCTTCTCCCGTTCCCAGATAGCATACAGCTCAAATCCGGGATTAAGATGTAAAAATGGGGCATGGAACACTCTTCCGGACATTCCGAACGAAAGCAAGGCCGTCTTGACAGGTATCATATTTTCTTATTTATCTTTTCCGTGCCTGCCTTCGTAATAAGCTTTATATCTTTGAGATAGATATTTTCCCCTCCGAAACTTCCATTCCCTTATCCGCCCGCAATACCATATTTTCCAGATAAATATCCCGGATGCGCATCTCCGGCAGGCCGCGTACAAAGATACCTTCTTCCGCGCCATCGCAAACAATATTGTACCGCCGCCACCGGCTCCCCCGGGGCAGGCGCTTTGGCGAAATAATACATGCCCCCGTCCCCGAACAGGGCTAACAGCGATGGACAGGACATGCGTCAGGCAAGAATGGAGGAACAACGGGAGCTGAAAGACGAAGCGTCCCTTCCCGATGATCCTGATCCCGCGCTGGACGAACAGGACCTGGATGAGAACCATCTTTCGACGGACGAGGCCGACAGGGTGGAATGGGACCCGCAGGCAAAAAAGACAAGAGATCCGGAGCCTCGGCGGGGGAATAGTTTTTGCTGCTCGTATCAAAAATGCGCGCCATGAAAAATCAAACACATAAGCAAAATAATATCCAGGAAGGCAATCCCAAAAGCAAGGCAATTTACCACCACGGGTCCACCACCCAGGGCGGCTCCACTTTTGGACAGGGATCCCTCCAATTGGGCAAGCAATCCCAGCGGCAGGGCAGCGAGAACAACGAAGGGGCTAATTACGGCAACGAACGTGGCTGGAATAACGAGGCCCTGCGCAGAAAGGACGAAAATGTCATTCCCAAAAGACACAAATAACACGATAAAGGTCTGGTAAAGCAAGATAAAGGTTCGGAGTTGATCCGGGCCTTTATTTTTTTACTTATTTTAGACCCGCGGAAAAGATCTGCCGCCGTGTCGATCCGTATATCGCCTGGCTTGTGGGATACAGCGGCCTTCATGTCCTCCGTTTTAAATGATGAGGAATGAGGCAGGCGCCGCGAAAACTATACCACGGGTGGTATCGCTTTTCTGACAGGCAGCACGACGGTGAAGACAGATCCCTTGCCTTTCTCGCTTTCGATAAGGATCTCTCCGCCATGCTGCTGGACTATCTGGTGGGAGATATACAAACCCAGCCCAAGCCCCGGATGTCTGAGCGTAAGAGGATCACGGCTCCGGAAAAATCTTTCGAAGACCCTTTCCCTGACCTCGGGCGTCATGCCCATCCCAAAGTCCCGCACCCTCAAAACTACTTTCTCCTGCATCCCGTCCAGCTCGATGATGATCCGGCTGTCGCCGGAAGAATATTTGATGGCATTGGTGATAAGATTCTGCAACACCTGGATAAGTCTTTCCCTGTCTCCCCAGTAGATCAATTCTGAAACTACACAGACGAACAGCAAAGGATGGTTCGTCGTCGGCTGCATCTCCTCCACCGTCTCGGCCACCATGCTCCGCACGTCGAAATGATTTTCCTGCAGACATAGCTGCCCTTGTGAGATCCGGGTGGTATCCAGCAGGTCCTTGGTAAGGCTGGTCAGCCGATGCACCTGGCTGTTCAGCTTGCTGACCAATTGCGCGTTCCGTGTGTCATTGGCATCCATGAATTCCTGATACAATATCCGGGTATAGGCCTGAATGCTGGTAGCCGGCGTCTTCAATTCGTGGCTGGCAATGCTGATGAACTCATCCTTCTTCTTTTCCATCAGCCTCCTCTCCGTAATGTCCTCCAGGACAAGCAGTAGCCTGGAACGCTTGCCAGGCTGACCATTGATCCGCGTGGCATTGAACAGGATGATCCTATCGCCTGATAAAGGCATCTTGATCGACAGCTCGAGGTCCTCGAATATCATCCGCCGGCTGATGGTGTTCCTCAACCCGTTCAACAGCTCGGGGACATCGAACAGCCGCTCCGCGATATCATGGAGATAATTACCTTCCACTTCATCTATATGCAGTTGAAAAAGTTGATAAAAAGCCTTATTGGCTTTACGGATACGCAGATCGCTGTACATATCCAGCAAGGGCTGACGAATGGTCTCTACGATAGCATCCGAATACTCCATGGATTCCTTTAGCTCCGCATTCCGCTGGATCACCTCCTCATTCATCATCTTTAGCTCCTCATTCATCGCCTGGAGGTCCTCTTTGGACATTTGCAGCTCTTCATTGATGCTTTGAAGCTCTTCGTTATTCGACAACAGCTCCTCATGCGCAGCCTGAAGGTCCTGCCGGGCCCGGTCGAATGCTTCCTGCATGCTCCGCATTTGCTTGCCCGCCTCCAGCAGGTTGTCCTCCAGTTCCAGGATATGCCGCTGCTCCGATGGCGCCGGCGCTGCTTCCCGCTCACCTGAAACCACCAGGTCTCTTTCCCTGATGACAATAAGCAACAGGCCTTCCTCCATCTGTTTTATGGGAACGACATCGATGTTTACGCTTATAGTCATTCCCTCTTTTTTTAGGGGCACACCGGTCCTGCGGACAGTGACCCTTTCCGTTGCAGCCTGCGGTATCAGCAGACGCAGCGCCATTACCAGGTCCTCATGAATGATCCGGAACATTTCCAACGTCGCCCGCCCCATCTGCGACCGTAGGTAAGAAGCCATGGCGCCATAAAAACGAAGTACCTGACCATTCCCATCGATCAACATCCCCGCAGGGACATAGCGCGTCAGCATGACCTTGTCGGCCACTTTGCTTCCCTCCGGCGTCGGTCCGAAGGGAAATGGCGTCTTATCCTTTTTTTCGGAATACAGGTTGGCGGCCAAAAAATCATAGGAAGTGTTCGACATATCCGGCTTCCGGGTGTATATATTATATTCCTTGGATGCCCGGATGAAGAACTTCTCCGATGCGGACAGGCTATCATTCCTGTCCAGCAGGAAAAACCCCGTGGGCTTCAGCGCATAGTGAAAAGACTGCAACGCCTTGCTCCTGGCCCCATGCTCCAGCGATAGCAGCACATGCTGACAGCTGATGATATCGATCCTTGCATAGGGAGGATCCTTTAAGAAATTGTGCAGGGCAAAAATGCACATATCCCTGATCAGCTTGATCACCCGGTAGCCCCCCTCCTGTCTTACAAAGAACTTCCTCAGCCGTAGCGGTGAGATATGCTGTACAGCCGCCCTGGTATACAAGCCCGTCCTGGCAGCCTCTATCGTGGCCTCATTCAGGTCGGTGGCAAATATTTGTATAGGGACCTGCAAGCCCTTTGCATGCATATATTCCAATAGATAAATAGCAACGGCGCAGGCCTCCTCGCCGCCACCACAGGCCGGTATCCATATCCGCACCGGATCATCCGGCTTGCGATCCTTCAACAGATCGGGAAATATTTTCTTCTGCAGTATCCTCCCCAGCATCTGCTCCTTGAAAAATCCCACCGTCCCCGACAAAAGGTCCTTGTACAGTTTGTCCAGCTCTCCCTGATCGTTTTCCAGACGTCTGACATACATTTCCACGCTGGGCATCTTGTTCAGGGTCATCCGCCGGATAATATGCTTATTCACCGTATCCTGTTTATACAACGAAAAGTCCACCGCATGTCTTTCCGATAACAGCGAGTACAAACGGCTGAGCTCCACCTTGCTTTTCTCCAAATGCCAAAGGATAGCACCCGCCCGGAAAGTGAAATTCTTCAGCGCCGTCAGCTCCTTTGCAACCCCCTCCGGTGAAAGGATAAGGTCCACATAACCGCTCTCGATGGCATACTGCGACATTCCCCGGAACATCGCCGTCTCATCCTGTGCCATCGTGATCCCCCCTTCCGCACGCACTGCCCGTATGCCCGCCGTACCATCCGCGCCAGACCCTGATAGCAGAATAGCTATCGCATTGTTCTTGAAAATAGTCGCCAGCGTCGTAAAAAAATGATCGATGACATGATAATCCTTGTGTATCCCGTATAAGGACAGGTGTACAAATCGCCGGGCGTCGATACTCAGATAATTTTCCATCGGCAGGATATACACCTTGTTCATTTCCAATGCAATGTTATGCGCCGCCTCCATCACCTTCATCGAAGTCCGCTTCTGCATTACTTCCCGTATGTTGATCTTCGCCTCCTCTGCCGACGTATACAACAGGACTACAAAAGCCATGTCGAGATCCGCCGGCAAATGGCCCAGCAAATGATAGATCGCGTTCAATCCACCCGCCGCCGCACCAATGGCCACGACAGGGAATGATATTTGCTTAACGCTGGAAAATTGATCCGCCTCTTCATATTGTGTCAATACTTTCCTCTGCGAGGACGGTGTAAAGTTTTTTCCTTGCATGATTATGTATTAAGTGAATCTACTTAGCTTTTAATTGGACACAGGCCAGAAGTTAGCCATCTTGTTTTCCAAAACGCATGGGTACAGGTCGGTTCCTGTCAGATTAGAGTCGCTTGAAAACTGTAGGAAATATGTAGAGTCAGGTCTTGGTAAAGGCAATTTTATCAAAAACGTACCGGCAATATAGTTAAACTTCGCATAAAATCAATATATTTGTGCACTCACTGCTGCAAAGCACGACCCCTAATACATACTGTTACCTGTCGCGGTCTGTCCGCATCCTGACTGACTTTTTTCCATTGTTTTATTGTTGACGTACTAAAGAAAAAGAGAATGACCTTTTTTGACAACCAGTCCCTGTTTGCCCGGCAATTAGTAGAAAGTGTTTCGGATATCATCTACATACTCGATCTTGATAAGAACGATCTTCAATTCCTTAATGCAAGGGCGCATGAGCTGCTCCGCCTGTCCGAGCGTTCAGACCTGAACGTTATATTGCATCCCGACGACAGGCAAAAAAGGAAAGAGCACCTCGCCGCTATGAAAAAAATAACGGACAATCAGGCGCAGGAGATCAACGTACGGCTCCTGGCAGACGATGGCCACTATAAATGGTTCAATATCCGGGACCTGGTGTTCCAGCGAAAGCGCAATGGCAAAGTCAGCCATATCACGGGTATTATCCGTCCCACCGCCGACACCGGCTCACAGCACAGCAGCGATGAGATGACCCGCCTGGTAGCGCAGAAGAACAGGCAGCTCCAGTATCTACACTCCGAACTACAAACATTTACAACCCTGGTAGCCCAGGACTACCTCGAAACGCTTCGGCAGGTATACATATCGCTGGAAATGATCATCAGCGCGGAGGCGCACAAATTCAGCAACCCCAGCAAGGCTCATTTGCGCAGGGCACAGGCCATGCTGCAAAAGCTCAACCTTCTCACAAAAGACATCGTCTCCTACGCCGCCATCGAAGTCCCCGGCGATAAATCCTCCTTTGTAGACCTCTATGAGATCGTTCAGGGTGTGACAAAAGACCTCGGCGCAAAGCTCGAATCCGCCCGCGCCAATGTACAGTGCCAGGGCCTTCCCATCATCAAGGGCCATCCCATCCTTCTGCAGATCCTGTTCAACCATATCCTGAGCAATTCTATCCGGTTCAGGCATCCGGCACGCCCCCTGGTTATTACTATTTCTTCCCAATATTTACCCTCGGATCATCTTCATCATCCTGCCGCCATCCCCGGACGATCTTATCATAAAGTAGAAATAAAGGACAATGGCATAGGCTTCGACCCCGCCGACAATGAAAAAGTCTTCGAAATGTTCTATCAAGGCCACGATAAGGCCAAATATAAAGGTTCCGGTATGGGGCTCGCCATCGTGCGAAAGATCATGGATATCCATGGAGGATATGTGCTCGCCGACACTATTCTTGGCGAGGGCACAGGTATCTGCTGCTATTTCCCTGCTTAAACATTTTTAACAAGATTCTTTACGCGGCACACCAATGCCTCGTAGGGCCGCAGCCACCAATGTCCGTCCCAATCCTTGACCCCCGGATAATTATTCACGATGATCTCTCCGCCTGCAGGTATGGAACACTCGGTGGGACAGGATACCTCGCGGGAAGTAAAATTCAATAACACCAGACAGCAGTCCCCATACGTCCTCCTGTAATAAGCATAAATGTCAGGATGATCCGGCAGCAGCAGCTCGTACTTCCCATACACCAGCGCAGGAATGCTTTTTCGCAGGCTGATAAGATACCGCACAAAGTTCAATATGGAGGAAGGCTCACTCTCCTGCGCAGCGGCATTGATCTGAACATAGTTGGGATGCACCTTCAGCCACGGCTTACCCCTGGTGAAACCCGCATGAGCCCGATTGCTCCATTGAAAAGGCGTTCGGCCATTGTCCCTGGCCGCCAGCTGCTGGTCTTTCAAAAAAGCATCCACATCCCCGCCGCTATCCTTTATACGCTGATATACATGTTTCGTTTCTATATCCTGATAGTCTTCGATGTTCTCAAATCGGATATTCACCATCCCGATCTCATCTCCATTGTAAATAAACGGAGTGGCCCGCATGGTCAGCAGAAAAGTAAACAGCATCTTGGCCGATCTCTCCCTATCCTCACCTTCATCATGCCCCCAATGCGAGATCATCCGCGGCTGATCATGATTCCCCAGATAAATGCTCCCCCACCCTCTGCCATGTACGGCCCTGTCCCAACGGCTATAGATATTTTTCAGCTCTTGTAAACAATATCCTCCCGGCTGCATCTTCTTGAACTCATCCTGCAGATATCCCACCATGATCCCTTCGAAATGACATATCATATTCAGCTCTTTCCGTCCGGGATCAACAAAAAGAGGAGCTTCTTCGGCCGTTATACCCGGCGCCTCTGCAATGGTCAGCACATCATAATGACGCCATACTTTTTCATACATCTCCTGCAAATACTCATGCAGGCGCGGTCCTTTTGCATAATAATGTCCCCAGTCTCCCGAATATCCATCCCGCAGTATGGTAGGCGTCACGTGCGGCCATCGGGTATCTTTCGAAATAAAAGTGATCGCATCCAGCCGGAATCCATCGATGCCCTTATCCAGCCAATACCGTAATATATCATACAGCTGCTCCCGCACTTCCGGGTTCTCCCAATTCAGGTCCGGCTGGTGCTCGGAGAAATAATGCAGATACCAGCTCCTCGTGGCGGGATTATAATGCCAGCCCTTCCCGGCAGGGTCAAAAAATCCACAACGGTGTGGAGGTTCTCCCTTTTCCTCCGGCCACCAGTGGTAATAAGAATAAAAAGGGTTGTCCCGCGAGCTACGCGCCTCCCTGAACCAGACATGCTCGTCGCTGGTATGATTGATCACCATATCCATAATGATCTTCATGCCCTTCTTATGCACTTTGCGGATCAACAGCTTCAGGTCTTCCAGGGTACCCATCTTTGGCTGGATAGTCCGGTAATCGCTGATATCATATCCATTGTCCCTGTCTGGTGAAGCATACACAGGATTGATCCAGATGATGTCCACGCCCAGGGAGACAATATGATCCAGCCTGGAGATCATACCTTTTAAATCTCCTACCCCGTCCCTATTACTGTCTTTGAAGCTACGGGGATATACCTGATAGATCACGGCTTCTTTCCACCATGCATGTCGCTCATCCATGCACATGCCCTTGAAAAATCTATGCCATGGCATCTTACTTGCATCATCAAGGACATGGCAAACGATCCAACATTTCTCTGGTGGCAGGACGGGCTCATTTACCAGATCTATCCACGCTCCTTTCAGGATAGCGACGGCGACGGCATAGGCGACCTGAAAGGCATCATGCGACGATTGGACTACCTGAAAGGGCTGGGTATAAAGGCAATATGGATCTCTCCTATCTATCCTTCCCCCATGGCCGACTTTGGATACGACATATCCGATTATAAAAGCATCTGGCCCACATTCGGGACCATAGCGGATTTCGATGAGCTGCTGCAACGCGTCCATGAGGCTGGTATGAAGCTGATCCTTGACCTGGTCCCTAATCACAGTTCCGACGAACATCCGTGGTTCCTGGAATCCCGGTCCTCGCGGGACAATCCCAAACGCGACTGGTACATCTGGAAAGACCCCAAGCCTGACGGCAGCCCGCCCAATAACTGGCTTAGCGTCTTCGGCGGCAGCGCATGGGAATGGGATGAAAGAACAAAACAATATTACTACCACGCCTTCCTTGTCAAACAGCCTGATCTCAACTGGCGCAACCCCGAAGTGGAAAAAGCCATGCTCGACATCATGCGCTTCTGGCTGGACAAAGGCGTGGATGGATTCAGGGTAGACGCCATGTGGCACCTGATAAAGGATAAACAGCTCCGCGATAATCCCCATAACCCCGACTACGAGCCTACCATGGCTACCTATAACCAGCTCCTGCCCGTCTATTCCACCGACCAGCCGGAGATGCATGACATCATCGCCCGCATGCGCAAATTATTGGACGAATACCCACAGCGGTTGATGATCGCCGAAATATACCTGCCCGTCAACAGGCTGGTGACCTATTACGGCACCAGTACCAAGGAAGCGCATCTCCCCTTCAACTTCATGCTCATCTCCCTTCCATGGGACCCGAAGATACTGGCGGCCAACATCGATGAATACGAAGCTGCCTTGCCCGCCGATGCCTGGCCCAACTGGGTCATGGGTAATCACGATCAGCCCCGGATCACCAGTCGCATCGGTGTCCAGCAGGCCAGGGTCGCCGCCATCCTCCTGCTCACCCTCCGGGGAACACCCACGCTTTATTATGGGGACGAGATAGGCATGCGCGATGTCCCCATACCCGAAGAAGAGATACAGGACCCGCAGGGATTGAACATGCCAGGTAAAAATCTCAGCCGCGATCCCGAACGAACCCCCATGCAGTGGGATAACAGCGAACACGCCGGGTTTACTACCGGCAAGCCCTGGTTGAGGCTCGACAAAACCTGGCTGCGTGACAATACTCAGGTCCAGCATCAGGATAAATTCTCCATGCTGACGCTTTACCAGCGGCTCATCCAGTTGCGGCAGCATGAACCTTCCCTCATGACAGGCAATTACAAACCGGTGTTCTCCGATCACCAGATGCTGGCATTTATCCGTCATGCCGAGGGAAGCCCTGCCTTTCTCATCGTACTCAACCTGACACATCGCCCCTGTTATTTTGCCCCGGGCACCATTCATTTCAAGGGCGAGATAGTCATCGATACATTTCCCGAACTGGAACAAACCATTGTCAATAACAAGATCGATCTGGGCGGCGATGAAGGGCTGATCGTCCGCCTGGATGAATGGCAATCCATCTCTTCGAATCCAAATGTCACCGATCAACATACATAACGACGGCTGTACCTTCACTGTTTGGGCGCCCGAAAAGAAAACTATGATCCTCCATCTGCCCGACGACGGCAGACGCATCGGCATGGATAAATGCTCCGATGGATACTTTCATATAAAAGTACCCGGTATTGGCGCCGGCCACCGGTATTTCTATCGCCCCGATGACGAGGCCGACAGACCCGATCCCGTCTCTCACTATCAGCCCAATGGCATCCATGGCCCCTCCGAAGTAGTGGATCATTCCCGGTACGCCTGGCAGGACGATAAATGGCGGGGACTTCCACTGGATGAGCTCATTTTTTACGAGCTGCACATCGGCACATTTACAAAAGAAGGTACCTGCTCCGCCATCATCCCTTTCCTCGACGACCTCGTCGCAACGGGCATCAATGCCATCGAGCTCATGCCGGTGGCCCAATTTCCAGGCGCCCGCAACTGGGGTTATGATGGGACATATATTTACGCCGTCCAAAATACCTACGGCGGCCCCGGGTCGCTCAAACAATTGGTGGACGCCTGTCATCAGCGCGGCATCGCCGTCTTCCTCGACGTAGTATATAACCATGTGGGTTATGAAGGGAATTATCTTCCCTTTTTCGGCCCCTATTTCTCGGACAAATACCAGACGCCCTGGGGTAAAGCCTTCAACTTCGACGGCGCCTGGTCGGATGGAGTAAAAGACTTCATCATCGGCAACGTATTGCACTGGGCGGAGAACTATCACATCGATGGGCTCCGCCTGGACGCCGTCCACGAGATCTTCGACAGGAATGCCGTCCGTATCTGGGACCAGCTGCGGGACAGGGTAGATAGATGGCAGCAGGGATCAGGCCGTCCCTTTTATCTCATCGCCGAGTCCGATCTCAACAGCCCCCGCATCGTCTCTCCGCCGGACATGGGCGGCCACGGCTTCGACAGCCAGTGGATGGACGATTTTCATCATTCGCTCTATGTCCTTCTCGATAAGGAAGGGATCAAACACTATAAGGACTTCGGCCGCCTCGACCAGTTCGCCAAAGCTTATACGGAAGGGTTCGTCCACAGCGGCGAATATGTAAAATTCCGCCATCGCCTTCACGGCGCCTCCTCCATGGGGCTCCCCGGACAACAATTCGTCGTCTTTAATCAAAATCACGATCTGCCTGGCAACAGACCCGACGGACAACGTCTTTCCGCCCTCGTGGACCATCAGCGTCTGAAGCTGGCAGCCGCCGCCGTACTGCTCTCTCCTTACCTTCCCCTGCTCTTTATGGGAGAAGAATACGGGGAAGACAACCCCTTTTATTTTTTCTCCGATCACCAGGATCAACGTCTCAGGAACGAATTAAGAGAGGGAAGAAAAAAAGAGTTCGAGACCTTCGAATGGGGCGGCGAACCACCCGACCCGCAGGATGAGGAGCTCTTCCTGCGCTCAAAATTACAATGGAACAAAAGGGAGGAAGGACAATACCACCTGCTCCTGGACTGGCACCGGCAATTGATCACTCTTCGAAAAACCCATCCCCTCCTGAAAGATCTGTCCCGTAAGAATATCAGGGCCGATCTGGCCAGCCGCTCCGTCCTGGCCGTACACCGCCACGACGCTGACAATAGCAGACAGCTCGTCGTCGTATTCAACTTCTCCGATCAGCCGGTAACCTATCGCCTCATCTATGACGGAGTCAATAGATGGGTGCGGCTCCTGTCTTCGACTCCTGATCCGCCACAGCTGGTCTATACGGGAGAGGAGCTAAATCTCCCCGCCTGGGGCATCGTTGTTTACGACCTGGACGACACCAGTACCAATACGCTCCATCCCTAACCATACAGCAACCCCGGACTCACATCGCTGCCGAGAGGAAAAGGATCGCCGGGATAAATATTCATATAGGGGTAGTTTGATGCGTTATCATTGGCCGAAAAAATCATTCCAACGCATATGCCGCATGGTCTGCCTTCCTGTCCGCTGAAAAGAAAGGCACCGGCACCTTGCCGCCCAGCTTGTCCAGCTTGGTCGCCTTCAACGTATAAGCGCCACGGATAAGCGCTACATCTATATCCTCGACATGCCCATAGTATCCCTTTATACTGGACAGCTCGCGATTCACCAGTTTCAGCAGGATATACGGCAGCGCGATACGCAGCGCTATCAGGATCACCAGCAGGGAGCCCAGCACGATAAACAATATCCTTCTTTTCCTGTGCCGGCGGGGTTTATTTTGAGTAGTTGTAGTTGCCATGTTGATACGTAGAACAAAAGAAATGCCCAGGCCCTATTTTTCATTATTCCGAGACATGGCAGCTGGTCATCAACACGGGAACGACCATTATTACTTTTCTCATGGTCTTCCTGATACAAAAGACCCAAAATAAGGACTCCCTGGCCATACAATTAAAGCTCAACGAGCTCATCGCCGCCCATGAGTTTGCCAGCAATCGGCTGGTGAATGTAGAGAACATGACGGAAGAGGAGCTGAAAGTCATCCAGAAATATTATGCGCATCTTAGCCGGTTCGCCCAGACGGAAGAGAGCCTGCGAGGAAAAAGCTCTACAATATCGTCCAGTATTGCATTCGGGAAAGATGCATCGCCTCTGGCACACTTTTACCATATCTCTCTAAAAGCATGACCACCTCCTCCCGGGTCCTCGAAAAGCTTCGGCAAAAAGGCCTGGACAAAGAATATCGCTACGACAGATCGGCGCTGCATCAGGGAGGCCTGTCATGATCAACAGATGACCTTTGAATTGTAGTATAACCATTTTTTATTTATAAAATTTCCATTGTATGCCAAAAACGAATACCACGACAAAACGCTCTACGGCCAAAAAAGGCCAGACTGCTGCAAGATCAGCCGGTTCCAAAACCCGCTCTAACGCCTCCGGCCGTTCCAACAGTTCTACCCGCGCCAATGCCTCCGGCCAGTCCAACGGCTCGGCACGTTCCGGCAGCTCGCAGATGCGCTCCGGCGCCCCCGTCGAAGACTCGAAACTGAAAGAGTTTTTCATCGACGAGCTCAAAGACATCTACTGGGCGGAACAAAAGCTCGTAAAGACCCTTCCCAAACTGAGCAAGGCAGCCACTTCGGAAGAATTGAAGTCCGCCTTTGACAACCATCTCGAAGAGACAAAGAACCAGGTGCAGCGCCTTGAGCAGGCATTCAAGCTCCTGGGCGAAAAGGCGGTCGCCAAGAAGTGCGACGCCATGGAAGGGATCACGGAAGAAGGCAGCTCTGTCATCGAAGACACGGATGAAGGCACTGCTACCAGGGATGTAGGGCTCGTCATGGCCGGACAAAAAGCCGAACATTATGAGATCGCCACCTATGGCGGCCTCATACAAATAGCTCATACGCTGGGTCAGGAAGAAGTGGCCCGGCTGCTCGAACAAACCCTGGAAGAGGAAAAGAATGCCGATCAGCTCCTCACGGAGATTGCCGAAAGTGGCATCAACTACCAGGCATCCGAAGAAGGCGAAGAAGACTAAACATAAAGGGGTTGCTTGCGCAGCCCCTTTCCTCTCGATCATTGCGCGCCAGTCACCGTCCTTGAACAATGATCATTCAAACCACTGCATGATCTGCTCTCCAATGGCATCCACGAGCTTCTGATCGTTGACAAGGTCCATCTTCCACCCACTCTTGCTGTAACGGATAATACCCATGCTGTCATTGTTCAGCCATACGTCCAGTTCATAACATACGCCTTTCTCGCAGGTCTGTGAAATAGGAATAGCCTCCCCTTTTATCGTCTTGTCCTTATATACGAACTCCAATGGGATAGGCTTCTTTTCCAGCTGCTCGATAAATTCCTTCAGGAATTTGATCAGATGCTTACGCTGGGTAGGACCCGTAGCCGACCATTTCTCTTTATCCGCCCGCTTGTGGGCCAGCTTGAATTTCAAGCCCGTCATCTTTGTATCGTAATCGTTGGCATTCAGCTTGACGGCCGACTGATGCGCCAATATATACCAGTGGTATTGTGTTCCTACCGGTACGCCCGAAAAATCAGGGGCATGCCCCACCCGCCGCTTGGTCACCGCATAAGATATCTCCCAGAGGTCGGGAGTGATCTTGGTCTCCTTCCAGTCGCCCTTATCATAGTTCCAGTGATGCCCGCGTCCTATTTGTACGCCGGTGTATAATTTCCCATTGAAATTCTTGAATTTATTGAAGCTGGCAGAGAGGTCCTTGGCAGCATGAGTGCCCTTTCGGGCTTTCTTTTTTGAGGGTGCGGTTGCCTTCAGCGTAGTAGTTGCCATAGCCATTGAATGTTTACTGACATTCGACATAAATTTTATGCCAGCCATGCTTCGGGGAATAAAAGGGGCAGGATCTGCCGCCCGCTGAATGCGAGAGCTTTAAAATGGCTGGCATAGTTTTTTTGCCCCAGGTCAGTCGAAGCGCTTCGCTTCATTAACCCAGATTTATTAATCACAAAATTTTAATGTATGGCTACTAGAAATGCAAAAGGACGTGGTTTTGCGTCGATGGACCCCGAAGAACGCAGACAGATAGCCCGTAGAGGCGGCCAGGCCTCCCATGGAGGTCGCGGGTACCAGGAAGAGTACGATCAGGATTATGACGAGGACGAGGATGAATATGACGAAGACGATCGCCCATCCTCCCGCTACCAGGATTATGGTGAAGAAGAAGACTATGATCAGGACTATGACGAGGATTACGACGAAGATGAAGACGAATATGACCAACGCCCTTACTCCCGCTATCAGGAAGAAGAGGATGAAGATGAAAGAGAATGGGGCGGCCGGCAGGGTCGCTATGGTCAACAGCAGAATTATAACCAGGATTGGTCCAGCCGCCAGGGTCGTTCCAATCAGGGCCGTTCCAACCGCGGTCGCGATTACAATGAAGACCGGTCCGGTCGCCAGGATCGCGGCTCTTCCGGCCGTAGCAGCTCCTCCGGAAGAGGATTTGCCGGTATGGATCGCGACCAGCAACGCCGCATCGCCAGCGAAGGAGGACGTGCCTATCATGAAAAAAGAGGCGCCTATGGCCATGACGAAAGAGGAGGAAGTGGTCGCGGCGGCAGCAGCCGGTCAGGTTCGTCATCCAGGAGCCGTCAGGGTTCCAGCTCCTCCAACCGCAGCCGGTCAGGCTCTTCCAGTCGCAGCCGTTCGGGTTCCTCCGGAAGAGGGGGAGGCCAATCCCGCAACTCGAGAGGACAGTTCACCAGCCGCAGCGGACGCTCTGGCTATGGCAGCAGGTCTGGAAGATAAAATATCCGATCAGATAGGGTCGTCAGATCCTATCTGATCAATTACAACTAATTAAAATACAAGCCATGAAACAAACAGCTACGGCACGTCGCAGCAGCGGACAAAGATCAAAAAGCAATGCTGCTAAAAAACAGACAGCAGGTAACAGGTCCACTGGAAGATCCTCTACCAGCAGCCAATCCACCGGCAGCAGGTCATCCGGTACCAGCCGGTCCGACAATACCGGCTCCCGCTCCGGCCGCAGCGGGTCCGCCAAAGGACAGGATAGCGGACGCTCCTCTGCCATGAGACCCTCTTCCGGCACTATGGAGAGAGGCGTATCCTCCTCTTCTTCGGGACTGTCTTCCCCAAGGTCTTTCCAGCCCGACAGCGGTCAGTACCTGGAAAAATTCTTCCTCGACCAGCTTCAGGATATTTATTACGCCGAACAAAAGATCGTTCAGTCCCTTCCTAAAATGCAGAAAGCCGCTACCACCGACGAGCTGAAGGACGCATTCGAAGACCACCTCTATCAAACCCAGCGGCATGTCCGCCGTCTGGAAAAAATATTCGAAATGCTGGGGCAAAAGGCCGAAGGCAAGAAATGCGAAGCCATCGAAGGCATTGTCAGGGAAGCTGAAACCATCATTCAGGAGACGGAAGAAAACACCATGACAAGGGATGCCGCCCTCATCATGGCCGCACAAAAGGTAGAGCATTACGAGATAGCTACTTATGGCGGCCTGGTGCAAATGGCTATCACCATGGGACAATACGAGGTGGCCGAAGTCCTGGACAGGACCCTGATGGAAGAGGAAGATACCGACCTCCTGCTCACGGAAATTGCAGAATGCGAGATCAACGTAATGGCAGAGTTCGAAGGCATCGACGAACGGCAAGGTGAAAATGAGGAGGAAGGATCCGAAGAAGAGGAAGATCAGGAAGGTCAGCAAGAAGGATCCGGTATGGAAAGTGAAAATGCAGAAGAAAATGAAACCAGATAAAAATCACCACCGCCCTAAAAAAAAGGCGGCAGGTAAAAGATCCGCTAAGTCCTCCGGGGGCCGTAAATGGTCCGCCGGAGTGACAAAGCATAGCAACGCGCTGGACCTGGAGAAAGGCGTATTTACCTCCGGCAGCCCGGAAAAAATAGCCGCCTCCCTGGAACGTTCCGCTAAACAAAGCAAACGTAAAAAAGGCTCGTCCTACCAGTCCGCCATGTCCATGCTGAACTTCTATATCAACAGGGCCGGCAAAAATCTCAGCGCGTCGAAGAAAAAAGTCCTGACAAAAGCAAAGGACAAATTGAAGGAAAAACACCAAAAGGAGGATAAGTCATGAGTACGCTAACACAGCCGGCCAAACCCCGGGCGCAGCATACCAATAAGGAAGACAATATGAACCCCAGGCCGGTGTATGAAAGGGAGTACGACAGACAGGGGAAAAAGCTCCTGGGCAAAGTAGCCCTCATCACCGGCGGTGACAGCGGCATCGGACGGGCGGTAGCCGTACATTTTGCACGGGAGGGAGCAGACGTCGCCATCATATACCACAAGGAAGATGAGGACGCCCAGACTACGCGCGAGCTGGTGGAGGAAAAAGGTAAAAAGGCCATCCTTATACAAGCAGATATAAAGGACGAGGCCGACTGCCGGTCCGCCGTCGAACAGATCCTGAAAGAGCTGGGACATATCGACATCGTCGTCAACAACGCCGGCACACAGCACCCGCAGGACAGCATCGAAAAGATCACCGGCCGGCAGTTGGAAGATACCTTCCGGACAAATATCTTCTCTCAGTTCTATATCATAAAGGCCGCCCTGCCTCACCTTAAAAAAGGCGCCGCCATCATCAACACCGCTTCCGTCACCGCCTATCGAGGCAGTCAGCAGTTACTGGATTATTCATCCACCAAGGGCGCTATCGTATCCTTTACCCGGAGTCTGGCCCAATCGCTGGCGGAAAAAGGTATCAGGGTCAACGCAGTCGCGCCCGGTCCCATCTGGACACCCCTGATCACCTCCACTTTCCCCGACGAGAAGATCGAGACATTCGGAAAGGACACCCTGTTGAAAAGACCCGGCCAGCCTGCGGAAGTAGCTCCCTGTTTCGTATTCCTGGCATCCGAGGATGGCAGCTATGTCACGGGACAGGTATTGCACCCCAATGGAGGAAGTATTGTTAACACATAAAAACAATGTCATGTCTTACACAAAATATCAGACCTGTATCGACGCCTGTATCTATTGCGCCGCGATGTGCCACCAATGCGCCGCCGCCTGTCTCGAAGAAAAAGAAGTGGATAAGCTGAAAACATGCATCCGGCTGGATCTGGAATGCGCCGCCGTATGTCGCTCCGCGGCCGAGATCATGATGATGGAAGGCTCCTATGTAGATGCGTTTTGTCAGCTATGCGCGGACATCTGTACTGCCTGTGCGGAAGAATGCGAGAAACACGCCAAAATGGGCATGGAACATTGCCGTATCTGCGCCGAAGCCTGCCGTCAGTGCGCGGAAGAATGCATCCACATGTCAGCGCTTGCCTGACAGGCGGCCCGGACCCGGCCGGACAGCCCACCGTATTCAAATAGGCTGCGGGAATCGCATACCCGATAATAGTGGTTTCCGCAGCCCTTTATATTGGATGAGCACATTGAACTTGCTCCCCATATCCATCAGCAGGGTGCGGATAAGCGAAAGCTTTTCACTGGCCGTCCATTGCCGCATCTCACCTTTCTCTTCCATCTCCTTTAAGTGCGCCGCCAGCCCGAGACCCTGTAAAAAATAAGCCTGGTTCGTATAGCCTCCCAATTCCAATCCGTAATTGGAACCCCAATGACACAACGCGGAAAAATTTACATGCGTGGTTATGTCCTGCTCGCCGATATGGTTGTAAGGACTGTAACCGATGGCATGCCGGTGATAGCACACCAGCGTTCCCTGGTTTCGGTGACGGTCGTACAACATCCGGGAAGGAAATCCATAGTCGATGGTGAGCACAAACCCTTTTTTCAATACGCCCGCCACGCGGCCGATCCAGTCGATGGCCTGGAGATTGATCTCCGTACGGAAACCCCGGGGCAGCTCCACGCCCAGCTCATGAAAATAATCCTTCAGGTTCTGCGAGGCAGGTCGCAGACATTCCGTAAACCCATTATCGTGATCCACATAGACTTCCATCAGCTCGTCCTGCATCACCACCTGGTGTACGGAGAAATTATCGATCAGCTCATTCGATAGTACACAGCCAACGATGGCCGGCACATCCGTAATATCCTCGTGCCAGCTCACTTTTTCGGGGAACAGCTCATCCGGCCCGCTGCACCCGCTCTTTTCAATAATATGATAAGCCAGGTCCACGTATAAAGCTTCATTCTTTTTAAGACTGTGAAGGATATCCCGGCAAAGAAGCCCCGTGCCGGCCCCATACTCCACGATGGAAAAAGGCTGCTTGCCCAGCCAATACCACATCTCTTCCAGCTGCCTGGCGATCATCTCTCCAAAAAGAGAAGAGACACAGGGGCTTGTATAAAAATCTCCACCCTTTCCGATCCGGGTCCTCGATGTGGAATAATATCCATACCCCGGATAATACAGGGACATTTCCATAAAGTCGTGAAATGAAATAGGACCTTCTTTTTTTATCCTGTCGACGATGATCTGGGACAATGACATGCGGGTAGTTTAAACCCTACTCTCAATGGACATGCCAGGCCGGAAGCCTCGATGGCATGATTTTTTTGTCGCTGCCAGCTATGCCTACCGTTACTACAGACATCGAGCAATTGTGCATCGATACAGTCCGGGTGTTAGCCGCGGACGCCGTACAAAAAGCCAACTCCGGACATCCCGGTATGCCCATGGGCGCCGCTCCGATGGGTCATATATTATGGTCGAAACACATGCGTTACAACCCCAAGGACCCACGCTGGCCCAACAGGGACCGCTTCGTGCTGTCCGCGGGCCATGGCTGCATGCTGCAATACAGCCTTCTTTATCTCACGGGATATGATTTAACGCTGGACGATATAAAGAATTTCCGGCAGCTGCACAGCAAGACGCCCGGTCACCCGGAGTATGGTCTCCTGGACGGGATAGAAGTGACCACCGGCCCTCTGGGACAGGGATTTGCCAACGGCATCGGATTCGCCATCGCCCAGCGGCACCTGGCCGCGCGCTTTAACAAGCCCGGCTTCGATCTCTTCAATTACAGGATCTTCGCCATCTGCAGCGACGGCGACATGATGGAAGGGATCAGCTCCGAAGCAGCCAGTCTCGCCGGACACCTGGGACTGGGTAATGTGATATATTTATATGACGACAACCATATCTCCATCGAAGGAGATACCTCCCTCGCCTTCAACGAGGACGTAGCCCGGCGTTTCGAAGCATATGGCTGGCATGTACAGGTCATAGAGGATGGCAATGACATTGAAGCCATCTCCCGGGCCGTGACCAACGCCATCGCGGAAAAACAACGTCCCTCGCTGATAAAGGTACGCACCCATATAGCCTATGGCAGCCCCAATAAAGTGGATACCGCCGGCGCTCACGGCTCGCCCCTGGGAGAGGACGAAGTACGCAGGGTAAAAGAATTCTTCGGCTTCGACCCCAACGAATCCTTTGTCGTCCCCGGTAAAGTGCTGGAATACTATCGCACGGCAGGCGAAAAAGGAATGCAGCTGGAGAATGAATGGACCATCCTCTTCGAGGCCTATAAGAAGAAATACCCTGATCTGGCATTGGAATATGAAATGGCTTTAAAGGAAGAGCTGCCCTCCGGATGGGAAAAAAAGATCCCCATCTTCAAACCCGATGACGGCAAGGAAGGTAAAATGGCTACCCGGCAGGCTTCCGGAAAGGTCATCAATAGCATTGCGGGAACTATCCCAACCCTTATCGGCGGCGCCGCCGATCTCGCACCTTCCACGGATACGAATATGAAGGACTACGCATCCTTTACAGCCGACAATCCGGGCGGACGGAACTTTCATTTCGGCATACGCGAACATGCTATGGGCGGAGTGCTGAATGGAATGGCGCTTACAAAAGGCATCACCCCCTTTGGCGCTACTTTTCTCATTTTTTCGGAATACATGCGTCCTCCCATCCGTCTGGCCGCCATCATGAAAATAAGACCCATCTATATCTATACCCACGATAGCATCGGCCTGGGTGAGGACGGCACTACCCACCAGCCCGTCGAACAGCTCATCTCTCTGCGATCCATCCCCAATATGACAGTCATCCGCCCCGCCGATGCCAACGAAACGGCACAGGCATGGAAGGTCACCCTGCAGCATAAGGACGGTCCCGTAGCGCTGGTGCTTACCCGCCAGGGCATTCCCATCCTCGATCCGGCCCAATATGGCGCCGGCGCCGGACTGGAGAAAGGCGCCTATATCCTTTCCGAAGCCAGGGGCGATCCGCAGCTGATCCTCATTGCCACCGGCTCCGAAGTGGAATTGGTGCTGAAGGCGCAGACTATGCTGCAACAAGAAGGCATCCACGCGCGGGTAGTCAGCATGCCCTCCTGGGAATTGTTCGAAAAGCAGGACGATGCCTACAAGGAGAAAGTATTTCCGAAAAAATTGAAAAAAAGACTGGCCGTAGAAGCAGGCTCCCCCCTGGGGTGGCATAAATATGTAACGGACGAGGGCGATATCCTGGGACTTACCCACTTCGGCGAGTCGGCCCCCGCGCCGGCCCTCTTCAAAGAATTTGGCTTTACACCGGAAAATGTGGTAAAAAAAGCAAAGGCCCTGCTTTAACGCTTGTGCAGCAGGTTCTCGGAGATGATATCCCAATACTCCTTTCCATAACCCACGAGGATCTCGCTGCCCGCTGGAATATCCTTGAGGGCGACAATGTATACACGCAGCCCCTCGATGGCATACATACAGTTATTGCGCACTCCCTCGCTTCGTACGATCCCCTTGGCATCGTTGGCATAACGGGCAAGAGCGGTCTTATCGGTCCATGCATCGATGACATGATAACGATTGACATAATAAATGTAACCATTGAGCCCATTGCGATTATCCACTTCTTTCCAGGTGCTGATGGTTCCCTTGTATTCCACGATCGTGGCGCCCTTTGGAATGGGCTTGCTGGTAAATAACCCCTTCCCGGCGCCTTTCAAGGTGCTGCGCCGGACGTACAATTGCTTTTCTAATAACGACATGATAAAGTAAAAATAGGTAAAAAACACCTCACCATAGGTACGCTATTATACGCTATTCTTATGCCCCGCCTATGCAGGGGCTGGCATAAAAATTTTGCAGATAGCTATGTCATCAATTGTCAAAAATTAAATTTCAGTTATATGGCAACCACGCAATCACAGACGGGTACAGCCCGGAACTCTAAATTACAGGCATTCTTTGTCGAACAGCTCCAGGACATCTATTGGGCGGAGCAGAAGCTGGTTAAAACACTCCCCAAATTGGAAGAGGCAGCCAGTTCCGCTGAGCTGAAACAGGCCTTCAACAGCCACCTGCAGGAGACAAAGAACCATGTCAGCAGGTTGGAAAAAGTTTTTGAACTGGTAGGTGAACCCGCCGAAGCGAAAAAATGCCATGCCATTGCAGGCATCGCGGACGAAGGGGAAGAGATCATCGACGAGACGGAAGAAAATACGGCACAACGGGATGTGGGCCTGATATTCGCCGGACAAAAAGCCGAACACTATGAGATAGCCACTTACGGCGGTCTCGTTCAACTGGCTAAGACCCTGGGTTACAACGATGCAGCGGAGCTGATGAGCGTAACCCTCAGCGAAGAGAAGAATGCAGATAGTACGCTGACGAAAATTGCAGAAGGAAGCGCGAATGTTCAAGCCAAAGAAGAAGTGCAAGAAGTGTAATGCTTCATTGCCGTAACGGGGGCCGTCTCATGGGGAGGCGGCCCTTTTTAATTTCATTGAATGGTCTCTTCTTTACCCAATGGCATGGTCTGAGGGATATAGTCCTTCCCATCCTTACTATATTCGTATGGCCCCCGGAAAACTTCCGGTATATCCCCTGTCCAATTGCCATGCCCGGGCAGGATAGGAGTAGTCCACTCGAGCGTGTTTGCCTTCCAGGGGTTGGGATCCTTTACGTTCCTGCCCTTTCGGATGGAATAGAAGAAGTTGAGGAGGAACAGGAACTGCGCGGCAAATACGACGATCGCGATGATGGATACAAATCTGTTCAGCCCATCGAACTGGGAAAAGCTTACCCATGAAGAAAAATCATAGTATCTTCTGGGCACACCGGCCAGTCCCATATAATGCATAGGCCAGAAAATAAGATACGCTCCTATAAAAGTGATCCAGAAATGCAGATAACCCAGCGTATTGTTCGTAAACCTCCCGAACATCTTGGGATACCAGTGATAGACGCCGGCAAACATCCCGAACATGGAAGCCACACCCATCACCAGGTGGAAATGCGCAATGACAAAATAGGTGTCGTGTACCTGTATGTCGATCGAGGAATTACCCAAAAAAATCCCCGTCAGTCCCCCGGAAATGAACATGCTCACAAATCCGATGGAGAAGAGCATGGCCGGCGTAAAGCGTATGCTCCCCCTCCATAAAGTGGTCAGCCAGTTGAATACCTTGATGGCCGAAGGAATGGCGATCAGCAGCGTCAACAGTACGAACACCGATCCTAAAAAAGGATTCATGCCCGTCACGAACATATGATGGGCCCACACCATAAAGGACAGCACCATGATGGCGAACAACGATCCTACCATGGCCATATATCCGAATATGGGCTTGCGGGCATTCACGCTTATCACCTCCGACACGATTCCCATGGCGGGCAGTATGACGATATATACTTCCGGATGCCCCAGGAACCAGAAAAGATGCTGGTAGAGGATAGCGCTGCCCCCTTCCTCGGGGAGATGGACGCCCGATGACAGGACGATATCGCTGAGATAAAAGCTGGTTCCTCCATGCCGGTCGAATGTCAAAAGCACAAAGGAGGCAAGCAAGACGGGGAAAGACAAGGTACCCAATATGGCCGTGAACAACAATGCCCAGGTGGTCAGCGGCAGCCTGACCATCGACAACCCCTTTGTACGCATGTTCAATATAGTGGAGATATAGTTCAGATTGCCCAGCAGAGAAGAAACCACAAAGAGCCCCAGCCCCAGCAGCCAGTAATCCATACCCGCTCCGGACCCTATATCCGCCTCCCGAAGCGCGCTCAGGGGAGGATAAGCCGTCCAGCCTCCCGCGGCCGGCCCTGTTTGCAGGAACAGCGAACACAACATGACTACGCTGGCCGCAAAAAAGAACCAGTAGCTCAACATATTCACCAGCGGCGAAGCCATATCCCGGGCGCCTACCTGCAAAGGGATCAGCAAATTGGCAAAGGTCCCGCTAAGCCCCGCGGTCAGGACAAAAAATATAAGCACCGTTCCATGCATGGTCACTAATGCATAATACGCGTCGGAGCTGAGATGTCCACCCGGCGCCCAGGGACCTAATAGATCCTGCAGCCAGGCATACTGATGCTGCGGGAACCCCAGCTGCAAACGGAACAGCACGGACATCAGTCCGCCCAGCAGCGCCCACACCATTCCCGTGATCAGGAACTGCTTGCTGATCATTTTGTGATCCTGGCTGAATATGTATTTGGTGATAAAGCGCTCACGATGATGAGCAGGATGATGATCTATCTCTATCTCCTCTTTTCTCCCGACATCTGGAATAGTTGGCTGCGACATATGCTAGGATGCCGCAAATACGATACCCGCGCACCTAAGCGGGAAGGAAAATATGGAATGTGGAACCTTTACCCGGCTCGCTCTCGGCCTTGATGGTCCCTCCATGGTTTTCGACGATCTTTTTACATAACGCAAGTCCTATACCCGAACCACTGTAGACATCCTGGCTGTTCAGGCGCTGAAAGATATCGAAGATCTTGCCGGCAAATTCCTGCGGGAATCCAATGCCATTGTCCTTTATGATGATATGATGGCCTTCCGCGCGAATGACGATCTTTGGCTGCTGCGTACTGAATTTTAACGCATTGCCGATCAGGTTGCGGAACAGCTGATGGAACTGTGGACTGATACCCCGCACCACCGGCAAGGCATCTACTTCGATGACGGCTTTCTTCTCCGCCACCACCAGCTCGAACTCATGCAGCACCTCCTTGACCACCAGGTTGAGGCTTACATGGGAGATGGATTGGTCGGCACGCGACAGCCTCGAGTAATCCAGCACATCCCTTATCAGCTTTGACATGCGGTTGGAGGCGCCTTTTATCTTTTCCAGATAGGTGTTGAGCTTCGACACATCGATCTGCCCGGTGAGCCCTTCTTCCAACAGCTCGGAAAAAATGTGGATCTTGCGCAAGGGCTCCTGCAGGTCATGACTGGCTATATATGCGAATTGCTCCAGCTCATAGTTCGATCGGGCCAGACGTGTATTCAGATCGCCCAGTTCCCGTGTCCTCTCTTTTACAGTAGCCTCCAGCTCTTTTTGAAACCGTTCCCTCCCCTCGCTGATGATACGCTCCGCCTCCTTCTGATCCGTGATATTACGCGCTATCTTGCTGGCGCCGATGATCCGGCCGTTGTTGTCGCGAATGGGAGATATGGAAAGAGAGATATCCAGTATCCGGCCGTCCTTCGTTATACGTTTGGTCTCGAAATGATCTACCCGCTCGCCCCGCTTCAATCGCTCCAGTATCGCAGGCTCCTCTTCGTGCCTGTCTTCCGGTATCAACCGTAAAATCGGCGTACCGATCATCTCCTCGGCCGTATAGCCAAAGATACGCCGGGCCCCTTCGTTCCAGCTGCTGATGATCCCATCCAGGGTCTTGCTGATGATAGCGTCTTCGGAAGAATGAATAATAGCGGCCAGCCAGCTATGACTGGCTAATTCCATTTCGTTTAGGTTCAGGTGTTCAAAGATGTTATTTTCTGTACTCATGCTCAGGTAAGGGAGGGTGGAATTTTTCCAATGCCTGCAGTATATCCCGCTTGACAGAGGCCATATCAGTTCCCTTTACTATGTAGTCGGTAGCCCCTGCCTGCCAGCTGCGGGCCATATCCTTAGGGTTCGAAGAAGTTGAATATACGATGACAGGCAATTCCTTCCATCTATCCATCTGCCGTATCTCTTTAAGGAAGTCGAATCCATTCATCCTCGGCATATTGAGGTCCACGAAGATGATGTCCGGACAATACTCCCATTGCTCCAGCTTCTCCAGCGCATCCTGCCCGTCTATCGCCATATCGATGACAGCGGAAGGATAAATATTACTCATCGTCCAGGTGAATATCTCCCGGTCGTCCGCATCATCATCTACCAATAGGACGTGTAAAGGCTGAGCCATGGATCAGTTATTGTTTAATTGGAATAAACGAATTTAATAAGAAACCTCTACAAATGGCAGACCAAACTGCTCCATACTATGCTCCTAGACCACCAGTAAATGCTGGCATACGATAAAACTGAACACCGTTCGGACCTTCTCATTCAACAGCACGTCCATGCTCCGGTCGAAACCATGCACCTCCATCACCTCGATGGAAGACCCCAGCGTCAACCCCAATGTATTCAGATAAGTGAGAAAACCAGCGTCATGATCCAATACCCCCGTCAGCTTGTATTTCTTCCCCGCCTCACAGCCCGACAGCGGGAAAGCCTTGAAGAACGGGAGTTTCCCATTGGCATCCGGTATCGGCTCCCCATGCGGATCGAATTTCGGATGCCCCAGCATCTCATCTATACGGTTGAAGAACCTGTCCGACTGGATATGCTCTATCTGCTCGGCAATATCATGCACCTCCTCCCACCCCAACCCCATGACATCCTTCAGGAACAGCTCCGTCAGCCGGTGCTTTCTCAATATCAATAATGCCTGGCGACGCCCTTTATCCGTCAGCTCGATAGCCTTGTATTTTTCATACTTGATCAGCTTTTTGCCCGCCAGATTCCTCACCATGCTGGTGACAGTGGGCATTTTTATCCCCAATTGCACGGCAATCCGCTTCACCGTGATGGGCTCCTCCCCCTGGGACAGGCGGTGCAGGGCCTTCAGATAATTTTCCTCCGTCAATGTCATCATGGCTTAAAGATAAGCATATGCGCCTAAAATAAATTTGTTAGATTAATCTAACTTTATAATTTTGGGTATGAAATTTATTCTATTGCTTCTCTTATCGGCCCCCTCCCTCGCCTCCCTGGCCTGCCAAAAGGCTTCTCCCCGGGCCGACACCACCCGCCTGCCCGGCATCGATTCCCTCTCCGAAGTGGTCGTCACGGGCGCCTCCCGCCCCATCCGCATCCGCGAAAACCCCGTCTCCATCGTGTCCGTCCCCTCCGCCGCCATCGACAGGACCGTCTCCTCCAATATCATCGACGTACTGGTAAAGAATACGCCCGGCCTCAATGCCGTAAAGACAGGCCCCAATATTTCTAAACCCTTTATCCGAGGGCTGGGCTACAACCGCGTCCTTACCCTCTACGACGGACTGCGACAGGAAGGTCAGCAATGGGGGGACGAGCACGGCATCGAGGCCGACGCATACAACATCGACAGGGCCGAAGTGATCAAAGGCCCCGCCAGCCTCCTCTATGGCTCCGACGCACTGGCGGGCGTAGTCAGCCTCTTCCCCTTTCTCCCCACCGAAAAGGACAGCCGGCTGCACGGGAAAGCGCTCGGCGAATACCAGCATAACAACGGGCTCATTGGCAACGGTCTTCGTCTTTATTACGCCGGTCCGCAATGGCTATGGGTCGCCCGCGGCTCCTGGCGCCTGGCACGTAACTATACCAACAGCATCGATGGCCGCGTCTACAACACAGGCTTCTCGGAAAAAAACCTTTCCTTCACCGTGGGCCGCAGCTTCACCGGCGGCTATATACATCTCAACGCCACATTGTATGACGACCTCCAGGGCATCCCCGACGGCAGCAGGGACTCCCTCACCCGAAGGTTCACCATGCAGATTAGGGAAGGAGCCGACGATGACCTCAAACACCGCCCCATCGTACCCGATGATAGGCTGAACAGCTATACCCTCAGCCCGATCCACCAGCATATACAACACTACAGGCTGTACACCGACCAGCACTATACCCTCCGCGGCTCCTCCATCGACGCATTTATAGGATTCCAGCAGAGCATCCGCCGGGAATACAGCCACCCCACCATGCCTTCCCAACCAGGACTGCATCTAAAGCTAAATACCGTGAACTATGGAATAAAATGGCAGGCCCCATCCCTTCCCGGCCTGGAATATACCATCGGAGCCAACGGCATGCTCCAGAACAACAAAAGCATCGACGCGACGGATAGACCCATCCCGGATTACAGGCTCGCTGACCTGGGCATCTATGTCTTTGGTAAATGGAAATACCAGCGCATGACCATCACCGGTGGCCTGAGATATGACACCCGATGGCTGCGGGGCGATACCCTGCACCGGGACTTCACCGGCTTGTCCGCCAGCGCCGGCCTCACGTACCCCCTGACGGAAAAGATCCATCTGAAAACAAACATAGCGCGTGGCTATCGGAGCCCCAACCTCACCGAACTGGCCTCCAACGGCCTCGACCCCGGCGCCCATATCATCTACCTGGGCAACCCCGGCTTCCTTCCCGAATTCAGCTTCCAGCAGGACTTTGGCGTCCTGGGCTATTGGGATGGACTCACCGCCTCCTTCAGCCTCTTTAATAATTCCATTCAACATTATATCTATCTCCAACAGCTGACGGGTGACAACGGCAACCCCCTTACGGATGCACAGGGCAACAGGACATTCAAATACCAGCAGTCATCCGCCCATCTTTACGGCGGTGAGGCATCCATCGATCTGCACCCAAAAAACCTCTTTCAATGGACCAACATGCTGTCCTTCGTACACGGGGCCAACGCCCAGGGCAATCTTCCCCTTATACCCCCCTTCCAATGGCTCAGCACCCTCGGCCGTGAATGGAAGCTCCGCAGGGGCATTATCGCTACCCTCTATCCAAAGGCCGGTCTGGAATACAATGCGGCGCAGAACAGGTTCTTTTCGCTGTACCAGACGGAGACCTACACCCCCTCTTATGACCTGATCGATCTCTCCCTGGAGACTTCCTTCCGCTGCCGCCCCGGAAGATCTCTAACCTGTCAGCTCCAGGTAAACAATCTTTTCGACCAGGCCTATCAAAGTAACCTCAGCCGGTTAAAATACTTTGAATATTACACCGGCAGTCCCAATGGCCACCTCGGCATCTACAACATGGGCCGGAACATCTGTATGAAGGTGTGGCTCACGTTTTGATAATATCTTTACATAAAGAAAAGGATCATGTCGCTGGTCAAATACAAACAAAAACGTAGCTTCAGGGATACCCCCGAACCACAGGGCGGAGCCTCCTCGTCGAAAACCCTGCTGTTCGTCGTACAGAAACACCATGCCTCCCATCTTCACTATGACTTCCGGCTGGAAATGGAGGGCGTGCTGAAAAGCTGGGCCATACCGAAAGGCCCCTCCCTTAACCCCGCCGACAAGCGGCTGGCCATGATGGTGGAAGACCATCCCTTCGATTACAAAGACTTCGAAGGCATCATCCCCGAAGGCAACTATGGCGCAGGCGCCGTCATCGTATGGGATACGGGTACGTATGCTCCGCTGGAGCCCAACGATGGCACAAAAAAAAGCCAGGACCGTATCCTGCTGAAAGAATTGAAGGCCGGCTCCCTTAAATTCAAAATGAATGGAAAAAAGCTCAAAGGCGAATTTGCCCTGGTCCGCACAAAAGGCAGGGGAGAGAATTCCTGGCTGTTGATCAAACACAGGGATAAATATGCCTCCGAAAGCCCCGTGATAGAAAAGGACAGATCCGTCCTCTCCCGCAAGACCATCGAACAGGTGGCAGCCAACCCCAACTCCCGCCAGTGGGTCAGCAACAGGGCCCAAAAGGCTCCTGTAAAAAAAAAGCCCTGGCGGGTCGTAAAGTCCGCACTTCCACCGGCAGGCAGGCCGCCCTGACCCCCGCCAGACCCGCTCCAAAGTCCCCCCTGCCACGCAAGGTCTCTCCCATGCTCGCCACCCTCGTCGACAAACCCTTCGACGCACCCGGATGGCTATACGAAGTTAAATGGGACGGCTATCGCGCCCTCTCCTTTCTCCACAACGGCGAAGTAGAAGTACGTTCCCGCAACGACAAACCCTTCGATGAAAAGTTCTACCCCATATTCGATGCCTTGAAAGAATGGAACATCGATGCCGTCGTCGACGGAGAAATAGTAGTGCTCGATGAAAAAGGACAGTCCGACTTCAGCCACCTGCAGGAGTGGCGCAGCGAGGCGGACGGCCAGCTCTATTACTATCTCTTCGATATCCTCTGGCTCGATGGCCGCGACCTCACACAGCTGCCGCTCACCGAAAGAAGAGACATCCTTCGATCCGTCATGCCCGGCAACGACCTCCTGCGGATGAGCGAGAACTTCGAAGCCACCGGCACGGAATTCTTTGCCGCCGCCCAAAAAATGGGACTGGAAGGCATCATCGCCAAAAAAGCCGATAGCATCTACGCTCCCGGCATCCGCACCCGCGACTGGCTAAAGATCAAAACTGCCCAACGCCAGGAAGTGGTCATCGGCGGCTATACCATCAATGAGGGCAGCGACAAACCCTTTAGCTCCCTGCTGGTGGGAGTCTTTGAAAAGGGAAAGCTCCACTATACAGGTAAGATAGGCACCGGCTTCTCCCAACAGCTACAGAAGGAGCTGATAAAAAAATTCAAACCCTTCATCCGTAAGACCAGCCCGTTCACCACCACGCCAGATATCAACAAGCCCTCCCGTTTTCGCCCCGACCCGCCCCGGGCAAAAGCCGTCTGGCTGAAACCCGAATTGCTTTGCGAAGTCTCCTTCCGGGAAATGACCAGCGACGGCGTCATGCGCCATCCCTCCTTCGAAGGCATGCGGGAGGATAAGAACGCCAGGGATGTGGTATTGGAAAAGCCCCAACCTGCTCAGCAAACAGTCAGGTCGGCCGGCAAGGCCCCTGCCAGATCCACCGGTAGCATCCTTACTCCCACCACGGCCCGTGGCCGCCTCACCCTCCTTAACCCCAAAGATGATACCCAGACCCGCGCCATCGATGGCCACGAGCTCCGCTTCTCCAATCTCGGCAAGGTCTTCTGGCCAAAAGAACGCTATACCAAACGCGACCTCCTCAATTACTATTACCAGGCCGCCCCCTACATACTACCCTATCTGAAAGACAGGCCGCAGTCGCTCAATCGCTTCCCCAACGGCATCACAGGCAAATCCTTCTACCAGAAAGATGTCACCGCCACGGCACCCGATTGGGTAAAACAGTTCCCCTACCATACATCCACAGGAGAAGATAAAAATTTCCTCGTAGTGGAGGACGAAGCCAGCCTCCTTTGGATGGCCAACCTGGGCGCCATCGAAATGAACCCCTGGAACAGCACCATCCGCAAACCCGACCATCCCGACTGGTGTATCATCGACCTGGACCCCACCGATAAGAATACCTTCGAACAGGTGATCCAAACGGCCCGCACCACAAAAGAAATACTCGACGACCTGAAAGTCCCCGGCTATTGCAAGACATCGGGCTCCACAGGCATCCATATCTATATACCCATGGGCGCCAAATACGCCTACGATGAATGTCAGCTATTCGGCAAGCTCATCGCCACCCGCGTGCACCACGAGCTTCCCGGCTTCACCAGCATCGAACGAATGACAAAAAACAGAAAAGGCCTGATCTATGTGGACTACTTGCAGAACAGACCCAAAGCCACGCTCGCAGCCCCCTACGCAGTAAGACCAAAACCCGGCGCCACGGTCAGCATGCCCCTCCATTGGGAAGAAGTAAAAAAAGGGCTGAAAATGACCCGGTTCACCATCGCCAACGCCCTGTCAAGGATAAAAAAGGAAGGCGATCTTTTCAAACCCGTGCTCGGCAAAGGCATCGACATGAAAAAAATACTCAAGGCGATGACGCCGGATGAGTATCCTGGGGCTGCACGATGATATAGGCGATCCTGGAATATTGCCATACGGTAGAACAATCCACACAGTGCGCATTATTTTCCACGTCCATCCTTTTTTTTGACAACGCTGATCTCTCCATTCCTTTCCAAAAACATTTCTTTTACTTCCTCGAACCGTTCATCGTTGATCTTTAGCCGAAGCCCTTCGAGCAGGTCCTTATCGCTGATACGGCTTCGCTTCATGTTCTTTTCATTCTTGCGTCCATCCGCATAGAGCGAAGCCTTCTCGCCCTTTATCAGCCGGCCGACAAGATCACTATAGACACTGATCCTCGCCAGCAGCCAATGCACCAGCACAAAGACCAGACAGGCCACCGTCGTAGGTATAAAAGGGGAAGCACCCACCACCACCCTGCTCAGGATGGAACCCAGCATGATAATGATCACATTATCGAATGCGGATTTCTTCCCGAATGTCCTTATCCCGGCAATGCGTATCAGCAACAATGTTATAAAAAAGGCGATCACCGCGCGGCTGCTCATCTGCCACCACTCCAGGTCTTTCCCTTCCCCGAATACGATCCTTATCCACTCCATAGTCAGTGCTTTTATAAGGCCAGAACAAATATTGGCCCGCTTTTTTAACAATAAGTTCATATTGCAGATAAATAAGTAAAATCAATTTTATGGGATGCGTAGATGTAGTGATAGAAACCCCAAAGGGCAGCGCACAGAAATATGATTATGACCCGGACACCCATTTTTTCAAGCTGAAAAAGATCTTACCCTCGGGCATGGTTTTTCCATATGATTTCGGGTTCGTACCCGACACCAAAGGAGAAGATGGCGATCCCCTGGATGTCATCGTCATTTCCGAATTCAACAGCTTCCCCGGCTGCGTGATCAAATGTCGTGTCATCGGAGGTATCAAAGCCGAACAGTCGGAAGAAAAAGGAAAAAAGAAAATGATCCGGAACGATAGGTATCTGGCGATCCCAAAATGTTCCAACATCTTTGAAAAGATAAAGGACATCAAAGATCTGCCCGACAGCATTGTCAAGGAAATAGAAGACTTCTTCATCGACTACAACAAGATACAAGGCAAGGAATTCAAAGCATTGGAGAAATTACACGCACGCGATGCGGAAAAAATGATCAAATCACTTTAAAACCCATTATTATGGCTAAGTACTCGAAAGGCGCACAAAACAAGGTTGAAAAGGCTATGCATGAAAAGAAGAGCGGTACCTTGAAAAGCGGACGCAGCGGAAAAAAAGTCAGGAGCCGCAAACAGGCCATCGCCATCGGTCTCTCCGAAGCACGTAAGGAAGGCGCCAAAGTCCCGAAGAAAAAATCGGCATCGAAAAAGTCAGCCGCCAAAAAGAGAGCCGCCCCCCGAAAAAGATCGGCTTCCAAAAAGAAGTCCCCGGCAAAGAAAAAAACAGCATCAAAAAGAAAGAGATGAAAAAGCGAATAGGGCATGGCCGCCAGCCGGCCGGATCATAGCTTATCCGGCGGCAGTATATTTCTGATTGATATAGTCGATGATACGTTTCTTCGAGGCCGCCACATCGTTCGTTCGCTCCGCCTCCCTGCCCGCTTCCGCCAGTTCGGGATCATGCACCGTATGCTCGAACCACCGGCTGAAATCCTGCCTGCCCAAATGGAACATCCACGTGTCGGCATCGATGCCCTCCGCCAAATGCACAAACATCATCAGGTTATTGGCTACGAGATGCTGCTTGTTTTCCGGACCGGTGAATACAAAACTGTTGTAGCTCATATCGCCCTGGGCATACTTCTTCTTATGACGCTGCAGCAGCTGGCTGGGCAATTTGAACTTGGCCTTGAAAGGAGGCCTCTTATTATCTCTTTCCCACACCGCGATCTCGTTTTCCCCCAATATAGGCACCCCATTCGGCACAGGCATCTTCAATGCATTGCAAAATAGCTCGAAGGGATAAGCCGCATCCTTACCCAGCGTGATCACCATCCCTACCCGGGATAAGGTGGAAGGATGCAACGCGTGCGGAGACGTGCTGATAATGATAAAGTTATTGAGATCATCCGGCAGACCGTTGGAGACGATGGCCGCCGGCGCGGGCATCAGGTGATGCGCTTCATCCAGCAGCAGCCAGTGGGGATGCCCATATTCCTTCCGCAGCTCATGGAACATGGTGAGGAATTTGGAAAAGAATTGCGGTCTTTCATCCAACGGTATCGCCAATGCGCAGATGACAAGGTTCTGCCCCGGATCCTTCAACAGGTCCCTTATCTGCTCCAACGGAGGCATGACATGCTCATCCCCTACCACCACCGCCTCCGGCAATTGCAGATAATCCCCTTCCGGATCTATCAGACAGAACTGATAGCCCCGCTGCACAAGGCTTTCCGTAATGCTCACGGTAAAGGTCGTCTTCCCGCTGCCCGAGGCCCCCGCCACCAGTATCCCGCTGCGATAGGGGCTGATCGAAAAAGGGGCGCCATCTTCCAGCACCCCCAGCTCCGGATAATGTCTCTGCATTTTTTCATCCATCTCTTCCAGGTCCGTGGCAATGATCCTGTCCATCAGCTCCATCACACCCTTGCCATGGCCATTGGCCGTCACCAGGTCCGCCAGTCCCTTTAGTCCGGGTAAGGCATTGTTCACGGCCACCGCGCATTCAGACGCCTGCAGCAAAGCCCCGTCATTCTCCGCATCGCCTACCCCTACGGTGTTATGTAGGGACAAATGAAGATGATGCAATAAACTTTGAAGCCCCGTCGCCTTATTGACACCCGGCGGTAAGATCATTACGGCGCCTTTATTAAAGATCACCTGCCGCTCGCTCCCCGATGCCTTGATCGCTTCCAGCACGGCCTGCTCATGCGGCTCCCAGGTGGCAATGATCACCCTTCCCACCGATATGGGGTATACGCCCTTCTCTTCCAACGACTTGATAAAGGCAGGATCAGGCTCAGGCCCTAACAGTTGCTCCTTGCCCGTAGCCGTCTCATGAATGACGGCGCCATTCTCCGCTACAATATGATCGAATATCTTGTACTCAGGGAAAACCTGTATAAGGTCCTTCATTTCCCGCCCCGTCACCAGGACCTTCCGTCTGCCCGTGACCTGGAACTCCTTTAATTTATTCAATACGTCTTCACCCACCCGGCCCTGGTCGGCGAGTGTTCCATCATAATCCGTTGCCAATATATGGTACCGCATAAAAAAAATAGCAAACCTGCTATGCAGATATTAAAAATATTAGTACTTTTAGCCTAACCCAAAACAACGATTTGCGACCGGACTACCCAAATAAAATCTTTTCCGACAGGCGGAATATGTACTTCCTGCTCATGGAGACCCTGGCAGAGCTCTCATCTTGACACAGTCCGTAGTTTATCTTTTTAAAAACCTTGCTTTTATTTTCCATCCCAACGGCTGTTCAGTCATCTGTCGCCGCGAAATCCAATGTAACTGCTATTACAATGAGACTTAGTCCTTTTATCCAACCAAAACACAAAGCCTTTAAAGGCATCAACTGGTTTGCCCTTTTTCTACAAGGTCATCCAAAAGCTGTCGCCCATTTTTTTTATTTGCAATATCCGGGCCTCTTTCTTTATGCCCGTAAAGCATTGGGAGATCCCGAAGCCGCAAAAAAGATCTTTCTTTGCGCTTTTGCAGATGCCTGGAACACCCGTGAAGGATTTACCTCCGAGGACCAGCTAAAACAATTCATCCGGGAGAAGGTCAGAGAAAAATGTACCACCTACCGGTTGTCTCCGGCCAAAACAATGGACCATCAAAAGACTGCCGCCGGCGCTCTGGACAGGTCCGCAGGCTGGGAGCTGAACGGCCCTCACATGGAAAGGATACATAAAGAGATCCTGGCGGAGATGTTCTCCAAACTGGAGCTGCTGCCCGGGGATTGCCAACAGATCTTGGACGAGGTCATCGCGGGACGGAAGACGATAGCCCAGCTGGCTGCCGGATGGAATATTTCGGAAAAAGCCGCGGCCACGCGCAGATCGAAAGCTTTCAAGACATTATTATCTTTGTTGGCCGACCCGGAGCCTGTTTTCCGGAGATTTAACAGCCATTAAACCGAAGTGCTTATGTCAGAAATGTCGGAGGAAAGATTAAAGCTATTGGTCTACAAATATTTAACCGATAGCTTGACAGAAGAAGAGAGCAACGAGCTCGATGCTTACGGATCGGAGGATCCGCAGGTATGGCTGCTCATCGCCCGGCTGCAGGATGAAGACCAGCTTACCTCCGATCTGGCTGATATACACGAAATGGACCCGAAAAGTGCGTTGGCGGACGCCTGGAAATTGATAGATAAAAAAGGAACACCCTTTTATAAAAGACCCTTTTGGCGGGCCGCCGCGATCGTCATCCCCATAGTGGCTGTTACGACCATGATAGTACTTCAACGTCGTCAGCATAGCCCCGCTTCAAAAGCCGCGGCATTCGTCACTCGCACCCCTGCCCCGGACATCCGTGGCGGTAGCTACAAGGCGATCCTGACCCTCGCCGGCGGACAACAGCTCGACCTGCTGGATCAGCCAAAAGGGAACATCGCTTTTCAGAATGGCGCAAAGATCGTCCGGACGGACAGCGCGCTGTCCTATATCCCCGTGCCGCTGCCCTATGTGGAATCTCAACAGCATACCCCTCCCCAGTACAATATACTGACCACTCCCCGGGCAAGCCAGTTCTCCATCGTCCTGCCCGATGGGACAAAGGTCTGGCTGAATGATTCCACCCGATTGTATTATCCCACCTTCTTCAGCGGACCTTATAGAGAAGTGGCGCTGACAGGAGAAGCATATTTCGAAGTGGCAAAGGACCCCGACCACCCTTTTCATATCAAGGTCAATGACCTCATCGTCAATGTGCTGGGCACCAGCTTTGCCATCAGGGCCTATCGTGACGAGGATAATACCACCGCCACCCTCCTGAAAGGGAAGATTGCTGTCCTGAACGGACAGCGGGAGCAGGTCCTCGATCCCAACGAACAGGTCAGCGTATCCCGCCAAAACCAATGGCAGCTGCGCAGGAACATAGACCCCGACTCGGTGCTGGCATGGAAAGAAGGGATCTTTTATTTCACACATGCCGATATCCCCACCGTCATGCATGAACTGTCCAAATGGTATAGCGTAGAAGTAGAGATAAAAGTACCCGCTACCCAATATTATTATGACGGAGAATTTCCCCGGGACGTGAGTCTATCCGCCATACTGAATTATATGACCAATGACGATGTCCATTTTATTCGCGAAGGGAATAAGGTGATCGTAACACCCTGACCGAACGATTGCTATCTAAACCATCATTAAATCGATGCTGCTTATGCGTATCGTTGTTCTGTTACTCTTGTCATTCCTCCTGAGCATGCATGCCCATGCGCAAGAGACATTCAAATGCCATGTGAAGGACGCCCCTCTCAGCAAGGTCGTCGATATCATCCGGCATCAGACGCGCTGCAGCCTTTTCTTCCAAAGCGAGCTCGGAACACCCGACATCAGGATCACCATGAATGAGAAGAACATATCTATCGAAGACTTTCTGAAAAAATACTTAGGCTTGCTCCCCGGCGATTATACAAAAGACAATAAGCTCTTTGTAATAAAAAGAAAAATTTCCACCTCCTTTGGCTCCGGCACTACACCGGCATCCACACCGGGTAGCTCCGCCGAAGATCATAAAGTATCCGGGTTCAAAGACGAGATGCTCCCCGGTGTGATCGTAGTCCCCGTGAGCACAGGCTATCAACACATTCCTAAAGAACGCGCCACCGGCTCCTTTGGATTTATCGACCGCGCCCTTATCACCCGCACCGTCTCCACCGACGTCATGAGCAGGATCCAGAACACCATACCCGGCCTCCTTTCCAACTATGGCCAGTCCGCGGCCGGCATTCCTGTACAGGAGATACCACAGATCCGTGGGTTGAGCACCATCTATGCCAATGCCTCACCCCTCTTCATCGTGGATAATTTCCCCTATGACGGCGACATCGACAATATCAATCCCAACGACATAGAAAATATCACCGTCCTCAGGGACGCGGCCGCCGCTTCCATCTGGGGTGTCCGCGCGGGCAATGGGGTCATCGTCATCAATACCCGTAAAGGCAAGCTCAGCGACAGCCTCCGAACCCTTACACCTGTCTTTAGCTACAGCAGCTCCGTCACTTACCAGCCGCCACCGGATCTATACAATGTCTCGCATATCTCCAGCTCCGACTTCATCGATCGGGAAAGATACCTGTATGACAATGGATATTATACCTCTTCCATTACAACTCCGGTCACTCCCGTCATAGACCTTCTTTCAAAAGTTGCCGGCGGCGCCATCGACCCCAATACCGCCAATACACAGATCGCAAACATGAAAAGCCTGGATGTGTACCGGCAGATGGAGAAATATTTCTACCGGAGCAGCGTCAACCAGCAGCATTACCTTCAGGCATCGGCCGCCACGACGAATGCAGCCTATTACTTATCGGCAGGCTGGGATCATAATTTGTCCGATGTCTCCGGATCATCCTACGACAGGGTCACCATGCGATTGCACAATATCCTTAAGATCAGCACGCCGCTGACCATCGAGACAGGTATCACCTTTACCCACAATACTACCAAAGCCAACGGCAATCCCGGGTTCAATTATCAAAGCCAGCATGGCTATGGCTTTTATCCCTATGCACAGTTGATGGACGCACAGGGCAATCCGCAGGCCGTAGCCCTGGATTATAGTCCCGGCTATCTCGCCGCCGCCCACCAGCTCGGCTTCCCCGACTGGTCATACGCACCATTAAAAGATATACAGGCACGGCAGAATATAAACAAGGTCCACGACCTGCTGATCAATGTGGGTGGCCGTTATGCCTTTACACCCGACCTGAACCTGGAACTGCGATATCAGTATGAGAATGGAGGAGGTAATCGAAGCGACCTGCATGATGCCAGCTCCTATTACGCAAGGGATCTTGTCAATAGCTTTATACAGGTGGACCCTGCCACCAATGCCCTGACCTACCCCATCCCTCAGGGTGGTATCCTCGATCTCAGCACACAGGAGACGATAGCCCACCAGGGAAGATTGCAATTGAACTACTCCCACAATTGGGGCCGGCAGAACAACATAACTGCCATCGGCGGCTTTGAGATAAAAAGCCTGACAAGCACGGTACACTATGACCGGCAATACGGATACGATCCCGGCACCGGCGGCTATGCTGCCGGCATCGACTATGCTACCCTCTACTCGCCTTATCAGCAGTTCATCCCTACAAAGATCCCAAGCGCCGCTCCCATGGTTCAACAGATAGACCATTTCCTTGGGTACTATGCCAACGCCTCCTATACCCTCCATAACGTATATACCTTTTCCGCCAGCGCGCGCGAAGATGCCGCCAACCTCTTTGGGGTAAATACCAACCAGCGGAAAGTTCCGCTTTTGTCCGGCGGCTTTGCCTGGCAGATCAATCACGAACGTTTCTATCACATCGACTGGCTGTCCTCTCTCAAGCTAAGGGCCACCTATGGTCTCAATGGTAACATCTCCCGGCTGGCCTCCGCTTATACCACCGCTACCTATTCACAAGGCAGCCTCACCAACAACGCTTATCAGGTGGGCTATATACAGGGGCTGTCCAACCCCAATCTCCGCTGGGAACGGGTCGGCGTCTTCAATCTGGGACTGGATTTCACCATAAGAAATATATTGTCGGGTTCGCTGGAATACTATCATAAACATGCCACCGACCTTATAGGAGCCGCCCCTGGTGACCCCACTTTAGGACTGGTTCAATTCCCCGGCACGCCCGGTTATTATTATGCCAACAGCGCCTCCATGAATGGCTCGGGCATCGATCTGCAGTTGGAAGCACGTATCCTCAGAGGCCAGTCACTTTCGACCCTGAAATGGACCTCCAATTTTATATTTAGCCGGGCGGTATCCAAGGTCCGGCACTATCTCCTGACCCCTTCTACCGGCAACTTATACCTGGATCAGAATACCATCAACCCGTATCCCGGACAACCCATCTATGCCATCAACAGCTATAAATGGAAAGGACTCGATAATGTGGGCGATCCGATGGGCTATTACAATGGCAAACCCAGCACGGATTGGACATCCATTTACAGCAATACGTCCATAGACAGCATGGTCCACAACGGTCCCTCCCAGCCCACCATTTTCGGGGCCTTCCGGAACACCTTCGAATGGCGGCATTGGACAGCCTCCTTCAATATCAGCTATAAGATGGGATATTATTTCCGCCGGCCCTCCATCAGTTATTATGACCTGTTCAACCACTGGACAGGCAATGCCGACTATGCACGCCGCTGGCAGCAGCCGGGTGATGAAACAAGGACCATCATTCCCGCCGCAGGTGACCCTACCAATTTTATGAGGGACAGGTTCTATCTCAACTCCAGCGTACTGGTGGAAAAAGCCGATCACATCCGGCTGGAAGACATCGTCATCAGCTATGACCTGGAGCAAAAGGATCATCCCTGGCTACCCTTCGAGAAGATCCGTATCTACAACTATCTCTCCAACCTGGGTCTGCTTTGGAAGGCCAACAAGTCCGGCATCGATCCCTATTATATAAATATTCCAAAAGAGGCCCGCCGCATATCCCTGGGCGTAAACATCAATTTCTAAAACCATGCGCACCCGTCAATTACTATATACGATCCTTCTTCCCACGGCGCTCCTCACCGCCTGTAAAAGATCCACTTTTCTCGATGCCAAACCAAATAGTTCCGTATCTGTTCCTACCAGCATCACAGATTGCCAGGCCCTGATGGACAATGACGTCGTCATGAATGGCTATAGCCTTAGCGGTTACCCTAGCCTGGGACAAACAGGCTCTGATGACTACTATGTAAGCAATGCGTTTTATTCCCAGTATACTCCCACCGACCGCAATGCCGTGATCTGGGCCGCGGATATCTACGCCGACCCGGAGGTCAATGACTGGGACCTCCCCTATCGCACCATACTCTATTCAAAGGTGGCGCTGGAGGCATTAGGAAAATTACACCCGGCCGCGGAAGATCAACAAGGTTGGAACAATGCCGAAGGCAGTGCGTTATTCTTCCAGGGCTTTGCTTATTTTCAGCTGGCGCAGATCTTTGCAAAACCCTATAGCGCGGGTACGCTCAATGATCCGGGCCTTCCGCTGCGAAAGACGACCGACATCGATGAAAAGTTTATGCGGGCTCCCCTCCGGGAGACATATGACACGATCATCAGCAGCCTTTCCCGGGCTATCCCCCTGCTTCCCGACACCCCTCTTTCTACTACCCGTCCTTCCAAACCGGCGGCCTATGCCATGCTTGCGAGAGTATATCTCAGCATGGGCAATTATCCCACGGCCCTCCTGTACGCCGACTCCTGTCTGCAAATAAAACATGTGTTGACGGACTATAATACCATCGACCAGGGCAATATCATCCCCTTCACCCGGACTGGTCCGGAAGTGATCTTTGGAGCCGCCATGTACCCGACAGGCCCCTGCGCAACGGGCAGAAGTTTCGTGGACACCACATTGCTGGCTTCTTACCAGCCCAATGATATGAGGAAAATACTTTTCTTTAAAGGAGAGAGGTTCTTTGGGATGTATGACGAAGACGGCTATGCGTTCTGTGGACTCGCGACAGATGAAATATACCTGACCAGGGCGGAGTGTTATGCACGTACGGGTAATATCGATGCCGCTATGAATGACCTCGATAGCCTGATGATAAAGAGGATGTCTACCGGAACATTTACTCCTTATACGGCCACCGATGCCACCGACGCACTGCGGCAGATCTTGCAGGAAAGAAGAAAGGAATTGCTTTATAGAGGCCTCCGCTGGACCGACCTTCGCCGGCTGAATATGGATGCCGCTACAGCCGCAACACTTACACGTACAGTGGCGGGCACGATCTATACGCTTTCTCCCAACAGCGCCCGGTATGTCTACCAAATACCGGACGAGGTGATCAACTTCAATAAACCAAACATTCTGCAGAACGATACACGATAACTCTACGCTGATCAGGTAGCTTTACTCATTGGGCATAATAGTGCAACACTACCTGGCTACCCGCTGCATGATATCCGTATTGATCCTGCGTATAACCGGTGTATGCCCCTATACAGTATCCGCCCATTCCAAGAAAGGAACAATTGGAAGGATCACTGGAAGAATAGATCAGGGTACCGGCCGTCTGCGGATAACCGGCTGCATTCAGCGGGAACCAGTAATACATGCCGAACTTCGCATTCTTCGTCTCCTGGACATGCGTTGTAAAGGCGGATAATGAAATGGCTACGAGCACGACAGCCAATCCAAACATGCTACGCTTTGCTTTCATAAAACTTTATTTTAGGTGATGAATATACTACTCCCGTCAGCGCCACTCCGATAAAGAAAAGGTTGAAGAACAGATGCTG
>DASZXP010000203.1:0-34540 GCA_035545935.1 Puia sp. | reverse complement strand
GTGCTGGTCGTGGGTGGCTGGTTCGACGCGGAAGATATGTTTGGCGCCTTGCGTACGTATGAGGCCATCGAAAAGCAAACGCCGCATAATGACAACCACCTGGTCATGGGGCCGTGGACGCATGGCGGATGGGGTGCGGGGAACTGGTCAAGGTATGGGGCGCTGGATTTTGGTCAGAATGTGAATGAGTACTATCATCAGCTGGAGACAGCATTTTTCAATCATTATTTAAAGGATTCGGTGGAGCCAGGCCTTAGTGAAGCGACTGTCTTCGAGACCGGCAGCAACCAATGGAAGCATTACGATACCTGGCCGCCGGTGCAGGTCCATCCTGCTAAGTTTTATTTGCGTGCGGGGGGAAGACTTTCCACGGAGGGCAAGGCTGCCGCTGGCCAGGCGGGCTATGATGAATATGTCAGCGATCCCGCTCATCCGGTGCCTTATATAGACGGGGTGCGGGGTGGAAGGGACAATCAATATGTGGTGGCGGACCAGCGATTTGCTACACAGCGGCCGGATGTGCTTTCTTATCAAACGGACACGTTGAAAAGGGATGTCAACGTCACCGGAAGGTTAAGGGCCGACATCTTTTTGTCCTCTACGGGCACGGATGCGGACCTGGTGGTAAAGCTTATCGACGTATGGCCGGACGGGTATCAACGGCTGGTACGAGCGGAGGTATTTCGTTGCAAGTTCCGCAACAGTTTTGTAAAGCCGGAGCCGCTGGTCCCCGGGAAAATAGCGGAAGTAGCCTATGACCTGAACGAGATCGCCCATGTCTTCCAACAGGGGCACCGGATCATGGTCCAGGTACAGAGCAGCTGGTTCCCCCTGGTGGATCTGAACCCGCAGACTTTTGTCGACATACCGACCTGTACTATCTCCGACTTCCGGAAGGCCACTATCCGCATCTATCATGATGCTACGCATCTTTCGGGGATCACGTTGCCGGTAGTAAATGCGGGAATTGGCCTGCACGAAAAATAGCCCAATTTCCGCAATCCGCTAATGTCTGTCCTTCGGACTAACCGCTTCCAGCGGTTATTGAAGTCAATAATTCGGGCGTAATTTTTATTTGCTGTATTCCGGTGCTTTCGGTAAATTGGGTTAGCTCTCTGGCATTTTATATTGCTCATCTAAATTATCGCACATGGAATCAACTATCTCCATCGAACAGTTTCGGGAGGAGTTGCAATCATGGAAACATGAGCTCTCCTCCATCAAACAAGAGATCCGTTACTTTGAACAACACCTCGAGCAACTCTCCACCAAACGTCTCCCCAAAGAACTACTGGCAGAGGTAGAACATTTTCAAAACCAGTTTATCTGCCAAAAGGAAGTCATCGACAAGCTGCGACACGATCTTCCCGACTCACATCGCAAACAGGAAAATATCTTTCACGCATTGCGCCAGATGAATGAAGAATCCAACTGGGAAGCCAATGAAGGGCTGGAAGGCCGCATGGATACTTTCCGAAGGATCTATATAGAAATAAAACAGGATTTCCATCGATTTGAAGCGGAATGGATGTAAGGAGACGGGCCTTCGGTTCGTGCAATTTCCTTACATTCGCTCATGCAAATTATCAGACCTGTATTTTTCCTCGCCGTATTTTGTGCGGGGTTGTCAGCCTTTGCGCAGCACCCCGAACCTGCCGGACAAACCGGAGGTTTGTCGCCCGTAACCGAGCACCGCGAAGGTTACGACCGAGGAGGAGCGAGAGCCCGGAGCTCCGACGAAGGCCTGCAAGCTTTAGCGATAATTCCGAAGCCAGTTAATACCGTGTGGCAGACAGGGTCCTTTACCATCAACCCGCATGTGGTGTTGGTAGCGGATACGTCGGATAATCCTTCCGTCAATTTCTTCAACTCGTATCTACAGGAGGTATATGGGTTCCAGCTGCGTGTCGTCCGTGAGGATCGGCAGCCGGCCACAGGCTTCATACAACTGTATAACCATCCTGATAAGGATCCCGGGATCGTACCCGGTGCGGAGGGACGTTATACGTTGAAAGTAGATCCCAGCTCCGTCGTCATCCGGGGAGATACGCATGTAGGCGTCTTTTATGGCATCCAGACATTGATACAGCTGTTGCCGTTGAAGCCTTATGTCATGCTGGCTACGGGTCCCGCGGTGCGTGCGTCCCGTGATGTGGCGGGCTATCCCATACCGGCGGTGTCCATCGAAGACTATCCGCGTTTTGCCTATCGCGGGCTGATGCTGGATGTAGGCCGTCATTTCTTCTCCGTGGAGTTCGTCAAGAAATACATCGATTATATCGCCTTGCACAAGATGAATTATTTTCACTGGCATCTCACCGATGACCAGGGCTGGCGCATCGAGATCAAAAAATATCCCCGTCTGACGGAGGTGGGTGCGTGGCGTAGTGGTACTATTATCGGTCACCACCCCGGTACGGGTAACGACAGCACTCCTCACGGCGGCTTCTACACACAGGATCAGATCAGGGAAGTGGTAAAGTATGCGGCGGACCGGTATATCACTGTCCTTCCGGAGGTAGAGCTGCCGGGTCATAGTTCGGCGGCCTTGACGGCTTATCCTTATCTCGGCTGCACCGGCGGTCCTTACCAGGTGCAGCAGACCTGGGGGGTATTCAAGGATGTGTTCTGCGCGGGCAATGACAGCGTCTTCCAGTTCCTGCAGGACGTGTTCGATGAGGTGATCCCTCTTTTCCCGGGTAAATATATCCATATCGGCGGGGACGAATGCCCCAAGGACAGCTGGAAGGTCTGTCCCAAATGTCAGCGTCGGATAAAGGAAAATGGGTTGAAGAATGAGGAGGCGCTCCAAAGTTATTTTGTACAACGCATCGAAAAATACATCAATTCCAAGGGCAAGCAGATCATCGGCTGGGACGAGATCCTGGAAGGCGGATTGGCGCCCAACGCTTCGGTCATGAGCTGGAGAGGCGAGCAGGGCGGTATCGACGCGGCCAGGCAAGATCACGATGTCGTCATGACGCCGGGTGAATATGTTTATTTCGATCATTCCCAGCTGAAGAACGACGATTCGCTGACCATCGGGGGTTATCTGCCCGTCAATAAGGTCTATCAGTACGAGCCGGTGCCAAAGGAGCTGACGGCGGAAGAGGCCAAACATATCAAGGGCGCGCAGGCCAATCTCTGGACGGAGTATATCACCAATCCAAGGAAGATAGAGTATATGATCTTCCCCCGACTGAGCGCGCTTAGCGAGGTGTTATGGAGTCCGAAGGACGCGCGGAACTGGTCCGATTTCGAACGCAGGCTGCAGACACAGTATGTCCGTTACAATCTCTGGCATGCCAATTATTACCAGGTGTATATGCCTCCCGTCGACACGTTGGTGAAGGAGAAGCTGGCGCAATGGCAGGACAGCAAGTTCGGACTGCTGATGCATTGGGGCACCTATAGCCAATGGGGCATCGTGGAGAGCTGGAGCATCTGCCCGGAAGACGAGGGGTGGACGCAGCGAAGGGGTCCTTACAGTAAGAATTACAACGATTATCTGACGGCGTATAAGAATCTGCAGACGACCTTCAACCCCACGCGTTTCGATCCGGCCAAATGGGCGGCCGCGGCCAAGGCGGCGGGTATGAAGTATGTGGTGTTTACGACCAAGCATCATGATGGGTTCTGTATGTTCGATACGAAGCAGACGGATTATAAGATCACGTCTTCGAAGACGCCGTTCTCGACCAATCCCAAAGCCAATGTGGCGAAGGAAATATTCGATGCCTTCCGGAAAGATGATTTTATGATCGGCGCTTATTTTTCCAAGCCGGACTGGAATACCGAGAATTACTGGTGGCCTTATTTCCCTCCGAAAGACAGGAATGTGAATTATGACCCGGCGAAGCATCCCGATCGCTGGCAGGCTTATAAGGATTTTACGTACAAACAGATCGAAGAGCTGATGACGGGGTATGGCCGGATGGACCTGCTCTGGCTGGATGGCGGCTGGGTGCGGCCCCTGAATACCATCGATCCTGCCGTCGACTGGCAGCGGAGCATCACGTATGACCAGGATATCGATATGGCGCATATTGCGGGCATGGCGAGGTCGCATCAGCCGGGGCTGATCGTGGTGGATCGCAGCGTGCCGGGTGAGTTCGAGAATTATACTACGCCGGAGCAGCAGGTGCCTACGCATGCCATACAGGATTATCCCTGGGAGTCCTGTATCACCATGGGCAATTCCTGGAGCTATGTGCCGCATGATCATTATAAGTCCGCCACGCAGCTGATCGGGTTGCTGGTGAAGATCGTCTCCCGGGGTGGGAACCTGCTGCTGAATGTGGGGCCTTCGCCGGAGGGAGAGTGGGATGATACGGCTTACAGCCGGCTACAGGAGATCGGCGCGTGGATGAAGGTGAATTCGGAGGGGATCTATAACAGCAAGCCTTGCTGGCCTTATGCGTCGGGCGATAAGATCTTCCTTACCCAGTCGAAGGATGAGGCGAATATTTATGCTTTTGTGACGGGAGATCAGGTGACGTTACCGGCGGAAATAGCCATCGATGGGCTGAAGCCTTCACATATCAGTAGTGTTACGTTGCTGGGGAATAAGGCGAAAATAAAATGGAAGCAGGAAGGGAGGAAATTGATCATCCTGGTGCCGGCGGCGTTGCAGAATAAGGTGGTGGGGGTGCATGCGGTGACGTTTAAGATATCGAAATAATTAAAGGGCGGAGGTTAACTCCGCCCTTCGGGCAGCCCGCCTGTGACGGGCTTAGTTTTGAATGATCCGGATCTCGTCGTCACGCCGCACTATCTTGAATTCCGCCGTGGCCTCGAGGGCTTTTAGCAGGACATCGAGGTTGTCATTGGGCATGATACCGCTGACGATCTCATGCTCTATCGTCGCACCTTCCAGCCGCACGGTAATGCCGTATTGTTCCTTTATGATCGCCGCCACCTCTTTTAAGGAAGTAGCGTCCAGGAACAGCTTATGTTCCTTCCAGGCGGTGACGCTATCCATTTTTACTATCTTTTTGGTCAGGCGGTGATCGTTGTACTCCACGAAGTCGCCGGGCTTCATGGGCAGGTCTTCTCCGTTGGCGGTATGCAGCAGCACGCTTCCTTCCTTCAGGAGTACATTATCTTTTTCCTCGCGGCTGATGACATTGAATTGGGTACCGGTGACGATGACGTCGAAGTGCCGGGCATGTACGATAAAGCGGCTTTTAAAGGGGGTCTTGCGGACGTGGAAGAAGGCTTCGCCTGTAAGCCATACTTCACGGTCTCTGCCGTCTGTCCAGCCGGTGGAATAACGGATCCTGCTGTCGGCATTTACCACTACCTCTGTTCCGTCGGGGAGGCTGTTGGATCGTACTTCGCCATAGGCGGTGTGAAATTCGGGTCTTTTCCGGGTGGTATAGAGGGTGACGGTGGCAGCGGCCAGGAGGAGGATGCTGGCGGCAGCGATCCAGGCCTTTTTTCGATAAGAAATTACGGGTGCCGGGCCTGCTGCGTGACTTTTGCGGACCTGGCGTACCTTTCGTATGCGCTCCAACAACAGCCGCTCGCTCCGGGTGATCTGTTCCCGGGTGGGAGTTTTTTCCTGCAAAATAAGTTCGGATAGAAAATCGACGGCCTGCTGCACACGATGACTGCTTTCCGGATGGTCCGCGATCCATTGCTCCCATCGTTGGATGGCACGGGGGTCCGTCTTAAAATACCAGGAAAGAAAGGTCTCGTCGCATAGAAGATCTTCCACTCCCGGGGCGCTTTTCAACATACAAATTAGTTTCCTCTATTTTCTGTGCCCGGGTTGGACGTCCTGTAATGCCCGGCTGGGGACTTTTTTTTGACCGACGCCATGCCATTATTTACGGCAGTAGCCCTTACTTGTCCCACCAGACGCGGGAGGTCATTCGGTCGCCATTGGCGAGGCGGGAGACGGCGCTGTTGTAATGGGCGCCATTGGTGGAAGCCTCGCTTTGCGGGTAGGTGAAACGGCGGGGTATGGCGCCGCCCGTGACATTGCTGGGGTAGTTTATGGGGGTCAATATGGGGTATCCGCTCCGCCGCCAGTTGGCAAAGCATTCATTTTCATCCATAAAGCCCGCTACCCAGTATTGTTCGTTGATCTGCCGGAAGGCTTTTGCGGGATCGTAGGGGTGGCTGGCCAGCCAGCCGTCGATCTGTGCGTCGGAGGGTCCGGCCCCGGCCTGGCTGCTTAGCTGTTGCATGGCTGCCCGTACTCCTGCCTGGTAATGGGCGGCAGGGTCTTCGCTGATCCATCCTCTTTGGGAAGCCTCCGTCAATAGCAGTTCGGTCTCGCCTTTCGTGAGAAAGAAAGTGGGGGCATCCAATCTTGAAAAAGTGTATCGATTGACCACAGAATAATCATTTTGACTACCCGTCCAATTATCGGCATTAGCCAGGTCCCAGGTCCCGCCGCTGCCCGGTGGGTCATAGCCATTGGGTTGTCCCAGCTGACGGGAGAAGGTCGTGTCGCCTTTGTCGGCGGGCGCCAGCGGGTCGGCGCATACAGTGGCCAGGTAAGAGAGACGGGGGTCTGCCGTATTGCGCAGGAAGCTGACGAATGTCTCGCTCAGCCGATAGGCGCCGGGGTCGTTGCCCAGCAGGACGAGTCCCGAGCCATTGACATCGGGCGTACCGGTGACATTCTCGTGATGCAGAATGGCATTGTCTGTGTTGCTGCTCATCACGCCTCCGTTCACGGCGATCCACACCCATCTGCGTGCCGTGTCGGGGGTTATCTTGCTCAGACGCATGGCCACGCGGACCATTTCGGAGTAAGCGAATTTTTTCCAGGACAGGACATCTCCCTTGTAGAGCAGATCGGCCGAGCCCACGGAGTTGCCGCGTGCGGGGTCGAGCTTTTCCGCAGCATCCTTCAATTCTTTCAGGAGGTCCGTATAGATGTCCTGTTGCCAATCGTATTTCGGTGTCGTGATGCCGGCAATATAGCCCTGTCCGGCCTCGGAATAGGGGCAGTCCCCATACATATCCGTCATCCGCTGGAACATAAAGGCTTTGAAGATGCGGCAGATCTGGTAGAGGTTGTATTCGCCCGTATCTGTTTGTGCATGGTGCAGCACTTCCACGATGTCGGCAATGCTGTTGGGATAGTTCTTATCCCAGTAGGCAGAGTTGTAGCCTGCGTCGAACATATATTTATCCCCCACCCAATAGGAGATGGTGGAAGACAGGTGCTGGATCATACATCCTGAATAGATGAGGTTGTTACGCCAGTCCTCATAGCCATAGCCATCGGTGTTGCCGGAGGTGAGCAGCTGGGCGCTGGTAAAAAGATAGTTGTAATTGATCTGGTCCCCTGTTATCTGACCGGGGTCGGTATTTATCTCGATGAAGTCCTTTTTACAAGCTCCGGCGAGGGCCCAGATGCTTAGTGTCAGGATCGTTATATAGTTCCTTCCGCACATAATTAGAATTTCAGGTTTATATTGAATCCCCAGCTTCGCATCGGCGGATAGCCGGATAGTTCCAGTCCCTGTCCGTTGGTATTATTGATGCTGGATTCAGGATCTATGTTCGGCGTATGTTTCATGAGCGTAGCGAGGTTGCGTCCCACGAGCGAAAAGGTAGCGCCTTTGAAAATTCCTTTTTTCAATATGGATGCGGGCAGATCATATCCCAGCACCACGGATCGCAGCTTTACAAAGCTGGCGTCATAGACGAATTCTTCCGCGATGTGGTCGGTGCCCCGGGCGGAGATGTCCTGGAAATATCGTTCCGCGATGACCGGTGTCGTATTCGCATGCCCGTCGGTGGTTACGCCTTTGCCTATGTATCCTCCTTCCCTACCCTGCAGGGTCTTTTTTTGCAGTCCGTACTGATACAGCAACAGGTTGGTACCCGAGTAGAGATGCGCGCCGTATTTAAAGTCCATCAGCACGGACAGGGAAAAGGCTTTGTAACGGCATTCGTTGGTAAGGCCTCCCGTCTGTCGGTAGACGGTGGAGCCCAGGGGGACCACGTCCGTATGTTCGGGTTCGCCTGCCGGGGTCGCGCCGGATGATCCGTCGCTGTAGATGATATTTCCCTGTCCATCCCGTTTATAGGCATAGCCCATGATCTGTCCATAGGGCATTCCCACCACATTGCTGATGCTGACCTCATTGCCCCAGCGGGGATAGGCGCCGTTGATCACGATGCTTTGCGCACCGCCGATATCTAGGACCTTGTTGTTGTTGATGGCGAGGTTGAAGGAGAGGTTCCAGGCAAAGGCCCTGCTTTTGATGGGCGTGCCGGTGAGGAGCAGCTCGATGCCCCTGTTGCGGATCTTTCCAATGTTCTCGATGTATTCGTAATAGCCGGAGGTGGGGCTTACGGAGATGCGTACGATGTCGTCGGTGGTTCGTTTGTTATACCAGGTGAGGTCGAATCCCAGCCGGTTGTCGAAGAATTGCATGATCAATCCCAGCTCCTTTTCCGCAATGCTGACGGGTTTTAGGGAGGCGTTCGGGATCAGGGGGACGAGGTTGCTGGTGGCGATATATCCCAATGGCTGTCCGCCGATGGTATAGCTGAACAGGCCATAGCTGAGGATATTCTGGTAAGGTTCCGTCCCGTTGGACGAGGCGGCATAGGATGCTCTGAGCTTACCCAGGCTGATCCAGGCGGGAAGATGGAGGGCTTCCGAAAAGACAAAGCTACCGGATATGGAGGGGTATAGAAAATGATCCGTATTGATGTTGAGGGTGGAGAACCAGTCGTTGCGCGCGGTGAGGTTGAAGAACAGGTAGTTCTTATAGGACAGGTCGGCGCTGCCATATAAGGAGTTCACCCTGTAATGCCGATAGAAGGAGCTATAGGGCTTGTTGACGATGTTGCCGGCGTTGTAGTTGCCGGCTCCCAGAAAGGGGCCCGCCGCCCTGTTGGAGGAGTTGGGTACGGCGCCGATGCCGCTGATGTCGACGATATTGTCCTGCTGGTTGCCGCCGATGTTGGCGGAGAAGTTCCAGGCGGTGGATGTCCCTTTGTGCATGCCGATCATAAAACTGCTGTTCAGCTCGTGGTAGTTGACCTCGTATTGGGTGAGGTTGCCGCCATGTATGCCGTCGCTGCGTGTATATTCCACCCCGGAAGGAACGATATTGGTCACGTTGAAGATATAGCCGTCACGTGTGACCTGTCCCTGGAGATAAAGCCAGTCCAGCAGATTGTATTTAAGTGTCAGGCCGCCTGTGATGCGGTTGCGGTCCGTCCGATTGATATACTCATATGCGATATAGTAAGGGTTCTCGAAAAAATTGTCGATGGTGCCCGCCAGCCGCTCCGTTCCGTCGGGGTTGGTCCTGTTCTGTAGCCAGCGGACGTCAAAGGAGGTGGGAAGATAGAGCAGCGGGGCGATGATATTACCCGCATTGTCGGAGATGGAGGCGCGGTTATCCACATGTTCGAATACATAGTCGGCGGTGAGCTCCATTTGCAGCCGGCTGGTGACGGAGTAGGTGGAGTTGAAGTTCAGCCCCTGCTGACGCATGGTGGAGTTGGGGATGATGGTATTGAGCAGGAGGTTCGACAGTCCCAGGCGGAAGTGGCCTTTGTTGTTGGCGCCCGTGAGCGCCACGGAGCTTTGGTTGGTGAGTCCTGTCCGGAAGAATTGTTTGAAGTTATTCTTTACGGGCAGATAGGGTACGGTGTCGCCCAGGAAGTTGACGGCTCTGGAGCCATCCATTTTTGCACCCCAGCTATAGTATGGCGCGACCCCGGCTAATTGTTTGTTGGTGGGTTTGATACCGGAGACGCCCTGGCCATAGACGTATTGATAGTCCCTTTCGTCGACGACGGTGCCCGCTGTGAAGTTGTTGTTCACCTGGATGCCGATACCGCGTGTCTTTGATCCCGACTTGGTGGTGATAAGGATGGCGCCATTACCTCCCCTGTATCCATAGAGCGCGGAGGCGGCTACTCCTTTCAATACCAGCACGGATTCTATATTGTCGGGGTTGATATTGGAAAGTCCATCGCCCAGATCGGCTCCGCCGTATTGCCCGGAGTATTCCTGGGTGGTATTGTCGTATGGTACGCCGTCGATGACATACAGGGGCTGGTTGTTGCCGCTGAGCGAGGCATTGCCGCGGATGAGCACACGGCTGCTGCCATAGGGTCCGGTAGCATTGATGGCTACGCTGAGGCCCGCCACCTGTCCTACCAACGCATTGCCAAGATTGGGATCACGGGATAGCGCCAGTTTGGAGCCGTCGAGCTCGGTGGCGGAGAAGCCAAGGGATCGTTCCTGCTTCTTTATACCCAGGGCCGTCACCAGCACTTCGGTGAGCGGCTGATCGGAGGGCGACAGGATCACCCATCCTCTGGATGCCTCAGATAGGGGAAGCTGACGCAGCTTGTAGCCGACAAAAGAAAAAAGCAAGGTGTCGCCTTTGCCGGCGCGTATGTCAAAAAGCCCTTCCAGGTCGGTGACGGTGCCTTTGTGCGTGTGTTTGATGGTGACGCTGACGCCGGGCAGGGTCTTGCCATCCGCCGCTATGACACGGCCGGTGATATTGTTGGTCGACGTCACTGCCGAGTCCACAGGGGTAATGCCTTCGGGAGGATCGGTGACACCGGCGGGGTCATTGGGAGTGTTCTTCTCCCAGGGCTTTCTGCTGAGGATGACAAAGGTGCGGTCGTCGACTTTCTTATAGTAGAGGTCCGTATTTTTCAATACCTGGTTGAGGATCTTTTCGACGGGCAGGTTGGTGGATAGTATGGGAGGGTCGACCAGCACTTTTCCCAGCGGCTGCTGGGAGAAAAGGAAGTATACGCCTTTGAATTTGTTCAGCTCGATGAGGACGTCGAGAAGGGGTTTTCTATTGGTGGTATCTGTCGATTGGGAGAATGCGTTCGTGGTTCCGGAGAGGAATAGCAATACAAGCAAATAGGAATATAGGCTTGATCTTCTCACGAGTAGTTTTGGATGGTTTGGCCTTGTCGTTCTATTTCTTATGCGCACGCGCCCTGATGACGATGTCGTTATTCAGGGAATCGCGGGTTATATCGAAGTCCGTTGTCGCCTCCATTGCCTTCAGCAGGGTATTCAGGTTATCCGTCTGTAACATGCCGGTGACGGTCTTGTAAGGGGTCGAATCCCCTTCGAGCCGGACGCGTATCCCATAGATGTCGTTGATCATGGTAGCCAGCTGGCTGATGGGCATATCATACGCATCCAGCCTGTGCTCTTTCCAGGCCAGCAGCATCTTGCAACATCCTACTTTCTTTTCCAGCGTCGAATCAAAGCTGACAAAATCTCCCGGCTGCATCGCGATGGTCTTTCCATCTTTTGTCTTTATGGTCACGCTCCCTTCCTGCAGCAGCACATTATCCTTACCGTGTCTGTTGGACACATTGAACTGGGTCCCGGTGACGATGATATCGAAGTGTTCGCTATGGACGATGAAGCGGCTGTTCGTTTGTGTCCGCCTGACATGAAAGAAGGCCTCGCCATCCACCCAGACCTCGCGGTCCTCTTTGTCATTCCAGTTGTTGCCATAACGCAGGCTGCTGTTGGCGTTCATGGTGACTTCCGTCCCATCGGGCAGCTGCCGGCTGCTGATCTGTCCATAGGGCGTTCTTAGTTCCGGCCTGGTATGAGGGGTGTATTTTACGATAATGATCCCCGCGGCGATCGCGATCAGCACGGATGCGGCGGCTATCCAGCGCATACGGCCTATGGATGTCTTTCGGGGGATAGTTCCTGTAACAGGCGTAGCAACATCGTTTGCCGGGAGGGAAGCGATCTTCCCGAACAAGGCGGCTTCGGCGTTCTGTAGTTGTTGTGGTGAAGGTTCTTTTTCCGGAAGGCGGGTTGCTTCGAGCAGGGTCAGGGCCCTTTGCACGAGCAGTTTTCGATCGGGACGGTCTGTCATCCAATCTTCCCATTTTTGATCGTCGTCTCCCCCTGCCCGGGAATGCCAGGAAAGAAAAGAGGGATCAGACAGCAAGTTTTCCGGCTCACGATATTTATCTAACATAACAACTACTAATCTAAGGTCTGGTGTTTCTTTCTTATCGGCTTAATTAATAAGTATATCCCTGTAAAGGTAGACTGCGGGAAGGGGTTGGGGAAGTTTTTTGTGCGTTTTTTTCGTCTGTCTGTGAAAAATCTTTGTTACCATTTGTGAGAATCGATTATTTTACGACTTTGATCCAACGAACCACCTCTTTTTGAACACGCCAGACCAAAACATAAGGCTTTGGGAATCTTTCCGTAAGGGAGATAAGGAGGCTTTTGCCACGCTTTTCAGGGAGCATTACAATACCTTGTACAAATTCGGCAATAAGTTCACAACGGACACGGAGCTGCTGGAGGATTGCATACAGGAGCTGTTCGTGGAGCTGTGGCAGGCCAAGAGCCGGGCGCCCGTGTATTCCGTAAAAGCCTATCTGCTTAAGAGCCTCAAATACAAGCTATTGAAGGCATTTCGCAAAGGCGGTAAAATAATGCCTCTTCACGACTATGGGGATGTTCCTTTCGAGCTCAGTCACGAGACCTTTCTGATCAGTCAACAAGAGGATCAGGAAAAGAAACAGCGGGTCATCGAGGCGCTGGGGCGGCTGTCGCACCGGCAGAAAGAGATCATCTATCTCAAGTACTATCAGAATCTCAGCTATGAAGAGGTCAGCGAGATCATGAATATCAATTACCAGGTGGCCCGCAATCTTCTTTACCAGGCGATCAGGTCGTTGAAAAATATGCTGGCCGGCAAGCTGGAGTTATTTTTACTTTTTCTTCTCTCTCTCAGCATTACATTTTCACCAGACGGACCACAGGTCCATTGGCTGTGACCGGGCCTGCCGACACTTCCGGCGGACAAAAGCGCGCAAACGGTTGCTCCAAATTTCTCGTATATGGGAAATAGAAGCTAAATTCGCGCAGCTTTTTATAACATTTGGCCGACCAGGTCCATCAAAACATTCTGATCTATGAGCATGGTAGACTCATTCGAGAAAATCCCCGTAAAAATCTTCAGTACATTAGGTGATGGTTCCCGTTTTATTGGAAAAGAGATCGCGACCCTGATCCGCGAAAAAGAGGCCAGGGGTGAAAAGACCGTCCTGGGTCTGGCGACAGGTTCTTCTCCCAAGTCCCTGTATACGGAGCTGATCCGATTGCACCGGGAGGAAGGGTTGAGCTTCAAGAATGTGATCACGTTCAACCTGGATGAGTATTACCCTATCGACAACGACGCCCTTCAGAGCTACAATCGATTTATGAAGGAGCAGCTGTTCAGCAAGGTGGATATCGATCCCAGGAATTGTCATATCCCGAATGGTGAGTGGAAGAAGGAAGATATCAAGACGCACTGTATAGAATATGAGAAGCTGATCGAAGAGGCGGGTGGGATCGACTTGCAGATCCTTGGTATCGGCAACAACGGTCATATCGGATTCAACGAACCCGGTTCCAGCATTTTCTCCCGTACCCGCCTGGTGCCGCTGGACAATTCCACGCGTATCGCGAATGCGCACGATTTTCAAAATATCTCCAAGGTGCCGCGTCTGGCGATCACCATGGGTATCGCCACGATCCTCAGCGCTAAAAAGATCATTTTGATGGGTTGGGGTCAGCTGAAGGCGCCTGTGATCCAAAAGGCCGTCGAAGGACATGTTACGGAGCAGATACCCGCCAGCCTGTTGCAGCAGCATAACGATTGCACCTTCATCCTGGATGAGATCGCCGCCTCCGAGCTGACACGTTTCAAGTCTCCCTGGCTCACGGGCGAGACGGAATGGACGTCTCCCGTCACGCGCAAGGCTGTCGTCAATATGGCGCTCAAGTTAGGCAAGCCTGTGCTGAGTCTTACCAACAGCGATTACAACGACAATGGTCTGGCCGAGCTGCTGGTGGAAAAAGGCGATGCGTATGAGATCAATCTGCAGGTGTTCTATCAGCTGCGGGATAGCATTACGGGATGGCCCGCGGGCAGACCCGATGTGAGCAATCCCAACCGTCCGGAGCGGTCCAAGCCTTATCCCAAGCGTTCGCTGATCTTCTCCCCCCACCCCGATGACGATATCATCTCCATGGGCGGCACGTTTATGCGGCTCCATGATCAGGGTAATGATGTGCATGTAGCGTACCAGACATCCGGTAATATCGCCGTAACGGACGAGTTCGTGACACGATTCCTTGATTTTGCCGTAGGTTTTGAAGAGCTTTCGGGTATCGATAGTAAAAAATCCTCTCAGATCTTGCAGGAAGCGCGTGAGTTCCTTCAGCATAAAAAAGCCAGCGAGATCGATACGCCGGAGATCCGGCAGATCAAGGGGCTGATCCGCCGTTGCGAGGCCAGGGCTACCTGCCGCTATGTAGGTATCAAGGATGAAGGCATCCATTTTATGAACCTGCCTTTCTATGAGACGGGTACCATCGAGAAGAAGCCGATGGGTGAAGAGGATGTGAAGCTGACGATGGAGCTGCTGCGCAAGGTGCAGCCTCACCAGGTGTATTGCGCGGGCGATCTGGCCGATCCGCATGGGACGCACAAGGTGTGTCTGGACATCGTATTCGAATCATTTCGCAGGCTCAAGGCCGCCGGTGATAGCTGGCTCAAGGACTGCTGGGTATGGCTGTATAAGGGCGCCTGGCAGGAATGGGATATCAGCGAGATCGAGATGGCGATCCCCATGAGTCCGGACCAGGTGCTGAAGAAGCGTTTTGGCATCTTTATCCATCAGTCGCAAAAGGATATGGTGCCCTTCCAGGGTAGCGACAGCCGGGAGTTCTGGCAACGTGCGGAGGACAGGAATGCCAATACGGCGGCTTTGTATGCGCAGCTGGGTCTGACGAAGTATGCGGCGATGGAAGCGTTCGTAAGGTGGCATTATTAAGACGTTGCGGGCCTGCCGGGTAGACATTTGATTTCCTGGACCTTTATTGTACTTTTGTTGTTTCTCTACATTTATGCCAATAACCATACTGGCTGAACTGAGAGAGGAATGGCAGGATGCCTGGCAGTCGCCGTGGTATCGAAAGAGAGTGATCATAGGGCTTGTGCTGGTGGTCGTGACCTTATCGCTGTTCCCCTTTTTCTTCACTGCCATCGAAAAAAGAACCGGCACTCTTCTGCATGATCCATTTCTGGCGTGGCTACATCCTCATAATGTATCCCTGGCAATTTTTGTATTTATCTGGGCAATCTCGGTGCTGGGCATTTTGCGGGCGGTGCAGAACCCGTATATGTTCGTCACTTTTATCTGGGCGTACTGGCTGCTAAGTCTCCTGCGTATGCTGACCATCACGGTGATCCCGCTGGACCCGCCGGTGGGGCTGATAGGGCTGGTCGATCCGATCAGCAATTTCTTTTATGGGGAGAAGTTTGTGACGAAAGACCTTTTCTTTTCCGGTCACACCTCCACCGTATTCCTTCTCTTCCTTTGCCTACCCGGCAGGATGGACAAGAAGCTGGCCTTGATCGCCACGGCGGTCGTAGGGTGTCTGCTGCTGGTGCAGCATGTGCATTATACGCTGGATGTGATCGGGGCTATCCTGTTTGCCTGGATCGCGTTCTGGACGGCCAGGAAGACGATCGTGCGGCCGCTGGAAGATCGGGGGACTCTTTAGAAAGCCTCTCCCAATTGCAGATAGAAGCCCTGGGAGTGTTGACCCAGGCCATAGTCAAGTCGTAGATTCAGCTTTTCCACCTTGTTGAGCGCAATGCGCACTCCTCCCCCATAGGAGTACTTAAGGCATTGAAAATTAAGGTCTTTTAGCTCGGGGCCGACGTTGCCGATGCCGGTGAAGCCTACTATGCCGATGCGACCGACGACAGGCACACGGTATTCCGCCTGGAGTACGCCCTGGTTCTTATCCCTGAACCGCCCCGCATAATACCCCCGCATGCTATTGGCGCCTCCCAGGGCGGCCAGGCTTCGGAGGGGGACTTCTCCGGCAGTGAAGAGGCCATAGGCCTGGAGGGCCAGGATCTGGTCCTTATAGATCCGGAGGAAGCGGCGGATGTCGACGGTGTAGCTAGTGTATTGATAATCAGACCCCATCCAGGGCATGAAGTGGTCGAACCAGAATTGCATCATCGTCCCTTTGCTGGGGGAAAAGGCGTTATTGCGGGTGTCGAAGGTGAAGCTGAGGCCCAGTCCGGTGATATGATAGCCGTTGCGGCCGACGATGTCTTCCTTGTCGAAGAGCTTACCTCTGTCATATTCCATGTTGAAGACGCGCTGGTGTTCAAATACAACCCCTAAAAAAAGATTACTGCCAATTCGGCGCTGTGGATGCAAGTAAACATAATACTGCTTAAATTTATAGGATTCTTTGTTGCTATCGGGGGCTGACTTTCCTAATCCCCAGAAATTATCAGGGAATGAGCTGTATGAAAGTTGCTCATTGAGTATAAATCGTTCACCCGGAAAATAAATGGAACCATTTAGTGCTGCTACAAACTGACTGCGGGTCGTATACAGAGCCACAGCCTGGGCGTTTGATGTTCGCGTGGCGCTGTCGTGGGCTATGAGATGAAAAGTGCTGGCGCTGGCGACGCCGAATGACCAGCCAGTCTCGATACTACGGGCAATGATTGGGAGAACGAGAATATGACGTAAATTTGCGGGGCTTTGGGTAGCAGGTTGTTTCCCCGGCAATTTGACGGGAACTTTGACAGGTAGTTTGATGTTATCGGGCAGCCTGATATGATCAGGGAGCTGCTCCACGGGGATAACCCCGGTACTGTCCTTTTGCGCCGAAACGTCAAAAGATAGTAAAAAGAGTATGCAGAGCCCTGAGATATACGGTGTTTTCCTAAACAGTCGACGCAACAAAGTGTATATTAATGTATTTATTTACGATATTCGATAAAAAACTGGCAAATTAACACGGAAAAATCTAATTTTCTTACATTTGGAGATTAATGAAGATTTCACAATTTGTTAAAATTAAATTCATCTAAAAATAAAAGGCTACTGAAGCGGAAAGGCCGACCCTTCCCTTTCTAAAATTAAAGCTAGCATTATGAAAAAATTTGAATGCCCCGATTTTAATTTAGGAGATAAGCTGACAGAAGAGCAATTTAACTTTTTCGATAAATATGGAGTTATCATATTTAGGAATTTTCTTAAATCGGAGACTGTTCAACTATTCATTTCTGAGCTCAATCGGATCGAAAAGCAATGGCTGGAAGAGGGCCGTGAAAAGGTGAACGGTATTCCCCTGAAGTTCGGGAAGGACCAGGATGGCAACAAGATGATCCAGCGCATGTGTTTCCTTTCCCTGTATAGCAATCCCCTGCATGAATTGCTGCAGGATCCCCGGATCAAGGCCCTGATCGGCTTGCTGGCTCCTTATGAGGGGCGTATCAGCGAGAACGAAAAGGACGGTCTGATCCTGAACCATTATGTCAGGATGCCGGAAAGCTCTTTTACCCAGATGGGTTGGCATACGGACAGTCCCCGCGACCTGTTCCTGGGACAAAAGATCATGCCAATGTTGAATGTAGGCATCCACCTGGATGATACGCCGTTCGAGAACGGTGGTCTCAGGGTATTACCCGGTACGCATAAACAAGGGATCCTCCGCCTGTTGTTTGGCAAAAAATATTTCATCGACAATAATCCCGACCGTCGTGAGATCGGCTTTGATCTGAATGCGGGAGACCTCACCGTACATGACGGACGGATCTGGCATAGGGCGCAGCAGTCTCCGTTGTATGGAGAAGCCAGCCGCCGCCGGGTAATGTATGTTCCCATCATCACGGGTAAATACATGCCGAAGGATGAGAAGAGCAAGACGCCTTTCTACCATCGATTTGCCTCGAAAGTGCAGAACTAAACCATTAAAATATTTAACCTGGGAGGGCCAACTTGCGTTGGCCCTTTCCTTTACTTTGCAGTATGGAATACGCATTAATCACGGGCGCGAGCAAAGGGATCGGCCGGGCCATCGTGGAAGAGCTGGCCCGCAGAGGGTTCAATGTATTGCTGGTAGCCCGTTCGGAAGACAAGCTTCAGCAGGCGGCGGGTGAGATCATGGCGCGGTACAAGGTTAAAGCCGACGTGCTGGCTATCGACCTGTCGTTGCCGGATGCTGCTACAGAAGTCTATGATTGGTGCCGGGCACGGGGGTATGCCGTCAGGGCGCTGGTGAATAATGCGGGGTACGGGCTCTCCGGCTCCTTCGAGAAGTATACGATCGACGAGCATCTGAATATGATGCATCTGAATATGGATACGCTGGTGAAGATGGTGCGGTTGTTCCTGCCGGAGCTACGAAAGCAATCCCGGGCTTATATCCTGAATATCGCCAGTTCCGCCGCCTATCAGGCAGTACCCCGATTGAGCCTTTATGCGGCTACCAAGGCGTTCGTATTGTCTTTTAGCAGGGGGTTGCACCAGGAGCTGCGGGGGACGTCTGTTTCGGTGACGGCGATAAGTCCGGGGGCTACGGATACGGATTTTCCCAATCGGGCGCAGCTGGGGGAAAAGGGGATGAAGGCGGCGGAGAAGTTCAATATGACGCCGGAGGTGGTGGCTTCGCTGGCCGTGAAGGCGATGTTGGCGGGGAAGGCGGAGGTGATCACGGGGATGGTGAATAAGGTGGGGGCTTTTATGGCGTGGCTGCTCCCGAAGGGAGTGGTGGAAAGGACGGCGATGAAGATATATGAATAGGATTTTTTCCAGTCGGGATTTTGTTCTATATTTGCAACCCCTTAGCGAGGTAATTGCAAGGATAAGGCCCCGTAGCTCAACTGAATAGAGCATTTGACTACGGATCAAAAGGTTTCAGGTTTGAATCCTGACGGGGTCACTAACAACAAGGATTACACGAAGTAATCCTTTTTTCATTTTATCCCGTCTTACTTTGGAATAGCTGATTTTCAATATTTTGTAACAGAGAGCCAGGACTTCTTCTTCGTACCTTTATTTGGGTGAACATTATTTAGATCGAGCAAAATCGAGCAAATTATGTTTTTACCTATCAAGCCGGTCATCGACCGCAGACCCAGAAAGGATGGCACTATTTCTATTTACATTCAATATTGCTATTCTTCCGACAGGCGCACGCTGCTGCCAACAGACCTCTCCCTCCCACCCCGCTATTGGAACAAACGGCTACTACGCATATCTCCGGAATTGCCGCTAGAATATGGTCAGGCCGAACAGATGAACGCACAACTCCAGATAATGGTGCGAGCTGCTGAGGACCTTGTCAAAGCTGCCCTGCAGGAAAAAGTCCTTGATCCCATTCCATTGCTGAAGAAAGCCTGGAATCCAACTTTTGGCACATCCGACATATCCGAAAAGGCGGATCAGGTCTCGAAACCTGTTGACGACAAGCCAGGTCCCAACCTGGATTTCTTTCACCAGTTGGACGACTACATCAAAGCCAAATCCAGAAAAGTCAGTCCTGGGATGATCCGGACCTACAAGGTGATGAAAAACCGTCTCACAGCCTTCCAGCGGTTCCAAAAGCAAAAGATCGAGTTTTCCAGCCTGGATTTCAATTTCTATGAATCCTTTGTCAATTACCTGACCTACGATCATACCCACGTGCGTCGAAATATCTCTATCCGTGGGCTTAAAAGGAATTCCATCGGCACCAGCATCAAACAGCTGCGTATTTTTGTCCGGGACAGGGTAAGACGTAAAATTATCGCCCCCATCGATCTCACGGATTTCAAGATATTGGACGAGGAAACAGATGCTATTTATCTGACCCCTGCGGAAATTGATGCTATATACAAAGTTGATCTGTCCGCCGACCCCCACCTGGATCGTTTTCGCAATATGTTCGTCCTGGGATGCCTGACTGGCTTACGGTTCTCGGATTACAGCAGTATCCGGCCGGAGGATATCCGAAATGGGATGCTTTACAAAAAGCAAGGGAAGTCCGATCATTGGGTCGTTATCCCCTTGCGTTCCACAGCTTATGATATTATAGTAAACCGTTTTAAAAACAAGATCCCCAAAACGACGAACGAAGAGCTGAACAGGCACATTAAGAAGATCGGCCAACTAGCCGGCATCGCCATGTTAATAAAGGCATCCTATAAGAAAGGCAACCAGGATATTGTTGTTATAAAACCCAAATATGCATGGATTACCTCCCATACCTGCCGCCGCTCCTTCTGCACGAACGAATTCCTGGCGGGTACGCCGCCTGAGCTGATCATGAAGATCAGTGGGCATAAAAGTCTGAAAGATTTTTATAAGTATATACGGATAACGCCGGAGGAGGCCGGGAAGAAGATACAGGAGATATGGGAGAAGAGGGGGGAGATGGATATTACCTTGCAAGTGTAAACGATTAAGCTATTAATATTATATAAAACATTAGCTATAAGGCAACTAGCATAGGACCAATATATGCCTTCAATTTGTTGAAATCTTCATCTGCGGAATTAGAAGACTGAATAATTATGGAGCATTTCTCTTTAAGGGATGTCACCTCACTCTCGACGGGATGGTTGGCAGCAGTGATAAAATCATTTTCTGTTTTATAATTATCAATACTTTTATCCCTGTTTAAATATCTAGTCAGACGCTGCTCATAGGTCGCGTCAATATAAATGGAGATAATCTTTGAACTAAGATCAGTGATGCCCTTGAGAATGGCATGATGTCTGACGCCCTCAAAAATAACCTGTTGTTTGCCTTTTACGGAATATTCTATCACATTGTTCAAAAAAGAGATAGGGTTCTTTAAAATCATTTCATGACCTAAATTCTGTAAATCTTTCCGTCTATGATCGGGTATTGCCATTAATTCGCAATAATGCAGTAAGTAGGCTCCAAATGACGCTTTTGGAATACAGAACTCATCGGATAATCTCTTTGCCAAAGTCGATTTGCCTGTACTGATTTGCCCAATAAGTATGATTGAATTTTCTATTAGTGCCTGCATATTATTCAAACAGTTCTTTCTTAAATCTCTCTTGAAGGATAACCCAACCTAATCTGTCCTTTTTTTCGATCTGGACGGGGCATATCACTCTGAGCTTTTCTATATCAAACAAAGTGGCAAATTTTGATTTTAGCTTTTCATTCCAAAAGTCATCAGCTGCAGATAAAGCTAGTTTTTTTTCGTGCTCTTTCCTGATGGCAATAATCTTACTGGGAGTAAGATTAGAAAAGCTGGTAATATTCCGGGCAATAAAAGCAGCAACAATTGGACCGCCACTTTTCTTAACTAATACAAGGTCTCCTGTTCTAATTTTGCCGTGCGGACTAATCTTGTTGACTGAAAACCTGGATTCTACTTTCTTCTTGCCAGCCAATAAATCCTGCAAAATAGTGTCACTAAAAACTGCCAAGTGAATGGCAATCTCTGGTTGTTTATTATTTATTTTGTCAATATATGTTCTCCATGCAGTATCACTTCCTAAATTATCCACTAATTGTTCAAGCAATTTGTCTTTCCATTTCATAGTACACCCACGCTAGGTAATTGTCATATTCTTTTTTTTCAAGATCAGTTATTTCACCTACAAATGAATTAACTAACCTTGCGACCTCGTCAAGAGATTGTCCACTTCTCTTTTGGTCTATACAACTCAAAAATAGCGAAGGATTTGATACTTTATATATTCTATTTCCGGAAGTCCAAATATTTGCCTCATCTCTGCGGGGATCTCTTGAACTTACCGTGGGTAAAATATCCCCTTTCACGATACTTTCAAATGAGAAATCTTTTTTTCCACTATTATCAGGTTTTATTCGTATCCTTACCGAATCAATCTCCCTTTCTTCCCAGCCGGAAGCCTTTTCTTCATAATGTTTTCTTTCGGTAAATTGGTCTTTCACTTTTCTGAAAATGGCAAAATCACCTTTTCGCCAAAAAGGCATAATATTTTCTATTCCCCCAGCTCTGAAAGCATTGAATTCAAAGAAGGGCATAGTATATTCCAAATGATTGGCATATAAATTTTCAAGGCAGAGCCCCTGTTGTTGGCAGAATTGAAACCAATTCAAACGCTCAATGTCGATATCGGGTCTCGTATTGATAGGGGGGATACTGATTGCTAAGGTTCCGCCAATATTTAAACATCGTGCCGCCAGCCATACAAATTGATAAAAATGCTCTGAGTACCAGGGAGGATCCATAAAGACACATTGATATTTATCCAAAGCCTCGGGTGATATTTTAAAAATATCCGCGTCTAACACTTTGTATTTGTGATTCAAGAACCGACCCAGTCCACTTATAATGGGTTTATTACGTTCTACTAATGTTACAGATTGGGTTACATCTTTTTCACAAAAGTTGGCGAAAAGCGTGGGCATGCCCAATATTAATATGGAGTCTTTTATTGTAGATAGCTGAAGCATCTGGTTCGTTAAATAATTCAAACTTTTTTTTGAATTACGCCATTCGAAATCCAATGGGTGAGGGATTTTCAAAAATTCGAAATGGCCCATGTGTTTTTTGAGATAATTTTGGGGGTATTTTTCATTAAACTCAAGCGTTGGTAACCTTTTTTCTTCTGGAAGTCCCCACATTTCGTCTTTCTTGATCAATAAACCCTCTTTTTCAAGATCATTCAAAATGCCTGTAATTTGAATGGGGTCAAGTCCAGAGCTGTTTTTTGAAATAAATTCAAATGTTCTTGGCTGATTACAAAGGCGTAGTATAATACTTTTGTGGAAATTTGTATGCATGGTCGAATTGATTTTGGATATTAATTCTAGTAAATTGAAATTTCGGTAATGGGGGCCTTCAGAGTGGAACTATCAAACCTTCTTTGCAATTCTTTTTGCCACACTTCCATTGCTTTATATTGTCCTTTAATTAGATCCCTTGTTATATCGGTCATTCTAGGTGTTACAGGTGTAAATTCAGCGATTTCAAGCGGAACCATTCTCAACGGAAGGTTACTATTTATGTTTTGAAGTCGATCTAAAAAGCTTGGTATACTTGTATCAAAGTCTGTAATGGAGGATGCTGTGATAGTAACATAAAAATATAAATCAATGCCTAATGCAACGAGTCGTTGCGCCAATAGAAATTGATTATTAAAGAGCGCTGGATCGGCCTTTGTATTTAATGAAAATGAAGCTTCATCAATACCTTTAAAGCAGCATACCCTGGAATACATTGTATAGTTCCTGATAACTTCCAATTGTTCCTCCGTTAAGTATTTCCAAAAATAATCATTGCTCAAGTTATCATCTGACCATAGATAGATTTTCTTATCAAGTTCCCTTTGCCTCAATGTTTCCATCATCCAGGGTATCCATTCCGGTGTCAAATCAGGCTGTCCTCCAGTTAGATCGATCATAAACGGGGGATCTGGCTGTTTTAAATACATATCGACCATTTCATCACAGGACAAGAATTCAGCATGCTTAACATCTCCATTTAATAATTTAAAATCTACAAAACAATACCAGCACCTCCAGTTACATACAGAATTTTGGAAAACTTGTGCCCTGATTTTTGATTCGGCGGGAATATTTAAGGCTTTAGCCGCCGGCAAAATGGGGAGCGGATTGATAGGCCAGTTTTCGCCTGTTCCTATTTTAAAGTGCCTGACTCGGCCATAACCTTCACAATTAGGTGGTTCCGTCAAATCTTCTTCTTGCTGACTATTATGAAAATTAGTAATGAGTATTTTCCTTTCTGCGACATTAATGGCTTTCTGTCGCAAGTGGGCAGATGCACTTTCTGTATTTATAAAGCTCATTTTTTTGCTTTTGATTTAGCTATTACTATTCCTTCGTCAGTCAGGTTTTGCATTCGATGTTCTACATATAGCATGACAAGATCAGTGCAATAAGCGAGTTGTTCCTGTGTCAGCTCAGTGCCCATAGGTATATTATGCCAATATTCCATGCACTTTCTGCAACAAGTAGCTGTAGCGTGCTGGGCATAGTTAATTATATCCTTACCATCCTTAGGCGTTTGATGCCCTTCGTTAAAATTTCGTGCTTTCCCTACTCTGCGGTTTAGTAATTTAACAGCTCTATTCTTTAACTCTATTTTCCCTTTTTTCCTGGCAAAATCTTGAATAGATTTTGCAAGAGGCATATTCCAACATATATTTCGTAAAAGCTCAAGTTTCATCATGTCAAATGTGTACCCAGCATCATTTACATCATTTTTTTTAACTCTTGACCAATCTACTACATCAATTCCACAGTCTCTACACACTCCTGTCTTTCCATATTTCTCGATCATCTTTTGGCTGGTCTTGAAACAATGAAAATTGTCGGCGCAACGGGTTGTGGTGCATTTTACATCCAATGGTGTGAGTTCGCTAAGGGGTTTATCGGGGATTACATTTTCGAAAGGCATAAAATTTAATTTAAGGCGGTGGAAAGCAAATTATTTTCAATGGGATTTAGTTTTAGGGTATTGATTCTTTTTTCTAATCTTTTTTTGGCTATTTCATAAGGTCTAGGTTCAGTGATTTGCAATTTTTGAGCACTGGCCCACCAATTTTCTCCTTGATAGTTTAGCCTGTATGCTAGATAGTTGGCGAGGAAATCTTCTCTTATTTTTAACTGTTTAGATATTGTAATCACCGTTTTTCTTAAATTTTCAATATTACCCGCTTCAGCTACACAACGTTGTGCTAATTCTTCTGCTTTTCCATCAAAGACGACTTGGTTTGCAAAAGAATTAGCCTCTCGTTCCTCGATGGCATCCTGACTTGAAAAAGGTGACAATTCTTCCGATTCGACTACAGATGAGTTTGCATTAGATAAATGTGCAAAAACATGATAAAGCTCGTGGAGTAGGTCAAAAATCCATCTTGCATGTGAATCGGTATTTTGTTTTAAGACGATTACATGTTTGCCGTTAATATTCCACGCAGCACCATGGAATATTCCGGAATCATTTAGAGGTAACACGCAGATTCCCAAATCCCATGCATAATCTAAGACCGTATCCAATCCAATAGGTCCATATTTCGATATCAATTGCGATCTAAACTCGGCAACGTTTTGAGGGTATTCCATTTTTTTTTCAGAAATGGAGGCATTCAATATTAGTTGAGCGAGGCGATAAGCATAGTGAGAATATGCCTTGATTTGGTTAAGATTTGCATTGGATGGCTTTTTAAAAAAGGCGATCGCAGCCGGCTGACTTTTAATAATCAAGTCATTCCCACTCCAAATTTCCTTGGATGACCAGCCAAAAATATTGCTTAGATAACTCGTCGCCTCATTCAGTAACATATCTGGTATGTTGCCTTTATATTGCAACAGTGCTTTCTGAAGCGTATCTGGCCATATTTTAGTCTTTAGAAAATTAATGTCTATGCCAGTCTTAGCCAATCGTCGCAAAAGATAACTCATGCTTTTTTCAGCAGAACCTTCATCTACATCCTCGGCTAAATCCTTCAGATCATATCCCATAGCTACAAGTATTTTTTGGAGCGTTTGATATGAAACATCGGTTTTGCCATTTTCAATTCTTGAAATGGTTTGAGGGGTGAGGCCAGCCCGATTTGCCAGGTCTAAAGATTTCAGACCTCTTTTTTCACGTAGTAATTTCAATTTTTCGCCAACATTCTTAGCTTGCTCCTCAGCAAGTTGCGCCATATACCGGCTAAACTCTACGTCAGAATTAATGCGTATCTTATCCCACGGGATTTCAATATCAAAAGGCTCTGCCGGTATGATCAGTTCAAATGAGTTAAATCGAAAATCTTTCTCTTCATATTTTTTTATAAACCCAGGTATGATTGACTGAATGGAAATTTTTGACTGATCGCCATTTTCAAATTCAACAACGTAATAATTGTCTACCAATTTTACTTCTGAAATTCTTTGATATTTTAAATCATCCCAACGATTCATATTAATGGTCATTTTTTTTATCGGATTGTGGATTTAATATTTCCCAGGCCTCTAATAATTTTTTCAGATGTTTACTGAGTTCGTCCTTGATGCCTTTATCAACCGGTCTTCCCGCGATGTGGTTCAAAAGGGGTATGCCCAAAACACTTTCGGTTTTGTTATCGGTATATCTAATATGACAATGCGGTGGAGCATGATCTTCTGGATATACGTATACGTTGAATTGGTTTCCTACTATAACTTTCACATTAATACCCTATGTGTTAATATTTAGATACAAACTTAACACATATGTTCATTACATGCAAACTTTATACCCTTTTTCTTTAATATGGTCACGGGCTATCTTCCTCTTTTACTTAAGAATTGTTTGTTAATTTATTTATTATCAACGGAATATGATCTACCTACACGGGCTTCTATCATAAATTAACTGTGACGCCGTATTTCTGTTTGGCCCTTTACGATTAGAAGCTACTTGGTGTTGTCTGGCGGATCTCTTAACGAAGGTCGAGTAGAGAATAGTAGATCAAACTCAATCAAAGCAGTTCGTTTTGCACCACTCATCCCACCAGCGCATACACAATCTTATAAAATTCGTTACATTTAGTAAAACGATAAAACAATGAACAAGAAACTGTGTGCTTGGATCGAGGGGGATGGAACGTTTCGTATGCTATTCCGCAAATTGGCCCTTTGGGATTTCGCATCGGCTGATCGCTGCAAAGTGCAACTCCTTATTGCTATTGAAAAGGAAAAAATGATGATGAGCGCCAATGGCGTTCAATTTGCTGTGGAGCGGCGGAAAAAAGAGGTCCAGCTGTTAACCCATTATCTTCCGCTCTTCGTTGTATTCATGACTTCACTGGCTTACATTTCGCTGGCCACTATTTTTCATGTATTCCCTCACTATTATTTGGGGCTGGTACTTTCGCTCTCTCTTATCATCGTTTATAAACATACCTGGTTCAGCCAGTATGTGGAAACATGCAGGTATATCTATACGGCTGCAGACAGCCTTTTAAAGGAATTATCCGTAAAGGAGTTCCCGGCTTTGCCTACTGTATTACCATCCGTCGGCTCGGTAACAATATTGGAACCAGCTATGGTGCAGCCGGATCTGCAGAAGCCATTTCTATCGGCCAACTTTGAGGAAGTTGAGCAGGTGGATCCGATGCAAGATGCGGAAACAGGACCCCAAAAAAGCAATATCATTCTTTTTCTCCTGGACGAGCTTATAAAAAAGGAATGCAATCGGCCCAATATTCACAGTGGTACCCTAAAAGAAACGATCATTTTCTTCTCAGCATCGTCAGGATGCCAGGCCAAAAACATCATCACCAAAGCCCACACCTACCGTACGCGCAACGCGATAAAGCTATCTTCAGAAAATGCCAGAACGACCCATTTGCGGTACATCAATATCCTTCTGGAACATTATAAGTCAGTGGGGGATATAGAAATGTACCAACAAGCCGAGAATTTACTCACCTTTATAACGCATATCGGTATTGACTAAGCGGATAAGATAAGATGTGTCTTTCCCCTTCAAAAGATACATCTTTCTTACCTTTCCTTCCATCCAGCCCCATCTTGCATTAAAAACAGTGCAAGTATGGAAACTCCGATTCTTTTTCCCATGTCGCCAGAGGAGTATTGGCAAAAACTGTCCGAAGTAATAGACAGGCTCCTCAACGAGAAATTAAAGCAGGGCAACAATTCAGGTATTCCCAATGGAATGACCTCCCGCCCTCTTTTGTCTATTAAGGAGGTCTGTGATTTCTTTCAGATCACCAAGCCCACGATCTATGAGTGGATCCGACATGGCAAACTCAAACCTTACAAGGTCAGAGCCAGGGTGTATTTCCTCATGTCCGACATCGAGGCGCTAATAAAAAGCAGTCTCTCCCCTACCCCATCCCCAGGACCATAAGTCAGGCTCCCGGCATTTCAGTCTGGGTCGAAGTTCCATAAAGAACATTTTCTAGTACAGTAAAAAATAATGTATGAACCATCATATTTCCTGCCGGGAAGCTAAGCAGCAAGACCTGGTGGCCTACCTGGAAAGATTAGGACATCTTCCCAAAAGGGTAAAAGGGGACGATTACTGGTATCTATCTCCACTCCGGGAAGAAAGTGATCCTTCCTTTAAAGTGAACAAAAAGTTTAATATATGGTATGATCATGGCCTGGGCAAGGGAGGCAATTTGATCGACTTTGGGGTACTCTATTACGGATGCACCGTGAAAGAATTACTGCAGCGCTTAGATAATCATTCTTCTTTTCAACAGCCTCCTTCAGGGTCTTCCGTACATCCAACGCAAAAGTCTGTGGCCAAGGAGGAATCTAAGATCAGTATCCTATCAGCCACTGAGATAAACTCTCCGCTGCTAATCGAGTATCTGAATACCCGGAAAATATCCCTGGACATCGCCCGGAAGTACTGCCGGCAAGTAGCGTTTCAACTATATGGGAAGCAGATAACTGCCATAGGGTTTCCCAATCGTTCCGGCGGCTATGAACTGCGCAACGGGAATTTTAAAGGGAGCAGTTCCCCCAAAGATATTACCTATATCGACAATGGCCAGCCCTCGGTGGCTGTCTTCGAAGGGTTCTTCTCGTATTTATCCTTTCATCAGCTGACCCAGCAACAGCCCACCGCGACAAATATGCTGGTCCTTAATTCCCTGGCTTTCCTGGAAAAGTCCCGGTCCTTGATGGAACAGCACCAGGCAATCAATCTGTACTTAGACCGGGATCGGTCCGGGCAACAACTTACCGAAAAGGCGCTTCAGTGGGACAGACGCTACATCGATCAACGTGCTCTTTATTGCGGACATAAGGACCTCAATGAATGGCTGCAACATCAATCTCCGTCATTCCAACAGCGCCATAAGCGAAAAAAAGGCAGGTCCCTTTGAATCATCACACACTGAATTATCAACCTATAAATACTATAACAATGGCAGATTTAAAAAGAAGAACCCTGCAATTCAGCAGTGGAAAACAGATCAGACTATTCGGCAATAGCGTTGCCATCAGCAAGAATTTGGAGCTCGGAGAAGGGTATGCCCCCAACATTCTATCACTTGTCGAGGGTCAAATAGATGGTAAAGTTCCGGCCAGCCTGTCCAATCCCCATAAACTAACCGTAGAAGAACTCATGGAACTCGCCGATTTCAACATGCAATTATGGCTGGATCTCAAGGCAAGTCTTCGCCGGTATGGTCAGGTTGACCCAAGGATTTTCACCCAGGATACGCCGAAGAATACTACCGCCGGCACGGAAAAGCCAGAGGGACCTGCTAAACGTAAGAACAAAGGAAACGAAGACACCAACGCTCAGGAGTGATCCATCCGGGCCTGATTTCAGCGCTATGGACTGCCCTTTCAGCAGCGGCAGAAAATACACAGAACGCTGTAGTCTCGAAGGGTTGGCCAATCGTCGTGTTTTTGGAGCCGCTCGGAGCCAGCTATGTTTCGGTTATACCGAAACGCTGGCCCCCTTCATGCTCCGCATTCAGGGGGAGGGTTTTCCTCATGCTCCGCATTCGGAAAACCAGGAATACAGAAACTTTGGATAAAGGAAAAGACCATATTAAAAGGAAAGGAGGCAGACCTCCCAAAGCTGTCAAAAGAGACCAGCTATTAGGTGTAAAATGCACCTTGATCGAACGCCGGGCTATTGCCGCCCATGCCCGTTCGGCTGATCTCACCGTATCGGAATATCTCAGGGAATTAGGACTGACGGGCAAAATTGACATGCGCGGAAAAGCCCTTCCCAAAGAAGTGTTACAGTTCATGGGTACCCTGAACCATATGGCGGCCAACATCAATCAAATAGCCAAGAAGCGAAATCAGTTTGACACATTAGACGCCGTTGACCGGGCCACCTTACAACAGTTACCACCCTACCTTAAACAGTTCGTCGAGCAGATAAAATCCTATTTACTATGATCGGAAAGGTTGCTCTTGGTACTTCCTTTTATGGTTGTCTTTCCTATTGCCTGGAAGACAAACGGGAACTCTCCGAAGAGCAGAAGCAACAGCTCTCCTTACAGGAAGGATTGCAGCATAAGGACCGGGCCGAAGTGCTGGCATACAATCTTTGCTTTGGAGATAAACACGCACTGGCAGAACAGTTCCGCGATGTCAAAAAGCTGAGCAAACGGGTAGAAAAGCCGGTAATGCATCTTACGATCCGGGCAGCGCCGGGAGATAGTCTCACCAGGGAGCAATGGCGGGAAATTGGCCAGGCTGCAGCCCAGGAATTCGGCCTGGCGGATCACCAATATATCTGCGTCCTGCATAAAGACACCCGGCAGCCGCATATCCATCTTGTCGGCAACCGGGTCGGGTATGATGGGAAAGTAGCCAGCGATTCCAACAGCTATGCCCGGATGGCAACCCTTTGTCGCCGGATGGAAAAACAATATAACCTCCAGCAAGTGTTAAGTCCCCGCCGATTCTTGTCCCCGAAAGAACGGCAGATCCCCCGGCAGGATACGCGAAAAGAACAGTTAAGGACAGATATCCAGGATGCCCTCCGGCAGACGTATACCTATCCGGATTTTGAAAAAACCATGCAGGAAAAAGGTTATCGCATTGACAAAGGCCGGGGTATTGCCTTCGAAGACAATAAAAAGGTACGCACTAAAGGAAGCGAAGTAGGCTATTCGCTGTCAAATATAGAGCGTATTCTGGCCCAAAACGCTTCGAAAAAAGGAAAATTATCTCCCATGGAACAGCTGGAAACAACAGCACAAAGAGCCATCGTCCGGCAAAAGATCAACCATTCTGTACATGATCATGCGGCCCGGGTACAGCGAAAAACCTCCGATCATACCAAGGGGCATGATGCTGTCCATAACCTGACTCATCTGGTAAACCAACTATTAAAACCAGAAACAGACACCGATGGTGTCTCTGATCAATGGGCTGCAGAAGAAGAAAAGAGAAGAAAGAAAAAGAAACGAAAATACCGCCATCCTTAATTTTTAATACAATAAACTCATTTTTATGGAAACAGTCGTTTTAGAAACTGTCCTGAAGGAGCTCCTGCAGGAACAGCAAACCAATAATCAGATCATTGTGGATCTGACTGGTAAAGTCGCCGTGTTGACGGAAAAGGTGTCCAGCTTTGAAGAAAATCAGCAAAAATTAAAGATCGTCGCGCCTCCAGCCGATACATCAGGTATCGAAAAAATAGCCGCCCGGTACTTTTTGGAGTTTTGTCGGTTGCTGGAAGCGCAGCCCAAAAAAGTAGTCCGGCAGGTCCGGTTCCTGTTTTTTCCAGAGACGAATACAGACCGTTATTATAAAATAATTTTTGGACGGCTGCTCCCCTGGGGCCTGCTATTTGTAGTCGCAGGCTACCTGTTCTCCCTGGGAAAACGTTATATAGACCGGTCAACTGATATGCAGAAAAGCCGGTATAAATATGAAGTGTACCAGGAGACCCTGGAGGCTGCAGATAGTGTTCTCTCCAAGACAGACCGGGAAAAGCTACACGTCGTATTTAAAAAGGTGGAGAAGAGACACCAATAGCAGGGGTTGTCCCTATCTATTATGGCTCATCCCCACTTTCCACAGGTACGGAAAAACTTCCTATCAATTTTCCTCTTCCTGCTTTGCTGGATAGGAATAAATGAATTGATGATTCCTGATCATATCATCCAGGTGATAAGCCAGTTCCAGCAAGGCCGTCATTTCATCATAGAACCATACCAGTTCTCCTTTTTGTTCAGGCGTATCATCTTTCAGGCGTGGTGAAGACATGGCCGCAGCAAACATGTCTTTTAGCCTATACCGCATCCGGAAAAGGGGCCTCCAATTGGCAATGAAACGCATAGCATTGATGGGATCCGCTCGTTGGCTTTCGGTTAAAGTAGCCGGTTCATTTTCCCAGGAGGCGTTGGCGCCATGGCTTATATTTTTATTGCTCATATTAAGGAGTTTAGTTGCTACTTATTTCGGCTGCTGGTCGAAGGGTTTTCGCACAGCCCGCATCGTTTCTGAATATAATTTTATGCCCTTCGTGGCAGGACAGGCCTCTATAAACATTTGTTGCATCTTATTGGCTTTAACAAAAGTCACCGGGTGAACATTCCCTTTTCGAAGGCTGCAAAGCAGATTCATCTTTAGCTTTTCGTCCTGGAGCTCCCGGATAGGATAGGTTCTCAAAACCTTTTCCAGATCGTACCCGTAATTTTCCCCGAACTGACGAACTCTGTAGCTGCTATTATCGCGTGTCCTTTCACAAAAGGATAACTGTATCCAGGCAGCGTATTTCACGTCATCGGCATTCCAAAGGGTTGTAAAGACGGCCCTCCCCTGCAAGAGATTATAGGCTTCTCTAAAGGTGACGCCGCTCCCATTCTTGATATAGAACGTTTGCCGCTTGAGCCGCCCTCAGGATAATATAGCATAGCGTCATATTTCGTGAAGAAATACAGGTCAAAATTGTCAGATTTTCGAAAAAACAGGGTGGCTTCTACCATGCTCCACTCATCAAAGGAGGCGATTGTTTTCAACTGAAATTCCAACATACCTTTCTGGATTTCAATATCCAATTGCTCATTGAGAGCAACCTTTTCCCCAAACCCGAGATATATTAGTTTCTCCTTCAGCAGGAGAAGATCCCCACTATTCATATAAAAGGTTTAAACTATTTAACAATTACTATACCTTTCCCTGGGTATTCCAGTGATCTGCCAACACAAATACCGCCTCAAACAATTTTTGGAAATGGTTATTCCTTAGTAAAAGATCGGCGCGATCTTCCGGCTCCGGGAAGCTGCTATTTTCTGTTGTAAGGCAGGTTTCTACCATGGACCATATAAATGATCTACATTCTTCCAGGCGATAGTCAACTGTGAAGTTTTTAAGGCATTCTATAGCTGTTTGTGGAGAAGTATCTTCTAGGATCAGAATCTGATTAAACAGATCGGATCGCTGCGAATAAGGTAACATGAGCTTTTAGATTTATTAATGAATAATCTTCAAGCGTGGATGCAGCCTTTTCTTTATATGATATGAGCTTGTGTTGGAAGAAGCCGGGATCGACTGATACAGCGGCAAAAGAAAAGACGTGGGTTGGTCCTTACGTCTCCGAGGGCTACGACACCCAACGACGAATAAGAACGCCCACGCCGTAACGTGAGCGATTTACCTTATTTTCCCGTCGTTATTCGAAAGGTCGTAGATTTCGGAGAACGAGAATAAAGCAAACACGCTTAATTATATTATGGTCGGCAAAAATAATCTAATTATGAACTATTAAACATGGTATGAGGCGTATAAAAGTGAAAAAGTTCGTATACAGTATAAAGATAATTACTTTTTTTTGATTGTACCCAAGTATGGGTACATTTTTTTTACTTATTGTATAGACCTTTCCAGTCAATGGATTCCAAAACAGACAAGTATCTTAAAAAATTCGGCGAAAATCTTCAAAAGCTTAGGGAAGACAGAGAAATCAGCACAAGGAAGTTTGCTGATTTGGCAGATATTTCCCACAGCTCTGTGGGAAGATTAGAGGCTGGTGAAACCAACCCGACCCTCACCACACTTATAAAACTGGCAGATGCTTTAGGAGTAACCATTGATACTTTGGCAATGAGATAGTTATTACATAACTTGGAGGATCTTCAAACTTAGGTATTTTGATAGACAGCCCAATGTCCCATAACTCATTTGTAAAACGCACCTTACCAGAAGTCACTTCCAATGGTCGATGCAAAGCAAAGGTTGCTAACACGATTGGAGCTGTATTTATCATCCAGTCGGATATTACAATCATACCGGTCCCTAGCACTGTTGCTCAAATTATTAGATATCATGAGCATGTTGCGAACCATAACAACAACGCATATATCTCATTATCAATACGCTACATTCCTTTTTATATCGAATAAGAATAGTCTATTCTCCCGGTTCCCCAATCTTGAAAATGCGGATACCTCCCCGCCCCGCATTTTTTGCATGTTTCTCACCCTCCCCTCAGTGAAAATGGGTGTTTTTACGGTAAGGGCAATTCCATCCAATTACGATATTTGCCGCTTAACAACCATCATATTTTATTTAAATGCTGATAGAGTCGCTTGTCATCCAAAATTTCAAATGTTATACTTACTTTGAATTGCCTTTTAATGAGGATCTCAACATGCTTGTTGGTAACAACGAAGCCGGAAAGTCAACGCTTTTGGAAGCCATTCAGTTGGGCCTCACCGGCCTGTATAACTACAAAAATATCCAGACCGAAATCTCCCCCTATCTGTTCAATTTTTCTGTTGTGCAAGAATATATTGCCGACGTCAAGGAAGGAAAAAAGGTTGATCTGCCCGAGATTTGTATCGAACTTTATCTGAAAGAATGCCCAGAGACGGCTGGCCTGGGAGGTACCAACAATTCGAGAAGAGTGGATACCACTGGTGTAAAGTTGCTCATCACATATGACAAAGGATACGATGCAGAATACCAAAAATTCCTGACAAATAAAGATAATATCACGACGCTGCCCACTGAATATTATACAGCACATTGGCAAAATTTTGCGGGCAATCTTATTTCCGCCCGGTCATTTCCGATTAAGACTATGTTTATTGACACCACTAGCATTCGCCTCCATTCTGCAAATGACTATTATCTTCAATCGGTGATTCGAAATGTCCTCGAACCCGAAGAACGTGCAGGTCTGAGCTTGGCCCACCGGCAGTTGAAAGAAACATTCGCAAAACAACCCTATATTCAAAGCATCAATGATAAAATGCAGGATGGGAGCAAGTAT
>DASZXP010000202.1:0-26174 GCA_035545935.1 Puia sp. | reverse complement strand
GTTAAAGGTCCTCGACGTGGAAGGCGCCCCTGTAAAAGTGCACACGCCGAATATGTATTTGGTCGTATTCCCGCTCTTCGAGATCGTCACGTTGTACACCGCCCCCGGCAGCGTGCCGATATTACCGCCGCCAGCCGGGATGGAAAATACCGTCTGCACCAGCGTAGTGGTATTGGTGAACGTGGCATTGAAACCCGAAACGCCCGCATTGTTGGTAGCAATGATATCGAAACCCGTAGCCGTACAGGTGCCATTGCTGTTGGCATAGGCCTGCCCGTTGGTATTCACGTCATTCTGCGCCAGCGAATCCGCCGCCGCCTGGCTCACCAGCGAAGTATACTTATTGGCAGCCACCGTATATATCGCCGTTCCTCCCGTATAGCCCGCGCCGCAATTATTCCGCGTAAACGTGCCCGATTTGGTCACATTGTAGAATTGCGTACAGGCATTGCCTTGCCCATTGTAACTGTAGCAGTATTTTTTGAGGACGTTGCCGTCCTGGTCCTTCACCACATACAGCCTGCCGAAACCGTCATACAGGTAATACGTGGCACGGTTGCCCGCATCACAAGCTGTCGTCACTCCAATGAGCGGATCATAGGTATAGCTCGTCATTTGCGCACCTTTCAGATATAGCCGCAGCTCGTCGATATTGCCCGTACCTGAGACGGTCGTTGAAGTGACACCCGTCACCGTATGCTCATAGTATGTCCAGGTGGCCGTGCCCACGGTGATGCTCTTTCCCGTCAGCAGCGCCGTACTACCCGTCACCGTATAGCTCCCGCTCTTGCTCCAGTAAGAAAGTATATAGGTATTGCCGCTGCTCAGACCGCTCCGGCTGACGCTGCCGCTCCCCAACGTATAGGACTTGTATCCCGTCAGGGCCGGTGTCGTGCTATCCCTGGCGGAGGAACCCACCGACCAGCCCCCTGTCCCATCCGCCTCGAAGGAAGTATAGGCCGACAGGCTGTCGCCACCCGTCACCTCGGCCACCGGATAGGTGCTTTTGTAATCCCAGATATAATCCCGCCGCGCATCCCGGTATTTCTGCTGTTCCCGCAGGTTGCCGTAGCTGTCATAGCCCGGAAAGGCAAGACGCGTTTCCGCAGCATAAGAAATATTCTGCACCACTACATTATCCGGTAGCACCAGCCCCGACTGGATCTTATAGTTGGACAGCAGCTTGCCCGCCAGAACTCCTTTTACATATTTTTCCGACTGCAGCGGCTGCGCGACCATATTGCGCGCCAGCATCGTATCGATAGCCGCTGAGGCCGTACCGCTCAACGTCATGCTGGCATTGATGGCGGATTTTTCCAGCGCCGTCCGGGAATACACCAGCACCGAATCCCCCTTGCTGGAAAAGGTCACTGTCCGCACCGGCTGCATGTTCACCGTGTCGTCATAATAATACCAGGTGGTGGAGGTCAGCGAGTCGCCCGTAGCCGTATTGTAGGTCTCCTGCGTGGAGCTTGCCCGCTGCACCTGCTGCGTAACATCATAATAGAACACCCGCCCCACCCACTGGTAGAGATATTGGAAAACATTACAAGAGGAAAGGACATTGTATTCCTGCGCCGCCTTGTACAGCTTCAATGTGCCCTTGGGGCGATATTGGTAAGTATTCAGGATCTTGCTCACCAGCACATTGCCGGAAGTATAGGTCTCCTGCCTGGTTAGCAGCCCACGCTCATAGTCCAGGGAATAAATAGCCGGATAGGGAAAAGATTTGGCTGGCTCGACATTACCGTCGTCTATGGCCGTATAGTAATAGACATTCCTGCCGTTCTCCGCATTGGGTCCGAACTTTTCCGTCACCTTCCCGTATCCCGTGGTAGAACCCTGCACGCTGCCCAGCTGGAATTTCATGGACGAGTTGCGCACGTTGAACACCACCGAGGTAGAAAGTCCGAGCACCGGTCCACCGCAATCATATTTATTGTCCGTAGTGGAAGAGGAATAATCCGTCGTCGTATCCAGCGGCGCCACGATAAAAGGAGACTCATACTGGTAATATCTTTTGATGGTCTTCGACGTGTCCACTCCGTCGTAGTCGAATATGCTCCCGATACGCACCCCGCCCGTAAGATGGTTCACCGTGGAATAACCCAGCGAAGCCAGATAGGTATAGTCCGAACTGAGGCTGACAGTATAGGCCGCAGAGCCAAAGTCCGCCGGGGTGGAAACGCTCGTCGTCGTGAATGTATAAGTGCCCGGCGTCAGCAGCACCGAGGCCGAAGTAAACATATTGCCGTTATCCGATGGGTGCAGCGACGTAGAAGATAGCGTGGTTCCCGAGGAGTTCTTCAAGGCCACGGTCGCCAGGGTAGCGCCGCCCCCATGATCATTCAGGTAAGCCGTGCTGAAATTACCCGTAATATGGAACTTGAAGTATTGCGGTCGGGTGATCACGATCGTATCCGTCAGGCTGTTGACGAATGGAGAAGTATTATAAGTAAGGAAGATATCCTGGTAGTTCGTCGTATTGTGAAATTGCTCTTCACTAGCGGAATAGCTGTTCGGCTCATAGTTGAATTGGGAATACCCGCCCGTGGGATAGACGACCTTCGTCAGCATCTCCGCCATCATCGCCGCGGAATCGGCGCTACGGCGTCCGTAAGGATGACTGTCCGGATTGAACCCGAAGACCAGCGGCAGAAAGGTCGTATTGTCCGTCGCACCATTGTAATAGCCCCAATAGTCCTGCGCCAGCGACTTCCGGGAAGGAAGGAGCCGGGGATTGTAGGCGAAGCGCCAGCGTTTGCCCGGCGTATTGTCCGATGGGACCTCTTCCAGGCTGTCCAGCTTGAGACGATAGGGGGTAGTGCTGTTGCCCCCCGAATAAGTATTGCCCGAGGCCGCGGTAGAGTACTCATAATACAGCTTGAAGCTGCGTATATACGCCCCCTTTAGCTTGGAATATACCCGGATGCCCGATATCGACTCTGTGCCCGGCAGGTCCGTCCGCCCTGCGGTGTCGAAATAGATCTTGCAAAGGTCCGACTCGATGGTGGACAAGGTCAGCATCTGGACGCTCTGGTTGCGGGTCTTGTTGGTGGAAGATTTGGTAGTACTGGCGTTTCCACCCGTATTATCGAACGCCACATGGTCCAGCTCATAGTCCGCCTGGTAATAATAGCTGTCCAGGTTGATGCTGGGCGACGTCGTATAGGTGAAGCTGATCGTCTCTCCCCTCGTAGTGGTGATGGACTGCAAATACCAGGACGAAGTATAAGTAAAAACCTCATTCGCCGTACCGATGCTTTGCTCGCTGAATCCCGTCCCCCCGCCGAACAGGAGCCGCGTGCCATCCTCCAGCCATACCGTCCAGGTGTCCGCCATCTTGTTGAAGACCATCTTCATATTATTGTAGGGCTGGGAAACCACCGCTCCGCTGCCGGAAAAATAAAATTTACAGGACTTGCCCAGCGCATTGAACATATACAGGTCCGGCTCGCTGTCCGAATTGCCATTGGCCACCGAGAGCTGAAGGATCGAATCCTGCGATGGGGTCGTGGTGCCCGAAGAAAGGTCCGCGGGATTATTATAGTTGGCCCTCACATCCAGGTAGCCCGACCCCGATTGTTCATCCGGCAAGCCTCGCACGCTTCGGGTAATGACGCCACCCGCTTGCAGGCTCCATCCCAGCCCCACACAGGAAGCATTCTCCGAGACCTTGATCCCCGAAGCATGATAGCTCAACGACACAGGCACCGAGATGCTCCGTCCCTTCAGCTCATAGATAGGTATATTGATCTCCGGCACCCCCGTAAAGAGATTGACCGGCCAGTCGGCGTACTTGCCAAGGCTGGCGGCATTCGGAGAAGGAGGGACCACGTTCTGCAGGTCGTACGCCCGCTGGTCTGACTGCCCCGACACGAGCCCGCTCATGCTGAGCAAGAAAAGCAGTAACGGAATGATACGGTGAATGGACATGGGAAAGGAGATATTGTATACAAAAATTTTTAAAGCAACGTCAACGGAGGCTCCAGCCAACACGAAACTTCAAGGGCTGACTACCAGGGTTGTCACGCGACAGCACATCATATAATAATTGTACCGAAGCCTGCCGTGCTCTCCCCAACGGGATCTTACGCGATACGCCCACCAGCACACTCCGCTGCCATGCCTGCAGGTCCCGGATGTCAGGCAGATGCGAAAAAGCCTGGAGATAATTATATTCCAGCCCGGCAACCATCCAGAAGCTGCCGCTTGCCCTGTATTCCGCATAGCTGCGTAAACCCAACCCCTGACTCGATAGCACGATATGATCGATGCGACTGCCCAGCCCCAGCTTATAGCTCAATCCAACCCCCGCTGTTGCCTTGTCGCTGAACCGATAACCCGCGACGACCCCGATATCGGTGATGGCAGGCAGCACATTCGTGGCAGGACTGTTTTGCATGGTAAGACCATACTCTATTCGTTGGAGGAATGATCTGTTTTTCTGAGCATCCGGCTGGAAGTCCGGGACCGTCATATCGCTGTTGGTGACGCCTGCCTGTAAGGCCTTGTCCTTTAGCTGGCTTATCTGCTGCTGCGCCTGTTGAAGATATTGCTCCGGGACAGCAGGTCCCTCGCCCGGTCCGGACAAGGGAGAAGACTTTATACCAAGACTTTGCTGCACCGCATGCCTCACCGCCGCATTGGTCTGTAGCCCCGTCAGCGCGGCATCTGTCCCATAGTTTTCCGGCATCGGAAAAAGCTGGGCAAGCATGCTGTATCGTTGCCAGAAAGATCGGAACGCCGGCAGCCTGCCTGCTGTTTGAATGATCGCCCCTTCCAGCTGCTGCCGCTGGCTCACCATATCTTTATATACCGCCAGCTGTTGCTGATAGTATACCACTTCTTTATTGAGACCCGTTAACTTTTTACCCCATCCATATTGCATCAGCTGATCTTTCAACAGCTGCTCCCGTTGCCTGATATAAGTCTCCGCCTGACCCGCCACCGCCAGCGAACCCTGTAGCCGCTCTATCTGTGCGCTTAACTCCGATAGCTGCTGCAGCTGCCCCGCCGGCAACGCAACGCCCTTCAGGGAAAGGAATTGCAACGATGTCTGCAGGCTGTCGAGCCCCGGCAGGTAGCACCTGTAGGCATTTGCCAATGACACGCTGCCGGATATAGGCAGACCCGATACCAATTGTTGATACTTCTGCTGCGCCCCCCCGAATAGCTGTTGCGCCTTCACACTGTCCTTCCGGGCCACCAGCTGCTGCAATGCACCCTCTTGCCGTTGCATACGCCCCAGCATAACCATGGTTTTTTTATCCACCGCCTCTTGCAGCAGCGCATATTTCTTTTCCAGCCGGCGGAAGGACCTCGCATCTGTCCGGATAGCAGCGGAGTCGGGCCCCGCAGAGGAGATGGCTGCCTGACCGCTGGCATAGACGCAAGCCGCCGATAATAGTAGAATAAATAAATACCTTCTCAAGGTTCAGTTTTGTTGATGTTAAGAACTGGACACAATAAACCCCTTAGCCATGCCGGTCAAAATTGGCTACAGCAGGTCTTCGATCTCCCGATCGGAAAGAGGATGACAGTGAAATGCTTCTTCACCCGGGAATGGGCGAATTACAGGTGAGTACCCGTTCTTGGTAGTTGAATAATTTGCTGCTAACTGATCAGAGTGAGTGAATGATGAAGTTCGAAGGGTAAGAAGTATTATTTAGTTCAATATAAGAGAAATTTATTTCCAAAGTAATAGTTAAAAAAAATTTCCCTGTCGCGATAAGACAAAGCTCACCGCCCTCTCCCCGCCGCCAGCGACTGTATCTTCGACAAAAGATAACTCTCCGACCCCGGTTGGAATCCCGACTGTTGATACACTACCTGCCCCTTCTCGACTATAAAAGCCTGCGGCGGCTGCGTAAAATGCAACAACTTCTGCACCCCTCCATCGATATCCGCATATACATCGAAAGCCCAATCGTTCTGCAGCGCCATGGGCCGCATCCTGTTCACCAGATTGCCCTCGTCGATGCAAATGCCCAACAAGATAAAAGGCGCCGGTTTCTTAAATTTCGCATACTGCGTGTTGAGGGCATTCAGCTCATCGATAGATGCATCGGAATTCACCGACCAGAAACAAACCAGCAACAACGGCGACTGCCCAACCACTGAGCCATAGCTCACCATTTTGCCTTTTACGGTTTTTAGCTGAATGCTGTCAGGAGAAGACTGCGCGGTAACATGCGCCCGGGAACACAACAGCGACAAAGACGCCAAAAAGAATATTTTGCTGACAGGGTGCATGAACAGTGGGATCGACGGACCACCGGCCCGTCCATAAATCTACAAAATACCTCACGAATCACCGCCCGGCGGCCGATCTATTTTTTCCCTACCGCATGCAGCTGGATCAACTCCCGCGCCTTGGCCGTTTTGAAGTCGAACCCTTTCAGGATAGCGTCGCTCGTAGGCAGCGCCGGCACATCCGGGATCACGCCCCGCCCATCCTTCTCCCGGTCTTTATTTACGATCAGCCGGAAACGAGGCAGCCGGAAACGAAGCTTTGTCCCGGGCAGGGTCACATCCGGGATCATCCAGGCCGTATTGCCATAATATCCGCCCCCCGTCTCTTCACCTACAATGGTAACGTTCTTTTGCCCTTTCAGGGCGCCCGCGAACAGACAGGTCGCGGAAAAGGAATTGCCGCCCGTGAGGATATAGACGGAGCCGGAAAAATGATGCCGCTGGAGGGGACTGAAAACATGCCGTTCGAAGTATCCGAAATGATACTTCCCATCCGCCCGTTTGCTGCTGACGACATCCATCAATATTCTATAGAGGAAGCTGTTTTGAATATACCGGTCATATTTGCTGTGACGGCGTATGGCATAAAGAGAATCCGCCACCTTGAATTTTTTGTCGATGAGATAGCGGGTCAGCAGGGTGGAATTGGTGGCATCCCCTCCTCCATTGGTACGGACATCGATGACCAGGTTCTGAACATGTTTTTCCGACAGCTCGCGAAAGGATTGACGGAAGAACTTCACCAGGTGATTCCCATGCTCGAACGTGTTCAGGGTCATAAAACCCGTGGTATTGGTGCTGTCGATGACGAGATTGCGGGTAAAAAGCTCCTCCCTTCGTTTGCGCTCCTTCCGGTTTGGCTCCCTGGCCAGTCCGGGCCTTCTTACTCCTTCGGGCGATCGGAGAGGAAGACGCACCCGCCGGAACGTATCCGCCCGCGGATCATATAAAGGGATCACCGTCTCCCGCAGCTGCCGGGCGGAGTCAAAATAGGTAATGGTGAAGGTTGGCGTGAGACCAAACACCTGCTTGTACCAATACGAGAAATTGAACCCCGTGCTCAGATATTGATATTTCCCCGTAAGACTGTACCCGTCCGTGACGATATAGTTGAATAAGGTATCTGTCAACTGCGACGCGCTCCGTCCATTGATGCTTTGGATCACCGTGCCGCGACGAAGAATAGTATCTTTCCGGTTGAGATTGGCCGAGACCACCATCGTATCCTTCCACCATTTCAATATCAGGGGGAACTGCGGCAGCTTGGCCGTATCCGCAAAGTCGTAATATGCTTTCGAGCTGCGCACTGATGTATGTCCGCAGTCGACCTTCGCGATCACATAGCTGAGGACGGTCCTGAACTGCGGCTCCGTCATGGAATCCGTGATCGCTGCATAACCCTTATCGAAGAAGTAGTTCATGCTATCCCGCGGAGTATACCAGTACAGGCTGGGATGCAGGTCTTCCAAAATATGACGGAACAGCATATAATCGTGCCGCAGCACTTCCGGAGAATATTTTCGCCCTGGATCAAACGCCTTTTTGGACGTCCCGCAGGAGACGACAAGTACGGATAGGAAAATAATCCAAAATAAGTAAAGGCCTTTTTTACTCACCCGGTTATATGTCTTTTCAATGGAGTTCGTGATTACTGCGTAATTCATAGTTTGGTCATTTGCCAGCAAAAGCATTCCAACCCTGGGCAGTAATGTCAAAAGTGTTGCCACCTTTGGTGATGATCTTACTCCCCTTCTCCGCCTCCGTCATATAACCAATGACGCTGATCTGCTCGTTGAGCACCAGTTTATCATAATCCTGCTGCGACACCGTAAACAACAGCTCATAATCCTCGCCACCGCTGAGCGCACAGGCCGTGGGGTCCAGCTCGAACTTGAAGGCCGCATTGCGTGTATCCTCTGCAATAGGGATCTTTTCTTCATACAATACACAACCCACCTCGCTCTGCCGGCAGATATGAAGGATCTCCGAGCTCAGCCCGTCGCTGATATCCATCATGGAAGTAGGCAGGATCTCCGCCTGCTGGAAGAACTCGATCTGATCTTTTCTCGCCTCCGGCTTCAACAATCTCCCGATGACATACTTTTCTCCTTCCAGGTCCGCCTTGACATCCGGGCTCTCCAGAAAGATCTTTTTTTCTCTCTCCAGCAGAATAAGCCCAAGATAGGCGGCGCCCAGATCACCCGTACAGCACAACAGATCACCCACTCCCGCCGTGCTGCGTTTTACGAACTTGTCCGGGCTCACCTCCCCGATGGCGGTCACCGATATGATAAAGCCTTTTTGCGAACTGGCCGTATCGCCACCCACCAGGTCTACGCCATATTTTTCACAAGCCGCATATACCCCTTCATAAAACTCATCCAATGCCTCCAGGCTGATCCGGTTGCTGATACCGATGCTTAAGGTGATCTGCGTAGGCATCGCATTCATGGCATAGACATCGCTCAGGTTCACCACCACCGACTTGTAACCCAGATGCTGGAGTGGCGTATACATGAGGTCAAAATGAATGCCTTCGATAAGGAGGTCCGTCGTCACCACCGTCTGTTTGCCAAAATGGTCGATAACGGCCGCATCATCACCTACCCCTACGATAGTAGAGGCATTTTGTATCTCGATATTTCTGGTAAGATGCTCGATCAGCCCAAACTCACCCAGCGACGATATTTCAGTCCTGTTCTCACTCATGCGCGTGTATTTAGCTTAATTTATATGCAGGGTCGTTCACCACTCTCAACAGCTCCTCATGTATCTTCCCGTTGGTAGCCAATAGGTGCGGCTGATAGGGAGAGTATCGTTGCCCTGTAAAGTCCGATACCCGGCCACCCGCCTCTTCCACGATCAGGAATCCGGCGGCGCTGTCCCAGGCCTGTAGCTTGTGTTCATAAAATCCGTCAAATCTGCCCGCAGCCACCCAGCACAGATCGATAGCCGCCGAACCCAGCCGCCGCACCGGTACCCCGCTGCGGATCAATCTGGAAAACACTTCCAGCGGTCCATTCGACTGATCCAGGTAGGTGTATGGGAAGCCGGTTACCAGACAGGCCTTGCTCACCGAATCCTCGTCGCTGACCCGGATCTTTCTGTCGTTCAGCGTAGCCCCGTATCCCTTTTGAGCGAAAAAGAACTCCCGGATAAAGGGATTGTACACCGCTCCCAGGATCATCTCACCCGCCTGCTCTATTCCCACCGATACACAACACAGGGGTAGTCCATTGGCGAAATTTACTGTTCCATCTATCGGATCGATGATCCACTTGTAGCTGGAATCCATGGTGATCGCACCCGCCTCTTCGCTAAGGATATAATGGTCCGGATAATCCTGCCGGATCACCTCGAAAATGGCTTTTTCGGACGCATGATCCGCCTCGGTCACCAGGTTATTAACGCCTTCTTTATTGGAAATAGTGAATTCTCCTTCGAAATATTTCTGCATCACGGCAGCCCCAGCCTCGACAGCCCTGATAAGTGTTGATTTTAGCATGCGCAAATATACGCGGAGTTGGGCGTATCTTCACATCCAGTCACTTATGGTCCTATCCGTCATAATAGTCAGCTACCAGGTGAAATATTTCCTCGAACAATGCCTTTTCTCCGTGGAAAAAGCCCTGCAGGGCACCCCGGACACCGAGATCATTGTCGTGGACAACCATTCACAGGACGGGTCCGTGGAATACCTGCTGCCAAAGTTCCCGACCGTAAAATTCCTCGTACAAACGGAAAATCTTGGCTTCGGCGCCGCCAATAACCTGGCCCTCACCCGGGCAACAGGTAAGTATATCCTCTTTCTGAACCCCGACACCATTCTTCCCGAGGACTTTTTCCAGATATGCCTCTCTTTTATGGACAAGACCCCTGGCATCGGGGCGATGGGTGTCCGAATGGTGGATGGTGGTGGACGCTTCCTAAAAGAATCCCGGCGTGGCTTTCCCACTCCCTGGACATCATTCTGCAAGCTCTCCGGCCTGACCGCCGCCTTTCCCCGTTCCCGCTGGCTGGCCGGCTACTACCTGGGACATTTGCCCGAAAACCAAAACCATAAGGCCCCCATACTTTCGGGCGCCTGTATGTGGGTTCCCCGTCATGTCCTGGAGCAAACGGACGCTTTCGACGAACGCTTCTTTATGTATGCGGAGGACATCGACCTTAGCCATCGCATTGAACAGAAGGGATTTACCAATTATTATATAGCGGATACGACCATCCTCCATTTCAAGGGCGAGTCCACCCATAAAGACGCGAAATATATAAAACTGTTTTACGGAGCCATGGTCCAGTTCCGACGGAAGCACTTTAGAGGATTCTTCTCCCGGATCTTCAATAGCCTGCTGGAAATGGCCATCCGGATAAGAATGGCTTTTGCATCCACGCCCGGGCCGGCTCCCTCCGCCGGGTACGACGTCATATTGACAGAAAGCGACAGTCTTTCCTTTAAAGAGATCATCAAACTATTACAGGAACCCCACGGGACGAGAACGCTTATTCATGCCAGGGCCAGCACATCCGCAGTAGGCAGCCCTTCGGCCGAAGGCCGGGGCATCACGATAGTGATCTGATCACACCGTCGCCTCTTTATATTCTACCATCGTCCGCAGGCTTCTCCCGGTCAGCAGATAGAGGACCAACACCACCGCCAGCCAGACAAAAAGGAACAGCTGCGCCCCGCCCCGCAAGATCTGGTGGGAGAGGAACCCGCCCGACATCAGCTTATTCAGCTCCTTGCCGACCAGCCAGTGATCCACCATACCCGGCAGCACGAGGAATAGGACAAACCAGATTATCCTTTGCACCCAGCCCGCCACCAATACAAAGGCCCGGATAAGGGGCGGCGCGCTTAAAGCCGTCACGATCAGAAGACCCGCTCCCGCAACGATATAGTGATTGCTTCCATTTGGATGCTGAAAAAGCTGGCGGAGCGCCCAGGTCACATCTCCACCCCCCGCCAGGGCGGCCATTATCCCGGGAAAAGGAAGGGTGGCAAAGACCATGGCATAACCAACGGACTGTTTTTCCGGGGGATTGTCCGGATGCATCATCGTCCACCCACCCCAAAGCACCAGGTAATTCACCAATGGCCCTGCCAATGTCGCCATCGCCAGCCCCCCCGTAGAGGAGTTGCAAAGGGTACAGGGCGACCAGAAATCGAAGGTGCGGTTGCCCAGACAGCCGCAGAAAGATGCCGCCGTAAGGAAATGAGCCCAATCATGAATTTCGTGAATGAGGAATACCAGGCAAAAAAAGGAAAGTAAAGAGAGGGGGGTAAGTTTAACCTTCATAAAATATATGCGGGAATTGGTCGAACCTCCGGTCCGTTAAATAAATGTAGCAAAAATTTCATCCAAAACGTTAGATTTGCCGCAAACGTCCCATCATAAGCAGAATTAATGGCGCTGATTGAAATTCAATTACCCAAATCATTGGCTCGAGCGTTACGGTTGCCCCAGAAATCTCCCCGGCGGCAACAGCTGAAGGTATTGAGGAAACTGCTCAGAAAAGCCCGCTTCACCGAATTCGGACAACAATACAGGTTTGACGAGATCCTGTTGAGCAAGCATCCCGGGAAGAAATTCCAGGAGATGGTGCCCACCTTTGATTACAATAGCATATACGAGGCATGGTGGCATAAGACCCTGGAAGGCAAGGCCGACATCTGCTGGCCCGGGAAAATAAAATACTATGCCCTTTCTTCCGGCACCTCCGAGGCGGGAAGCAAATTCCTCCCTATCACCAATGACCTCCTTCGCGGCAATCGCATCGTGATGATCAAGCAGCTCCTCACGCTCCGCAACTATCATGATATTCCTGTAAAAAGCATCGGCAAAGGCTGGTTGATGATCGGGGGCAGCACCAGTCTGCAGAAAGGCACCGGCTATTATTCCGGCGACCTCAGCGGCATCACTGCCCGGAAAGTACCCTTTTGGTTCCAGCCTTTTTATAAGCCCGGAAAGAAGATAGCCCGTACAAAGGACTGGTCGAAGAAGCTGGAAGAGGTCGTACGCCTGGCCCCGCAATGGGACATCGGCTTCCTTGTAGGCGTACCCGGCTGGATCCAGCTCTGCATGGAAAAGGTCATCGAACGGTACAATCTGAACAATATCCATGAGATCTGGCCCAATCTTGGATTCTTCGTACATGGGGGCGTTTCTTTCGAACCGTACAAAAAAGGCTTTGAAAAGCTCCTGGGTAAACCCATCACCTATATAGAGACCTATCTGGCATCGGAAGGATTTATCGCTTACCAGGACCTGCAGCACTCCAAAGGCATGCGCCTGGTGACCAACCAGCATATCTTTTTGGAATTCGTGCCGTTTGACAACAGGAATTTCGACCAGGACGGCAATCTGGTAGCCAATCCCGAAGCGTATATGATCCATGAGGTGGAGGAAGGGAAGGACTACGCCATACTGCTGAGCACCAGCGCCGGGGCCTGGCGGTACCTGATAGGCGACACCGTACGCTTTGTGGACAAGGCGCGCAGCGAGATCATTATCACCGGGCGCACCAAGCACTTCCTCAGCCTGGTAGGCGAGCATCTTAGCGTAGACAACATGAACAAGGCCGTACAGATCGTCAGCGAAGAGCTGAATATTTCCATACCCGAATTCACCGTGGCGGGGATCCCTCATGGTCTCTTTTTTGCACATCAATGGTGGCTGGCCAGCGATGACCACGCGGACCCTGAAGCGCTGCGGCAGAAGATAGATGCGAAGCTCCGGGAATTGAACGATGACTATGCCGTCGAACGGGACAGCGCATTAAAAGATGTATTCGTAAAGGTGCTGCCGGAAGCTAAATTCATGGAATTCATGCAGCTCAAAGGCAAAATAGGCGGACAACATAAATTCCCCAGGGTGCTGAAAGGGAAAATGCTCCAGGACTGGCAGAAATTCCTGGAGACAGGCGCCATCTAACAGAAAGCTATGACAGAAGCTGTATTGAAAGGGTTAGCACTGGGATTCGTTCTTGCCTTATCGGTAGGTCCGATCATTTTTACCATCATCAAGCAAAGCCTCAACAGCGGCCATAAAGGTGGCTTTAGCTTCGTCGCCGGCGTATGGGTCAGCGATATCATCCTCGTCGTCCTCAGCAATACCGTCAGCTCCCTGGTCAATCAAATGCTCGAACATAAAAGCGCCATTGCCATCGCCGGTGCGGCCTTCCTCGTCTCCATGGGTGTTTATTTCGCCTTTTTTAAAAAAGCCCATTTACCTACCGAGGCCGAAGGAAAGGAAACACGCTTTCGCAAAAGAGATATGGCCCGGATCTTTGCTTCCGGATTTATCATCAATACCCTCAACCCCGGCGTCATCCTCTTCTGGCTCGGCAACGCTACCGTACTGTCGGTTGACCATACCCTGCAGGAAAGGATCGTTATCTTTTCCGTTTGCCTCCTGATAAACATGGCTGCCGACGTCGCAAAAGTAATGGGGGCCGGCGCACTGCGCAGCAAGCTCACGTTACGGACCCTCACCATCATCAATAAGATCTCCGGATCGCTCCTCATCATCTTTGGCCTGGCGCTCGTGCTCTTCTCGAAGAAGATCATGCATTAAAAGTCAGACGTTGGGTTTTCATTAACATTCAGATGTGAATCGCAATTTGTAAGTTTGATGTATACCATGAACAGGATCATCATATTAGCTTTTTGCCTTATTCCCTTCGCCCTGTCGGCCCAAACCGACCTGCTCGTCCTGAAAAAAAGAGGTGCGCTGATCCATACCTACACCATAGGGGATGCCTTGAACATGGAGACGATCTATGGACAATGGTTCAACGGCGTCATCACCGGGATGAAGCATGATACTGTTTTTGTAAACGGCCTGGGCTTTCATTATAAAGAGATCCGGACCGTCCGCCGGACCCATCTTAATTTTGGCAATACCCTTCTTCCCGCCGGTATGTTTGTCGCCGCGGGAGGTATCCTCATTCTAAATGCCGTCAACGGAGCCCTTCGTCACGATAAATCCGCTACCTGGTACACCCATTCGGCCGTCGTCACCGGCATCGCCCTCGCAGTAGGCGGATTCGTGCTCACCCGGACAAGGCGATCGACCTATCACCTGGGTCATAAGTTCAAGCTGGACTACCTCGAGCTCACCTTCAAAAAACCACCTCCAAAACCTTTCTAACGACGCCAGGGCATCGCCGCCGCCCACGGACCCGTCTGCTCCACCCATCAGCCGCCCACGGAAAATACGGTCGCGTATTTTCACGCAATTACCCCTTTCCCGGCCCCTCACAAGTATGTATATTGCACGCCGTAAACTAACCCGATGCCTATCAATACCAAGGGGTTGGTCCCCCGCGTCTGGAGGGTGATCAAACGTGTTTTTATATTTTTATTCTTCTTTCAGCTGTTCTACATCCTGTTGCTGAAATGGGTCAATCCGCCCATAACGCTCACACAGCTCGGCAGTGTATTCAGGGGCGACGGCCTGAAAAGGGATTACGAAAGCATGAAGAATATTTCCCCTTACGCCAAGCTGGCCGTTATCTCCTCCGAAGATCAGCTGTTTCCCGACCACGACGGATTCGACTTCAAATCCATCGAAAAGGCGATGAAACATAATCAAAAAAGCAAATCCCTACACGGCGCCAGCACCATCAGCCAGCAGGTGGCAAAGAATGTTTTTCTCTGGCAGGGTAGGAGCTGGGTCCGTAAAGCGCTCGAAGTATATTTCACCTTTATGATCGAGTGGATCTGGGGAAAGAAACGGATCCTCGAAATGTATTTGAATGTAAGCGAAATGGGCAAAGGCGTCTATGGCATCGAAGCTGCCGCGCATTATTACTATAACAAACCCGCCAGGAATCTCACCCGTATAGAAGCCGCCAGGATCGCCGCCTGTCTGCCCAACCCCAAGGTCTTTACCATCAAGCCACTGTCCGATCATGTAGCCAATCGCTATCCCTGGATCCTGGGACAGATGGGACATCTACAGGATGACCCCGACATACAACGATTATTGAACTAGGTCCCGGGCTTCACCGGCACCCCCAACATTTCCTCCACCGCCAGGATCGCCGCCCGGAGCCGCTCCTCTTCGCATCCGCCTATTTCCCTCCATGGCGTAGTTTGATTGACCATACTGTCTTTGTAGATATGGAACAGCTGTTCGCGAGGACCCTCGTCCGGATACTCACGCAGCTCATCCGCCGTCCAGGGAAGATCTGTCCGGCATAAAAGATATCCGTCGTATGTACGCTTCGCCACCTGGTCCAGTATCCAGGCATCGCAACGGCCAAATACAAACTCGCTCCAGACTTTCATCACATACATGTCCGTGTCGATAAAAAGGATCGGCTCTATCAGGGTCTGTTTATCCCGCCCCCAGCGTCTTTCCAACGCTTCTGCATGCCTCTCCTCCAATTCCAGCTGCCCCCGGGCAATAGTCAGCAGGTCCGTGTATTGGTACTGCTTCCCATGTTTCAGCAAATAGTCCCGCGCATACTCCGGCGCCCAGTCCGTCCCGAAATGTGCGGCCAGCCCTTCGCATAACGTGCTTTTGCCCGTTGACTCCGGCCCTATGACGACGATCTTCCTAAGCGACATATTGTTTGGATTTCCTGTTCCATTCTATCAACCCCGAAATGGCCATGACCAGTAAGATAAGATAATATACGCTGGTGAATACAAGATGCTTTACGAAATAAAGCGGGATGGACGCGAAATTGGTAGCGATCCACCAGTGCCAGCTCTCCACTTTCTTTTTTGCCATCAGCCACATACCCGTATAGGCCGTAGCCGAAGCAAAGGCGTCCGCCCAGGGAATGGCCTGGGGCGCGAACCCTTTTTTCAACCAGGTCAAAGACGAGAACACGACGATATAAAAAAAGGAAAAGAAAGCCGTTTGCTGCGCCCATTCTCTGCGGGAAGAAGAAGTGATCTTTAACAAAGGATTGTCCTGTCTGTCTTTTCGCGCCCAGAGTATCCAGCCGTAAATGCTTACCACCGTATAGTAGAAATTGACGCTGGCTTCGCCGAGCAGAGAATACTTAAAACTCAGTATGACATAGATGATGGTATTGACCAGCCCCGTGGGATAGACCCAAATGTTTTCCAGCCGGCTGAACCAGACACTGAGGATGCCGGCAAACACCGCGACAAATTCCCAAAAGGAAGTATGATGTAGATCGCTTAGGAACTGCTGGTAGAGTTCGGAGAGATTCATTTATTAACGGACCGGAGGTTCGTTGTCCGAAGGACAAACATTATTCAGCTTCTGCCACTACTTCTTTTACTTCAGGGATCATACGCTTCATCATGCCTTCGATGCCGGCTTTAAGCGTGATCATGGAAGAAGGACAGCCCGAGCAGGAGCCTTGCAACATCAGGTTGACGACTCCCTCATGGTAGCTCTTGAATTGAATGGCGCCGCCGTCCATCTCTACGGCAGGCTTGACATAGTTTTCCAACAGCTCTTTTATACGCTTGACCACGTCATCGTCATCCGCGTCGATGATGTTGCCTTCCGACCCCACGACGACCACCTCTTCTTCATTGATGACGCCTTTCCCTTCTTCCAGATACTCCTTCAGGAATTGCCGGATGGCAGGGATGACATCGTTCCAGTCCGTGTCGGAAGTCTTTGTCAGCGTAACAAAATTGCTGGCGATAAAAACGCTCTTTATAAAAGGGAAGCCAAAAAGCTCGATAGCCAGGGGAGAAGGCTTGGCGGATTCCACATCCGGGAAATCTATACTCTTTCCAGGATACAACAGCTTATTAGCCACGAATTTCATTGTCTCCGGATTAGGAGTCATTTCAGTATAGATGCTGATCACCGGATTGCCTGTTTTGATCATAACGCGCCAAGTTTATTTGTTTGCCCGGGTCTGGCTTGTTCCCGAAAGTAACCCATCCCCGGTGCATATCGGCAAAGTTAACGAATCCCCTCCAAATCCGGCAATCATGCCGCCCGGTCCCCAGAATGAACCAAAGATCCGTCTTCCGGTATTTCCACCTGCTCCGGAGCCGCTCCCGGCCGGGACAGGCGATAATTCACCACATGGGCCCCGACGATCAGCGCCATGGCAAAGGGGAGGAGCTGTAGTTCATAGGCATGCCAGATCTGTTTGGCTACCAGCAATAGCAATCCCCCCGTAAACAACAGCAGGGGGATCGAACGTCCATGATGCCGCCTGAAACCATGTAAAAGCGACCAGGAACCGATCAAAAAGGCCAGAACGATCATTCCATATTCAAAATATGCATTGTGTATGATATTGATCCCCAGCACCGGCAGGCTGACTACCAACAAGGGCAGCACCGCACAATGGATGGCGCACAGCACAGAGGCCGTGATACCCATGACATCCCAATTGATCTTGCTAAGCATATGAGTCTGATCCTTCCGGACCATCTCTCCGGCGGAAGGACTACAAATATATAACAAACGCAACGATGTTGCAAATAATTTTCCCCTCTCCCCGTAACTTTGCAATGGCTTCACCTAAGGCGGCCCCAAAAAAGAATTATGAACAAGAAAAAGATCGCATTCTTCCTCGCATTTTTCCTCCTGCTCTTCGTCGGATTCTATTTCGCGCTGGCCCGGTTTATCCCTGGATATGGGGAAGTGCAGCTGCCCGTGCTCAGCTATGTGCATGCTTTTTCTTTCACCAACCAGGATGGCAGGACCATCACACAAAAAGACGTGGATGGAAAAGTATATGTCGCCGAATATTTCTTTACCACCTGCAAAGGCATCTGCCCAAAGATGAATAAGAACATGAAGGAGGTCGCGCTCGAATTTGCGGGGGAACCTGATTTCCGGATCCTTTCTTATACCGTAGACCCTGCCACCGACACCGTCGCACGCATGAAGCGCTATGCGGATTCTTTAGGAGCCAACTCCAACGAATGGTGGTTCCTCACCGGCAGAAAGGACAGCCTGTATGCACTCGCAAGAGGCTCCTATTTACTGGACGATCCAAAGAACAATGCCATCAACATAGAAGAGCAGTTCATACATACGCAATTCCTGGCGCTCGTGGACAAGGGAGGACGCGTGCGAAAGATCTATGACAGTCTTAAAAAAGACGAGCTGGCGGAATTGTCGAAAGATATAGCGGCGCTGTTGAAAGAGCCGGCTTCCGCCGCGCCGCGATTTGCCAACGGCCTCAGATAGGACCACGGGTCCTATGGCCGAAATGCGAAGCATTCAACGAGTCCTATGAAAAGACATTAAGGCCGAGTTAACGCCCATCATAAAAGCTATTGCCCAATTGGATTACATTTCCTAAATATCCAATTGGGCACATTAAAATAACAATCCGGGATGATCATGGAGCGTAAAATAGAAGACATACTCAAACGCAATCAGCTAAGCGTGACCAGCGGGCGAAAGAAGATCCTCGAGCTCTTCCTGCAGCAGGAAGGCGCGCTGGCACACAACGATATTGAAAAGCGTGCGGGAGAAAAGTTCGATCGTGTTACGATCTATCGCACGCTCCAGGCCTTTCTTGAAAAAGGGATGATACACACTATTCCCACTGCGGATAATTCTATACGCTATGCGTTGTGCAAAGACAATTGTTCCGAAGGACATCATCATGACGATCACGTTCATTTTGTTTGCAGCGCTTGTGGCAGTACCATGTGTCTCGAAGGTGTAGCCGTTCCTCCCATCAAGCTTCCAAAAGGATTTGTTGCGGAGCAGGTAGAAATGCTTGTGAGCGGCGTTTGTAAAAGTTGCAACATCAATGGCTGAGCGGCTTTCAGCACATCGAACTATATAAAAGCGAAAGCCCCGATGTAGAAACACCGGGACTTTTGGTTAAGGCTCTGATTAGTAGCTTCTTTATGTTTAGAGTGATGTTCGATCACCCGACAAATCTGATAATGTAGTACAAATATAGCCGGAAAAAAGCATACGAACAATAGGTATAAGTACTACTTTCCGGGTATTTTTTAAAAAATTTTTCCCGCTCAATTCTGCTCCAATTCGGCGCTGACAAATTCCATCAGTTGTTTAATATGCTCTTTGGAAAAGTTAAACCGGAGACCCGCCGCATCGTATAATTCCGGTAGTGTGCGGGTGCCTCCCAGGCTCAGCGCAGCCATGTAATTGTTTAACGCTTTCTGTTTGTTCTCTTTATATTGTTTCCACAATCCGATGGCGCCTAACTGTGCAATGCCGTATTCGATATAGTAGAAAGGCACTTCGAACAGATGCAGCTGACGCTGCCAGCTAAAAGGACGATACTGCTCTAGCCCCTGCCAGTCAATCACTTGGGTAGAGAACTCTTGCAGGATGGACATCCATTTTTCCTTCCTTTCTTCCAGGCTGTGCTGAGGGTTTTCGTATACCCAGTGTTGGAATTTATCGATGGTAGCGATCCAGGGGAATATCGTAATAACACGTTCCAGCTGATGACGACGCGCTCTTGCTAAATCGTTTTTAGTAAAGAACAGTTCCCAATGATCCATGCTAAACAGCTCCATGGACATGCTTGCTACTTCCGCAATTTCCATCGGATACTCCTTGAAGGCGCTCAACTCCAGCGGATGTGCCAGAAATGAGTGAATGGCATGACCACCTTCGTGAACCATTGTAGTCAGGTCTCCCATTTGTCCTGCGGCATTCATAAAGATGAACGGCGCGCCCGTTTCTGCTAACGGACAGTTATAGCCGCCGGGAGCTTTTCCCTTCCTGCTCTCCAGGTCGAACCTCCCCATGGACTTCATCGTACGCAGGCAATCGCCGAAAAAAGGATTTAGCTGATCGAAACATTCGATGGTCTTGCCGATCAGCTCCCCCGCATCCTTGAATGGCCGCAAAGGCTCTACCCCAGCGGGTTCCGCCTCCGTATCCCAGGGCCGCAGCGTCTCGACGCCTAATTTCTTTTTCTTCGCTTCCTGGATCCGGCTCACCAACGGCAATACATATTCTCTCACCGCATCATGGAATTGAAAACAATCTTCCTTGGTATAATCAAATCGCCCGAGGTCTTCGAATTTATAATCACGATAATTAGCAAAACCCGCATTTAATGCAACCTGATGGCGGCGCGCCACTAATTTGGAATAGAGATCGTTCAAAGCATCCCTATCCTGCAGCCTCCGCTCCTGTATCTTCCGATACGCATCTTCCCGCACAGGACGCTGCGGATTTTCGAGGAATTTTGCAGCTTGTTGCAATGTATATTCCTTCCCTTCCAATGTCACCGTCATCTTTCCCGCGATCATTCCGTATTGCTGGGCCAGCACACTCAGCTCAGCCTGCAGAGGAATATTTTCTTCCCGGAAAAGCTCGATCTGCTTTTTTACCCTCCGGATATAGGTGAAAAACTCGCGTTTGTCAAGCTCGCTCGTATAGGGGCTTTCCACCAGCTTCCGGTTCAGCCGGTCGGCATAAGGCTGAATATGCGGCTGGATCTCCATGACAAAATACCGGAAAGCCTCTTCCAGCTCTTTATTTTCCGTATCGCACGTCATACGGATCTGTCTCCAGCTGGCATCCTCGCTTATTACGGCTTCCAGCTCACTTAGGTCATGCAGCCATTTCTCCAGCGCCTGTCTCGAATCCAGCACACGCTCTTCCAGGTTCCGGAGGTAGGGCTCCAGGCCCGCCCAATCCGTCAACACAAAATCTTCCGTTAAAAAATGCCGCTTCGGCTTTTCCAATTCCGCTGTGTAGTTCATCCGTATATATTTTATCTATCCTATTTTTTCTTGGCTGCCTTTTTAGGAGCTGCTTTTTTGGGCTTTTCTTCCTCCTTTTTTGCGGCTTTCTTTTTGGGAGCTGCTTCTTCCTTCTTCGCTGCCGCCTTCTTGGCCGGAGCCTTTTCTTCCGCCTCTTCTTTCCTGGCTGCCTTCTTAGCCGGAGCCTTCTCCGTCTTTTCTTCCGCCGGCGCTGCTTTCTCCTTCTTTGGCTTGGGGGCCGCTTTCTCTTCTACCTTGGGCTCGTCCTCCACAGCTACTTCTTCCTCCGGCTCGGAAAGCTTGATCTCGATGTCATTGCCCTTTAATACATTGAACCATTTGACCATCTTCTTCATGTCGCTGGCGTACACGCGGGTGAAGTCCATATCGGGATATACCTTGGAGAAATAAGCCTTCACGGCCTTATCATCTTTTTCATTGGGCAGCTTTTCGCTACTCGCCTCCATGGCCTTCAATACATCTACCAGATTGACATTCTCCCGCACCGTATAGATCTCGATACTTTCCAGGTGAGAGAAATTGTGGACACGGCTGGCTACGAATCGGGTGGTCTTATCATCCAACGAACGCACGATCGCGCCATCGGACTTGCTGCTTAACAACTCGAACAATCCCGGAAGGCCGGTCACAGCGATTACTTTGTTATATTCCATGCTGATAAATTTATGGGAGATGCAAGTTAATACGAAACAGTCAGTTTGACTATAAATTTTTACCCCTAAGGGGCCGCAAAAAAGCGCCCCCAAAGGAATGGCATTACTCCGTCTGTGCCCCGGCTGCCTCCAATACCCGCTCGATGGCCGTCCGGAGGGTCTCATAATCCGTATAACCCCTGCTCAGGAGATATAGCCTCGACTCACTCACCTGAACGAACACCGTCGGAAACCCCGTAACCCCCAGTTGCTTCACCAAGGCAAACTCCTCATAAGCCTTGGCCTTGTATACAGGGTCATGAAGTCGCTGATAGAACTCCCCATCCGGGATCCCATATTTCTCCAACAGATGCCGGTATGCCTCGTCATCCGTCAAATCACGCCCCTCCTCGTGCAGGGCATACTGCAGATCCGCCGCGAATGGGACAGCGAGATCCGGATAATACTCCTTGAACACACAAAGCGCAATGGCCGGCTTCTCCGAAGAAGGATACCAGTCGCTTTCTTCCGGGTTGAAAATATGCCAAAGCCAATCTTTACCAAATTTTATGCCCGTATGCTCCTCCACCGTCTTGTATGCCTTTTGGATATACGGCGCCATAACCCCGATGGGCTGGGGTTTTTCCGGAAGGATCATTCCCCCCGACAATACCTCGAAGGCCAGCCGGGCCGGAGACCCATCATCGGACCCCTGCGCAGGCGACCCCGCGCCGGACCCACGCCCTCCATACTCTTCAAACACACGCCGGATGACGGGGCTGAAACCATAACACCATCCGCAATAGGCATCGTAACAATAATACAAGGTAGGCGTCATAATATGCTCTCCTGATTGCAAGGTAATTCGATCCTTAATTCACACCCTTCTCCCGGCGCTGTCTTCAAATGGAAGGACCCTTTATAATACTCCACACGATTTTGAATATTGTTCAATCCCATCCCTTTTTTAACGATCTTCTCATCAAATCCGCGACCATTATCCGTCAACACGACGCTGATCCGCTCGTCATATACCGTAAGGCTTATGTTCAGCTCCGTAGCCTGCGAGTGCTTCAATACGTTGTTTATCTTCTCCTGTATGATCCGGAAAATAGCCAGCTTTATATCCGGGCTGATGATGTCTTCTTTCAGGTTTTGGAACGACAGCAGCCGTATCGACAGCTTCCCCGACTGGTTAATTTTCTGTACGATGTCATGCACCGCCGCCGCAAGACCCAGGTCCTTTAACGTATAGGGGGTAAGATTATGCGAGATATTCCGGATCTCCTCGATGACCATCTGGATATTCTGATAACAGCCATCGATGAACCGCGCATCCGCCGGATTGTTCCGGGCTATTTCCAAAAAAAGCTTACAGGTAGTGAGGATCTGGTTCACGTTGTCATGCAGCTCCGAAGAGATCTCCTTCCGCTCTTTCTCCTGCGCCTCCATGATAGCCTTGATGATCTCCCGTTTCTTCTGCGCTTCCTCTTCCACCATCAGCTTCTCCAGGTTCTTCTGCAACGTGATATCCCGGTAGATCGATACATACCCCATCAGCTCGTCATCCGGACCCTTGATACAAGAAGAGCTGCATTCCAAAAAAAGCTCCTGATCATTTCTCTTTAGCACCATAACCCCCTTCCATTTCCCTTCCCTTTTCAGCTCCGCCCAGGCCCCCGCCCGGGTGTCCGTGAGAAAATCATAATCCACCACATCCTGTATCGGCTTGTCCAGCACATCGGCAGCCTTGTACCCGAACATCTCCTCGGCGGCCCGGTTCCAGCTCTTGATAGCATAGTTCAGGTCCGTGGAAATAACCACATCGCTGATATTGTCCAGGATAAAAGCCGGCTGATGAAGCCAGGGATGAGAAATTCCATTGATCAGAGACATGACACGACATTTTCTACGCTTAAAAACCGGCCACAGGCCGGTTGCCCGAAAGGCCATTATTAGACATTTTCAGCCCGAAGGTACTTTTCCCAGAGCCGAAGGGCTGAAAATAATAAAAAAGCCTCGATAAGCACTTACACTTATTCGAGGCTTTTTGTTTATAAAGTTTAGGCCTTCGTCGGACCTGCTTTGCCACGGTCCTCCTCGGTCGTAACCGTCGCTACGCTCGGTTATCCCCTTCTCCTGCTGCCCCCGCCACCCGAGGAAGGCCTCGAACCACCACCGCCGCTGCTACGAGGTGCGCTAAAGCTCCCACCGCTGGGCCGGCTGACGCTGCCGCCACTGGGTCGGCTGAAACTCTGGGGACGTGAAGGAGCGCTATAGCTGCGTGCCCTTTGAAAATTCTGTGTGCTCTGCTGTCCCCGCTGACGCATCTGCTGATCCCTGTTCAGGTTCTGCACGTTCGGACTGTTATTGGGTACAGGCCTCCACGAATTGGACTGCCGCTGCTGCCATTGATTGGTCGTAGCATTCCGCTGGTAGACGTTGCCATTCCTGTCCGAATAGACGTTGTTCCCGCCGGGCCGTGTGTATCCGCCGGGTCGTCCGCCTTGCGTAATAGGCCTGCTGCCGCCGCTGTAGGAGCCACCGGGCCTTGCGCCCGCGGTGGCAGGACGGGTGGACATGGGACGGAAACTGGTCCTGCCCTGCACGTTACGGGTTACGATACCGCCTCTGTTGCGATAGATGTTCGTGGTATAATGATTGGCGTATACATTCCTGTTCCGGTAGAAATTATTCCCATAATAGCCATACGTGCGGTACCTGTTCCAGGTGTAGGCGGGACGATACGCACGGGGACCCCACCATCCGCCACCGGCCCATCCGCCCCAGTAGCTGCCGTAGCCAAAGCCAAGCCCAAAATGGAACCATCCCAGGCCAAACCCATATCCAAGACTCCATCCGGCCCAGGGATTATAACAGACCCCAAAACCCCAGCTCCAGGGACGGGGATAATAATACCCGTTGAACCAGGGATCATAGTAAAAGCCCGTACCATAGACCACCGTAGGACCATAGATATAATTATTCAGATATCCCGGCGTATAGCCCATATATACATATTGGGGCGTAACATCGTAGACATATACATACTTGATATTGTACAGGGGCGAGTTCGGTGGGATCCTGTCCACTTCTTCGGGACGCTCCGTAGCTACCTGCCAGGGACCGCTGGGACTGGCGCCGACAAACCAAACGCCGTTGTCCACTGTGTAATAATTGTCGCCGTATTTGACGACGGAGCTGGAGGTATTGGTGGCATATTGCATATCCGTACCCTGCAGCGGTGAGAATTGAGGATCGCCATTGTATTGCACATCCGTCGAAGCCGTGGCGCGGTCTACTTTTGCCGTCTGGGGGATCTGTGCATCCATCACCGCCTCACGCGCAGCTTCCGTACCCGCTACGCTGGCCAGCACATTATCCTTGGGGCTTCCTTCCGGTATCCGTGCAAAATTCGCGGGCAGCGAATTGGCGGCTACATAATGCCATCCGCCCGTAAGAGAGGAAGAAGTGTACCATCTGCCGGACAGCAACACATAATAGCTACCCGTGCTCTGGTCCTGGAATATATCGTTGGGTGAATTACTTATATAGCTTAGATCTGTTCCCGAGATAGGGCTCCAGTTCGGCTGTCCGCCGGATTGGATCAGCTCCGCCGGGGACGTGCTGACAACGATATTCGACACCTGGTTGTCCTGTTGCGCGCTGGCGGAATCCGTATAGCCCGCATTGGAAGCATTGGCCGCATCCACCGCATTCTTCACCGGTTCAAGATTGGAAGGAACGCTGCCGGCGGCGGAATAAGGGCCCGTCGCAGCCTGGGCAGTATACCAACGCTTGCCGCCATACAGGTAGAAGACGCCGTCGGTATTCTTTACGATGGTAAAGGGAGAGTTAACGACGACATCCAGACCCCAGTCCTTGTTCGGCTGCAGCTTCGGCTGCCCGTCGATCAGCACCAGGATGGAAGGCCTGTCGCTATAAATGATCCTCGGCGCCGTTGTGTTCAGGTCCTTGGATAATTTCTTTGTTTCCGTATTCTGATCCAGGGAAGCCAACAGCTCGTCCAGGGAAAGATCCCCCGCGGTCGACGGCAGATTGGCCTCGAGCGAGCTCTTCAGGCTGCTGTTGAAATCGTCGTCCTGCTGACCGGGAAACCGTACGTTCGGCACCTTCACCGACTGAATCACTACCCGCCGGTTGTCCCTATCCGTCTCCACATTGGCTATCGACCAGAAAGTACCAAAGACAGGCTCCGACTTGCCGCTCTGCAATACGGAAATAGCCCAGCGGCTCTTCAGGACATTGTCCGAAAAAGATTCCGGCTGGGGCTGAAAGATCTTGATCACCGTGCCATCGTCTGTCGTAAAACTCCTTGGCCACTCCTGCTGAGCCTCCTGTCCAACGGCAGTGCCGGCAAAAAAGACGGCGCAGAGCAGCGGAAGTAATATAGTACGAATGCTTTTCATATGTATTAATTTATCATTTATTACTGAGATTTGTCACCGCCCGGCCATTGGCGCATTGGCGGCAGAAGGGCATGATTGACCACCCAACTGAACTATGACCGGATTAATACCCAAAAGTTTTATGTACCCTGGAAAATTAATTGTTAATTAATGTCTAATGAGCCGGCCGGC
>DASZXP010000201.1:0-30450 GCA_035545935.1 Puia sp. | reverse complement strand
TGGGAAGATCACTTTCACCGCAAAGGCTACCGTCGGCACCATTCCTGCCAACGGCCCGGTGGACAGGTCGAACCAGATGCTGTACAACCCGGCGGGCTTTTATGTGGTGCAGACAGGCGAAAAGAGCTATGATATGGTCCTGACCTCGACGGCAAGGACATGGATCTCGTGGTTCTCGCCTTTCTAAAAGGCATCCGGGGATGAAAAATCCCTGACGGGTCGTTATTGGCCCAGCAGCGTTCTTAGCTGGCGGAAGTCGATATTCTCCCTTACCTGGCGATCGATATTGCTGGCATCGGGGCCAGCGGGATCATAGCTCCAGCTGACGAGGAAGAGCAGCGGCTTGTCGCTATCCGTGTTGTTGTAGTAGGCGGGGTTGATCCTTACCAGCATGTTCCTGTCCGTCTCGTTGTCTTCGAAACCGTGGAAGGCGGCGGCTTCTACGGAGACCATGGCCGGCTTGTTGAGCTCGACCGCCGTGCTATGAGAGGAGATGGAGTCCATGAGGTGGATGGTCCTGTCGAGGTCGGCAGTGGTCTTTGCGATGCTGCTGTTCAGGTATTCTTCGTCCGTGTGGTATTCTTTGGCGAAGAGCCGGAGCCGCACCTGGAGGTCAGTGCCGGAATAGTTATTGTTCAATTCGTCGAGGGCTGCTTTTTTCTCTGCCTCCTGGATCGCGGCAGCCCGGATGGGAGTCTTGAGCTTGATGTCCGCGATGATGCTATTCTTTTTATTTACGAGCTCCGTACGCGCTTCCTGCAGATATTCCTTGCGGGTGATCTCTATATAGGGGAGCTTGTCCTGCGCCGCTGTCACCAGCCAGTAGATGGTCCGGGCGTGGTCTTCCTCTTCATATTCGAAATAACGATAGTCGCCCTGAAGACCCGTGGAGGGACGGATGCCGGCGAAATCCTTGCCATTCACCGTCAGATAACGCAGCATGGGGCTTATGTCGTTGGACATGATCGTAAGGCGGCCCCTGTTATCCACCGATCTGCATTGGATGCCGAACCTGCCGATGGAATATTCACCGTGCCATACGGGGATAAAATCCGTTGCGGAGAAACAGGAGTCGTGAAGGAAGGAGACCATGGCTTCCGTAGTACGTTGCATCTTCACCAGCTTGCTGTGGGGGACATGGCCATCGATCCGGTCCTGTTCCTTCACCCATGCTTTGGCTGCCTTGTTCAGGAGGGGATTGACGCCGTCGTTGTTAAAGGCGGTAAGGTTGTCGATAGACATTTGCGCCTGGGCAAAATAAGGTAACAAGAAAAATAGGGGCAGGTAGAAAAGCTTCATAATTCGTGCGTTTTATAGGGACTGCGATAAATACTGATCATGACTGCTTTTCAAAGACATGGACGTATTCATGTACAGGCGGCTGTGAACCGACGAATCAATGAATGGACTGGTTTTTGGAAAAGGAAGTTGGGTGGTAAGGAAGTTTGGATGTAAGACGAAAGAGTATCAGTCTTTACATGAAGATATGCCCTCAAAGATAATATGCAGGTATGGGATTTGCAAGCCATAAGGTAAAAAATCAGGTATTGATTAGCAGGGAGATACGTAAATTAGCTGATGGATGCAACAGAATTAACTAGAAGATTGTCAATCTCCTGGGCCATTTTCACGACTTAAAATCACGATTGAGATGATACAGCTGGGTGTACTTTTGACGAAATATCACCGTCTGTTGAGTATTGCCGCGATCCTGGATGTCTTCGAGACTGTCAACAGCTTTTGCATGGAAGAGGGCGAAGGCCCATCCTTTTCAATCCATGTATTGAATGCGGGGGAAGACCACAAGGGTCTTTATAGTGGGTATCCCCCGGAGCGGCTGGATGAAAGCATGCGGTTCGACCTGATCCTCATACCCGCCTTTGCAAGCAGCGATATGCAGAAAGCCATCCGCGACAACGGGGCATTCATAGAATGGATCTGCGACATGCGTCATCAGGGAGCGGCCATTGCCAGTGTCTGTACCGGCGCCTTTCTGCTGGCCGCTACGGGATTATTGAATGACAAGACGGCCACTACGCATGTGGATGCCACGGGAAGGTTCGCCGCCGCATTCCCCTCCGTGCGGCTGCAGCCCGATGCGGTGGTAACGCAGGACCAGGATATCTATACGAGCGGCGGGTCCACCAATAGCTTCTATCTGCTGTTATTGCTCATCGAGAATTATTGCGGGCGTGAGATGGCTATCCGGACCGCCAAATATTTCGCCATCGACATGGACAGAGAGCAGCAGACCCACTTCGCCACGTTCAAGCCCGTACCTTCGCAGCAGGATGAGCTGGTGTACCAGCTGCAGCAGCGGATCCGCCGGGACTATGCGCAGGTAAATACCATCGACGAGTTGATCAACGATATCCCTTCCAGCCGCCGCAACCTGGCGCGCCGGTTCAAACAGGCCACGGGTGTCACGTTTATCGAATATCTGCAACGGACGAGGATCGAGGCCGCGAAGCGGGTATTGGAGCAGTCGACGGGCGGCGTATTGGAATCCATGATCGCCTCGGGCTACAACGATGAGAAGACCTTCCGTCAGCTATTCAAAAAGACAGTGGGCATGACGCCCAGCAGCTATCGCGATAAATACAGCGCACGGCCCCAGCATACCCGCGTGTAGTTCCCATCACCGCTTGTTCCTGTATTGCAACGGGGATTGCCCCATCAGCTTTGCAAACATCCTGGAGAAATAATATGGATCCTCGATCCCCAGTTTATCGGCGATCTCTTTTATCCGAAGCTCCGTATACAGCAAATATTGACATGCCTTCTGGATCTTGAGGTGGTTGAAATACTCGATGGGAGCAAAGCCCGTCTTTTTCCGGAAGAGGGCCGAGTAGTGCGAGGCGGAGAAGTTCACCGACCTGGCAATGTCTTCCAGGGTCAGCAGCTGTGAGATGTTTTCCTGCATGAAGTTGATGGACAGCTCTACCGCATCGTCCGGCTGCTTGCTGCCGGAGAGATGGAACTTGTCCGCATAAATAAAGGAAGAGATATAGTGATAGAGACAGACGTTGGCATAAGATATATTGTCGTTGCTATAGCCTCTTTCCAGACAGGTATACATGTCTTCGAAGAGCTCTATGCGGCGGGGCTGGAATTCCACCGAGCCCTGGTGGTCGTCGAGCTTGCGGAGCATCGTGTTCACGAGCTCGCAGGATAACGAACCTTTGAAGTGGACCCAGTAAATAGTCCAGGAATGTTCTTCGCTGGCCGCATAGTTATGTTGTTCACCCGCCGGGATGATGATGAACGATCCCGGCTGCAGCTGATATTTTTTCTTCATTATCTGGGCGCTGCCATTCCCTTCCACGCAATAGATAAGTATGTGCTGATCGCTGCCGTGTACCCTTTGACGATAGTGGTACTGCGCCTTCGGGTAGTACCCGATGTCCGTGATGTATAGTTTTTCCGCCAGCGGATCGTTGACGCACAACCCTGAAAGTATCTTACGTGGTAGTACAACCGAAAGTTGTCCCGCGAAGCCTTCTTTTTTTCTGAGTACGCGATGAAGTGACATAGCAAATTGGGAGATGGTAATAAAATTGTCCAGCAATTTAATAAAAAACTCCATCCTGTTACCCGCCGTCCTGAATTAAAATTGTACCCTCAAATAAAATGATCAACGAAAAACTTGCCAGCACATGAAACAAAAACTGCTGCTTATAATCCTTTTTGCCTGTACGTTCTCGATGAACGCCATTTCGCAGTCCGTGCAGGTTTCCGGGCGTGTAACTACTTCCGGCAATGCGCCTTTACCGGGCGCCAATATTGCCGTCAAGGGCTCTTCTCAGGGAGTCATCAGCGATGATGACGGAAAATTTTCCCTGGCCGTGTCCATGAACGCGACGCTCGTCATTTCTCATGTAGGCTTTAGTCCCAAAATGGTGCCCGTGAAAGGGCGCACCACTATCAATGTATCGCTGGACAGCTCCAGCAAGGAACTGGACAATGTAGTGGTCATCGGGTATCAGACTGCCAGCCGCAAAAGTGTCAGCACCTCTATCGCTTCCGTATCCGCCAAGGACATAGAGAACTATGTCACGGGCAATGTGGCCAATGCCCTGCAGGGCAATGTTCCCGGGCTGCAGGTGATATCCGGGGGCGGATTGCCCGGTGCGCAGCCAAAGATCCTGATCCATGGTCTCAGCAGCATCAATTATAATAACAACCCGCTGATCATCGTGGATGGGGTAGAGTCGGATGTCAACTCGCTGAACTTTATCAATCCTTCCGACATCGCCACCATGGATGTGCTGGAAGATGCTTCCGCCGCGGCTATCTATGGAGCCCGGGGCGGTCAGGGCGTCATCGTGGTGACCACCAAGCGGGGCAGGGGCAATGCCGTGATCAATGCGTCGGCCACCTATGGTATCAACAAGCTGCCCAATATCAAGCTGGCGGATGCCAATGAATATGCCCGTATCATGAACCAGGAGGCGCAGGTCAGCGGGAGCACCCTGCCATTCCCCGATCTGTCCACGCTGCACAATACGGATTACTGGAAGAATACATTCGACGACGGTCATACCCAAAACTATCTCATCAGCGCCTCAGGCGGAAAGAACGGTCTGTCTCTTTATGGCAGCCTGGGCTATTACCGGGAGGATGCTTATAATGCCAGCCCGCAGGGGGGCAACTGGCAGAAATATACTGCCCGATTCAACGCGGATATGGATGTCAACAAGGCGGTGAAGATCGGGTTCAACCTGGCGCCCCGTTATGAAACATGGCTGAGCTCGCCGAATAATATATACGCGGCTTATTCCATGGACCCTACCACCGCGCCTTTCAAGTCGACGGATTCGGTCTACAGGGCTATTCAGGCTTCGGGTGTCAAGATGAACTATACCGCGTTCAATCCCTATTACAGCCAGCCCAACCGGAGCGCGTTCAATGGTATTACCAACCCCGCCTTCAACTATGTAACGAACTTCAACAAGAACGACTATTTCGGGACACAATATTCCGCTTATCTGCAGATCACGCCTATCAAGAACCTCGTGTTGAAGACCACCGTGGAGGGGTTTGTGAATGTGGGTCAGTCCAATGCCTATACGCCAAAATATTTCCTGGCGTCCAACTCCTATAACCTGAACAGCTCGCTCAGCTCCAGCACCACGTTGGACACCCGCTGGAAGATCACCAATACGGCGAACTACAAGCTGTCCATCGGGGATCATTCCATCGACGTGCTGGTGGGTGAAAGCACCGATAAATACATCGTCAAGGGCACCAGCGCCGCCCGCTCCGATACCACGGCTATTGCGGTGGATGATCCTTCCTCTCAATATATCTCCGCCGCTACGGGTACGATCACAGGCGGCAGCGGCTCCTACCAACCCGGCGCCGCGCCCTGGGGGAATATGGTCTCTTATTTCGGAAGTCTCCGGTACAATTATCAGCAGAAGTATTACCTGGCCGGCACTATGCGCGCGGATGCGTCCTCGCTGGTGAACCCCTTGTATCGCTGGGGGTATTTCCCTACCATCAGCGGCGCCTGGATCCTGTCGGAAGAGTCTTTCTTCAAGAATATCAAGCCCGGTCTTATCAATTATCTGAAGCTGCGGGCCAGCTGGGGTAAATCAGGCGGTAACCTGCCGCCCAGCTCGGGAGCCTATATCACCTACCTGAACAGCACGACCTATCCCACGGCCACGGGCGGCGTCATCTCCGGCTATGTGCCCGGTACGATAGCCAACCCCGCCATCAAATGGGAGGTGCAGAAGGATTATACGTTTGGGCTGGACGCCACGCTGCTGAACAACAAGCTGAATTTCTCGGTAGAGAAATATGTGCGCAATCCCAGCAATCTCCTGGAGAATATTACGGTGGATTATATACTGGGCTATCCCCAGGGGTATTATCCCACGCAGCTGGCCAATGTGGCGAAGATGACCACCAACGGATGGGACTTCACGATAGGGTACAAGGAAGATCTTACCAACAAGCTGCAATTGGGTGTCAACCTGACCGTGAGCCATTCCAAGTCCATCGTGGATGATCTGGCAGGGCAGGACCCCATCGTGGGACGCGAGGCCAATGATGTCATCTCCACCGGCAGGAGCCGATTGACCAAGGGGCATGAGCCGGGCGCCTGGTATGGCTTTGTCACGGACGGCGTATTCCAGACGGATGCGGAAGCCGCGGCGTATGTCAACAAGAATGGAACGATGCTGCAGCCAAAGGCCAAGGCGGGTGATCTGAAATACAGGAATATCAATAACGATACGTTGCTGGACAACAACGATCTTACGGACCTGGGCTCCCCCTGGCCGAAGTTCACCGGCAATCTGACCATCACGTTGCGTTATGGCAATTTCGACTTCATGACGGAGTTCTACGGCTCGTTCGGCGCGAAATATTTCCAGAGCTATCTGCTGAACATGAACCCAACGGGACATATGAATTTCAAGTCGGGTCTGGCGGATCAGTTCTGGCATGGCCAGGGCACCAGCAACCGGTTCCCTATATTGAGGTATCCCGATCAGAACGGAAATTTCAGCAAGATGTCCGACTTCTTCCTGGCCAGCTCCAACTTTGTGCGATGCAACCTGATGCAGATAGGCTATACCTTCCCTCACTGGATCAAGGGGGTACATGCCCTGCGTATCAATTTCTCCGCGCATAATCTTTTCACCGTCACCAAATATCCCGGTCTGAATCCCGACCTGCCCTGGTACAATGCGGTAGGGTACAACGGCGTGGACAATTTCCAGGCGCTGCCTTCGAAGGTATTCATGGCGGGGATCCAACTCACTTTATAAACTTTTACCGGGATAAAAACTATTTATATGAACCGTAATCTTTTTATCACAGGCAGTCTGGCTTTACTGACGATGCTATGCGGATGCCAGAAGTCGCTGCTCGACATAGACAACAATGGCACGTCGGTGCAGACATCGCAATATTTTACCAACCTGGATCAGTGTAATACGTCCACACAGACCTGCTATCGTTACATCGATTGGGACAGCTGGTGGCAAATCTTCAACTGGCGCTACCTGGCCGGAGAGGCCGCCAGCGACAATGCCTGGATCAACAACACGTATCAATCCACGCATGCCACCTACGATGTGGTGGCGCAGTATACGCTGGATGCGGGGAACGACCGCAATGAAGACCAATGGATCATGTTATACAAATCCATCGGCATCTTCAACAATACCATCGAAGGGATCCAGGGAGCGCCTATCGATACGGCCAGCAAGTCGCGGTTCATCGCCGAGCTGAAGTTCCTGCGTTCCTGGTGTTATTTCGACCTGGTGCGTAATTATGGCGGTGTTCCCCTGGTGCTGAAGACCTACCCTGCCAATACGCATCTGCCCCGCAATACGGTGGACGAAGTATACAACCAGGTCATCGAGGATCTGAAATGGTGCGCTACGATCCTGCCGCGCAAGTCCGAGTATTCCGAGCAGGACAAGTCGAGGGCTTCTTCCGGCGCTGCGCTGGCCCTGCTGTCAAAGGTCTATCTCTATAAGGAGGACTGGGCCAATGCCGAGACCGCTTCGCAACAAGTGATCACCATGGGCGACTATTCGCTGGAGACCAGTTTTGGGACCCTTTGGGATTACAATTATAAGAATGGACAGGAGTCTATTTTCGAGATCCAGTGCGGTTCGTCCAAGAACCCGCCGCTGCCTTCCAGCGCGCAGTATATGATCAATGCCGTTGCCGACGGGGGATGGGGGTATTATGGGCCCACCAGCGATCTGGAGAATGCCTATATCGCCGCGGGCGACAGCATCCGGATGGTATGGACGATCAATCGCCAGGGCAAGCCTGTTGCCGGCGATCCGAATAACAACAGCTTCAATGGCGGCGGCTATCCCGCCAACCAGTCCAAGTCCGGACGATTCTCCCGGAAATGGTATGTGCCCAAGTCGCAGCGCCCTGCCAATGGGCTCTATGCGCGTAACGATATCATTATGCGGCTGGCCGATGTGCTGCTGATCCATGCGGAGGCCTGCGCGATGCAGAACAAGACCGGCGATGCGCTGACATCGCTGAAGACCGTGCGGGACAGGGTCAGCCTGACCACCGACCTATCGCTCACCGGATGGGACCTGATCAATGCCGTGCGGACGGAGAGAAGGCTGGAGCTGGCTTTTGAAGGGGACAGGCTCTATGATATCCGCCGGTGGAAGGACCAGAGCGGCAAGCCTGTCATCAACAGCATCTTCGGGCCCAACGGCAGCTTTGTAAAGTATAACACCGAGACAAGCACCGACTATTACGAGACGAACAACACGCTGGAGCCGCAGAACAAGGGCATCCATTTCGATCCGGCCGTCCACCTGTTGTGGCCGATACCCAATAGCGAGATCGTTGTGTCGGGAGGCGTCATTAAACAAAATCCAGGCTATTTATGAGGACTATACGTTATCTGATATTTACCATCCTTACCGTGCCTGCCGCCGTGCTGGTAGGCGAATGCAAGAAATCCGGACAGGCGCTGCCGCCACCCGACGATGGTACGAGCTGTTTTTACAACGGAGTAGACACCTGCAACAAGGTGCAGACCAAGCTGACGCTTACGGTAGATCTGACCAAGACGCAGCAGACCATACACAGTTTTGGCGCTTCCGACGGCTGGACATGCAAGTTCATCGGTAAATGGGCCGATGTCACCAAGAAGAATAAGATTGCCGACCTGCTTTTTAGCATGGACACATCGACGGATGGCAGTCCCAAGGGCATCGGGCTTTCCCTTTGGCGGATGAATATCGGCGCCGGCAGCTATGAGCAGGGGGATACCAGCCAGATCGCCACCGACTGGCGGCGTGAAGAGTGTTTTCTGAATGCGGATGGCAGCTATGATTGGAACAAGGAGGCCGGGGGGCAGTGGTTCCTCCAGGCCGCGCGTCAGCGCGGGGTCAGGTACAGTCTTGGCTTCGCCCTGTCCCCGCCCGTGTCGATGACAAAGAATCATCGGGCCTTCAATACCTCCGGCACCACCAGCTTCAATATCGCGAGCGGGAGGATGGGCGATTATGCGGATTTCCTGTCACAGGTGGCCGCGCATTTCCAATTCGACTATATCAGTCCTGTCAACGAGCCGCAATGGGAATGGGGTAATACCACGGGGGCGACTGTAGGTCAGGAAGGCAGCCAGGCGCAGAACTCCGAGGTTTCCGACCTGGTGAAGCTGTTGTCCACGGACCTTGCGAGCAAAGCCCCTGCTTCCAAAGCGGTAGTAGGAGAGGCGGGACAATGGAACTACCTGTACGGCAGCAACAGCGACGGCAGGGGAGATCAGATCAATCAATGGTTCAATCCTACCTCCGGCTATTATATCGGCAACCTCCCGAACGTCCAGCACGCCATCTCTTCCCATAGCTATTACACGACCTGTCCCGATGACAATCTCGTCAGCATCCGGCAGCAGGTGGCCGCTAAAATGAAGCAGGTGGATCCTACGCTGGAAGCCTGGCAGTCCGAGTTCGGCATCCTGGGGAATATATGCAACCTGTACAATGGCAGTCCCCGTACCACGAGCATCGACTATGGGTTGTATGTAGCCAAGACCATCCATCACGATCTGACGATAGCCAATGTCACTTCCTGGCAATGGTGGCTGGCCGTCAGCCCTTATAATTACAGCGATGGACTGGTCTATATCAATGATCCTTCCGGCAATATCAATGTGGACAATTGCAAACAGGATGGTACCGTGCTGGACTCAAAACAGCTCTGGTCGCTGGGTAATTATGCCCGGTTCATCCGGCCCGGTATGAAGCGTGTGTCCGCCGTCGTGCAGGGGCTGGACAATCCGGTGACCGCCGCGGGATCGTTGATGGTGTCCGCATATAATGACGAGACGTCGAAGAAGCTGGTGATCGTGGCGGTGAATATGGCCTCGAATGCAACTACCCTGCAATTGTCGGGTGTGAATGGATTGACGAAGCTGGACACCTATCTCACGGATGGTAATAATAGTTTGAAACGTTCCCAGACAGCGCCGGGTAGTATTGTCATTGCGCCCAAGGCTATCGTAACTTTGACGGGAACGTATCAATAAGAATGAGGAATAAAATGGGTTTTAAAAAAGCATTTGTGGTTGTCCTTGGGCTGGCAGCCTGTCTCTCATGGGGAAGTGCAGCAGGGCAGCGGGAAGGAAGGACTATTTCTTTGGCAGGTATCTGGAAGTTCAAGCTGGACCCGCTGTCTACGGGGGTGGGCAGCAATGGTGTGCAGCTCTTGCCCCGCCTGCCGGAGGATATCACGCTGCCCGGCTCCACCGACCAGGCCGGGAAAGGAACGAAGACGCAGGGCGGCACTTCGCTGCGGCTGACGCGTCAATATGAATACAAGGGGCCGGCTTGGTATGAAAAGCAAATTTTTGTACCTGCTGAGTGGAAGGGAAAGGTTATCCAACTGTATTTGGAAAGGGCGCACTGGGAGACGGAGGTATGGGTCAATGACCGTCGTGTAGGTCGGCGGGAAAGTCTCTCCGTACCGCATGTCTATGATATAAGTTCGCTGGTGCGTCCGGGCGGGAACAATAGTATCCGGATCCGTGTAGACAATAGCAGGCTCTATGACATAGGGTTCACCCATGCCTTGAGCGAGGAGACACAAACGAACTGGAATGGCATCATCGGAAGAATGGAATTACAGGCATGGGACCCTGTGCATATCGAGGACGTGCAGGCTTACCCGGATGTGGCGGGCCATAAGGTGCGGCTGCATATTACCATAGCGCATCCTGCAGGCGCTGTCAAAGGGGAACTGCAATGTTCGGGGGCGACCTTTAATACTTCGATGCATGTGATGGTCCCTGCTGTGACTGTGCCTTTTTCAGGACGTGACTCCCTCATTGTCCTGGATACAAGCCTGTATCTGGGGGACAAAGTGCTGACCTGGGACGAATTCGATCCGGCGCTGTACAGGTTGTCGATCCGGGTGGGCAATGACACGAGAGAGGTGGTCTTCGGCATGCGGCAGCTAGGGACGGAAGGGACAAGGTTTACCATCAATGGCCGGCAGACATTTATCCGGGGTACGGTGAATTCCGCGGAGTTCCCATTGACCGGCTATCCGTCGATGGGGTTGGAAGCATGGCGTCATATATTCAAGGTCTGTAAAGATTATGGGCTGAATGCCATGCGCTTTCATTCCTGGTGTCCGCCGGAGGCGGCCTTTGACGCGGCGGATGAGGCGGGTATGTATTTGCAGGTGGAGAACTGCGATTGGCGATTCAATATCGGAAAGGATGCATCAGCCGATGGTTTTCTCCGGCAAGAGGCGGATAGAATATTGCAGGAATATGGGAATCACCCTTCTTTTACCATGTTCTGTGAGGGTAACGAATTGGTGGGGCCTTCTGTGAATGTCTTTCTCTCGGGGCTTCTCGACAGCTGGAAAAAAGACCCCCGTCATTTGTATACCGGCGGCTCCGGATATCCTGTAGTGACGGGCAATCAATACAACGACTATTATGGGGCGCGTCCACAGCATTGGAAGGAAGGGCTGAATGGCCGATTCAACGCGGCGCCGCTGAATACGAACTATGACTATGCCGCATATGTACAGAAGTTTACGGCGCCCATGATCACCCACGAGATCGGGCAGTGGTGCGTCTATCCCGACTTCGACGGGCTGTCCAAGTACTCCGGCGTGCTGAAGCCCTTCAATTACGAACTTTTCCGCGAGAGCCTCCGGGACCATCATATGCTGGAGCTGGCGCCGTTCTTTACAACGGCATCGGGCAAGTTCCAGGTGATCCAGAAAAAGGAGGAGATCGAATCTTATTTACGGACACCCGGGATGGGGGGCTATCATTTGCTGCAATTAAATGATTTCCCCGGTCAGGGCACAGCGCCTGTCGGCGTGGTCGATGATTTCTGGGACCCGAAGCCGTATACGTCCGGCGGGGAGTTTTCTCACTTCCAGTCCGCGCTGGTGCCGTTGTTGCGGACGTCTTCTTTCACCTGGACCAATGACCAGACTTTTGCCGGACGGATGGAGTTTGCCAATTTCGGCAAGGCGCCGTTGAAGAAGGCGGTCGTGCGATGGTCGCTGGAATATGCGGATGGGAAGGTGTATGCGTCTGGTAAGACGGTTGGCGACATACCGCTGGGAGGCCCTATCCGGTTGGATAGTATACGGGCGCCTTTGACGCATGTTGCTGCTGCCAGCGAGCTGACGTTCCGTATGCGTCTGGATGGAACGAATGTATATAATGAATGGAAGATCTGGGTATATCCTCATGTACTGCCGGTGGTGGACACCGCGGGTGTCAGGATAGCGTATGAATGGAACGATGAGGTGAAGAGCTGGCTGCGACAGGGTGCGCGGGTGTTGTTGCTGGCGGATACGTCTTTGATCCGTTCGAAGGCCAGCCCTGTCTTTTCGGGGATCTCCTGGAATACCGTCTGGTCTGGGATGCCGCCTGATCTGCTGGGGATCTTGTGCGATCCTAAGCATCCTGCCTTTGGCTCCTTCCCCACGGAGTTCCATTCCAACTGGCAGTGGTGGGACCTGGTGCGGCATTCGAAGCCCATGGTGCTGGATGGTTTGCCTGCGGGTGTGACGCCGCTGGTGCAGATGATCCCCGACTGGAACCATAACGATAAGATAGGGTTGGTATGGGAGGCAAAGGTGGGGAGAGGGAAGCTGCTCGTGTCGGCCATCGATCTGCGGGATGATCTGTCGCATCGGCCTGTAGCTGCGCAGTTCCTGTATAGTTTGAAAAAATATGTGGCCGGCCCCGCATTCGAGCCGAAAGATAGTTTGGGAGCGGAGATGATAGACTCATTATTTGAAAAACCTAAGAGCCTGGCGAACGTAAAATTTGCGTTGCAGCAGAAATGGCCGAACAACAGAACCATCAATCTGGTATTTCACGGACATTCCGTACCGGCCGGTTACGGCCGGACGCCCGATGTAAATACTTTCGACAGCTACCCTTACCAGGTGTTGAAGGAGCTGAAGCAGCTGTATCCCTATGCCGTGATCAATGTCATCGTCACCGCCATCGGGGGTGAGAATTCCACGCAGGGCGCCGAACGATTCGAGAGGGATGTGCTGATCCATCGTCCCGATGTGTTATTTATCGATTATGCGCTCAATGACCGGAAGATCGGGCTCGGGCAGGCGCGGAAGAATATGGAAGCAATGATACAGCGGGCCTTGCGGGAGGGTATACCCGTCATCCTGATGACCCCATCGGCCGATGTCAATGTGCCGTTGTTACAGCCGCACAACGAGCTGGAGCAGTTTGCGGACCAGATAAAGGAGCTGGCGGCGAAGTATGGGGTAGGGCTGGCGGACAGCTACGGCCAGTTCAGAAAAATAGAAGAGCAGGGGAAAGACATACATGCCTATATGGCGCAATCCAATCATCCGAATGCCATGGGGCATGCGTTGATAGCGGCGGAGATAATGAAGTACTTTAGACCATAGAGAAAACAACCATAAAAAGAGTGTTTATATGAGCGATGTTTCAGTACGTGTATGGCAGGAACAGGTGGTCATTCCAACTTACCCAACCGGGACTCCGGAGAAGAACCCTATGTTCTTTGAAAAACGTGTTTACCAGGGAAGCAGCGGGGCCGTATATCCGCTGCCTGTCATCGAAAAGATCCATGACGAGCGGACGGACCAGGCGTATACAGGGCTGTTCCTGGAGAACAAATTCATAAAGATCATGATCCTGCCGGAGCTGGGCGGGAGAGTGCAGATGGCTTATGATAAAATAGGACAACGTCATTTTATCTATTACAACCAGGTGATCAAGCCCGCGCTGGTGGGGCTTTGCGGCCCGTGGATCTCGGGCGGCATCGAATTCAACTGGCCACAGCATCACCGGCCCAGCACTTTCTCGCCGGTGGATCATTCCCTGCAACAACATGCGGATGGCAGCGCCACCGTCTGGATCAACGAGGTCGAGCGCATGACCCATACCAGATGTTTGGTAGGGTTTACCCTGCATCCCGACAAGGCGTATCTGGAGATCGCGGCAAAGCTTTATAACGGCACGCCTCTTCCACAGACCTTCCTCTGGTGGGCGAATCCCGCCGTGAAGGTGAACGACGACTATCAGTCCGTATTCCCGCCGGATGTACACGCCGTATTCGATCATGGCAAGCGGGATGTATCGTCATTTCCGATTGCCACGGGGACTTATTACAAGGTGGATTATTCACCCGGCACGGATATCAGCCGCTATAAGAACATCCCTGTTCCCACTTCCTATATGGCCATCCGGAGCCAATACGATTTTATGGGAGGATATGAGCATGATACGAGGGCCGGGGTGCTGCATGTGGCGGATCATCATGTATCGCCGGGGAAGAAACAATGGACCTGGGGTCACAGCGATTTTGGCCAGGCCTGGGACAGGAATCTCACGGATGAGGATGGACCTTATATCGAGCTGATGACCGGCGTGTTCACGGACAACCAGCCGGACTTCACGTGGTTGATGCCGTACGAGGAGAAGACATTCACGCAGTATTTTCTGCCTTATCGGGAGCTGGGCATGGTGAAGAATGCCACGAAGGACCTATTGGTGGCGGTGGAGGAGAACGCGGGTAAGTGGGAGGTGAAGGTGTTTGCGACCTCGATGCAGAAGAAGCTGGTGCTACGTTTGTCGAAGAGTGACAAGGTGGTGGCGGAGAATGTGTTCGATGTGCGTCCTGAGAAGATCTATACGCGGACATTTGAAGCCGCGTCTGTCCTCGTCATCGTGGATGAAAAAGGAAAGGAATTGTTACGGTATGAGCCCGCGAAGGATCAGCGGGAAGATCGTCCCGAGCCGGCCCGGGCGGCGTTAGCGCCCGAGAAGGTGGAGAATAATGAACAGCTATATCTCACCGGATTGCATCTGGAGCAATACAGACATGCTACCTATAGTCCCCTGCCATACTATCGGGAGGCGCTGCGGCGTGATCCGGGGGATGTACGGAATAACAATGCCCTGGGGCTATGGTATCTGCGCAGAGGGCAGTTTAAAAAGGCCGAGCCTTATTTCCGGAAGGCCATCGAGACCCTCACCGGCCGGAACCCGAACCCATATGATGGGGAACCATACTATAATCTCGGCTTCTGTCTGTATCGTCAGGGCAGGATGGATGAAGCGTACGATCCATTGTCAAAGGCCTGCTGGAACAGCGCCTGGCAGGACGTAGCCTATTTTACGCTGGCCAGGATCGATGCAGCGCGAGGCGATTGGGAGAAAGCGTTGGATCATGTCGAGCGTTGTCTGGACAGGAATGCACGTAATGCCAAGGGCCGTGCGTTAAAGGCGATGGTACTCCGGAAGATGGGGAGGCATCAGCAGGCGCTGGAGCATTGTTCGGCCGTGCTGGCATCGGACGAGTTCAATCTGAGCATCTATTTTGAACAGCATGGATTGCTTCCAGGCGATGAGGGGGGTGTTGTCTCCGAGCCGTTGCAGCGGCTGCGGTTGCTGGCGAGAGGAGAGGTACAGAACTATATCGAATATGCCCTGGACTATGCCGCGGCGGGGCTGTATGAAGAGGCCATCGGGTTTATGCAGGTGTATATCGCTGATCATGAAAAGACCGCTTACCCCATGGCATGGTATTATCTGGCGTGGTGGCATCATTGCCGGGGAGACCAGGCGGCAGCCGGCGCTTGTCTGGCGAAAGGCGCTTCGGCGGATACGGGCGTTTGTTTCCCCGACAGGCTGGAAGATATCGAAGTGTTGCGTTTTGCCATGCGTTCCAGCCAGAAGGATGCGAAGGCGCCGTATTACCTGGGCAATTTATGGTATGCGAAGAAGCAGTATGAGGATGCCATCGAAGCCTGGGAGATGTCGGCGGCAAGAGATGCCGGTTTCCCTACTGTGTTGCGCAACCTGGGCATAGCTTATTACAATAAAAGGGGGGATGAACGAAAGGCTTTTCAATGGTACATGAAGGCTTTTTCTCTGGATACCACCGATGCCCGTGTGCTGATGGAGCTGGACCAGCTGTCGAGGCGGCTGTTGAAGCCGGTGGCTACACGGTTGGAATTTTTAGAGCAGTATCTGTCTACTGTCATGGACAGGGACGATCTTTATCTCGAGCGGGCGGCTTTGTATAATTTCCAGGGGGAATATGAGCTGGCTTATGAGCTGATCATGGAACGGAAGTTCCATCCCTGGGAGGGCGGGGAAGGTAAGGTGTCGGGACAGTATATATACAGTCTCGTGGAAATGGCCAAGCGACAGGTCCGCAACGGCGATCATCAAAAAGCCCTTCAATTGCTGGAGCACGCGCAGGAATATCCTCATAATTTGGGTGAGGGGAAATTGTATGGCGCCCGTGAGAACGATATATGGTATTGGATGGGGATGGCCCGGGAAGCGCAGGCGCGTGAGGAGGAAGCCGAAGCCTGTTTCAAAAAGGCGACGGAAGGATCGTCCGAACCTACGGCAGCCATGTTCTATAACGATCAGCCACCGGATAAGATCTTTTACCAGGGGCTGGCATGGAGAAAATTGGGTGATGACTCGCAGGCAAATCAGATATTTGAAGGTCTGCTGGCGTATGGACAGCAGCATCTGGAGGATGAGGTTCGAATAGATTATTTTGCGGTGTCTTTGCCGGACCTGCTGATCTTCGAGGACGACGGGACGGCGCGTCACCAGGCGCACTGCTATTATATGATGGGGCTGGGGCATCTGGGGTTGGGCAATAAAGAGGAAGCCGCCGCCTGTCTGGAAAAGGTGCTGGCCAGGGATAATATGCATTTTGGCGCAAGGACGCATTTGAAAATGGTAGAAATTAAAAGTCAGATATGAAATACGCGGGCACGGTCCTATCGATATTTTTCTTTTGTTGGAAGCTGTCGGCACAGCAGCCGATCTCGCTGGCGGGGCAGTGGAATGTGAAGTACGGACAGGCATCCGACGCGCTGGTCCATTTACCGGGGACATTGGATGACGCGGGGATTGGCGCTCCGCCCACGTTGACGGATGCAAAGCTCACAAGGGAAGTGCTGTTACACCTGACGCGCAAGCATACCTATATAGGTACTGCGTCCTACGAACGGGACATCGATATTCCCCAGAGCTGGAAAGGGAAGAGCATCACGCTGGAGTTGGAGAGGGTCTTGTGGACGAGCCGTGTCCGGGTGGACGGCCGTGAGGCCGGGGCAGGTGAAAGTCTTACCACTCCGCATTATTATGAATTGGGGAATCTGCTGACACCTGGCCGGCATCATATCGTCATCGAGGTGGACAACAGAAAGCAATATGATATTTCCATACGGGATATGGCGCATTCGTATACGGAGGAGACGCAGATCATCTGGAATGGCATCCTGGGGAAGATACAGCTGACAGCGCGTAATCCCGAACATATCGGCGCCGTGCAGGTATATCCCATGGAGAAGAAGATCCGGGTGGTCACTCAATTAGAAGGTAAAGGCAGGCTGCTGTTGCAGGTGCTGGACAAGGCCGGACATCTGGTAGCCAGCAGTCAGAAGGATGTGACGGCATCCAGCGAGGATGAGATCGCGCTGCCGGATGGCAAGGCGTGGGATGAGTTTACGCCCAATCTGTACACGGTGCGCGCCACGCTGACGACAAGTCACAGTAAAGATGTGGTCAATACCACCTGCGGCATGCGCACGCTGAGCAATGAGAACAGCGAATTATGGATCAACGGCCACCGGATGTTCCTGCGGGGAACATTGGAGTGTGATATATTTCCATTGACCGGTCACCCGCCTATGGATCGTCGTGGCTGGCTAAAGGAATTCACCGTCGCCAAATCGTATGGGTTGAACCATCTGCGTTTCCATTCCTGGTGTCCGCCCGCGGCTGCCTTCGAGGTGGCGGATTCCATGGGATTCTATTTGCAGATAGAGCTGCCGTTGTGGAATAAGAATGCGGGTAAAGACACGGCGATGAACCGGTTCCTGCGGGAAGAGGCGTTCCGGATCAGCCGTGAGTATGGCAATCATCCTTCTTTTTGTTTCTGGTCCATGGGTAATGAGCTGGAAGGGGATTTCGATTGGCTGCACGGGATGGTAAGCACCCTGCGGCAGGCCGATGCCCGTCATTTGTATACGTCTACTACGTTCAGTTTTCAGGCCGGTCATGGAAAATGGCCTGAACCCGGTGACGACTTCTACATCACCCAGTATACAAAGAAAGGATGGGTGCGGGGTCAGGGGATCTTCAATACCTATGCCCCCGACTTCAAAAGCGATTATACCAAGGCGGTAGACGGGCTGCCCGTGCCGCTGATCATACATGAGATGGGACAGTATTCCGTCTATCCGGACATGCGGGAGATCAACAAATATACCGGCGTGCTGGACCCGTTAAATTTCAAGGCTATTCGCAGGGACCTGGACCGGAAGGGGATGCTCGACCTTTCCTCCGCCTTTACAAAGGCCAGCGGTAAGTTTGCCGCGCGGCTGTATAAGGAAGAGATCGAAAGGGTGTTGAAGACGCCTGGTACCAGCGGGTTCCAGCTATTGGACCTGCATGATTTCCCCGGTCAGGGAACGGCGCTTATCGGCATCCTGGATGCTTTTTGGGATAGCAAGGGGCTGGTGACGCCGGAACAGCATCGGATGTATTGCTCCGCCGTGGTGCCGTTGATACGATTTGACAAGGCTATTTATACCAATAACGAGCAATTTACCGCTACGGCGGAACTGGCCAATTTCGGCAGCGGTGTGTTGAAGGGAGTGATCCCCGAGTGGGCCGTGACAGATGCGGCCGGCCGGCGGGTAGCAGGCGGTGTGCTGGCGCGTCAGGATATCGGCATGGGGAATGGGCAGTCGCTGGGCTCTTTCTCCTTTTCGTTGGGGGAAGTGAAACAGGCGGCGCAATTGACCATCACGCTCCGGCTGAAGGGGACGTCGTATAAGAATGAATGGAATATATGGGTGTATCCGGAACATATCGCCGAACCAACTATTGTTTTCGACAGTACGCTGGAGGGTGCGCTGCACCATCTGCAACAAGGGAAGGATGTCCTGTTCAACCCCGACACCGCCTGTCTCAACGGCGTCACCGGCAGATTCGCGCCTGTGTTCTGGAGTCCCGTACATTTCCCCGACCAGCCCGGTACCATGGGTTTGTCGATGCGGCCCGATCATCCGGCGTTGAAGGATTTCCCTACGGAGTCTTATTCCGACTGGCAGTGGTGGGACCTTGTCACGTCCTCGAAGACCATGATCCTGGATTCGCTGCCCGTTATCGATCCTATTGTACGGGTGATCGACAATTTTGTCAAGAATAGAAAGATGGCGGAGGTCATCGAGGCAAGGGTAGGGAAGGGCAGACTGGTGATCGTGTCGGCGGACATACGGCGTGACCTGGATCATCGGCCCGCGGCCAGACAATTACGATACAGCCTGGAGAAATATATGCAGGGCGCAGCCTTCCATCCCGGGGTTGAACTGGATGCCGGGCAATTGGAGCGGCTGGCGGGGTGTGGTTCCAACAGCCTGAAGGGACAGGTAAGCATGCGTTTGAAGGAGGCCGCCGGTCAGGTGCGGCTGCTGATGCGGCGTACGGCGCGGGACAGTTTCCCCGAGACCTTCGATCCCCGTACGGGGCGGTATGGTATGGGAAAGACCTCTTCATGGATGTCGGGATTTTATCCCGGCGAGCTGTTATATCTTTTTGAAGCAACGCATGATGCTTCGTTGCTTGCCGAGGCCCGACGGAAACTCGATGTGCTGCAAAAGGAACAGTATAACAAGGACACGCATGATCTGGGTTTTATGATGTATTGTTCCTTCGGCAATGCGGAGCGGCTTACGCCGGACAGCTCTTACCGGCGTGTCATTCTGAACAGTGCGCGCAGTCTGGCCACCAGATGGAACGAGAAGGTCGGATGTACCCGTTCCTGGAATTCCGATCCGGGAAGGTTCATGGTCATCATCGACAATATGATGAACCTGGAATTGCTGACGGAAGCGACGCGGATGACGGGGGATACTTCTTTTTATAAGATTGCCGTTACCCATGCGAATACGACTATTAAAAATCATTTCCGGCCTGACTACAGCTCGTATCACCTGGTGATCTACGATCCAAAGACAGGGGATGTGTTAAAAAAGCAGACCGTACAGGGCGCCGCCGACTCGTCTGCCTGGGCTCGTGGGCAGGCCTGGGGTTTGTATGGATATACAATGATGTACCGGGAGACACGCGACAGAAAGTACCTGGAGCAGGCAGAACATATCGCGGGGTATATTATCCCCCGATTGCCTGCGGACAGGATCCCCTACTGGGATTTCGACGCGCCGGGGATACCCAACACCGAGAGAGATGTAACGGCGGCCTCCATTATGTGTTCCGCCCTGATCGAGCTCTCGGGCTATGCCGATAAAGACAAGGGGAAGACCTATCTGCAGACAGCCGAAGGGATGTTGCGGAGCCTGTTGTCGCCGGCCTATAGCGCCATTGCCGGAGAAGGGGGTGGATTTCTGCTCAAGCATGGAGTGGGCAATCATCCAAAGAATTCCGACATCGATGTATCCATTATTTATGCCGATTATTATTTTATAGAGGCCATGCTCCGGTGGCAGCGGTTGGACCCGTCGGCTGTGCGGGTACAGACGGATAGTATATTGTCCCGGTATAAAAGATATTTGCTGGCCGGCAGCCGGCCACCTATAGATTCGACTGCCCGGGTGGCGGCCTCGTATGACCCCGCGCGACAATGGACCGACATCGATTATGGAAATCAGCAACGGGCCAACTGGCAGCTGTGGACACATCTCAAAAGGACCCGCGATATCGCATTAGAGTGGTCGGACCCCAGGTCCGGCCATTATCATGATAGTACCTGGTGGTTGGTGATCAACCAGGCATTGGATCACTGGCTGCAGCATCGTTACCACAACCCCAACTGGTGGCATAATGAGATCGGGGTGCCGCAATGTATGAGGGATATCCTCGTGCTGACAGGCGATCAGCTGACCGCCGAACGAAAGCAGGGCGCTCTGGAAGTGATGAAACAGCTGCGGGTACAGGCGCCGGGAGCAGGGGCCAATCTTGCGTGGAGCGCCGATCTGGGTCTTCATTACGGCGCTTTGATCGGCGATGAAGCGCTGGTGCGGCGGTGTGCGGATCTGCTTATCGGAGAGATCCATATTACCACGGGCGATGGTATTCAACCCGACTACAGCTTTCATCAGCATTCAGCACGGCTGCAGATGTATCAATATGGGGCGGCGTTCCTGGAACAGAATGTCCGGCTGGCCTGGCAGCTGAAGGGAACGCCCTGGGCTTTTCCGGAGGAGAAGATCAGGCTGCTGAGTGACTTTGTATTACAAGGCTGGCAATGGATGTGCAGGGGTATAAATACCGTGCCGGGTACGATCGACCGATCCGTAAGCCGTATCGGGGCCCTGCATAGCGCCGATATGCGGAGCCCGGCGCCGTATCTCTGTGAGATCGCTCCGTCGGAGGCGAAGGCTTTCCAGGCGATTGCGGCGCGACAGTCGGGTGGGGGAGAGCCGTTGCAGGGATTCCGCTATTATCCTTACTCCGACTTTGCCGTCTGGCAGGGCGGGAAGTTCAGCTTTTTTTTAAAGACGCTCTCGGACCGGACATTGCCGGCTGAATCCATTAATAGCGAAAACCTGAAAGGCAGGCTCATGAACAGTGGGGATGCCTATATCATCCGGAACGGGATGGAGTATTTTAACCTGATGCCGGTGTGGGATTGGAACAAGCTGCCGGGGATCACCAGCTTCCCCGGGGCGGTGCGGATCGTTCGGCATCCTTTTGCTGGCAGCGTGACGGATAGTATCAGCGGGCTCACCGTGATGGACTATGAGATGAAGGATTCCGTGGGGCATTCGTTACGGGCAAAGAAGTACTGGGCCTGTCATGACGGCGTCGTTGTTTGTCTGATAGCCGGGGTGGATCTGGCGCGGGGGCCGGGAAGCCCGTTGGCTCCTGACAGCGCATTTACCGTGCTGGATCAATGCCGGAAGCAGGGCGATGTCGTATCGGGCGATGGCTGGGTATGGCATTCGGGGCTGGCTTATATGGTGCTGGGGCGGGATAAGCTGCAGGTACATACTGGGGAAGTATCCGGTTCATGGCAATCCATCAACCAGTCATTGCCTGCCACACTGGTAAAGGACAGCGTGTTCATGCCTATAGTATATTATCGTGCCGGAGGGCCTTTTTCATCGGGATATATCATAGCTGCGTGTGATGGACCGGGGCAAGCCGCGAAGATGGGAAAAGGGCAAAAGATCCTGCGGAATGATACGGCTTGTCAGGCAGTGCGTTTCGCCGACGGTGTCACCCTGTGCGCTTTCTGGCAGCCGGGTGAGGTGCGGCTGGGGCATGGACAGCAACTGCAAGTCGATCAGTCCTGTCTGGTACTGGTGTCGGGAGATAGATTGTATGTGAGCAGTGCGACACATGTACGCAAAGAAGTTACTATATCCTTTGAGGGCAAAAGCCGGCATTTTGTCCTGCCGGAGGATGGAACAACTGTCCGGGATCAATTTTAATACAGCCGGCATCGGGAATGGAGGATTTTTAGTAAATTGCCCATGTTCATACAATAGAACATGTCTTTCCGGATATTGACGATACTTGCTGCCCTGGTGATAAGCCTGTGTCTTGTCGCCTCCTGCTTTCATCATGATAAAAGCGCACCGCATTCGGATGCCCTTCCCGACGTCGTAAGCTACAATTTCGACATACGACCGATCCTTTCCGATAAATGTTATAAATGCCATGGTCCCGATGCGAGCCATCGTGAAGCAGGTCTTCGCCTCGACATTGCCGACAGCGCTTATGCCCCGTTGAAGCATCTCAAGGGCGCTTATGCCATCGTGCCCGGCAAACCCGGTCAAAGCGAGCTGATAAAAAGAGTGACCTCCACCGACATCACTTATATGATGCCTCCTCCGGATGCGCATCTCGGCATGCTGACCGACAGAGAGAAAAAACTATTTGAAAAATGGATCGAACAGGGCGCCAAATACGAGCGGCATTGGGCTTTTACGCCTCCTGTTGCGACGCCGGCGCCCGAGGTCAGCGACAAGACCTGGCCTACGAATGAAATAGACCGGTTTGTCCTTCACCGGATGGAGTCGGAAGGGCTCACGCCCAATGAACCCGCGGATAAGGAGCGGCTGCTGAAAAGAGTTTGCCTGGACCTCACCGGACTGCCGCCATCGCTTGACATGATGGACCGGTATATGGCCGACAACAGCGCCAACGCCTATGAAAAGATGGTCGACAGTCTGCTCAACACCGACCAATACGGCGAAAAGATGGCCATGCACTGGCTGGACGTGGCCCGTTATGCGGACAGCTACGGCTACCAGGACGACAATATCCGCACGCAATGGCCCTGGCGCGACTGGGTGATCCATGCATTCAACAAAAATATGCCCTACGATCAGTTCGTCTCCTGGCAGATAGCGGGCGATATGTTGCCCAATGCCACCAAGGAAACGATATTGGCCACGGGCTTTTTCCGCAATCATAAATATACCGAAGAGGGTGGGGTGGTGCCGGAAGAATACCGCGTCGAATATCTTGTAGACAAGACCAAGACCTATGGCAAGGGCATGCTGGGCGTCACCATCGAGTGCGCGCAATGTCACGATCATAAATACGATCCCTTCAGCCAAAAAGATTATTACAGTCTGCTGGCCTTTTTCAATAATACCAAAGAAGTGGGCTATGAAGGCGATGTCAGCGTATCGAAGCCTGCCAAGATGCCCAAGCTGTTCCTCGACAGCAACGACCGGAAGAACCTTCTCTCTTTTATGTACAATAAGGATACCGGGACCTTGTCCGTGTCCGTGATGGGAGAACGCGACACCGTTCGGAAAACCTATTTACTAAAAAGAGGCCGGTATGATATGCCCGGCGATGAGGTGCAGCCCAATGCGCTGCCTGCCGTCATGCCATTCGACACCGTGCAGTACCCGAGGAACAGGTTGGGGCTGGCCAAATGGACGGTGAGCAGGAACAATCCCCTCACGGCGCGGGTCTTTGTCAACCAGCTTTGGCAGGAGCTCTTTGGCCGGGGCATCGTAAAGACCTCCGGAGATTTTGGCATGCAGGGCGAGCTGCCCACGCATCCGCAGCTGTTGGATTGGCTGGCCGTGGATTTCATGGATCATGGATGGAATGTCAAGAGACTGGTGAAACAGATCGTCCTATCCTCGACCTACCGGCAGTCAGCGAAGGCGACACCTGAAAAATTATCCAAAGACCCGGACAATGCTTTCCTATCGAGAGGGCCGCGCAACCGGCTGCCTGCCGAATTCATACGGGACCTTGTCCTGTCCAGCAGCGGACTGCTTGTGCGTACCATCGGCGGCCCCAGCGTAAAGCCTTATCAACCCGAAGGGTTGTGGGAAGGGGCTACTTCCGGCAGAGGCGTACTGGCTACCTACATACAGGACCACCACGACAGTCTCTATCGCCGCGGTATGTATACCTTTATAAAGCTCACCGTGCCGCCGCCTTCCATGATCATGTTCGACGCCAGCAACCGCGATCAATGCGAGGTCAAGAGATTGAAGACCAATACGCCCCTGCAAGCTTTGATCATGCTGAACGATCCCACCGTGCTGGAAGCCGCCCGGGTACTGGCGGAACGGTTGTCGTTACAGCGGACGGCGCCCAATGAAAAAATAACGGAAGCCTTCCGGCGGATCGTTTGCCGCAAGCCGGCGGAGCAGGAATTGAAGACGCTGACGGATTACTATAACCAGCAGCTGGAGCAATTCACGAGCGGAAAGCTGGATGCGGGGAAGACACTGGCCGAAGGTGAATACCCGCATGAAAAGAATGTGGATGTCAACAGCGCCGCGGCCCTGATGAAACTGATCACCGTCATTTACAACCTGGAAGAGTCTATCACAAAAACCTGATAGCGCATGGAAAAACAAATCATAGAGCATGCCCTTAGCATCAATCGGCGCAAATTCCTGTCGAGACTGAGTCTTGGCATCGGCAGCGTTGCGCTGGGCTCCCTGCTTATACCCGACCTGTTCAAGGGCGGGGTGGATGAAGAGGCTATCATGGCCGGCCTGCCTCATTTTGCACCCCGTGCCAAACGGATCATCTATCTTTTTCAGAACGGGGCGCCCTCGCAGCTGGACCTCTTCGATTATAAGCCGTTGCTGCAAAAGATGCAAGGGGAGGACCTCCCTGCTTCCGTCAGGATGGGACAACGGCTCACCGGCATGACGGCCGATCAGACCAAGTTCCCGCTGGCAGGCACCGTATTCCAGTTCAATCAATATGGACAGTCGAGAGCATGGCTCAGCGAGCTGTTGCCGCATACCGCCAAGGTGGTGGATGATATTTGTTTTATAAAGACCCTGTACACCGAGGCCATCAATCATGATCCCGCGCTGACCTTTTTCCAGACGGGCGCGCAACAAGGCAACCGGCCCAGCATGGGTTCCTGGCTTAGCTATGGGCTCGGCAGCGAGAACAAGAACCTGCCCGCATTTTGTGTCCTGCTGTCGAAGGGCAAAGGCAATGGCCAGGGCGTATATTCCAAGCTATGGTCCAATGGATTCCTGGATAGCATCCACCAGGGCGTTCAGTTCAGCAGCGGAGAGAACCCCGTGCTGTATCTCAGCGATCCTGCCTCCATGCCGCGGGATGACAGGAGAAAGATGCTCGACAAGATCGCCGAGCTCAACGATCAGTCCTATAAGGAATTCGGCGACCCCGAGATCGCTACCAAGATCCAGCAATATGAGATGGCCTATCGGATGCAGACCATCGTGCCGGAGATCACGGATACGTCCAAAGAGCCCGAGGATACGCTAAAGCTTTACGGACCGGAATGTCTGGTGCCAGGGACCTTTGCCGCGAATTGTCTTCTCGCACGGAAGCTATCGGAGAGTGGCGTTCGTTTTGTGCAATTATATCACCAGGGATGGGATGGACATAACAATCTTCCCGGCGAGATAAAGGGGCAGGCGAGGGATGTGGACCAGGCTTCCGCCGGGTTGATCACAGATCTCAAGCAAAGAGGGCTGCTCGACGAGACATTGATCATCTGGGGCGGCGAGTTTGGCCGGACCAACTATTGTCAGGGGCGGCTGACGAAAGACAGCTATGGCCGCGATCATCATCCGCGCTGTTTCACCGTCTGGATGGCAGGCGGAGGCGTGCGCCCCGGCGTATATGGCGAGACAGACGACTTCGGATACAATATTGCAAAGGACCCCGTTCACGTGCATGATTTTCACGCCACCGTACTTTATTTGATGGGACTGGACCATGAAAAGCTTACCTTCAAGCACCAGGGGCGGCGCTACCGGCTCACAGATGTGGCGGGCAAGGTAGTCAATGGATTGATCGCTTAACCATGCGCATGAATTGGAAAAATATTTTTAGCAGCCTGACGATTGCTGCCAATTGCCTTCTTGTTTTTTTCCTGCTCTTTTATGACCGTCTGGTCATACCAACCCTGTTGCAGGTGGTGGGCCGGGCGCATCCGCTCTTCCTTCATTTCCCCATCGTGCTGTTTGCATTGTTTTTGGTATGGATCTGGGTTATTCCCAAGCGGTATTTCCCGGATGAGGGTTTGGTACAGTCTATCAGTGAATGGATGCTGCTGATCGTGGCGTTCACGGCGGCCATCACTGCGTTGATGGGGATACTGCTTTCCAGGGAGGCGGGTTATAATGCCGATGCGCTCGCGTGGCATAAGTGGAGCGGCGCTATTTTGTCGTTGATATTGTTTGCGTGGTTCCTGTCCTATCGGCGGCTGACAGGGGTATGGATGGGGGTAGCAAGTGTGTTGAGCCTTGTAGTACTGTTGATTGCCGGGGATGCCGGCGGCGCCATTACGCATGGAGACGACTTTCTGTTGGCGCCCGTGTATAAAGACAAAGCAAAAGAAAAAGTTCCCCTGGATCAGGCCGTCGTCTATCGCGACATGATACAACCCATCCTGGACGCCAAATGCATGAGCTGTCACAACAGCAGCAAGTCGAAGGGCGGGCTGGTGATGACCACCGCGCAGCTGCTGCTCAAAGGCGGCAAGAGCGGTCCCGTGATCGATACGTCCGATGCCAATATGAGCCTGTTATTACAGCGCATCCATCTGCCGGAAGAGGATAAGAAACATATGCCGCCGCTGGGGAAGCCGCAGCTGACGGATCAGGAGACTGCCATCCTTTATCATTGGATCAAGGACGGTGCGAATAGTACGATGAAGGTGACGGAGCTGAATCCGACGGATACCTTGCGGACGATGGCCAGCAATATATTCCGCAGCTCCGGCGAAGAGGAAGTGTACGACTTCTCCGCGGCCAGCGAAGACAAGGTGAAGCAGCTGAATACCGTGTATCGCGTCGTCTATCCATTGGCAACGGGTTCGCCTGCCATTGCCGTCGATTTCTTTGGCGCCGCCTTTTACAAGCCTGAGCAGCTGAAAGACCTGCTGGCCATAAAGACGCAGCTGGTTTCTTTGAACCTTGCCAAAATGCCCGTGACGGATGATGAGCTGTCTGTCATCGGCGAATTTTCCAATCTGCGGCAGCTGGACCTTTCTTTTACGAAGATCACGGGCCGGGGGTTGTCCTCCCTGGAAAAGCTCCATCACCTGAAAAGCATTGCGCTCACCAACACCTCCGTTCATTTGGACGATGTTCAAAAACTGCTGCCGTTGAAGCAGCTGCATGAGATCTATGTATGGAACTCCGGGGTAAGCTATGCCGATGCGGATGGGATAAAAAAGAAATACCCTTTGCTGGAGTTTCATGCAGGCGCCCATACCGATACCTTGTTCGAGAAAATAAACCCGCCCGTCAACCAGACGGCCGGACAGGTCATCAGCGATACGCCGATAGCATTACGGCTGCGGCATTTCGTTCCCGGTACGGCGATCCGCTATACGTTGGATGGCAGCGATCCGGACAGTATCCATTCCATTGTGTATGACCCGAGGACACGCATCGACAGCCAGGTGCTGATGAAGGCAAGGGCTTTCCGCAAGGGTTGGCGTCCCAGCGATGTCGTGCAATATCAGTTCTATCGCGCCACGTTCCAGCCTGACACCGTTATCCTGATCACTCCTACGGACAGCCTGTATAAAGGCAAGGGTGGGACGACCCTGAAAGATTTGCAAAAAGGATCGCAGAATTTTGGGGACGGGAAATGGATCGCGTACCGTAATAATAAGATGGAATGCATGCTCGTCTTCCCAAAACCTATCCGCATCCACAACGTCACTATCAGCTCACTTGTCAACGTGCCGGCCTGGGTGATGCGTCCGAAGGGTATTCGCGTCATGGGAGGAAATAGTCCGGGTGATCTGCGAACATTGTATCAGTTTACGCCGGAACTGGATACGCTGTTGACATCGAACTATTCCAGCCCTTATGAATGTAAATTTTCACCCACAACTGTGCGGTATATAAAAGTGATGGTGGAACCCTTTGGAAGGATACCCGTTTCCATGATACCTTCACCACAGCCGGAGCCCACGCCTCCTCCGCTTAAAAAGGGAGAGAAGCCAAAACCCGTAAAGCGGGCTCCACCGCCCAATTACAATGGGTGGTTCTTTATCGATGAGATATTTGTGAATTGATGCGCGGGATCGGACCCCGGCAAGGCAGGGAGGTACAGGATGGTTGTTCCCCGTAAGATATCCTATCTTAGGTCCCATTATGAAAATCATCTACCTGCTTTTGCTGGCCCTTTCTTTTGGCGTGCAAGCTGCCGAGGACCCCTGTAAGCCTGTCTATCTGCGATGCGAATATTTGGTGAACCCGTTGGGTATCGATGCTCCGCATCCCCGGCTGTCCTGGCGGCTGGAAGACAAGCGTGAGGGAGCTGTACAGACGGCTTATGCTGTGACGGTGGGGACGGACCCGGCTGTATTGAGAGATGAGGCCAACCTGCCGGCAGGGGCCGGGGGGGCTTGGTCTACGGGGCGCCGTTCTTCTTCCGATGAGATGACCATTTACGACGGACCGGCGCTGAAGCCTTTTACCCGCTATTACTGGCGGGTGGATGTGTGGGATAAGGATGGGAAGATGACGACCAGTCCGATAAACAGTTTCGAGACGGGGATGATGGATATGGCCAATTGGAAAGGGGCATGGATCAGCGATTCGCGGGACAGGGACCTGCGCCGCGCACCTTATTTCCGGAAAAGCTTTTCCTTATCCAAAAAGATCCGGTCCGCACGGGCATATATAGCCGCCGCGGGTCTTTATGAGCTATCTATCAATGGAGCAAAGGTCGGTGACCACCGGCTGGATCCCATGTACACAAGATACGACAGGCGCAATTTGTATGTCACCTACGATGTCACCCAGGCGCTGCAGACCGGGGGGAATGTGTTAGGAGTATTGTTGGGCAATGGCTGGTACAACCATCAGTCCACCGCCGTATGGTTCTTTCACGAAGCTCCCTGGCGGAGCAGACCTTCTTTTTGTATGGACCTGCGCATCGTCTATGAGGATGGCTCCGTGGAGACGATCAGTTCCGGTAAAGGCTGGAAGACCTCGTTAAGCCCCATTGTGATGGACAATATTTATACCGGGGAGCATGTGGATGACCGCCTGGAACAGCCGGGATGGGACAAGGTGGGATTTGCGGACAGCAGCTGGAAGGACGTGATCTTCCGTCCGGCGCCCTCACAGCTCATCGTCGCGCAGGCGCTGCATCCCATCCGAAATGTGGAAGAAGTACACCCTGTCTCGCTCACGAAGATCAGCGATTCCGTGTGGGTATATAACCTGGGGCGGAATATTGCTGGTGTCAGTCGTTTGCGTGTGCACGGGCCCGTTGGAACCATCCTCCGGCTGAAGCATGGCGAATATCTTTATCCCGACGGCAGGGTCGATCAGACCAATATTGTCGTGCATTATCGCCCCACGGACGACACCGATCCTTTTGGGACGGATATATACACCCTGAATGGGAAAGGGGAGGAGGAGTTCATGCCAAAGTTCAACTACAAGGGGTTTCAATATGTGGAGGTGACCACTTCGCCGGCGATACAGCTTTCGAAAGAAAGCCTCACTGCTTATTTTATGCACAGCGATGTCCCTTCCGTGGGGGCCATCAAGACCTCGAACCCCACGATGGATAAGATCTGGAAGGCTACGAACAATTCCTATCTGTCGAATCTTTTTGGCTATCCCACCGACTGTCCGCAGCGGGAGAAGAACGGGTGGACGGGTGATGCGCATATCGCTTCGGAGACGGGTCTTTACAATTTCGATGGCATCACCATTTATGAGAAATGGCTGGCGGACCACCGGGACGAGCAGCAGCCCAATGGCGTACTGCCTTCCATTATCCCTTCCAGCGGCTGGGGTTATGAATGGGGTAACGGACCCGACTGGACGAGCACTATCGCCATCATTCCCTGGAATATTTACCTGTTCTATGGAGACAAGAAACTGCTGGCCGATTGTTATGACAATATCCGCCGCTATGTCGACCATATCACCGATATCAGCCCTTCGGGTCTCACCACCTGG
>DASZXP010000200.1:0-70447 GCA_035545935.1 Puia sp. | reverse complement strand
AACAAGCTATTGTTGACTACGTACACTATTATAACCACGACAGAATCAAACTAAAACTAAAAGGCCTGAGCCCGGTGCAATACCGGACCCAAGCCGCTTAATTTAATTTTTAAACCCGTCTAAACTTTGGGGGGCAGTTCAGCCCAGCGGGTTTCATTATCGTGTCGACCTGCCAGTACAATTTTCGAACTTATTCATCCATGATTTGAGGAGATTAGCCAACCTATCTGTCTAAGAATCAGCAACATTGATCATATCAAGATGATGCAAAAAATAGCTTACCCACTTAAACCAATCTTGTATTATGAGCTATCTGTGCCGACAAGGATATGGATTTTCAAGCGTAGAGTTTCTGATGCAGCTATTGAGCACTCGCTCCATGGCAAATTCTAAGCTAAACTCTTTTCCTAATCTATTCGCCAGGCGATCCGGGATATCCCATTTGTCGTTTTCTGCTCGAATTTTACCATTTGTCTCAGTCGCTAAGAAATACGCAACCCTGTCACTGAGGTTTTCGTTGTCTGAACGTATTACATATATTAAAGGGTTTTGCTCGCTCTGTTCGACTTCAAAAGATTCATTAGTTAATTCCCTGCTATGCATATGAAGCCAAGTCCAATTTCTACAGGCAGGATTATAGCTATCACCGTCCGAATCGAAACTATGATCTTGCCTCCAAAGGAAGACTACTATTAGTCGAAAATCAGGAAGCTCGTTATGGATATTCACTTCCACTCTGGACACCATAGCAAAAATCTTTAAAATGTGCCTACCATGTTCCTCCAGGAGAAAATAGCAAATCAACCGGGCAATTTATTTCATAAAGCCATTGATAGCCCTCTGCTTCATTACAAAATGGTTCGATCAAGTCGGTCATTTTTTTGTATGCCGCACCTGTCAAATAACATTCAAAATGCCTGTTTTCAGCCGTTGTTATGCCCCGGTCAATACTTGATAATTTAAGAGTGAGGTTGCAATTCAAAGCCTCGACGAAATCAAGTGAGGAAAGGCTGATTTCTTTTTGACGACCCAAAAGTTCTTTTTCAATAACTTCCTTTAAACTTAATGCCTGATACTTATCGAAATCGTAAAGCCGTATCATCCGTTCGGAAACGACATTAATATATTTGTCGCCATCGGTAAGGTCATCAAGAAATTCCAGTTTCATCGAATTGGTTTGAGACTTGACAAGATTCGAACCACTATAACTTTGGATATGAAGATATTAAATGGGAGCCGATTTTTTGAAAAAAATAAAACCCGCTAGAGCGGGTTTCAAAAAATGGTCGACTTGCCAGTACAATTTTCGAACTTGTTCATTCATGATTTGAGGCGGCTAGCCAATATAGCTATTTGAAAACGAATGCTTTGGGATATTTTTCATTTTAATCGTAACCGACTACCCACTTTGAGCAATCATTTAATATGAGCCTGTGAACCAGAAAGAATATCCCCTTTTGGAAATCGGAATTTAGTATTTTTCAGCACCAACTGTTTTAAATGAAATTGATACCCACTAAACCTTTAATCTTGGAGATTGCAAGATGATATTATGGTAGATACAAAATTTTGCGAGTTACTTGAGTTGAAAATCGAGAATGTTCTGGCAAACTTCGATCGTGAGCCAGAGAAATATTTTTGGTGTGATGGAGTCTTGCTTCCAACCTTTGAACATGAATATTCTAAAAAATATGTAAATGACAACAGAAAGATTATAATGACAGCTTTTGTAGGGGAGGATGGGCAAGATAAATATGAATTGATATTGAGTTTTGGCAGAAAGGCGTTGAGTAGATACGCAAGAGGGCTAGATATTTCTGAATGCATACCTGATCCATCAAGTAATAGCTGGTTTGAAATTGATATTACAGAACATAAAATTTGGATCCAACTCGACTGATAAAGGATCGGGATGCGATGCTCCTAACAGATTCAAATGTGACGGAGGTCAATTTAAAAAATATTTTAATACGACTTTTGCGGAAGAACAAGCATTGACCTGGCAAGGAAATAGTTCTTTACTTTAGACCTTCTTATATTAGCTGAAAGAAAAGATCAATGCAAGTTAAAGACCTTGTTAATAATTATTTACAAACAAAAGCAATATCAGAAAACGATATTGAACAAATCCGTATTGATAGGGAGTTAAGATCAGATCTATGTAAGTATTTTGGCACAGTTAAGAATAGGGAATTTGCTCTTGAGTTATGGAACACAGTCATTGAACTACGAAAAAATCCTGAAAAGGAAATTCTGATTGACGATTTAATGCTCGCATGCTATATTTTGGGTCTCCATCAACAAGTTGCAGACTGTCGCCTGATTTGGAAAGCCAAAAATGTCGATTTTGATGCATTTTGTGGCGTCGATGTACAGTTAATGGCATTTGCAGGAGCAGCGCCAGCAATCAGTTATTTGCAAACAACAAATGGTGATGATGTGAAAGCTGCCTTAAAGTATATGATTGATTGTTCTAATGCCGGAGATTTTGATAATCTGGAAGATTACTTTTCGCTAGATAATTTGCCTTGGTGGGTATAAATTTACATGGAAGAGAGAAATAGCAAATTAAAGTATCATCATTAAATGCATCTATCGAAAGAAATACAGAAGCGGCTAGACAAACTGAATTCTGCCGTAAAATTATCTTCGACAATTGATGGAAAATTGCCGGAAAGATATTCTTTTTATAACATTCCTGGCAGAAGCTTTAGGGCAGAATTCGGATCTACGAATACTGAATTTGCAATTGTGCTTTACGAAAGACCCAATAAAAATAGCTATGAGAACTGTTTGGCTAGAGGGATGTTTAACAATGTCGATAGGCTTACTTCTTTGATTGATCTCTGGATTGATAGGAACAAGGATATTTCGGAGATTAAAGCCAGGTTTGATGAACTTGAACTGTATAATGATTTTGAATTCATTAATCCTAATAATGACATCAATAATGCTTGGACGAAAGTAAAAAATATGTTCTTTAATACGACCAAGTTTTGGGAAGAATTGGAATGGCAAAGCAGATATATCGAAATGCTGAGCGAAGCGAAAAGATACAAAGGTTTTGAAAACTATTTCCCATTTACAAGTCATTACTGGCTACGATTTAGCATTGACAAAGACTTGACTGAAACTTGGGCGCTTTATACATATATTGTTCCGGTATTTTACAGTTCAGAAGTCCCGGAAACATTAGGCAAGTTTTATGTCTCTTATAATGATCTGCCCATGGGAGGAAGATTTTTTGAAACAGTAATAGATGCCCTTAGTTTCTACGCGGAAAAGCTAACAGAAATTAAACCAACAAAGTGGAAAGGCTGACAAATCAAGGGAAGATGATTGGAAGATAAAGGTCGATTAGAGTTAAATGAATTATAATAGAAAATACAACCGATGTGGCCTTTTAAGAAACCTGTAAAACCGGCAAAATCAGTTATTTGTATTCCCGGAAACTGGAAGGACTTTGAAGATTTTCATGGATCATTAATAGTTTCTTCGGGTGCCTCATATATGGTAGTTGGAAACACCCTTATCAACGGCAAAGGTAAACGACATTATTCTGTTGAGTTTTGCGAATATGATCCCAGGATGAAAGATTCGTTTCGAGTTGCTGGACGAATGACTGAAATAAGTGACGAAACCCTAGAGCGGATAGCAGACCATAAATATGTAATATACATTTCAGGTGAAACAGGAAATTTGGAAGAAGCTGAACAAATCGCCCGAGCCGGTATGGCTGTACTCAATGCCGGCGGGATTGCCCTTAAGATTGAGTCTGCCGGAAAAGCATTTTCCAAAAGCATGTGGTTGGAATTTATGGTAAACTTTGAACCCGAAAGGCATCTCCATGATATGTTTGTTTTGGGTTCAATAATTGACAAGGATGGAACAGTCTTTTCATGTGGCATGCATAATCTGGGTCTTAAGGACACTATTGTCTCTGATGAAGAATTTGAAGATGCGGTGGACCTTATTAGAATATTCGGATATTATCAAATCGTAGATAAACCGGATATTAAGAATAATCAAACTTTTCAAATGGGTCCGGGATTTCCATTATTTCGAATTACAAATGAATTGCACCCACCTTATGCAAACAGTGAGTTTTTTCATAACCCTTTTGGTATGTGGAGATTAGTCAAAATTCACCAGTAATTATTTCTTAAGAAGGTGATAGGATTCGAACCTTTCAATCTTGATGCTCAATGCGTTAATTATGGCAAAGGCACGAATTGAAAAAAATCGAACTTAAAAAACCCGCTCTGAGAGCGGGTTTCACAAAACAAAGTAAAAAATGGTCGGGAAGACAGGATTCGAACCTGCGACCCCTACGTCCCGAACGTAATGCGCTACCGGGCTGCGCTACTTCCCGAAACCGGTAAGATCATCCGGGATCTCTCCCTTCCGATCGATGGCCCATTGGCCGGGTTTCCTGATCCGCCGGCGGTCCTGCTCAACAAGAGGCAGTAACTGTCAGCGGGTGGCAAATTTAGCACCCTTCGGGCATCTTACAAAATAGAAATCTTAACTGTCCAGATGGAGAAAAGCCTTTCCCAGGTGATCGATCAGGTCAGAAGCCAGCATGCTTTCCTGGGAGATATCAGCGGCAGCCAGGTCACCCGCCAGTCCATGCAGATAAACTCCCAGCAGGGCGGCCTCATTGGGGGAATACCCCTGTGAAAGCAGGGCCGTAAGGATCCCTGTCAGCGCGTCTCCGCTGCCTCCCTTGGCCATACCGGGATTGCCCGTGGAATTGAAGTACCCTTTCCCGCCGGGCATCGCAATAAAGGTATAATGGCCTTTCAGGACAATGATACATTGATGATCCCGGGCCTTATCGATCGCCAGCCGCAAACGGGCAAAATCATCATCACTCTTGCCGAACAATCGCTCGAACTCCTTGGGATGCGGCGTAAGAATAGAGTAGGGGGGAACCAGGAAGCGAAGGGAAGGGCTGGAGGCCATCATATTCAGCCCGTCGGCATCCAGTACGATCGGTTTTTTATAGCCCCGTAGGATCGCCTCCAGCAGGCTTCGGGTGCGGGTGTCTGTACCAAGTCCCGGGCCGATGCCGATGACCGTATATTTGGACAGATCGTCCGGAAGCTGTGTATTGATCTTTTCGTCGGCATCCGTCACTATCATCGCCTCGGGCAGCGCAGTCTGCAGGATCTCATATCCGCACCCGGGTATATGACAGGTGAGCAGCCCTGCCCCCGTACGCAGACAGGCGCGACTGGACAGCAGCGCGGCGCCGATCTTCCCATGACTGCCCGCTACCATCAGCGCATGTCCAAAATTACCTTTATGCGCAAACTGGTGCCGGGGCCGGAAAACAGCCCGTATCATCTCCTCATCCGTCAATTCCTGCTCGCTGACCCTGCTTTTCAGATAGCCTTCATGCAGCCCTATGTCCAATATATGCAACAGGCCGACAACGGCCTCGTTCTCCGGAACAAGGAACGCCAGCTTGTAACATTGAAAGCTGAGAGTATGTGTGGCCCGAATGACCGTATTGTCTTTGGAAGACCTGTCCACAAAAAGGCCGCTGGGGATATCTATGGCAATGATCTCGTTCCCGGACTGGTTCATATGCTGCACCACCTGTTCCGTCACTCCTTCCAGCCGCCGGTTCAATCCCGTCCCCAGCAGGGCATCGATCAGTATATCGCTCTCGGGCACGGGCAGCAGGTTTTCCTGTCCCTGGATGAACCGGACCTCGACGGAGGTGGTATGCAGCCTGGCCAGATTGGCCTGGAAATCATCCGTGCCTTTGGCGCCGAATTCAAGTATATGGACACTGACAGGACAGTCCTGTGCAGACAACATACGGGCCAATGCCAGACCATCTCCGCCATTGTTGCCTTTACCGCAGTATATGGAGAAACTGCAGTCAAGATATCCCTGCTGCTCCAGCCAGATAAAGCAGCTTTCGGCAGCCCGCTCCATCAGGTCGATGGAAGCTACCGGTTCATTTTCTATGGTGAATTGATCCCAGGCCCGTATTTGTTCGGCAGACAAGATTTCCATGCCGGAATTTACTCAATTTGAGCGAAATTATACGTGGGAAGCCTCAGCGGGAGGCTGTTGTCGCCGTCTTATGCTTGTGCGTCCGGCGCCGGACCGTAGATCTTTTGGCCGTCGTACGGGGTTTAGACTTATGAACAACGGGGGCGGGCTTTGCCACCTCTGTAGCCTCTCCGGCCGAAGCCGTCGCGCCTGACGGGTCGGAAGGGTCGTCCTCATCGAAGTTGGTATGTCCCTGGCGGTAATCCCCAAAGAGATCTACCAGCGCCTTGGAGGAATAGATGCGTTTGTAATCATTGTTGCAAAGGGCGATGATGGTGGCGTCCTCATCCAGCATGCGGATAAATACCGTGCGATTGCCATGCCACCAGCCATTGTGATAGATAAGCTTTTTACCGTTGGGTATCATCAGCATGCGCCATCCCAGGCCGTAATTGCGCTGACCGGGTTTTTCAAAGCTGTATCCCGCGTATGCGCTGTCCAGTACGCCCTTGGAGAATAGCTGACCATCGCGTAAAGCCTGATCCCATTTGTATAGATCGCGGACAGTGCTGAAGATGTTCTTATCCCCGTATACCAGGTCCAGGAATTCGAAACGGAATTTCTTACCCGTCTGATAATAGGACTGCATCGAGGTAGCCGAATCCGTCAGCGTAAAGACATAGGTATCCTGCATCTTCAACGGCTGGAAGAAGGTCCGGGAAAGGTAGTCGGGATAGGGGAGCCCCGAGGTCTTTTCTATGATCAAAGCCAGCAGGGCGTAGTTGGTGTTGGAATATTCAAAATGTTTGCCCGCAGGTCTGTCCCTTGTCTCGGCCGGGTGCGCAATGATATATTGCAGCACGTCCGCGTTGGTAAGAAGCTTGTGCTTGTCCCAGCCGCTGCGGTCCATAAAATGGACATAGTTACGCAAACCGCTGCGATGGCTCAACAACATCTGAATGGTAGTGGCGGTGTCGGGGAACCCGGTGAGATATTTAGCAACGGGATCGTGTATATCCAGCTTGCCGTCCTCCCATAATTTCAACGTGGCCATAGCGGTGAAGGTCTTGGATACGGACGCAAGATGAAAGGCCGTATGTTCGTCCAGCGAGTCCTTCTTTTTTTCGGGGTATTTGAATCCCTTGTACCGCTCGTATAGGATAGCGCCCTTTTTGGCAACAAGGATACTCCCGTTGAATCGCCCCGAAGTAATGGAATCGAAAAAATGACCAGCTATGGATGAATAATGATGAAGCTCCACCTCTGTCAATGCCGGAGTAGTGCTGTTCGCGGGAGTGAGCGTGTCCTTAGCCACCGCAGGAGGCTGCGCTGCCTGACCACAAGATGCAAACAGGGTTGCGGATAACACTAAATAACCAATAGCTTTCAACAGGAATTATATTTTTGGGTTAGAAAACGGCAAAATTAAAAGAATACGATGTTACTTTGCATCTCCAATTCGGAAAAGTAACGTAAAAAGAAAGGCAAAATTATGGTAGATAAAAAATCTACAAGCTATCCCAAAGAAAAGATTAACATACTTTTCTTAGAAAACATCAGCGACGCCGCCGTCAAGTTTTTTAAGGACGCAGGCTATGCATCCGTGCGCAAGCTGGGAGGAGCCTTGTCAGAGGAGCAGCTGATCAATGAAGTGAAGGACGTACACCTGCTGGGCATTCGTTCAAAGACCCAGATCACCCCCAAAGTGCTGGATGCCGCCAAAAAGCTACAGGCCATAGGCTGCTTTTGCATCGGGGTGAACCAGGTAGATCTGAAATCCGCCACCAATCATGGTGTCACCGTATTCAATGCTCCCTATTCCAATACCCGGAGCGTTGCCGAACTGGTCATCGGGCTGGCTATCATGCTCATCCGCCGCATACCGGACAAAAGCAAGGCGGCGCATGACGGTATTTGGCTAAAAGAAGCTAAAGGGAGCTATGAACTGAGAGGTAAGACGTTGGGGATCATAGGGTATGGAAATATAGGCACCCAGGTGAGCATTTTAGCGGAAGCCATGGGTATGAAGGTGATCTTTTATGATACGGTGACCAAACTGCCCCTGGGCAATGCGGTGGCCAAAAGGACCCTCAAAGAAGTGGTCGGCCAGGCCGATATCATAACCTTGCATGTGCCCGATACGCCCCAGACCAAAAATCTCATCAACAAGGCGGTCATCAAACAATTCAAAAAGGGGAGCATCCTGCTGAACTATGCCCGAGGCGAGGTCGTCGATCTGGAAGGGCTGGCAAAAGCCATCGAGGAAGGGTTGATCTCCGGGGCTGCTGTAGACGTATATCCCTGGGAGCCAGAGAAAAATGGGGACAAGTTTCAAACTCCACTTCAACACCTGCCCAATGTGATCCTGACCCCGCACATCGGCGGTTCGACGGAAGAGGCCCAGGAAAATATAGGAGGCGATGTCAGCAATAAGCTGTTCCAATACCTGGAGACAGGAATGACCATCGGCAGTCATACGGTACCGCCGTTGAGCCTGCCGCACCAGGAAGGTACGCATCGTATCCTGCATGTCCATAAGAATGTACCGGGTGTGCTGTCCGAGATCAATACGACGTTGTCCAAGCATAACATCAATATTTTGGGTCAATACCTGAAGACCAATGACGAGATTGGCTATGTGGTGCTGGACGTCGACAAAAGACTGTCCAAGCAGGCGCTGGAATTATTGAGAGAAGTAAAACACACGATAAAAACCAGGCTTCTTTATTAGTTAGCTATCAGCATCTTAAAAAGATAGCCGACAATTAAAATTGAAGATACGATCACCTTTTCTCACGGCCGAATGGCGTAAGCTCGTCATGGCTAACTACCCGGTGGATCCGCTGATCCTTCAGCCTTTTCTGCCGGCTCATACAGAGCTGGATGAGTGGAAGGGCGTCACCTATGTAAGCCTGGTAGGGTTCATGTTCCGCCAGGTGCGGGTGAGGGGCCTGCGGGTACCTTATCATACCGATTTTCCCGAAGTCAATCTACGTTTTTATGTACGCCACCTACAGGATGGTCAATGGAAGAGGGGAGTGGTCTTTATCAATGAGATCGTTCCAAAGCCTGTCATCACCTGGGTAGCCAATACCCTGTTCCGCGAACATTACAGGACCCTGCCTATGCGAAATGAGGACTATACGGAAGGGGATACTCTAAAAGTGGGCTATCGATGGAAATACCGGGGCCGTTGGAACAAGCTGGCCGTGGAGGCCGGCGCGCTACCTGCCATCCTGGAGCCCGGCAGCAAGGAAGAATTCATCACCGAACATTTCTGGGGCTATACTTCCATGGGACCGCTCTATTGCGGGGAATATGAAGTAGCGCATCCCCGCTGGAATATCCACGCCGTGAAAAGCCATGAGGTCATCTGCGATTTCGGTGGGCTCTATGGCAAAGCATTTGCCGGCTTGAGCGGGCAGGCACCAGCCTCCGTCTTTCTGGCGGAAGGCTCGCCCATAAAAGTTTATCCTAAAAAACGTATCGGCTAAGCTCCCATAGCCTTCAGTATCTTTTTAGCCCGGCTGCGAAAGGCCGGGGTAGCATGTTCCCACTGATCCTCTATGATCAACCTGAGCTCCGCGGTAATTTCGGGATACATCTTCGAAAGATGGGAAAGAACGGTGAGGGAAAAAGCCTTGACGGCAATAGGGGTCTCGGGGGCGGCGACATATTCAAAACAACGGCTCATTACCCGGCCATGATATTTTTTGGGTATCTCCACATCCTGTAAGAGACGAATGGTATTACGTACGACCGCGACATGCAAACCCTTTTTATCCAGGTGGTCCAGCAGCGGCTTGAAATAGGGGATGATCAGCTGGGGATGCACTCTCACGACATTGCTCAATGGCCACGCGGCCCGTTGGGTGATGCGATATTCACCCTTGAAAAAAAGACGTATCAGCTCTGCAAAACGGTCTTTGTCGTCACCGATGTATCGTACGATGCGGTCGCATTGTTTCTTTGAATGCTCCTTCGCCAATAGTTTTTCCAGATGCATATGGAGCAAATAAAGTTAGTAGTTTTATGCCACAATACTGACACATGTCTTACACTCCTTCATCCAATCGTTATCAATCCATGCAATACCGTCGTTGTGGCAACAGCGGGCTGAAGCTACCGGCCGTGTCGCTGGGGCTATGGCACAACTTCGGTGGTGTGGATGTGTTAGAGAACGCTCGCAACATCCTGCGCCTGGCCTTTGATTCCGGCATAACACATTTCGATCTGGCTAACAACTACGGCCCGCCGCCTGGCTCGGCAGAGGAAAATTTTGGACGGATTCTGCGCCAGGATTTCCACGGCTATAGAGACCAGATGATCATTTCCACCAAAGCGGGCTATTATATGTGGCCGGGGCCCTATGGGGAATGGGGTAGCAAAAAATACCTCGTATCCAGCCTGGACCAGAGCCTGAAGAGGATGGGGCTCGACTATGTCGACATCTTTTATCATCACCGGCCCGACCCGGATACTCCCCTGGAGGAGACAATGGCCACCCTGGACCTGATCGTCAGACAGGGCAAGGCGTTGTATGTGGGCATATCCAACTACCGCGCGGAAGAGGCGGCCCGGGCCCTGGCGATATTGAGAGAGCTGGGTACACCCTGTCTTATTCATCAGCCCAAATATTCCATGTTCGAGCGCTGGGTGGAAGGCGGCCTGCTCGATCTGCTGGAAAAAGAAGGCGTCGGCTGTATTCCCTTTTCTCCTCTTGCCCAGGGATTGCTCACCAATAAATACCTGAAAGGGATACCCGACGATTCCCGGGCCCACAAACCGCATGGGTTTCTCAAAGAAGAACAGGTCACTCCGGAGGTGCTGAAAAAAATAGGGCAGTTGAACGAATTGGCGTTCAAAAGAGATCAAACCCTGGCGCAGATGGCCCTTGCCTGGATACTCAGGGACAAACGGGTCACTTCCGTACTCATCGGAGTCAGTAAACCCGAGCAGGTAACGGATTCGCTGCAATGCTTCCGGAATACCTGGTTCAGCGAAGAGGAGCTGCAACGCATCGAAGAAATACTGAAATAGTTAGTTTTTATCCGTCTGATGCAATCCCTTCCCAAAGACGCCTGGTAGCTTTGTTCCAGAAAAAAATAAGTATATGGAAAAAGAAATGAAAGTAGAAAACACCGTACGGATCGATGCCCCGATGGGCAGGGTATGGGCGGCGCTGACAGAACCCGAATGGACAAAAAAGTATATGTTCAATTGCGCCGTGGATTCGGACTGGAAGGTGGGAAGCCCTGTTCTCTGGAAGATGCAGCATGAAGGGAAGGAGATCATCCCCGTAAAAGGGAATGTGGAAGAGATCATTCCCGGCAAATTCCTGAGATACTCCATCATCGACCCTAATATGGGGATACCTGATATCCCTGAGAATTATCTGCATGTGACATACGCGTTGTCCGGGACGAAGGAGGGGACGGAGCTGCGGGTAACGCAGGATGGCTATGAGCATGCGGCCAGGGGGAAAGAGCGGTATGAAGAGGCGGTGAAGGGTGGAGGTTGGGGCTCTATCCTGGCCGTGATCAAGGAGTTATTGGAGAAATAGGAAATCTTCCCATGCAGGGAATCGTATTCTTACGATTGGAAAAAAAAGCTACCACCTATAAAGGACAACACAATCATTATCAATATGTTGTATAATGGCATGCCGGTTGGATAGGTATAGACATAATTCGCTCCTTTTATGAAACAGATCTACCTCTATCTTGCCTGCCTGCTATTCAGCCTGGCAGTGCATGCCGAAAAAGGCCACAGCGCCAAAGCCGACAAGGCTGCCGTAAAAGCCGGCTCCGTTCAATTCAAGTTCAACAACCTGGCTCCGGCCGAAGCACACAAGGATTCCGTGATGATCATTTTCGATCGTTGCAATCGCACGGGTGCCGGTGTCATTTACAAGGTGTTCTCCGTTGACAAGAATGGGAATATCAACATCGATGGCGTGCCTGAAGGAAAGTACTTCGTAACCATCCAGGGCCTGGGTATCCATCGCGATCGTACGGAGACGGTGATTACCGTAAGATCACGGAAGAATCGCCGGATGTCCATCAAAATGGAAGATTCCGAAGAATTCTCCAAAGACACTGTAGTTATTCCTTCGTCCCAGACCGACCTTGCCTCTCTGTCCATCGTGAACATGAAGTAGCTCTTTCTCTTCCACTATCCTTCCTTTCGACAATATCCCCCGAAAAACAGGCTCCCAGCCGTTAGTAAAAAGAGCCCTGATAATAAGATCAGGCCATCCGACAGAACGCCGAAGTACAATATCCCGAAGATCCCGATGCTTAGTTTTATCATATCGCTGCGTTGCAGCCGGGCGATGAAAAGACAGCTGTTCAAGAGCAATAAGGTGCTATATCCTGCTAATACAAATCCAAGCGCATCCTTGATCCGAATATGATCGGGCATCAGCCAGCCGACGGTAATTATCTCCGGTAGGAATACCAGGAGGTAAAGGGTCATGTATTGCAGCAGACGTTTGAATAAGGATACAGGCAGGCTGCGATAGAAAAGCAATTTTTCTTCTTCCATCCTGCGTGTCTGGTATATAAGCGCCCCATGTCCGAGCAGCGCCACGCTGAAGACCAGGAAAGGCATACGGATATCGTAGTCGTCCGGTGTTTGTATTTTGAGCAACAGGTACAATATCCCGCAACCCAATAGCTTGATACCAGCCAGCAGGGCTTTATGCTGTGTCGCCCAGCCACGCAGTAAAAAGGACCAGTAGGGTGTGTATCTTCTTTTCGCCGCGGTCCTGTACAGAACAGGCAGGCGGATCAGCCTGCCCGGATAAAATAGTTCATACCAGTACAGGATAGCGCTGATCAGGCAAACGCATATAATAAAGCAAAAAATAAGAAGGACAGTGATCCGGGCGGCCTGGATATATGCTATGACGACGACGACCATGGCATATAGCATGACAGGCAGGAAAAGGGCGGCTTGTATTTCCAGCAGCAGACGGAAAGCTCTTATTTTGCCTGCATGAGGCAATACATGTAAAAAAGCATGATCGGGGCTTTGCAACAGGCCGATGATCCATCTGCTGCATTTCATTGCATACAGGAGCCAGCAAAAAAGCGTCAGGGCCAACAGGGCAGGCGTGTTCAGGATGCCGAGGATGAGCGCGTAGTGATAAGCCGGCTGCTGAGATGGCGCGACGATGCCAAAGAAGAACAGGAAAAAGAAAAGGAAGAATCCTGCATTCTGCAGGTAATACTGCCGGACCAGCGCTTTCCATAAGATCGGGCGGAGATGTTTCATATAGCCAGCGTTTCGATGGTTTGATCCCGTATGAGTATTTTCTTATCTATAGGAAGAGAGGACGTCTCTATATCCTGGTGAGAAGTAAATAAGAAACTGCAGTTCTTTTGCCGGCGAAGATGGATCATTTCATACAACAATTGTACGCTGGTCGCATCGAGGGTAACGAGCGGCTCATCCAGCACAATAAGGGATGGAGCGCCGAGGAAGGCGAGCGCCAGGGATAATTTTTTGATCATCCCATCTGACCAGGAACCGATACGGGTCGAAATATATGTCTTCATGGACAGGGCTGACACGAGATCTTCCGCCTGCGAAGAGCCTGCTTTTCGAACAGAAAGATAAAAGGACAACAGATCACTGCCTGTAAGAAAGGGAGGATACCGGGGTTCTGCATCCGCCCAGCTAACGCTGCGGCGGTAGGCGACAGGATCACGACGAAGACTATGTCCATCGAGAAGAATATCACCCCTGAAAGAAATGATCCCCGCAACGATCCGCAGCAGCGTTGTTTTTCCCGCGCCATTGGGGCCTTGCAGCCAGTAGACGCCCTGGCCCAGGCGGCAGGAGGCAATGGAAAAGATCCGTCGCGAACCATATGATTTTTCAAACTGTGTGAATTCAAGCATGACTCGTTAGTAGGCATACCTCGAAAATAGTTACTCGAACACCACGGTTTTATTTTTATACACCAGCACTCTGTCGTCGAATACGAGCCTGAGCGCTTTAGCCAGAACGGATGTTTCTATTTCTTTACCCGCTCGCATCATATCCGCGGCGGTGTACGAGTGATTCACCGGTATGATCTGCTGTGCGATGATAGGGCCTTCGTCCAGCTGGTCCGTGACGAAATGTGCGGTGGCGCCAATGAGCTTGACGCCTCGCTCGAATGCCTGACGATAGGGATTGGCGCCGACGAAAGCCGGTAAAAAAGAATGATGGATATTGATGATGCGCGCCGGGAACGCCTGTATAAAGGCAGGAGACAGGATACGCATGAATTTAGCCAGGACAATATAATCGGGTCGATGCCGGACCAGGAGATCCAGGATCTGTTGTTCAAAGGCTTCTTTTTCCATTTGCTGATGGGAGATATGAGAAAAAGGGATCTCAAATCTCCTGCAGATGTCTTCCAACGCAGGGTAATTGCCGATGACATGCTGGACAGAGGCGCCCAGCGTCCTGAAATGATGACGGATGAGGATATCGGAGAGACAATGGTATTCCTTTGTCACCATCACCACGATCTTTTTTTCTGGCTGTGGATTGATGGAAATAATGGCTTTTGGGGGAAGAAGGGAAGACAATGTTTCCCGCAGCTGTTCCGCCGGCATCTCTCTATCCACTTCTATACGTATAAAGAAGCGATTCTCCGTAGGGTCCACATGTTCGCGAAGGGACACGATATTGAGCTGCTCCCGGGCCAGGATGCCTGATATGGCGGCCACGAGCCCAACCTGGTCCCGGCATTGAATAACGACAATCATTCAACCAATATCGGAATTATGTATGATCCTATGCCTGGCTTTTCAGGAGGTTTCTGTATCGATGGCATTTCGGGAATATTCCCAATATGGGAATTCAGTCTGAAAACTAGAAGCCATACGCAATAAGACAAGATACATTCAATTGATTATTAACCATTTAAAAACTGGCATACAAGTCGATAGGGTTTACTAAACGCGAGTATTATGACCCGATATTCTTTAGTAGTGAATAAAAAGGGCACCATACTTTCCTTTAAGGTGGTAGATGCCGATCCGGAGCTGTTTCCTGTAAACGATATGACGGGGCGTCATTTTAGCCGTCTGATCGGAGAAGATTGCAGAAAAGACCTGGGACATATCCTGCACGAAACCTCCAAGACCCGCCAGGCCAGCAGCTTTCGGACATTCTTCAGCCCGAGAGGTTCTCATGCCGGCGCCGTGGTCGAATGGACAGTCCAGCCAAAGCCGGGAAGCATCTTTTCGACGGCACGCTTCGAGCTCATCGGAAAAGACCCTGAATAACGAGTATTTTTGTCTTATAATTAACATTATGTTAAATAGAAAAGACAACCCAATCCTCTCTCCTTCAGCGTTGCGCTGACTCAGCTTACCTCCTGAAACTTCAAAAGACGGCAATTACTTCCTTTCCAGCATCTCCAGGACCCTATCCATATCAGGGATAAAAGTGATCCGTGTGGCGGGTAAAGCTTCTTGTATGGCGCCGGCCGCCGTCATCCTCGACGGCGCTATATGGAAGTCGTTCTGAAGCATGCGGGCGATGGTAGTAGCTCTTTTGACGCTGATATCCCAACTATCGGGCAAAGAGTCCTGCGCAGCAGCTACCAGGCTGTCGGCATGCAGACTATCTGCGTGCCCCTCGATGGTGAAACGGATATCCGGCACGTCGTTGAGCACTCTTGCCAGCCGGCCTATCACGGACCGGGCTTTTGTAGTCAGCGTATAACTATTGCTGTCAGTGAACAGCAGGCTGTCCGCAATATCCACGGAGAGCGTTCCCTTTTCCATCTTTATCCTGACATCCTGTTCTCCATACCCTCCCATATAGGCCTTCAGGTTCATCAGCGCTACCAGGTTCACCGAATCCCGGTGCACGACGGCGGCACGCAATTCCTGCATATAGCTATCCTTGGCCCCGATGTTGTCCATCGACTTCTTCAAGCTCTCCGCCTGGGCGCTGCTGAGCGTCGAAAGGTCCTGCAGCTGTTTCCTCAATAAAGTGATATTCTCTTTGCTGGCCTCCAGCTCAAAGCCCTGGCTTTTCAGCTGATCCTGCATCGTCGCCTTTTGCTTGTTGAGATCGTTATTGGCATCCTGGCAGCTTTTCAGCGTCCGTTGCGACCATGTATACAGGCTGTCGGTCTTTTGCTCCTGCACCTGGAGGGCTTTGTATTTTCCGGTAGAAACACAGGATACGGCAACGGATGAAAGAAAAATTAAATAGATATAGGCCGGTCGCATATAAGGGTTTTAGAATTGGGCCCAAAGGTAATAAGTAGCGCCCTTTCCGACAAGTCCTGAAATGCTTCGCCGGCCTATTCTCCGGGATCATCTCTCCGGCACACATCCGATCATATTCATTTTTTGGTCGCCGTGCTTGAAATTCAGACGCGTCAGATTCAATTTCTCGATCTGGTCCTTCCCTTCCCTGATCGTAATGAACTGACAGGGCTTGATGTCCTTGAATACCTGTACCGTTCCGGTGGTAGGCCATGTAATGGCCAGCTCATCGATGATAGAGGCCTTGCCGATCCCTATTTCCTTTCGGAATGGATTACAACCAAAGCTTCCGCCGGAGTTGACGTCCATATGAACGGTGCGTTTTATCCCTTCTTCCCGGAAGGAAAGGGCTATATGCGCGCCAATGGCGCTCCGGTTGCATTTTACCCCTTGCAGCAGAATGCTGATCCAGTTGTTATTGTCCTGACCGGGATTGATATAAAGGGAATTGAAATACCCATCCCCTTTCAGCGCTCCCCCTACTTCCAAAAAGATGTCCTGGTCGCCATCGTTGTCGATGTCGGCAAAAGCAACGCCATGCCCTTTTTGCAAATTGCCGACCCTTGCCGAACCCGTGACATCCGCAAACCGCTGTCCCCCGATGTTCTTGAAGAGCCGGTTGGGAACAAGGGACTGGAACTCCGGGTTCCCCGTACCGAGATACATATCCAGCCAGCCGTCATTATCCAGGTCCCCAAAATTCGAGCCCATGGCAAATACGGGTTTGTCAAGCCCCACCTTGGATGATACATCCGTAAATGTCCCATCATGGTTGTTCCTGTACAGGTACATCAGGCTGGTATTAGGCGGAAAAGGCTGGTGAAGCGCTTCCGCCGCTGCTGTAACGGCCAGCGACCCCTGGAACTGGTACCCGCACATAAAGATATCCGGCCAGCCATCGTTGTCGTAGTCGAAGAACCAGGTGGGGAATGTAAATGTCAGCGACCTGTCCAAACCTGCTTCATGCGTGGCATCTTCGAATTGGGGTATCCTGGAATTCAGTCCCTTATTCTTCAGCAAGACCTTTTGCCCGTCGCGGCAGGATATGATTATATCGGGCCACCCGTCCCTGTTGTAGTCGCCGGAGCAAACGCCTTTCATAAAGCCGATCTTCTCGCATCCGGCCTCCACGGTGACATTGGTGAACGTTCCATCCTGATTATTGATATACAATTCGGAGGGATGATGCGGCCCCCCCATGGGCAGCGTCTCATTGCCGATGAACAGGTCCAGCCAGCCGTCATTGTTAAAATCCGCCCAGGCAGCGGTCTGCGTGGGATGAAAAGAAAGGATACCGCTCTCCACCGTGACATCCGTGAACGTGCCGTTCCCGTTGTTCCGCAACAATGTTTTCGGTTGCTTGCCGAATTCGCCCATCCAGGCGCCCCGCAAAACCAGGATATCCGTAAAGCCGTCATTGTTATAGTCTGCCTGTATCATATTCAATCCGCCCTTGATGCCATCCAGCCCGGATGTTTTGGAAACATCGGTGAAGCTGCCGTCGGCATTGTTCCTGAAATAATGCATCGGCTCCTCCAGGTCCCATGAAGAGGTCACGATATCCAGGTAGCCATCGTTGTTGAAATCATCTACTATGGCGCCGCCGGCCTGGCTTCTGAACTCGTTCAGCTTTAGATCACGGGAATAATCCGTAAAAGCGTTCACCTTATACTCCGATGTATCGGTATCCATGCCCGGGATAAGCCAGGCGGACGGCACTTTACGGGGGTATTCTCCAATAGCCATATAAGCCACGTTCAGCATCCAGCGCGACTCCAGATCGTCGGGATCCAGCTGTAAGACCTTTTCATACACCCCGATGCCTTTCCGGGTAGCATCGGGATCGATGTATACTCCCGACGCCTGGATGGGGAATATGCATGATCCGGAGGAATGATTGGCAATACAATTGTTCTTTTCTCCCGTCCGGATATATGACAGCGCCAGCTGTCTTCTTACCTCCATGCCGAATTTGTTCCGCCGGCTGGCTTCCGTCTTATCCATCAATGCGCTCAGGATCTCGGTGGCCTGCGTCTCCTGTCCCAGCTTTATAAGCGTCACCGCCTTGAAAAACTCGACGATCATCTCCCTCTCTTTGCTTAAGGAAGGGTCGAGCTCCAGAGAGTCATAAAATGCAAGCTGCGCCTCGGGTGCAAAAGCATTATCCTTATGATAGATCTTTTTCAGCCCTGCTCTGTACAGCTGCATCGCCTCCTTCTCCCTGTCGTTGTGATATCTTTTGATACAGACATAGGTCAGGGACGTAAGGAATACCAAAAGACCTGCGCCTGTAATAATAATTATCAGGGTCTTCCATTTCATAATTGTAATTGTAAGAAGTCCAATAAAACGGCTATATCCCGATCAGGCCACGCCCAAACGGGAGATCAAATACGCATAGCTTTTATCAAGCTGTTATGACCGCTCTTTCCGGAGGCTGTCCGGGAGTGAGGATATAGATGGAAGAAAGAAGAGAAGCATGATCGGCATAACGCCGAAAAGAAATAAAACAGAAAACGCCTGTTAAAGGCATATTTTCTGTCGGATAATATTCTAAAAGGAGATTCTTAAGAATGTCAGCATTGGCGCTTTGCTTCTTCCCCTGATCAGCGGAAGCCTGCTGCAGCCCGTTGACGGACGCGAAGAAATTATTTTTAGCCGCCCTTAGCCGCATGGCTTCCTGGTTGGGGATGCACAATACCTCCAGGGAGTCGTTATAGATCCGGCGTTTGACATAGTGATACAACACTTTCCCTATCTCGATCTTTCCGTCGGCAATTTCGTACATGGGAGAATTATTATAGTACGACAGGTGTGTCACCGGCACTTTCATGGAAACCAGCTGGGAGTCGTCATAATTATTATCATCCAATTGCGTCTGCAATTGCATGTCGGCCTTTACTTCCAGGAAGGAGGACAGCAAACCATATCCGATCCAGTTAAACAGGAATAAGCTCAGCAGCAGTATGGCAGTAATCTTTTTCAATATCCGGCAGGCCCATCATCTGGTGCTGTAATTTAAGGAATATTCCCGGTTAAAAAACAGCCCGGCTCCTTGTCGTCATAACGGCCGGTGGTGTCGAACAGCACGTTGGCTCCTGCCTGGGCGAGGTCCTTGCATACGGCAAAGGCGGTCCGGCCATCAAAAAGTCCCGAAAAAATTACCAGCAGCTGTAACCTATCATTGCGTCAGGTGGTCAACTAATAGGACGCTGCCGGACAGACATTGTATCGATAACGGACACATAGGTACAAACAGCTCATGCAATCATCTCGTTATCAGCAAAATAGCATTCCGGCATCTCATTAGTGGAAAAAACTAAAAAACGCCGCATGCTCAAAAATTATTTCAAGATAGCCTGGCGGAACCTGTTCCGCCACAAAGGTTTTGCCGCCAGTAACCTGTTAGGGCTTACCATCGGGATGACCTGTAGCATTCTTATCTTTCTATGGGTGCATGACGAGCTGTCCTATGACAGATTCCACAGCAACTATAACAATATCTACCAGATCATAGCCAACCGGGATTTTAAGAACAGTGTGTTTACAGACCGGAATATGGTGTTCCCCATGGCCAGGTCGCTGGAGACGGGCTATCCGAATATCAAGCATGCCGTGGAGATGACCTATCCACAGGATCATGTCATTCAATATGGCGATGTCAGGCTGAAGAAGAACGGGTATACGGTGAGCGAGCATTTCTTCGATGTCTTCTCCTGGAAGTTTGTCCGGGGCAGCGCGGCTACGGCCATTACGGACCCGTCGTCGATCGTGCTGTCGGAGTCGGCGGCAAAAGCTTTCTTTGGGAAGGACGATCCTATCAATAAGACATTGAAGATCGACAATGACCAGAATTTCAAAGTCACGGGTATCGTAGCGGATGCTCCGGACAATTCTACTTTCAAGTTCGACTTTGTAAGGCTGTTCGACTATTCGAATATGCAGCGGCAATTGGCCGAATGGCGAAACTCGTCCTGGAATGTCTTTGTACAGGTGACGCCCGGCAGTTCGCAAGCCATGTTGGAAAAAGAGGCCAACGATCTCATGCGTTCGCATAACAACGACAAGATCAGCACCTATTTTGCCTGGCCCATGAACAAATGGAGACTTTACAGCGACTTCAAGGACGGAAAAAGCGTCGGCGGGATGATCGAATATGTGCGGCTGTTCACCGTGGTGGCCATCATTATCCTGTTGATAGCCTGTATCAATTTCATGAACCTGAGCACGGCCCGTTCGGAGCAGCGCGCAAAGGAGGTCGGTATCCGGAAGACGCTCGGTTCGGACAGGAAGCAATTGCGGTGGCAGTTCCTTTTTGAATCCATCATCCTTACCTTTATCGCCTTTGTCTTTTCCCTATTGCTGGTATTGCTGTTGCTGCCCGCGTTCAATACCATGGTGGGCAAGCATATGGCCATCGATCCGGGTGATCCGGTCTTCTGGACAGGCGTCGTCACGATCATTTTATTTACCGGATTCGTGGCAGGCAGCTATCCTGCCTTCTATCTGTCTTCCTTCAATCCCGTCAAGGTGCTGAAAGGTACTTTCCTCGCGGGAAGGAAAGCGGTGCTGCCCCGGCGGATACTCGTCGTAGGACAGTTCGTGATCTCGATATTATTGATATCGGCTACCATCATCGTCTATCGTCAACTGCAATATGTCAAGAACCGTGATCTCGGCTATGATCCGGATAACCTGATCATGCTGCCGCAAGACCCCGACATGGACAAGAATTATGCGGCATTGAAACAGGAGTTCATCAATACGGGCATGGTGGCCTCGGTGACCCGTACCCTCTCCCCTGTCACGGAAATATGGTGGAGAAGTCCTTCACCGGATTGGGACGAAAGACCCGCCAATACGGAGATCATCTTTTGCGGCCAGGCCGCCGATAAGGATTATACCAAAACGTTGGGAGTAAAAATGCTGGAAGGTCAGGACTTCTCCGGGACACCTGCCGACTCCGGTACGATGCTGCTGAACAAGGCGGCGGTGGATGCCATGCACCTGGTGAATCCCGTCGGACATCTGCTCCGATATGGCCCTCGCAAGTTCACCGTCATCGGCGTCACGGACAATGTGGTCATGGAAAGCCCCTACAAGCCCGTCGACCCGTTGATGATCTATTATCAGCCTTATAACACAGCCTGTATCAGCATCCGGTTGAACAAGGGAGTGGCGCCGCAAAAGGCGATCGCCGCTATCGGGCCTATCGTAAAAAAGATCAGTCCCTCCAATCTGTTCGAATACAGGTTTGCCGACGCGGAATTCGGTAAGAAATTCCTTACGGAGGAGCTGATCAGCAGGATCACGGATATATTTGCGGGGCTGGCCATTTTCATCTGCTGTCTGGGATTGGCAGGACTGGCATCCTTCACGATCGAAAAGCGCATAAAGGAGATAGGTATCCGAAAAGTACTGGGAGCCACCGTTTCGTCGCTGCTGCTATTACTGTCAAAAGAATTCCTCAAGCTGGTGCTGCTGGCCTTTGTCATTGCGGTACCCATCACCTGGTGGGCCATGGACAGCTGGCTGGAAAAATATACTTTCCGGATATCCATCAGTCCGTGGGTCTTTATAATGGTAGGCGGCGTTATCCTGCTATTGACCCTGGCGGTGGTAAGCCTGAATACGATGAAGGCCGCGGTACGAAACCCCGTGAAAAGCTTGCGAACGGAATAAGGAGCAGTATGAACGCACCGAATTGATCGCCGGTTGCCTGTCAATCGGCGTTTTTTATTATTTTTTCTCTTTTCCTTTTTGCGTAAATGCAATTCCTGATTGTGTAAGAATTTGCGTTGCCGGTGGGCTTAATCTTGCGCCACTTAACTAACACAATCATGAAAAAAACATTGATCACATTTACAGGACTGACCTTTACCATAGTTTCTTTTATTTCCACCGGCTGCAAAAAAGATAACAATTCAGCTCCCACGTATACGGTACCCACTACCTACAGCTTCAGCAATGCGGACAGTCTCGATGCCAAGACGACGCTATCCATGCTGGCGGAGATCGAAACGGGTATCAATGCGGGCAATACGGCGGGTGTCACGGTGGACGGCGCCAAACTGAAAAGCATGTTCGCCAATACGGGAGGATATTTCACGGATACGGTATTCAATGGCGCTACCCTTCATCTGAACACTTCGGGTCTGCAGCTGAAAAGCGGCACCCTCGGCGCCGCACAGCCCCTGATAGAAGCGATCCTGGACAGCGTGGATGTAGCCAGCCATACAGGACAATCCGCAGCCAGCGGCCAGGCGGGCGTCAGCACACGCAAGACCTTGCTCGGCGCCAACGGTATCTTCTGGCGTCAATATTTTACCAAGGTCATGATGGGGGTTTTCATCGGTCACCAAATACAGGATGTATACTTAGGCGACTCCCTGAACAGCAATATCAGCATCGCCGCGAAACAGCATGCCTGGGACCAGGCCTTTTATCTCTGGTGCGTACCCGCCAATTTCCCCACGAACAGGGCCGGCGTAAAATATTGGGGCTCCTACACCAGCCAGATCGACTCCGGCATTGCCAAGCCAGTCACCTCTCTCACAGGCATCAACTCCAATCCTACGCTGATGAATGCCTTTTTGAAAGGCCGTGCAGCCCTGGCCAATAACGACCTGGCTACCGCCCAGCAACAGGCCGCCATCATCATTCCTTTTTTCGAAACGATGGAAGCCGCCGCCGCCAGTCATGAACTGAACGAGGCAAAAGGCAACCTGCCCAATGGAGCGGCAGCGGTAGCGGGGAATCTTTCCGAATCATTGGGTTTCTGGACGGCGCTCCAATTCAATACGCATAAAAAGATCAGCGATGCGGATTACCAGGCAGTCCTTGCCCTGTATGGCAGCAATTTTTATAACATTACCCCGGCCGGCATTCAGGCCATACAGGATAAGATCAGCAGCATTTACGGCTGGGATGCTATCAAAATGAACATGTAATTCTTAAATAAAGGCGGTATGAAACGAACAACATTATGGGTCTCGGGATTGGGGATATGTGTGACAGGGCTTATCCTTTTTTTGGCAGCCTGCAGCAAGTCGGGGGGTAAGTCATCGACCCCTCCCGACAGCACGACGGATACGGTGCTGGTGAACCTGGGAACGAATATCATTATTCCTTCCTATCAGCAGCTGGCTACCACTTCAGCCACGCTGGATGCGGCAGTGGGCGCATTCAACACCTCTCCCACCCTCACCACGCTGGATGCGGTGCAGACTGCTTTTGTCCAGGCGTATAAGGCCTGGGCGGCCTGTAGCGAGTTGGAGTTCGGTCCGGCGGCCGATCTGTACCTCACCACTCATTTCACGAATTCCTTTCCCGCCGACACGGCGCTTATAAAGGCCAATGCAGGCGGCGCTTCCTATGTCATCGATGGGCTGGGCAACTATGCCGCGCAGGGTTTTCCGGCCCTGGACTATTTGCTGTTTGCCTATGGCAATGATGCCACGCTGGCACGTTTTACCACGGCGGGAACGGCCTCGGGAGCCAGGCAGTATCTGGCGGCCCTGACCGCCTCGCTGAAGTCCAAGACAGCTGCGGTAGCTACTGCATGGAACGCCACGGGAGGAAATTATATCGACCGGTTCTCCAAAGGAGTGGGAACGGATGCAGGCAGCAGCCTCAGCCTGCTGGTGAACGCCCTTGTGATGGATTTCGATGTGAACCTGCAGAATTATAAGATCGGCATACCTATTGGACAATATGGCCCTTCCGTATTGCCTAAATCGCCTACCAAAGTAGAGGGATATTATGGCGACCTGTCGGATGTATTGCTGGTGACGCAGATAAAGGCTTTTCAAAACTTATACACAGGCGCCGCAGGCGGCGGACTGGACGACAAAGTAGCGGCTACGAATGCACAGAGCAATGGCGGTTCGTTGAACGACGCCATCAAGACACAATGGAATACGTTGCTGACCAAAATGCAGGCCCTGCCTGATCCTTTATCGGACGGCATACAAAACAACAATTCCGCGGTCAATGACGCCTATACGGCGGTACGTCAAATGACCGTATTGCTGAAGGTGGATATGAGCTCCGCGCTTGGCATAAAAATCTCTTTCCAGGATGATGACGGGGATTAAAAATTATTTATACAGGCCTTATCCTATTGCCCCGTTGGCGGTTCTGCGGATCGTCTTCGGGGCAGTTCTGTTTATCAGTACCCTGCGTTTCATAGCCAGGGGATGGGTGCGGGATTTCTATCTGACGCCAAAATACCATTTCCCTTTTTATGGTTTCGAATGGCTGCACCCGATGGGGGCCGCGGGGATGTATACGATATATGGGTTGATGGCATTGGCTGCCCTTTGTATCTGCGTGGGGTTCTTCTATCGTGTGGCGACGGCGCTTTTCTTTGCCTGTTTCGCCTACGCCGAGCTGCTGGATAAGACCTATTACCTGAATCATTACTACCTGGTGACGCTGTTCGCTTTTTTATTGATATGGGCGCCGGCGCACCGGAGATGGTCGCTGGATGTGCTGTTGCGTCCATCCCTGCATACGTTGACGGTTCCTGCCTGGGCGGTGTTCCTATTTCGATGGCAGCTATGTCTGATCTATTTCTGCGCGGGTCTTTCCAAGCTGACGGCCGACTGGCTGCTATATGCGGAGCCTTTGAGGATCTGGCTGCCGGCCAGGGCGTCGACGCCGCTGTTGGGGCCATTGCTCCGGCAGGAATGGGCCGCTTATTTCTTTAGCTGGGCAGGCGCTCTTTTCGACCTCTCCATACCTTTTATCCTGATGAGCCGCCAAACGCGGCTGGCAGGTTATATACTGGTAGTCGTGTTCCATACCCTGACGGCCCTGCTTTTCCAGATAGGCATGTTCCCCTATCTGATGATGAGCGCGACGCTGGTATTCTTTTTCGATGGCCCGGTGAAAGAGCCCGCACACCGGCAGTCCCGGAGAGAGCCCGCGCTGCTGTTCCTGCTGGGGCTTTATTTTCTCTGGCAGGTACTGATGCCTTTTCGATTCCTTTTATATCCCGGCAACCTGCTCTGGACAGAGGAGGGCTATCGTTTTTCATGGCGGGTGATGCTCATGGAAAAAGGAGGCGCTGCATTCTTTTATATAAAAGACCCTGCTACCGGCAGACGGTTTGAAGTGAATAATGCGGCTTTTTTGACGGCTTACCAGGAAAGGATGATGGAGACCCAGCCCGACATGATGCTGCAATATGCGCATATACTGGAAAGGCACTATCGACAGCAAGGCATGGCGCATCCCGAAGTGATGGTGGAAAGCTATGTGACCCTGAACGGCAGCGGCAGCCGGCTCTATATCGACAGCACGATAAACCTGGCCGCACAGCAGGAAAGCTGGTTTGGACATAAGCAATGGATACTCCCTTTTAAAAAATGATGACAATGAAATGGGCGCTTTGCATACTGATAGGTTTTTATGTTACATCCGCCGATGCGCAGACCGATACGGGCCGGGCAAAGAGACTGGACAGCGTGGTGGTTTCTTCCGGCTTCTCACGGCTGCGGGATGTGGAGGGGACGGCCATCTATGCGGGCAAAAAGACAGAGGTCGTCATATTGAAGGACCTTATCGCCAACAAGGCGACGAATAACAGCCGGCAGGTATACGCCAGGGTGGCCGGGCTCAATATCTGGGAAAATGACGGTGCAGGTCTGCAGCTGGCCATTGGCGGCAGAGGACTTAGTCCCAACCGGGTGGCAAATTTCAATACCCGGCAAAATGGCTATGATATCAGCGCCGATGCATTGGGCTATCCGGAAAGCTACTACACTCCACCTGTCGAGGCGGTGGAAAGAATAGAGATCGTACGGGGCGCGGCTTCTCTTCAGTATGGCACCCAGTTCGGAGGGATGATCAATTTCCGGATGAACAGGGGTTCCGACAGTGATAAGATCGCGGTCGTAAGCCGTCTGACGGGTGGCTCCTGGGGCTTTTTCAATACATTCACCAGTATGGGCGGTACGACAGGGAAGCTCAACTATTATGCCTTCTATCAACATAAATCCGGCAACGGGTGGCGGCCCAACTCCGAATTCAATTCCAACACGGGATACGCATCCCTTGTCTATGGGATCACAGACAGGCTGTCGGTGACCTTTCAATATACCCATATGGATTATCTCGAGCATCAGCCGGGAGGACTGACGGATGAAGAGTTTACCAAAGACGCACGTACGTCCGTGAGGGCGCGGAACTGGTTCAAGGTCGACTGGAACTTGGGAAGCGTAGCGTTGGATTACAATATAGGCAGGCGATTTACTTTCAACAGCCGGTTTTTCGGACTGCTGGCCCAGCGGGATGCCCTGGGGCTATTGACCTTTATCAACCATACAGACGACGGGTCGGACCGCAACCTGTATATCGATCATTACCGCAACTGGGGCAACGAAAGCAGACTGCTATATCAATATTCCATCGGGGGACTGCCGGCGACGGCCCTGGTCGGGTTCCGCTACTATAACGGGCATACGCACCGGGAGCAGGGATTCGGCAACGATGGTTCCGGCGGCCGGCCCTCGGATTTTACTTTTACGCCGACCAGGGCTTCGGATACGCTGCGGTATTCGAACTATACCTTTCCCAATCACAATACGGCCGTCTTCGCGGAGAATATCTTTCGTATCACGCCCCGTCTGCACTTCATACCGGGCATACGTTTTGAAAACATCAGCACCAGGGCGCAGGGAATATATACCAACGCCATATTCGATCTGTCGGGCAATCCCATCGATCCGCAGAAGATCACGGATAACAAGTCGAACAACCGTCATTTTATCATCGGAGGCTTGGGGCTGACCTATAACCTTCCCAGCTCCATACAAGCCTACGCGAATATTTCCCAGAATTACAAGGCCATCAACTTCAATGATATCCGCACATTGAATCCCAACCTCAAAGTGGACAGCAACCTGCAGGATGAAAAGGGATATTCGGCGGATATAGGTCTTCGTAAGAGCAGCGGCATTTTCAGCTTCGATGTCAGCCTTTTCCTCATTCACTACAATGATAAGATCGGCAGCATCCAGGACACGGCCAATCTCGTTATTTACAACCTGCGGACCAATGTGGCGGCGTCCAGGCACTATGGGCTGGAAAGCTATATAGAGGCAAAAATATGGGAGGGGCTCACCGTATTCTCTAACTTCTCGGTCATTCATGCCACATATGTACACAGTAAGGAAACAGCTATCGAAGGAAAAAAGGTTGAGTTCGTCCCGGATGTGGTATTCAAGACGGGCGTTTCCTTTCGCCACAGACGATGGGGCGTGGGATATCAGCTATCCTATACAGGCAGGCAATTCACGGACGCCACGAATGCTACCTATACGGCCAATGCCATCGATGGGGTGATACCGGCCTATACCGTGATGGATCTATCCGCGGAGTATCGTCTCAGCCGGCATTTTATCTTATATGGTAACATCAATAACGTGGGGGACAGCCGCTATTTTACCCGCCGCGCGGATAGCTATCCCGGTCCGGGTATCGTTCCGTCGGATGCACGCAGCTTTTTTCTTACGCTGGAAGCCCGGTTTGGAGGAGCTACACCTGTAAGGCCCATTTCTTCAACATATTGAGCAGTCTGTCCAGCTGCAGGGGCTTGCTGATATAGTCGTCCATTCCTGTGGCCAGGCAGGTCTGACGATCCTCTTCCTGCGCATCAGCCGTGAGCGCAATGATGACAGGCTGTTCACCGCCGCGGCTGCGGATCAGACGAGTGGCTTCCAGGCCATCCATCACAGGCATCTGTACATCCATGAAAAGGATATCGAACTCATCTTCATCCAGCTTATCGATGGCCTCCTGGCCATTCTCTACCATGACAGGGTCATAGCCCAGCTTTGCAAGCACATGATGGATCAATTGCCTGTTGACAAGGTTGTCTTCCGCAATGAGTATGCGCAAGGGGAAGGCCCCCGCAAATCTATCGGAAAGCTTTTGCGGATGCTGTTCTTCCTGTCCCGGAAAAGTCTGATGACCTTGAAGGAGCCGGGCAATATATTTCAGCAGTAGATGATGTTTTACGGGCTTGTTCAGGACGGCCTGGAAAAGGTCGGGATATTTCCTTCTCGTCTCGTTGCCCACGGAGCTGAGCAATAAGATGGGCACGTCGTTGTGCTTTGTCCTCAGGGCCTTTGCCAGAGCGATGCCGTCCATTTCAGGCATATGCAGATCGGATATCACCAGGTCCACCCGATGATGCTCCAGCATGATCAGGGCCTCACGTCCTGTGGCAGCCAGCAGCGGCCGGATCTTCCATTGCTGTAGAAGACGTTGCAGGATGGTACGATTGGTCGTATTGTCATCCACCACCAGCACCGTGCTGCCTTCCATATCGGAGATCCGGGCGGGCGTTTCTTTTTCGTGAGTAGCATGTCCTTTATCCATCCGCACATAAAAAGTAAAGGTGGCGCCGGCTCCTTCCCTGCTTTCTACCTTGATATCGCCGCCCATGATATGGATAAGCTTTTCGCTGATGGCCAGCCCCAGCCCCGTACCGCCATATTTGCGGGTGGTGGAGGAATCGGCCTGCGTAAAAGCTTTAAAGAGCCTGTTCAGCTTATCGGGAGGGATGCCGATACCTGTATCCCTTACTTCGAACTCCAGCAGCAGTCCCTGCTCTTCCTGATGATCCAGCAGACGGGCGCCTACATATACCTCACCCTGGGCCGTAAACTTCACGGCATTGCCTACCAGGTTCATCAATACCTGCTTCAGCCGGATGTCGTCGCCATGGATATGTTCCGGCACCAGGGAGCTTATCTCATATACCAGCTCGATACCCGCCCTGGCCGCCCTGTCGGCAAATACGTCCAATACCTCTTCCACGGAAGAACGGATCTCGAAATCATGCGGGTCCAGCTCCATGCTGCCCGCTTCGATCTTGGAAAAGTCCAGGATATCGTTGATGACGGACATGAGGCTTTCCCCACAGCTGCGGATAGTGGTAGCATATTCCTTCTGTTCCTCCGTCAAAGGGGTTTGGAAGAGGAGGGATGACATGCCGATGACGCCGTTGAGCGGGGTCCTGATCTCATGGCTCATGGTAGCCAGAAAGGCGCTCTTGGCCCGATTGGCCGTTTCGGCCTGTAGCGTGCGTTCTGCCACCAGCTGCTCCAATCTGACCTTTTGCTTTTGGATACGGTGGATACGACGCCGGTAGAGCGAATACAAAGCGCTGCAAAGAAACAATACGGCTGCGATCCTGAACCACCAGGTCTGCCACCAGGGCGGCCGTATCACCAATTGCAGGGTATATATCTTATCCGACCAGCCTCCCCGGTTATCCCATCCTTTGACCTTGAGGGTATAGGTGGCCGGATCGAGATTGGTGTAGGTGGCGGTATGTTTCATACCGGATTCATTCCAGCCTTTGTCGAAACCTTCCAGCATATAGGCATACTGCTTTTTGCGGGACAGGGTATAGTTCAGGGAAGCAAATTCGAAGGTGATGATGGAGCTGGAATAAGGCAGCGTGATCTGCCGGGTAAAGGTGATATTATCCTTTAGCGGAGAGGGGTCCTTATCATCCCTGGCGATGGGCACATCCCTGGCAAAAAGCTGGAAGCGTGTCATGACCAGCGGCGGGTCGAAATGACTTTCATGTATGCTGTCCGGAAAGAGGATATTGAATCCATTGGAGCCTCCGAAATAAAGCGACCCGTTACTGCTGCGGATAGAGGAATGCGCCTTGAACTCATCGCCCTGCAAACCATCTGCAATGGAGTAGTTCTTAAAGGCATGGGTGGAGGGGGTGAAACGGGAAACGCCCTTCAGCGTGCTGACCCATATATTGCCTCTGCTATCCTGTAAAATGCTCATTATCGTATTGTCAGGAAGGCCATTTTCAATAAAATAGGAGGTAAACTTCCCCGTACGGCTGTCCAGGCAGTCCAGTCCCGAGCTGGTGCCGATCCAGATATTGCCCTGGACGTCTTCCAGGAGGCAATTGATGCTGTTGCTGGAAAGGCTGTTGCCGGTGTCGCTATGCGAGAAATGCTGAAAGGTCCAGGTCTTCTTATCCAGCAGGTCCAGTCCCTTGTCATAGGTAGCGATCCAGAGTCTTCTTCTGGAGTCGCCCATGAGACAGTTGATCCGATCGCTGCTGAGACTGCCGTTGTCATGCGTATAATGGCTAAAATTCTTTTTCCCCGGATGGTAGAGGTTAAGCCCCATGCCATACGCGGCGATCCAAAGATCACCATCGGGGTCCCGTGTCATGGTATTGATATTGTCACCGCTGATAGAGGTCGTATCATTCGGGTCATTTCTGAATACATGGGTCACCTTGTGCTGCGCATCGATGACATCGAGACCCGTACCGACCGTACCCGCCCAGAGATTGCCGTCTCTGTCCGTCAGCAGGCTCAATATATAATCGCTGGTGATCGTGGAAGCCTTACCCGGCTGATGCCGGAAGGCGGTGAACCTGCCTGTCGACGGGTCGAAGAGGTCCAATCCGCCCCCGTCCGTTCCGATCCAGATCTGTCCCCTGGTATTTTCGGAGAAGACAAGCACATTGTTATTGCTGAGGGAATAGGGAGAGGTATTGCGGCGATAGTGCGGGATAAGGGATGCGTCCCTGTTGCTGAGATTGATCCCGCCGCTGAAAGTACCTACCCACATATTGTCGTGTCTGTCCCTGTAAAGGGAGTAGATAGAATTGTTGCTCAGGGAGGCATTGTCTATATCGTCGTTGACATACGTGCGAAAGTTCTGCGTATGGGGATTGAAAATGCTCAATCCTCCATTCTCCGTGCCGATCCAGATATTGCCGCCGGCATCCTCCGAAATACACAGTACCCGATCCAACGCCAGCGTAGCGGGGTCGGTGGGATTGTTCCTGTAATGCCGGAAGGAATTGGAAGCAGACTGGTAACAATCGAGGCCCCCGCCCCTGGTACCTACCCATAGCTGTCCGCGGCTATCCTGGAAGAGACAACCGACATTGTTATAGATGAGGGAGCCGGGGTTACGCGGGTCGTGAACGTAGCGGGTGAATTTCTCCGTGGCGCCGTTCAGCCGGCATATGCCTCCCCGGAAAGTAGCCACCCAAAGCTGGTGATCCTTGTCTTCGAGCACATCGGTGACATTGTTGTCGGAAAGACTGGAAGGCTGCGCGTCCTCTTTGAAGATGCGGCAATTGCCTGTGACGGGATCCATCCTGTCGAGACCGCCGCTTTCCGTCCCGACCCAGAGATGGCCGGCCTGGTCCAGCCTGACACAATTGACAAAATTGTCGGAAAGGCTATTGGGTCGATGGGGATCGTGGCTAAAATGTGTAAAGCTGTACTTATTCTGATTCAGACGGTTGATCCCCCCGCCCCAGGTGCCGATCCAGATATTGCCCTGGGCATCCTCTGCAAGCGATTTGATATAGTTATTGGACAGGCTGGTCGAATCCTTCGGGTCGTTGCGATAGACGGTGAACTGGTAGCCATCCCATCGATTGAGGCCATTCTGGGTGCCGAACCAGAGAAACCCGCTCCTATCCTGAAGGATACAGGTAACATTGCTTTGGGACAGGCCGTTATTGGTGCTGAGATGGGAGAATTTGATCGTGACGGGCTGGGGAAAGGAGCACAACGGCAGGCAATAAAGCAATAAAAAAAGGCTCCGTCGAGCTGTCACCTTCATAATCATTGGATTTAACACTATTTCTCTCAACTGGTTAACGTAAAGGTTTCTAATATATTATATAACCTTTAGATACTGTGAAAAACCTTAGCTTTGGGGCTGATCACATAAAGGAATTTTTACTATGAAAAGCCTCCTGTCATTGTTCACGGCTTTTTTGATAATGGGGTATGTCTCCGCCCAGGACAGCACAAAGACAGCTGCTCCCAGGTCCCCTGCCGACACCGTCAAATCGCCACCAAAAGCCGGTCTGAAGGTCCAGCGTAAAAAGGGGAAGATCTTCGAACGGGAGAAGCCTGAACGCCGCAAATTCGACTCCACTCTTTTTACCAATAATACCATCGCCACCCGGAGCGACTACATGGAAAGCATGGAGAAGGTATACGACATGCTGAGCCAGGTGCCGGCCGTAACGGCAACCTTTGTCCACCTGGACGAGATAGACGACAAGCTGGACGATGAGGACTCGGCGCTGGCCATTTTGAGCGAGCGGCTTTCCGTCAACGACAGGACCCTGAATATCCGGAACCTTCAGATGTTCAATACCCTGCTGGATGAGCTCGACCGTAATACAGACGGGTATGCCAGGCATCTGGATGCGTATGACAAAAAAATGGATGAGGTAAAAAAGAATGTGGAGCAAATGCATACGGATACGCTGCTGCTGCATATCTTCCGGGACTCCGCGTTAAAAGCCTCTTTCCAGGTGCAGCTGCAGCAATTGAAGCTTAAATGGAGACAGGCGGATAGTCTGATGAGGCTCTATTCCGACCAGATCAACGACCTGAAGACGCAGGCCACCGCCAATTCCATCACCATCGAAGACCTGACATCCAAGGTGGACCAGGCCTTAAAGGATGTCGGCACCAGGGCCTTCGGGAAAGAACGCCGGTATCTCTGGGAGCCGCGTTCGCCGGGAACGCATAATGGCTTTTCCAGGGACGCCTTCAAACGCAGCCTGGATGGGGAGCAGCAGCTGGCCCGTTATTATTTTGCCAACACCCGTACCAAAAGAGTTTGGTTATTCGTGACAGGGCTTGCATTCTTTTTTTGGGTCGCTTTCAATTTCCGGAGCCTGAGACGAAGGGACAGCCTGAAGGCGCTGAACGACTTCAACTTCCGGTATATCACCCCATGGCCATGGATCGCCACGCTGGTATTCATATTGAGCCTCGCGCCTTTGTTCGATGCCCACGCCCCTGCTATCTATATCGAATCCACGCAGTTCCTTCTCATGGTGCTGCTGACGATCGTCTTCTGGAAGCGGTTCTCGCGACCGGTGTTCTATGGATGGTGCATCTTTCTTCTTCTTTTCCTGCTGGTGCCCACCACCCGTATATTGGGACTGCCCATCAGCATGCAGCGTTGGGCCAATTTCTTTCAGAACGGACTGTCTGTCGCCTTTGGGCTCCTGTATCTCCTTAGCAAAAAAATAGCCGATAAACGCCCCCGGCTGATGACGGCGGCAGCCTGGCTGTATGTATTTATGAACCTGCTGGCGATGGGCTGTAATCTTATGGGAAGGGTCACTTTATCGCAGATCTTTGGCGGTACGGCGGTATACGCCTTTGCACAGACAGTGAGCCTGAGCGTCTTTGTACGCAGCGTGGTGGAAGCATTCCTCCTTCAGATACAGACCAGCCGTGTACGTAAAAAATATCCGGAGCATTTCGATCATAAAAGAATAACAAAATCCGTGGGGCGGTTTGCCGGCGGGGTGGCTATCCTGTTATGGCTGATCGTGTTCACTTCCAATCTGAATATATTCGATGCTATCAACGACGCATTGACGGGCTTCTTTAATGCGCCCCGCCAGGTGGGCAGCCTGCCCTTTACGCTGGGAGGCATCCTGTTGTTCGCGGGTATCATCTGGGTAGCCAATTTTCTTCAGAAATACATCGCTTTCTTTTTTGGCGACACGGGGGATGATGCCGCATTGGATGACACCGGGCAAAGGTCCCGTCTGCTGGTCACCCGGCTGATCCTGCTGACAGTGGGCTTCCTGCTGGCGGTGGCGGCTTCGGGGCTGTCCATCGACAGGATAACGGTGATCATCGGGGCCCTGGGCGTGGGCATCGGTCTTGGTTTGCAAAGCATCGTAAACAATTTCGTCTCGGGCGTCATCCTCATCTTCGACCGGCCCATCCGGATCGGGGATACGGTGGAAGTGGGAGACAAAAAAGGAAGGGTGAAAGAGATAGGCATCCGAAGCAGCACGCTGCTGACGGAGGAAGGGGCGGAAGTGATCATCCCCAATGGAGATGTACTATCCCACAATATCGTCAATTGGACCCTGAGCAATAACCATGTGCGGATGAGCCTTTCCTTTACCATCGACAAGCCGCAACACGTGGACGCCATCCAGCCGGAGGCGATAAAGGAGATCGTGCGTGGCAATTCCCATGTATTTGCCGCCCGTCAGCCGGAGGTATTGGTAAATATCCTCAACTCCAAGTCTATGGAGGTAAAGGTCCTCTTCTGGGGGAATGATATCTCCAAGACCACGCGGACCTCCGCGGAAGTACGGGCTGCCATCTATCGTCACCTCGATCAGCAGGGCATCAATGTCGTATAGGTCATCTTACCCTCGGATTGTACAGCCAGGCTTTCCCGACGCATTGAGCGTTATTGCCATAGCCCCCGGCCAGCAGCACCAGGCCCGTAGGCAGCAGCGTGGCGGTAGAAAAATAATAAGGCTGGTCCATAACGGCGGATGTTCTGAATACCGAATCGCCGGGATCCAGCATTTCGATATGACTGTCTCCCCCGGCCACCAGGATGGCGCCATTGGAGAGCGTAACGACGGCGTTGTTCAGCTTGAAACGTTGGAATTGCAGCCCCGGTCCTTTCTGGAATGCATTCTTCTGCGGGTCATAGATCTCTGTAGTATTATATTTTCCCATCCAGTCGCGGTTGTTGGAGCCTCCTATCACGAGGACCCTTCCGTCGGGCAGCAGGGCCGCGCCGAATTTGTATTTTACGAGATGGAGATCGGCCGTCCTGGTAAAGCGGTCAGCAGCGGGATCATAGACCATACTGTATTGCACCGGCTGACGGCCCACCGCGCCCCCCATGATGAATACCCTGCCGTCACGAAGCTGCAGAACGCAGGAGCCGCTGAGGTTCAGCGGCGATAAACCCGCTCTTTCGAAGCTGCGCGTAGCCGGATTATATAGCTCCGCATAAAGGCCCGGGTTTTGGGAGCCGCCGACGATAAGGACTTTTCCGTTGGTCAGGAGAATGGCGCGATGTCCTTCCCTGCCTGTGAGCATATCCGGAAGACGTGTCCATGTGCCTGAGCTGCTGTTGTATAGTTCTGCGCTGGCCAGCCCGGGCGTGTCGTTGTTGCCACCCGTGATAAGGACATCACCACCCGGCAGCAGCGTGGCAGTGTGTCCGCAACGGGGCACCTGTATGCTGCCCGTATAGCTGAACTTCCTGGTGACAGGATCGTATAGCTCAGCCGTCCTGCTATACAGCTGGCTATAGGTATCAGGACCTTTCCTGAATCCCGCGACGATCAGGATCTTTCCATTCGGCAATAACGTGGCGCTGTGTGCGGCCCTGAGCTCATGCAGGTCCTCCAGACGCGTGAGCTTTTCTTTCATGACGGCGTTACCCGTAAAGGAAGAGGTATTGCCCATATCGCAGGCTGCCCAAAAGAGCATGAACAGCGGAAGGTATTTGATGGAACGCATGATCGCTTTATTTTATGTAGGGCAAGGTATAGACAGGCCTGACGAATGGAAAAAATTTTCTACCAAGTGCCCGAAAAAAGGCACAAATTGTCACCGGCCGGAGCGGGTGATCTTTTCCAGCACTTCCTTTTTTAGCTGACGGCTGACAGGAAGGCGTTGCGTTCCAACAAGCACCTCTCTTCCCTCCATGGAATGTATCCTGGAAATGGCCACGATATAGGATTTGTGGATGCGCAGGAAAAGGTCCGCCGGCAGCTGTTCTTCCATGCTCTTCATGGATTGATGGATGAGATGGGCGCCTTCCGTGGTGACGACCTTTACATATTCCCGCATGGCTTCTATATAAAGGACGCGATCGATGTCGATACGGAGCCATTTTACGCCGTCACGGAGAAAGAGGTCGGCTGTCGTCGCACCCGGAGCAGGGGAATAGCGGTCCAGGGCCCTTTGGACGGCCTGGGCAAATCGTGGGAAGGAGAAGGGTTTGAGCAAATAATCCACGGCATTCAGGTCGAAGGCTTCGATGGCATATTCCCGAAAGGCTGTCGTGAAGATGACCAATGGCGGTGTAGGGAGGGATCGCAGCCATTCGATGCCGGAAAGGATCGGCATGCGGATATCCAGAAATAACAGGTCGGGGTTCAGCGCCGGGACATGGGGACCTGCCTCGGCGGCCGTGCGATAGGTCCCTGACAGCTGCAGCCGGGTATCCTGCCGGATATAGCCTTCCAGTATCTTTCTGCCGATGGGCTCATCTTCTATTATGATGCATTGAAGAGGCATGTGGTGTTACAGGCTAACTATTAATTTCATGGTGTACCGGTCGTCGGACCAGCCCATGTCGAGCCGATGTCCGCCGGGATAAAGATATTGCAATCTTCTTTTAACGTTGTCCAGACCTGTTCCACCGGTAACGCTCCTACCCTGCCGGGCGGTATTGATCACCTCGAAATGAAAGTCATTTCCCTTCAGTGCAGCATGGATATAGATATACGCATTTTTCTCCTGCTGTTCGGCGCCATGCTTGAATGCGTTCTCGACAAATGGGATCAAAAGCAAGGGTGTTATCAGCCGGCCGGGATGCTGTATATCCATTTCCACCTGTATCTGAAGCTCGTCCCCATAGCGTAGTTTTTCCAGCTCGATATAGGACTGGATAAAGCGGATCTCTTTTTCCAGGGAGACCTTTTCGCTGCGACAGTCGTAGATGACGTATTCCATGATATCGGACAGCCGCAGGATCGCTTCTTCCGTGCGAGGTGATCTTTCAAGAGCCAGCCCATAAAGGTTGTGCAGGGTGTTGAAATAAAAATGGGGGTGTATCTGACTCCGTAGGATGCTCAGCTCGGCGCCGGCCCTGGCTTTTTCCGCGGCCAGCGAGCGCCGGTAATAGATATAAAGATGGTAGATAAAGGTGTAGATGAACAGCAGCTCCAGCCATGCCCCCATGGTACGTATCAGCAGGATCAGGGTGATGTCCTGAACGAATTGCGGAAAGGTGAGCTCTTCAATGCGGAGGTTGACCCAGGTGAGAGCGGCCGCCATCAGCGTTACGGCTATCAGGACCCGCGGGAGCAGCTTCAGCAAAGGCAGGTCGTGCCAGCCAAGACGCAGGACCAGCAGACGATACAGGGCCGTGAGCAGGATGCCGGAGGCGGCCAGCAGCAGGCAATATAGCAGGGCCTTCTGAAGGCTGTCGATATAGCCGACACTGTTGACATAGAAATGGTAGCAGGCGTACACTATCCAGCCTGCGATCTGGCATAACCAATAAAGGCCGGTCCTTGCGGGCCGGCCTTCGATATCATTTGGGACTATAGACATTAGTGGTCCTTATCCACGTTGTTGAACTTCGTCGTATAGGCATCCACTTTATCCTTCAGGTTCTTCTGCTCATAAATGGTGATCAGCAGGTCATAGGCATCCTTGAGGCTCTGCTTTTCTTCCATTTTCAATTTACCCTTGGAGCCCAGGTCCTGGTCTACCTTTTCGAAATAAGGGATGGCTTCGTCGAATTTCTTGCCTGCCTCGACACGAAGCGCAGCACGTTTCTTTACATCATCGGGAGTCTTGCCCGGTATCTTCTTGGTCTGGCCTTGCAGGTCTACACCGGCATTATAGGAGATCTGTCCCAAGACCAGGGCGGCCTGGGGATAGTCGGGCTGGATCTCCAGACATTTCTTCAACATCTCCTGCGCCTTGGCGATGAGGGCGTCCGCGTTAGCGGGGCGCTTGCCGGAAGAAGTGTCGGATGCATATTGGTACAATTCAAGACCGTAGTTGAAGGCGAAAAGGTGATTCTTGGGGAACTTGGTCACGATCTCGTCGTATTTGGCCCAGAGGGAATCCTTGTTGCCTTTTTCGCGGAGATTGTCCAGCTCGGTGCTGGGCCAGAAGAGATCATCGGGGTATTGTTCCTTGGCCAGACCGATGAACTTGTTGGTATTGGCCTCGTCTTTCTTCTGGTTGTAATAATCTACCAGCCATTTGTAGATGTCGATCATGTTCGAGCCATTGATATTGGATATCTTGGCTTCGGCCAGCTTGCCATAATAAACGGCTGCGGAGTCACGCTTGCCGGCCTTCTCGGCGGAGATGCCCGCGTACAGCGTAGAGGTGGTGTCGATCTTCAGGTTGGTCCAGCCCTTGGCGTTCATGAACGCGCTGGTGCGAAGGGCGCCGCTGAAGTTGATGAGGGCGGAGTCGTATTTGCCACCATTATAGTCATTGGCGCCTACCTGGAAATACCCCTGGTAGATCTCATTGACGGGCTTGTACTGATCCACCTGCAGGAACAGCAGCTTCTTGTCATCCACCTCTGTATATTTCTCCAACGCTTCAAAGGCCTGGTCACGGGCGTTGGGGTATTGCGTCACCAATGGACCGGCGGCAATCGCATTGTAGATCTTCAGCTTGGTATACCAGGCTTCGCTGTTCTTTTGATTTTTTTCAACGGTGAGCGCCTTGTCTATCTCTGTCTTGGCCTCAGGAAGTTTGTTCGATTTAAGAAGATCCTTAGCCTTATCCACGCTCTGTGCGAACAGGCCACATCCGGCAAGCGAAAGCAATCCAGTAACCAGAAGTCTTTTATTCACGTTCATAGTTATTATTTTAAGGAGTTTGTTTTTATTATGAAATAATATTCCCTTAGTCTTCATTTCCAGAGGGTTCTACTCCCAATAACGGATCGAGTCCCGGGTCCGGACCTTCCTGTGCGGGTCCTTCCTGATCTACCGGGTCCGGTGTGGGATGCTCGGATGTGTGGATGCCATTTCCATTTTCCTCTTCCAGCTTATCCAGCTTGGTGATGGCGGCGATCTCATCATTTTCATCCAGACGGATAAGCTTTACGCCCTGTGTGGCCCTACCCTGCTCGCTGATGCCGTTGACAGGCATCCGGATGGTGAGACCGCTTTTACAGGTGATCATAAGGTCTTCTGTTTCCGTGACATCCAAAATGCCCACCAATTTACCGGTTTTATCCGTAACGCTGATGGTTTTCACTCCTTTTCCGCCGCGATTGGTAATACGATACTCGTCAAGGGAAGTTCGTTTACCATATCCTTTCTCGCTGACAACGAGCACAGTTCGAGACTTATCGTCTTTATTGACACAGATCATGCCAATTACGGCATCTTTGTCATTCCCGTCGTTATCATCTACTTCGATGCCGGCTACGCCGATGGCGCCACGGCCGGTGGGTCTTACCTTATCTTCTTCGAAACGTATGGCCCTGCCGCTACGGACGGCCATCAATATCTCGGAGTTGCCATCCGTGAGACGCGCTTCCAGGAGATGGTCGCCTTCCACGATGGTGATGGCATTGACGCCCGTCTGACGGGGGCGGCTAAAGTCTTCCAAAGAAGTCTTTTTGATGATGCCCTGTTTGGTGCAAAGCACGATATAATGGGTATTGACAAAGGCATCGTCCTTGAGGTCCTTTACATCCAGGATGGCCCGCACCTTGTCATCCGGCGGTATCTGGATGAGGTTTTGGATGGCGCGTCCCTTGCTGGTCTTGTCTCCTTCGGGGATCTCATATACATTGAGCCAGTAGCAACGTCCTTTTTCCGTAAAGAACAGCATGGTATGGTGGGTGGAGGCCACGAAGAGATGCTCGATAAAGTCTTCGTCCCTCGTCTTGCCGCCGATGGCGCCTCGGCCCCCGCGACGTTGCTGACGGTATTCGGTGGCGGAAGTGCGTTTGATATAGCCCAGATGGGAGATGGTGATGACCACGTCCTCTTCGCGGATGAGGTCCTTGATGCTGACCTCGTCGTCCAGGTAGGTGATCTCTGTCTTGCGCTCGTCCCCGAATTTTTCTTTTACTTCCAGGAGCTCTTTGCGGATGACCTCGAAGCGCTTGCCTTCATCGGCCAGCAGCTCTTTCAGATAGGCGATGAGCTGCATCAGCTGGTCGTATTCTTCGCGGATCTTCTCCCTTTCCATGCCGGTGAGACGTTGCAGGCGGAGCTCCAGGATCGCTTTGGCCTGTACCTCATCCAGCCCCCAGCCGGCGTTGATCAGGCTTTCCCTGGCTATTTCCGGCGTAGAAGAGGCCCGGATCAGGGCAATGACCTCGTCCAGGTGATCCAGGGCAATGAGATAGCCCTGCAGGATATGGGCCTTCTTTTCGGCCTCTTTCAGCTCGAATATCGTACGGCGGGTGACGACGTCCATACGGAACTCCACAAACTCGGCGATCATCTCGCGGATGTTGAGGGTCCTGGGTCTTCCTTTCACCAGCGCTACGTTGTTGATACCATAAGAGGTCTGCAGCTCCGAATGTTTGTACAGCTGATTGATCACCACGTTGGCGATAGCGTCCCTTTTCAGGTCGATGACGATACGGGTGCCTTCGCGTTTATTGGATTCGTTATTGATATGGGCTATGCCTTCAATGATCTTTTCGTTCACCAGCTGGCCTATACGATCGCACAAAGCGTCCCTGTTCACCTGGTAAGGCACTTCCGTGATGACGATCTGTTCCCGGCCGCTGGCCTTCGTGTCGACATGGAGCTTGCCGCGAAGCACGACACGTCCTCTGCCAAAATGCATGGCTGCCTTGACGCCTTCCATGCCGTATATAATGCCTCCCGTCGGGAAGTCGGGCGCTTTCACATATTTGATCAGCTCTTCGATCGTGATATCCTTGTTGTCGATGTAGGCGATGCAGCCGTCGATGACCTCGGAGAGGTTATGCGGCATCATATTGGTGGCCATACCGACGGCAATACCGCTGGAGCCGTTGACCAGCAGCTGAGGGATCCGGGTAGGCAGTACGGTGGGCTCTTTGAGGGAGTCGTCGAAATTGAGCTGGAAGTCCACCGTATCCTTCTCGATATCTTCCAGCATATATTCGGCCAGACGCTGAAGACGGGCTTCGATGTACCGCATTGCCGCGGGGCCGTCACCGTCCTGGTTACCGAAGTTGCCTTGGCCGTCGACGAGGAGGTAGCGCATGCTCCATGGCTGAGCCATACGGACCATCGCATCGAAGATGGAGGCATCCCCGTGTGGATGGTATTTACCCATCACTTCCCCCACGATACGGGCGGCTTTCTTATAAGGTTTGTTGCTGTTGTTACCCAGTTCGTTCATCCCGTACAGGATACGGCGATGTACGGGCTTCATACCGTCGCGGACATCCGGCAGGGCGCGGCCTACTATCACCGACATGGAATAGTCGATGTAGGCGGTCTTCATCTGCTCTTCGATATTCACCGGGACGATACGATTATTGTCTTGAGTTTCCAATGGCGTGCTGTTATCTTCCATACTGTATTTTAGGCGATTTACATATACGGGAAACCATCTCCCGAAGGGATGGCAAATTTACCTCTTTTAAGGCTGAAAACCTGATGCTTTAAGGGGTTTTTAACACCCTTTTTTCCACGAATGTTAGTAAGAATTAAGCCCGTGCCGCCCCCTATTCCAGCCAGGCGCCTTTCACCTCGTCTCCCTCCACTTCCACATAGATATGCTCCTGCAAGGTGGTGGAAAGGGACAGGCCGATATAGTCGGGATGGACGGGGAAGGCCTTATGGGTACGGCCTACCAGGACCAGGCACTCGATCTTGCGGGGATGTGCTTCCAGAAAGGGTTTCATGGCATAGAGGAGGGTCTTGCCGCTGCTGGCTACGTCGTCTACCACTATGATCACCTGGTCGTCGAACGAGGAGGTCTCGCTCAATATAACCTCGCGGGGCTTTCTTTTATCCAGGGTGATGGAGATCAGCCGGGTGGTCAGCTTGCCGTCCGTGATCTCCTGCAGGAGACGCTGGATGGTACGGGCGATGCCGCTGCCATTATCCTCGATGCCGGCCAGGATGAGCTGGGTCTCCCCCGCATTGTGCTCCAGTATCTCATAAGCCATGCGCCGCAGCTTTTTTTCGGCCACCTCCTGGGTAAGAATATAATTCTTCATGGAGGGCAAATTAAGTCAAAATGTCCGGAAAACGGATTCACTGAAATATAATCCGTTTCCCGGAAACCGCTGATGTCTGTCCTTCGGACAACGAACCAAAGGTTCGTTCGGGCCAAATCACTTATCTTCACCGGGAGAAATAATTTCCTATGACGATGCTTTTCCAGATTGTCTTTGTCCTGGCCCTGGCGATAGCTATTTGGCTCTTTAGCCGCAATGCCGGACGTATCCGCCGCAATATACTGCTGGGCAAGGATGAGGCATATAACGACCAGCCGGGGCTGCGCTGGAAGAATGTCTTTTTGCTCGCCTTTGGTCAGAAGAAGATGTTCCGCAATCCCCTGGTGGCCCTTATGCATTTTGTCGTTTATGCCGGATTTATCATCATCAACCTGGAAGTGCTGGAGATCATACTGGATGGCGTCTTCGGTACACACCGGCTGTTCGCGGGCCCGCTGGGGATGTTGTATGGCTGGCTGATCGATGCCTTCGAGCTGCTGGCCGTCGGGGTGTTCACCTTCTGTGCCGTCTTCCTTTGCCGCAGGAATATCCTGAAGCTGCGGCGTTTTATCAGCCATGACCTGGACGGCTGGCCTCGCAGCGACGCCAATTATATCCTGCTGACGGAGATCATACTGATGGCCCTGTTCCTTACCATGAATGCCGCCGATACGCTCCTTCAATCCCGGGGGTATGGTCATTATGCCTCCCATATTACAGGCAACTTTGCCTTTTCCGCCTGGCTGCATCCTCTCCTCAACGGGATGAGCGATGGTGGTCTGGTGACGCTGGAACGCACCTGCTGGTGGCTGCATATCCTGGGGATCCTGGCCTTTCTCAACTATCTCCCCTACTCCAAACACCTGCATATCCTGCTGGCTTTTCCCAATGCCTATTATGCCCGGCTGGAGCCGGAAGGCAGGCTACGGAATATGCCCGCCATACAAAAAGAGGTGCTCTACGCCATGCAGCCGGAGACGGCTCCGCCGGCAGGCACGGAAACGACCCCTCCCGCCCGCTTTGGCGCCAAAGATGTCTTCGACCTCAGCTGGCGCAACCTGCTGGACGCCTATTCCTGTACGGAATGCGGCCGCTGCAGCGCGGCATGTCCTGCCAATATCACGGGAAAAGCCCTGTCGCCCAGGAAAATAATGATGTCCACGCGGGACAGGCTGGAAGAGGTAGGTCATAACATCGACAAGAACGCCAGCTTCCAGGATGATGGGAAAACACTGCTGAACTATATCTCCGTCGAAGAGCTGCGGGCCTGCACCACCTGTAATGCCTGCGTGGAAGAATGTCCCGTCAGCATCAGCCCGCTGGAGATCATCATAGAGCTGCGCAGATCGCTCATCATGGAGGACAGCAATGCCCCGCAGGAATGGAATGTGATGTTCGGCAATGTCGAGAATAACTTCGCTCCCTGGAAATTCAGCCCGGACGACCGGGATAACTGGACCGAAAGCTGACCTTATTGTTTCCGGGCAAAGACACTAAAATTCACCGTTAAATTATTGGAGATGGTGCTGGAGCCGCCCACCTGAAAGTCCTTCCTGTTCAGCTTGAACTCTCCCGTGAAGATATATCCGCTATCCTTAGGCGTAGCGGTAAAAGGAATGGAAACTTCTTTTGTAGTATTCTTGATAGTCAGCTTTCCAGTTACCGTGAAATGGGCGTTCCTGTCCACTGTGACACTGGTGGATACGAAGCGAAGACGGGGATATTTCCGGACATCGAAATAGTCTTCATTTCTCAGGTGATTATCCCGCATATTGTTGTCGGTGTTGATCGTATTGGCATCGACGCTGAGGTCGAAACTGTCCTTGCTGACATCCGAAGGATCAAAGCTGATCTTGCCATCCAGTCCCGTAAAAAAACCACCTGTCTCGATACCGAAGTTCTTTATCCTGAATTTTATCGAGGAGCCCTCGTCCGTGGCTTTATATTGCTGTGAAAAAGCCGCTATTCCTACTAATTGTATTAAGCAGACGCCGAGGAAATACTTCATATAGTCACTCGCTTTTGCAGTTTTTTAACATCCAGAAAGCATATCTCCTGTCTGTCGTAAGAAAGGATACCCTCTATCTCCAGCTCGTTGATCATGGTAGTCACCGTCTGGCGGCTGCTGCCGATGAGGCTGGCAATGTCCTCATGCGTGAGATAGTTAGGGATACAAAACCCTTCGGCAGTATTCTCCCCGAGATTTTGTTCCACCAGCTGCCAGAGGAAATGAAGCAGGCGGGTCTTGACGTCTTTGTTCAAAAGGTTGAGCAGTCTGTTCTCGATGTTACGAAGCTTGGCGCCAACCTGTTTGCTATACCGGAGGGCCAGGTCGGGCCTGTTCTTCAGCAGCTTCTCGAAGTCGTCGATGGTAAAAGCGCAGATGCTTACATCATGCTTGTACGCCTGGGCGAATTCGCCGTGGAGGTTGTTCCTTTCCAGGCTGAACTGTCCGAAAAGCTCCCCTTTTTGTATGATCTCTTTTACCTTCTCGTTGCCCTCGTCATCGATATACCCGATCTTGATGGTACCCTCTTTGACAAAGTATATCTTATTGTGATTATAGGCCTCGAAATAGATGTATTCGCCCTTGGGTACATCGATGACATGGTGCTGGACCTTCAGCTCCCTGTACTCATCGTCGGACAGATGGCACCACAGATCATAGTTCTTTATCAATAACATATTGTCGTCTCCCGGCATGATAACAAATTTTGGCGATTAAAGTTACCAAATTTGGGTTTTGTATCGTTGTTCCTTTACATTTATGAAAAAATAGTCCCATGCAGGTACCCATCTTGGCCGAACTGACGGCAAAAGGAGAAGTCCCGGATATTTTGTTCTGGGTAGGATGTTCCGGCAGTTATGACCAGCGGGCGCAAAAGATCACGCGGGCTTTTGCTACCATTCTAAACAAGGTGGGAGTAAAATATGCCATTTTGGGGAAGGAGGAGCTTTGTAACGGTGATCCGGCGCGCCGGGCAGGCAACGAGTTCATCTTTCAGATGATGGCCTATCAAAACATACAGGTATTGAATAATTATGGGATAAAGAAGATCGTTACGGCCTGTCCCCATTGTTTCAATATCCTGGCCAATGAATACCCCGAGCTGGGGGGGCATTACGAGGTCATCCATCATACCGTATTGTTACAGCAGCTGATCGATGAAGGAAAGATCGTAATAAAAGAAGGAGGTCCTTTCAAAGGCCGGCGTATCACCTATCATGACAGCTGTTACCTGGGAAGGGCCAACCATATCTATGAGGCGCCCCGAAAAGTATTGGAAGCATTGGATGGGGAGCTGGTGGAAATGAAGCGTTGCCGCAGCAAAGGACTTTGTTGCGGGGCCGGGGGTGCGCAGATGTTCAAGGAGGAGGAAAAAGGCGTCACCCGCGTGAATTTCGAGCGTAGCGGAGAAGCATTGGATACAGGGGCTGCCGTCATTGCAGCGGCCTGCCCTTTTTGTAATACCATGTTGACGGATGGCGTAAAGCATGCGGAAAAGGAAGATGCGGTGAAAGTAATGGATATTGCCGAGCTGATCGCAGCGTCCATGGATTGAGGGCCGGGCTTCCGCGGATTAATACAGGATTGCGTACCTTTGGGGTATGAATATTTCTCACACTGAATTGTTACCCACTGATTTTGCGGGCGATAGCAGGGTCTGGATCTATCAGGCATCCCGTCTTTTCACCCTATCCGAAGCCCTGGAGATAGAAGAAATGCTGGAAAGCTTTGTAAAGGAATGGGCATCGCATGGGACGCCGGTGAAGGGCTATGGCAACCTGTTCTATGGCCAGTTCATCGTCCTGATGGCGGATGAATCGGCTACGGGGGTCAGCGGCTGCAGCACGGACAGTTCTGTCAGGCTGATCAAAGAAATAGAGCAGCGGTTGGGGGTGGTGATGTTCGACAGGCTGAACCTGGCTTTTTGGATAAAAGACAAGGTACAGATGGTGCCGTTGGCACAGGTGCCTTATGCGCTGGAGAATGGGTTCCTCGATGGGGAGAGCCTGTATTTCAACAATACCGTGCAGACAAAGGATGAGCTTTTGCATAAATGGATCATCCCGATGAAGGATAGCTGGCTGAGAACAAAATTTTTTAGGCCCGAAGGAATTAAACCTTAAATTTGTCCTCCCTCTTTTGCGGGGAGCATTATACGCGGAAGTAGCTCAGCTGGTAGAGCGACAGCTTCCCAAGCTGTAGGTCGCGGGTTCGAACCTCGTCTTCCGCTCAAAAGCCACCGATGGTGGCTTTTTTTAATTGCCCAGCTCTGCGGCGATCTCAGCCGATGTCGCTTTCATTTCTTCCATCATTTCTTCCTTTTGTTGTTTCCTTTCCTTCAAATAAGAAGCATAATCGATGATAAAGAAGCGAAAATAGGGATCGTCGACCATTTTGGAAGCCAGCACCCGGATATTGCCGGCAGCATAGTCATACGTCGCCCTTGGACCGATGTGTTCGTTATAATATTGCCGGCGATGGTCGAATACCAGGTGATCTGCTTCGACCTGGAAGGGAATGGTCACCGTATAGAGGCTCATCAGATGTTTCAAGAGCGTTTGGTTCTCGATCAGCCGGAGATAGCCGGAGGATTTGAATCCTTCGAATCGTCCCATGTCGAATACAAAATAGGCGGTGTTCAGCAGCTGATAGCTATTCGAGTCGAGATAGGCCGTATTGAACTGGTGGGTGGTCAGCTGCTGGCGGAAATTGGTAAAATAATCGACGGCCGGCTGAAAATCGGCAATGCCCGCTTTCATAGAAGCCACTGCGCTGTCCAGGTCGCTTTTGATCCCTGCCAAAAACTCCCGTTCCAGCCGGCGCTCGTGCCGTGCGTCATTCCAGTTATGGAGTACCAGGGTGATGCTCACCGCAAAAACGATGATCAGGATCTCTACCAGGAATTCTCTTAATTTTTTACCCCAGCCTTTTTCTTTATTCTGTAATGCATGTAGCGCGTTGGCCGAGTGCTGTATGATCTTCTCTTCTGACATAAACAATTATTATTTTTTTATTTCCATTCTTTATTGGGCTTTGGTCCCATGGTGAACACCAGCGTGCTGCCACCCGTCAGCGCAGCATGTGAGATGAACGGGTGTTCGATCTTTTTGCCGTCGAGCGTCACCTGCTGAACATATTTATTCTGTTCGGACAGATGTTCGGCGATAATGATCAGCGTTTTGTCCCGGCCATTGGCCTTGTAATGCAAGGTCAGCCTGGGGAACTGAGGAGCGCCGATGGCGTACTCGCCCGAAGCAGGCGTCACCGGGTAAAATCCCATCACGCCGAAAATATACCAGGCGGCCATCTGTCCGCAATCCTCGTTGCCATTGATGCCCAGCGGCCGGGCGCGGTAGTTGAAAGATGTATGTTTCCGCACCAGCTCCTGCGTTTTCCAGGGTTGCCCGCAGTAGTCATACAGATATATATAGTGATGACCAGGCTCGTTGTCATGATGATAATGCATTCCTTCGAAGTTCTCATCCAGCCTTGCCGCAAATTTCTCGTCACCTCCCATCAGCCGGATCATGCCCGGAATATCCTGCATGGCGCCAAAAAGATAGGTCCACTGGTCTCCTTCCGTAAACCCGGCCTGCCGGCCCAGCTTGTCCTTCGGGTTGACATGAAGGAACGATCCATCCGCCTTTTTGGGTATAAAGAACCCTGAAGCAGTATCGTAAAGATGCCTGTAATTCTTACTCCAGGCCAACAGCCGCCGATAGTCGTCCGTTCTGCCCAGCGCCTGCGCCATCTGCGCCACGGAATAGTCGTCGGAGGCATATTCGATGGTACGTGATACGGACTCTGCCGTACGGCCATACGGCACATACCCTATAGCGTTGAATGCGGTGAGCCCGGCCCGCGCTTCAAAGCCTGTCCATTTATCCCTGTCGGCATACGGCAGTACCGTATCGTTATCCGGCGGCGCCATGGCGTCCTTCAGCAGCGCGGCATACGCCGTGTCGGCATTGTAGTCCCTAAAGCCCTTGATATACGCATCCGCGATCACCGCATCGGCGTGCGTGCTGATCATAATATTCGTTTCGGCGGGATTGGGCCACATCGGCAGCCGTCCACCCTGTTCATACATCTGTAGCAATGCCCGGATCATATCGTTGACCCTGTCGGGCTGTGTAAAGATCAGCAAGGGATGCAAAGCCCTGTAGGTATCCCAGAGTGAATAGTCGGTATAGGAGACTCCGTCATGGATCTTGTCGTCAAAGGCGCTGTAATATCTCCCATATTCAGATAGCTCGCGCGGGAACTGCATGGTATGGAACATCGCCGTATAAAAAATCGTCTTTTTTTCTTCCGATACCCCTTCCAGTTTTATATGGCTCAGCTCTTGTTGCCATCTATTGCGTGTCGACGTCGCAAGCTTGTCGAAATCCCATCCCGGCGCTTCTTTTTCGAGATTGACCCTGGCCTGTTCCAGGCTGATAAAAGAAGTCGAGATACGCACCTGTACCTTCTCTCCCGCCCTCGTGGCGAAATCGATATACGCACCCATTCTCGTCCCATACTGCTCGATGGAGCCCGGTGTCACCGTGTTGTTATCCCAGGTGCCGAAGGAGGAGATGGGCTTGTCGAACTGAATGACGAAATACCCCTTGAAGGCAGGCAGATCAGGGCCTAGCTGCGCGGACACCCTGTCCGGATTGTATCCGGTGATCTCGTTCTTCTCTTTATCGACCTTTACATATCCTTTCAATTTTTGGAGCCTTTCTGTAAGATCATTCGACTCATCCGCCAGTTCCGGGTTCAGGTTGATGCCTTGTATGATCAGGTGCGCCTTTTCAGTGGCCGGAAAAGTAAACCGGAAGATGGCGGCCCTCGAAGCCGCGGCGATCTCCGCTTTGATCTTTTGCTGACTGCCGGCATCCAACGTCACGGAATAATAATAAGGTTTTGTCACTTCTCCTGCATGGTCGAATGGCAGCGCTCTTTCACGGGACAGTGTTTTCAAGGCGCCTACCTGGGGCATAACGGAGACATATCCATAGTCGCCCATCCAGACCGTCGGCTGATGAGAGGCCAGAAAGCCCATGATCTTTTTGTCCTCATAGACATACGAGGTCCTTCCCATCTTGCTTTCGCCTGTCTGCGGCAGGAAATTCGTCATCGCATAAGGCAGGCCTACAGCGGGTATGGTGCCGCCGCCTTCGAGGCCTTCGGCAAAACCGGCATACGGAGTGCCAATGATGGTATTGACATAATCGACCTCTTGCCGGGTCTTTTGCCGCTGAGCGCTGCAAAGATTTGTCAGGAACATCGGGGCCAGGATGAACAACAGGAATGTTTTACGCATGGCGCCGAAAATATGCCATTTTTCGGACTAATCCTTAATGGGATACGTCGAGGTCACCGTATAACCATTACCGTACCTTTCCTGAATACAGGCTGTTTGGTCAGGGTATTGAAGTAACGGACCATCCAGATAAAGCTGCCCGGCGGCACTTTTTTGCCGCCGAAAGTACCATCCCAACCCAGCTCGGGGTTGGCGCTCCGGAAGACAAGCTCGCCCCAGCGATCGTAAATAGCCATCTGGAATTCCGACATTTCGCAGACATGGAGAGGCCGGAAGATATCATTATGCCCATCTCCATCGGGAGTGAACGCATTGGGTAATAAGAGCTGGCAGGTACAGGCCGTCAGGTTCACCGTCGCCTGAAGCGTATCTTTTCCGCAGCCGTTGGTAGCCACGACGGTGTAAATACCGCTCTGCTCCACTTTATAACGGGGTGTATAAGAGCTATCCTGCCAGGCGTAGGTATTGGCGTTGCCCGCGGGCTGCAACCAAAAGTCTTCTCCGTTGCAAAGGGTGGTATCCTTGATCATGGATACCTGAAGGCTGTCGTCGAAGCTTACGGTAAGGGTGTCCTTGTAGACGCATTGCCCTACGGAGGCGGTGACCGCATAGGTACCGGGACGATATACGAAATAAGTAGCCTGACCCGTCTGATTTTGATCGTCCCGTTGCGCGGGGATGGCTTCCCAATCATACTGCCCCACTCCAAAGTCGGCATTGAGGGAAAGCGTGGATCCTTTACAGATGGCTGTGTCGTGAAAGTCCAGGGGTCTGTCGCCGCGGTATCTGACCAATACGGTGTCGGTGACCTGGCATTGTCCCTGATAAGTGACGAACACCCAGTAAGTGCCGGGTGTCGAGACCCGGATGGTATTGCTCTGACTGCTGGTGCTCCAGTCATAAGCTGTTGCGCCGGCCAGGTTCGCCGCGAGCGTATAGATCTCCTTGGGGCAAAGCAGGGTATCCGGCCCTATGCTGAAGGATGGCCTTGTCGGCGAGGCATAGGTGATAGTGACCGTATCCCGGTAGACGCCGCAACCCGGCACATCGACGATAGCTTCATAGGTCCCTCCGGGGTAATGTGTTATAAGCTGGCCGCCTGTAAAAGGCAGCGTAGTCCCATTCAAGATCCAGGTGTATTGCCCATTCTGCGATGCGGCATTGAGCATGAGATTGGCGCTGTCGCACATGACATGGTCTTTCCCAAGATCGAGCCGGGGCGTATCGCTGAGGAATACGCCGACGCTGTCGGAGACGCCGCACCCATTGATGCTGACGGTGTAGACGCCTGTCTTTGTAATGCGTAATGCAGGCGTTGCCGTGGCGCTGTCGTCATTCCACAGATAGGTCGCTCCCGGGACGTTCGGGGCCGTCAGCATCGTGTCCTGTCCGGAGCAAAGAAAGATATCGGGACCGAAACTGTACGCCATGGGACTGACGATGGTAAGCGCCTTTTGTATGCGGATGGTGTCCGTGCCATTGTTCACTACGGTGAGCGTAACGTTATAAACGCCGGGTGTGGCATAGAGATGGCGCGGCTGTTTGGCGGTGGAGCTATCGTAATAGCCCGACGAGGGATCGTTGAAATGCCATTTTACGGAGCCGGGAAAGAAAATGCTGTCGAAGACGGGCGATCCAAAGGTGATCGTTGTACCTGCACAGGTGGAAGTATAGTTGATGGTATCCCGTGTCGTCTGGGCACAGGCATGCGCGGACAGCAGGACGAATAATATGTACACAATGACTTTCATCGGCGAACTTTAAGCATGGTCCTTACCTGCTGTACGGATTGGTTTTGGAGACGGGCGTAATAGACACCGGCTGCCAGCATGGAGGTGGCTACCGATACCACATAGGTGCCCTGGGCGTAATCCTGATCCACCGGTATCATGACCAGCTTGCCGGAGGCATCGAAGATCTGTACCAGCGTATGGCCGCCGGCTGTCTTGAATTGGAGGGTCGTGCTGTCGGTGAAAGGGTTCGGCGAGTTGGCTATCAGTTTATCGCCCAGGCTGTTCAGATCGTCGTAGGTATTGTTACAGGCTGTGGTCTTCATGAAAGGCAGGTATTGATAGTTCTTCAGCAGCATGGTGGTAGTATCCGATGCAGGCACGCAGAACCAGTCGCGCAGGATAGTGGAGTACACCGATCGGAAATCATACTGCATGGGAAGATTGGTCTCCACATTGGTGCCCGTAAGATCGGGGCTATTGCCCAATACGCCGGTGGCGGCATATTCGCCAAAGATGAATACCGGCTGGGCCGCGCCGTGGTCAGTGCCAAAGCTGCCATTGGACATGATGCGTCTTCCAAACTCGGAGAAGGTCATGCCCAGCACCCGCTTGCCAACGCCAAGGTTCTGGCAGTCCGTCATAAAGGCGGTGATGGCGTCGGACAGCTGTCTCAGCAGATTGGCATGGCTGCCCGTAGTGGTATCCCCACCCTGCACCTGACCGCCATGGGTATCGAAGCCGCCCGTGCTCACCATATAGACCTTTGTCTTCAGTCCGCCCGCGATGAGACGGGCTACTGTCTTGAGCTGTGCCGCCAGATCTCCTTCGGGATAAGGGGACTGACTGGTGATCTTTTTGGCAGCTGCTTCGATGACATCGGCATATTTATTCGTCTGGCGGGCCACTGCCCGCAGATAGGTAAGCTCATTGCCCATGGGAGTATCCGGCTCCGGCTCGGTGATGCCATTGATCAGATCATAGAAAGCGGTGTCCGTCGGGACTGCCATGGCCGTCGTGCCCGTCTGCGCCATAAATACGGGCGATATGACGGAACCTATCTGTATAGCCAGCGGATCTGGCATTGCCTCGTTGGGGTAGCCGACAGGGAAGTTGGCATAGGTGTCCGCCAGAAAGCGCCCCGTCCAGCCCGTGTCGAGATACTGATCGGAGTCGGCGCCCGTCAGCCAGATATCGGTGCTGCGGAAGTGAGAGCCATCCGGGAAAGGATATCCCACACTCTGCAGAACGGCCAGCTTGTCGTTGTCGTAAAGGCTTTTAAGACCCGTAAGAGAAGGATGTAATCCCGTCTTCGGATTCTTGCTCAGCGTAAGGATCTTACCCTGAGGGATAGCGATATTCGAACGGGCAGCCATATAATCGCCATAGTGATCCAGCGGTATCACCGTATTGAGGCCGTCATTGCCACCGATGAGCTGCACCAGCACCAGGACATGGTCATTATCGGCAGCGCCCGCCAGTGCGTCCATGAAAGGAAGATGCGAGAGGGCGTTGATCTTAAACCCTCCCAGGAATGTCACCGGCGCAATGGTTCGTATAAAGTCTCTACGTCGCATAAGGATATTGTTAAGAGCTATCTATGATAAATGGTATTCGGGCAAATTCATCAGGTATTTGTACAGGGCTCTCAGCTTGTTGTTGACAGTGGTATAAGCGTTCATATCCGTCGGGTCGGAGGTATAAGCCAGCCAGGCATTGGTCCAGTATATATCGTTGGTGAGATTGCCCAGCAGGATGGACTGTTTTAGCAATGTAATAGCGCTATCGGATAAGGGTGGCCGCAAAAGGACGCTAAGGCTGTCGGCGATGAGCTTGTTTGGATCGTGTGGGGCAGGCAGCTGTTGGGCAAATGCGATGGCGTCGATCTGCAGGGTGATGCCATCCATCATGTCTCCCTTGCCGATGAGCAGATCGGTGTAAAAATTACGTCCTGTATAGGTGACGGAATTGATCCACAGCTCATGGTACTGAGGTGACTGACGATAAGCGTCCCAGCCTGCCACCAGCTCGATAGCCATGAGCTCCTGCTGAAGGATAGCGGCTCTTTCATTCAACATGCTCCAGGCGGCATATTGTCCCTGCGGGCTGCCCGATCCGGGAATGACTACCTGGTATTCGCGGCAAAGGCCGATCAGCAGATCGAGAGGGCTCTTGATAATACAGGCCCCTGCATTGACCAGGTCGTAAAAATGCTGGCTTTTCAGCAAAGTGGACAACACCGTTGCGATATTATAGCCGCTGCTGCGGAAGATATCCGCCAGCGGAGTGATGATATCCGTCTCGATGGTGGCGTCGATCTTATAATATACAAAGAAGTTATAGAGCTTGCGGCAGATGAATCTGGCGGACTCCTGCGTGGCGAAGATCATGGAGAGCAGGTCATCCAGCTCGCCGGCGCCCGCATTGCCCGAGTAGCCGGTGACGATGTGATTGGTATAGAATCCGGAAAACTCTTTATTCGTGTCGTCGTGCTGTCCGGGAAGGAACACATAGCTGTAGTTCGCATCTACCGTATGTCCCGTCAGCACCCGCGCGGCGGCATGGACATCGTCCTGCGTATACTGGGAACCACTGCCCTTGCCGACGGTATACAGCTCCTGCAATTCGCGTCCATAGTTCTCGTTGGGAGATGTCTTGAAATTGGTGCTGCCATTGAGGTAGATCAGCATGGCCGGGTCGAGGGTGATGGCCCTGACCAGGGTCTGGAAATTTCCCAGCGCGTTTTGACGCAGGGTAAGGTACTGGTCGTACCACAGCCGGCAGGGAATATCTTCCGAATGCGCCGTGGCATCCATGGCAAAATGGTTGTGCCAGAAGAGGGTCATCTTCTCGTGGATGGAGCGGCCGCCATTCAGCAGCTGGCCTATCCACCAGCACTGCAGCGAATCCAGCCTGTTCATGTTCATATCGGCATCCACATAGAGAAGACCCGTATCGATCCATGTCTGCCAGGGGGCTACGCCCGTAGGGTCCGTACCATAATTGTTCAGCGGCACGCTGGAAGGCACAGCCGTAGGCGTCAACACCTCATCGACGGCCTGGGACATGGTGCGTGTCTTGAAGTAGTCGATGTCCTGAACAGAAGCTCCGAAAAGCGTTCTTTTCAACAGATGAACTATTTGTGGGGTATCCCAGACGCCTGTATATTCAGCTATGCTCATAGAGATCTGATTTAATGTCTGTCCTTCGGACGAACCGCCACTGCGGTTCCTGGTAATGATCCTGGCCCATAAAGGGCCAGGATCGTGTTTTTATTCCTGGTATAATGCTGTAAACGTCCCCTGCTGAAGACGAATGTTTTCAGATCCGCTGGCCACTTTGATCGTAAAGCTGCCGATGACGCTGCCATTGTACTTCTTTACAAACTTGTCGATCGTCACTACGTTGGAGCTGTCCTTGGTGTTGTAATACTGTTGACCGCTGCTGCTAACGTAGGTGACAAGGAGGCTGTCGCCATGGAATGTGCCGGTGGTATCGCCGAACACGCGAATGCTGATACTGCCCTTTCTGGAAGAAGTGTCCTGGTACTCGCCGGTGATCAGCGTAGTATGCGTATTGTACACATCCTGGATAAAGGCCTGATTGACCGGAAAGCTGATCATCGAATCGTTGGCAGAAAAAACAAAAGAGGAAGGAGGTAGAATAGGGCTAAGCTTGTCGCTTTTGTTGCAAGCGAGCATAACTCCGCATAGGCAGATAGTGGATATTAGCAGCAGGTTGTTTTTCATAAAGTTGGCAACTTCATGTTGCAATTTTCAGGCCAAAAAAAGCCTGTAGGACCCTTATGGACAGGTGGCCATGAGCGTCGTAAAAACGATCATTATCAATGTATGTAGCACTGAGGTTATGCCCTTTTTCTATTGGGTTGCATATCGGTAGATCAGTGCGGAGACGTCCGCCAGAACTCTGGCGCCGGCCTTATCGTCGGCGAGGTCCTTCGATAGCAGCACCAGCACATATTTCTTCCCATTGGCCAGGAAAACGATGCCTGAGTCGTGGTGCACGCCTTTTATCCAACCCGTTTTATGAGCGACTTTCGTTCCCGCAGGCAGCCCTGCCGGTATGATGTCGTTGAAGTGCTGGTCCAGTAGGATACGTATCATTTCTCCCGATGCCTTGCGGCTTACCAGCCGGCCTTTTGCCATCTTTTCAAACAGGCTTGCCAATCCCGCGGCAGTGACGGTGTTGTTCAATCCTTTCTGGAAAGCTTTGTCGTCCTCTACCCCGCGAAGCACATGCAGCTCGTCCAGCCGCAGCTTATGCAGCGTGGCGCCGATGTTGGCCGGTCCTACCCTGGCGATGAGAAGGTTGGTAGCGAAATTGCTGCTGACAGTGATCATCTGGTATACCAGGTCGTTGATAGAGCGTTTTTCGCCCGGATGACGGTAAAGCTCCGTCTCGCTGTCGTCCGCCGAGTCCAATTGATAGGTGCTGCTGTCTACAATGCTGATGAATTCATTTTTCAGTACGATGGAGTCGGAGAGATCGAGCAGGTGGGCCGCAGCCTGTCTGTAAATCTCCACCAGGACGGGAGTTTTCATGGTGCTGGCGGCGTGAAAAGTCTCGTGTTCGTGGATAAAAAGCTGTTTGCCGCTGGATAGGTCCTTGAAAGCCAGGGCAAAAGATCCCGGCTGGGAGCGGAAGATGCTGTCTATCTTCTGCAGACAGGACTCCCGGGTGAGGGGTTGCGAAACAGCCTTGATCGAAAAAAAGAGCAGGAAGAAGACAGGGTATAAACGCATAAACAGGAAAGTTTGCTCTAAAGATACCTTTCCAGGCTCTTTTAAATGTACTGGCTGCCAACTTGTCATTATAAAATCTGATTGTCGTATCTTTGTCCCCTAAATTTTTTACTTCATGTCTGAGACCCTTTCCAGCAGGATACATGATGAAGCGCGTCAGGGGGAGGCATATGCTCCCGTTGTGGAAGACCTGCGGGCCTATCGGAAGAAATTTTATATAGAGAGCTATGGATGTCAGATGAACTTTGCTGATAGCGAGATTGTTGCATCTATTTTGAACGAAAAAGGATTTGGCCCCACCGGGAATTACCAGGAAGCGGACCTCGTGTTATTGAATACCTGCAGCATCCGGGAAAAGGCGGAGCAAACCGTTCGCAATCGCCTGCAGATGTTCCGGCAGGTGAAGGAGAGTAAACCGGGCATGCTCATCGGGGTATTGGGTTGCATGGCGGAGCGGCTGAAGGGTAAGTTCCTTGAAGAAGAGAAGCTGGTGGATCTTGTCGTGGGCCCCGATGCTTATCGTACCCTCCCCGGGCTGATCGAAGAGGCGGAATCCGGCCAGCGGGCCGTGAACGTATTGCTGAGCAGAGAAGAGACTTATGCGGACATCTCTCCCATTCGCCTGGACAGTAATGGGGTGACTGCCTTTGTCAGCATCATGCGGGGCTGCAACAACATGTGCTCTTTTTGTGTCGTGCCTTTTACGAGGGGGCGTGAACGAAGCCGGGATGCGGTTTCCATTGTCCGGGAATGCGAAGACCTTTTTCAGCGTGGGTATAAGGAAGTGACCCTGCTGGGTCAGAATGTGGACAGCTATTATTTTGTAGACGAGGCGAAGGATGAGATCGTCACCTTTGCCCGGCTGCTGGAGAAAGTGGCGTCGATAGACCCATTGTTACGGGTGCGTTTCTCTACGTCTCATCCGAAAGATATCACCGACGAGGTGCTCCATACCATGGCGAAGTACGAGAACATCTGCAAATACATCCACCTGCCTCTGCAAAGCGGCAGCACCAGGATCTTGCAGCTGATGAACAGGACCTACACCCGTGAATGGTATATGGCGAAAGTAGATCGCATCCTGGAGATCCTGCCCGATTGCGGCATCAGCTCGGACATCATCGCCGGCTTTTGCACCGAGACGGAAGACGATCATCAGGATACCCTGGATCTGATGCGGTACGCCAAATACGATATGAGCTATATGTTCTTTTACAGCGAGCGTCCCGGTACCCTGGCGGCCCGTCGTTACACGGATGATGTGCCCGAAGAAGTAAAAAAAAGGAGACTGGATGAGATCGTCAAATTACAGAACGGGCTTTCGCTGAAAAGGAACCGGCAGGACGTAGGAAAGACATTCACCGTACTCATCGAAGGAGATTCAAAGAAAAGCACAGCCGACTGGCGGGGGCGTAATAGTCAAAATAAGGTGGTGGTGTTCCCGAAAGATGGGACCGGCCTGCAAAAAGGTGATTATGTGCAGGTGAAAGTGGAAGATTGTACGGGGGCAACACTGATCGGAAAAGCAATCTAAGATCATGGAAATTCAAAGCATCAAAAATCGTTTTGGTATCATCGGTAATTCGCCGGCCCTGAATTATGCGTTGCAGGTGGCAGGACAGGTGGCGAATACGGATCTCACCGTATTGATAGTTGGGGAGAGCGGGGTTGGTAAAGAGGCTTTTTCACAGGCCATCCATGCTCTTTCGGCACGAAAGCACAATCCATTCATCGCCGTGAACTGCGGGGCCATACCGGAGGGGACCATCGACTCCGAGCTGTTTGGGCATGAGAAAGGATCGTTCACCGGCGCGGTGGATTTCAGAAAGGGGTATTTCGAGACCGTCAACGGAGGCACCATCTTTCTGGATGAAATTGGAGAAATGCCTTTGGGGACGCAGGCCCGGCTGTTGCGGGTGCTGGAGGCCGGTGAGTTCATCCGCGTGGGTTCGTCGAAGGTCCAGAAGACGGATGTACGAGTGATTGCCGCGACGAATAAGGACCTGCTGGAGCTCACCGAAAAAGGGAAGTTCCGGGAGGATCTGTACTACCGGCTGAGCACTGTACCTATCCGGGTGCCTGCCCTGCGCGACAGGACGGAGGATATCCCCCTGCTGTTCCGGAAATTCTCGGTGGATTTTGCGGAGCGGTATAAGACCGCCCCCGTCCAGCTGGATGATGAGGCGAAAAATCTGTTAATTAACTACCCCTGGCCCGGCAATGTCCGTGAATTGAAGAATATTGCAGAGCAGATATCCGTTCTGTCGGAGGATAAGCTGGTGACAGTGGCGATACTCAGGCGTTTTCTCCCGGAGACGGGCAATCGCCTGCCAATGGTGGTCCCGGGCAATGGGTCTGTTTCCAACGGCAGTCCCGAATTCTCGAATGAAAGGGAGATATTGTATAAGCTCTTTTTCGATATGAAGAAGGATGTGACGGAGCTGAAGAAGATGTTCCTGGAGATAGTGCAAAACCCTGCTCTCAGCACGGGCCAGCATGCAGCCTATCTCAATGAGCTGAAGGAATTGAAGCCGGTGGAGTCTTCCTTTCAGCCGACAGCCATCACCTCGGCGCAGCCGGTGGTGATCCATAACAACAATGGCCATGAGGATATCCATCATCACGAGGAGGTGGAAGAATCCCTGAACATCATGGACAAGGAAAAAGAGCTGATCGTAAAGGCGTTGAAAAAGCACAAGGGCAAGAGAAAGGATGCCGCCAGCGATCTGGGTATCAGCGAGCGGACCTTATACCGGAAACTAAAAGAATATGATATCAGTGAATAAAGCTTTTTTAGGCGGGCTGATCCTGGTCATGGCGATGGCCTTTGCATCCTGTAAGATCTATTCATTCAAGGATGTTTCCATCCCTCCCCAGGTAAAGACCATCCATATCGGGTACATCGAGAACAGAGCCCGGCTGGTGAATCCCCAGCTGGCGCCGCAGCTGAATGATAAGCTGCGTCAGAAGATCAACCAGCAGGCCTCCCGTCTGGCGCAGAGAGAGGATCCTGGTTCCGACTACGACGTCAGCGGCAGCATCACCGACTATAACTATACCACTTCGGGTATCAGCAACCAGCAGGCTGCCAGCAACCGGCTGAATGTCACCGTGCATATCATCTTCAAGAATCACCTGGACCCTACCGGCAAGACCGTGGCGCCCGCGGATTTCGAGGCGGATGTGACGAGGAACTTCGACTTTCCCGCCAATCTCAGCATTACAGATGCGGAGCAGCAATTGATGCCCACCATCATCAGCAATATGACGGACGAGATCTTCAATAAACTCTTCTCCAACTGGTAAACGCAAATCAACGCACATGACGCTCCCTACGCAACATATCATCAGACATCTGTTCCAGGTAGATACGCTGGAAGAAGTGCCTCGTCAACGGTTGGAAGAGCTGGTGGAAGAATATCCTTCTTTTGGCGTAGGCCGTTATCTTCTGTCCCGCAAATTGCAGGCAGAGGCCGCGGATAGCTTTGGAGAAGAGACGCAAAAGACCAATCTGTATTTTTCGAACCCCTTCTGGCTGCAATGGCTGTTGCAGGAGCCCCGCCCTGCGAGGAGCTGGGAGTTCCCGGCGCCGGTGGAAGAAATAGCAACCGAAGAATGGAACGCAGCCGGGGAGGCAGAGCTTCCCGCCGAAGAGGTCTTTGCTCCTGTGACAGATACGACGGAAACCACTATCGATACGACCGTCCGGCATGAAGAGGAGCCCGATGAAGTAGGATGGACGCCTCCCGCCGGGCCGGAACAGCCCGCAGGCCCTTCGGCGGCAGACCTTCTTTTACAGAGCATCGCAGCCATCCAGGACCAGCGGCAGGCGCAACGGGACGAGCTGGAAGCGTCTTCTGTCCGGGAAGAGGAGGCGCCTCCCATGAGTATTGCCGGGCTGGCGCTGGAACAAATGGAGGAAGAGGGAAAAGCTCCGGAAGAGACGCCGATCCTGGAGATCAATATCCAAGAAGAGATATCTACACCGGAAGTCGAGGCCTTTGCGGAGCCGCCTGCCCCGGAAACAGAGGTCCAGGAAGAAATAGCGGCTCCCGGGGCAGAGACCCACGAAGAAACTCCCACACCGGAAGCAACGGCTCCCATAGAAATACCTGCCCCGGAAGAAGAGGCGCCGGCAGCCCCGATCTTCGAACCCTACCATACGGTGGACTATTTCGCCTCGCAAGGTATCCGTCTGGTGCTGGAAGAAAACCCCAGCGACAGGCTGGGCAAACAGCTAAAAAGCTTTACGGACTGGCTAAAGGTCATGCGCCGGCTGCCGCAGAAGAACAAAGAGATCGTTCCTGATATCGCCGCGGAACGCCAGGTACAGGCCATCGCCGCCCATTCCATCGAAGGCAGGGAGATCGTTACGGAAGCCATGGCAGAGGTGCTGGCCAAACAGGGTATGCGTGAAAAAGCTACGGAAATGTACCGTAAATTAAGTTTGTTGGAACCTGAGAAAAGTGCGTATTTTGCAAACAAGATCGAACAATTAAAAATAATTTGATATGACCTTTTTTCTGGTGTTATTGATCATTGTGGCCTGTGTGTTCTTAGGCCTTATCATTTTGGTACAGAATCCCAAAGGCGGTGGCCTTGCCGGCAATGTAGGCGGATTCAGCAATCAGCTGATGGGCGTCAAGCAAACGACGGACGTATTGGAAAAAGGGACCTGGGTCCTGGCCGTTGTGGTGAGCCTCCTGTGTCTGTTTTCCGCTCTTTTTGTTCCAAGGGCTTCCGCATCCAACCAACGTGCGAACCAGAATATCTCGGTGCCCGCACAGCCGCAACCGACCAAATAATAGACTACTTTAAAAAATATTCAACCCTGCCTGTAAATGGCAGGGTTTTTTATATAGTTTAGAGCACCAATCATAATATACCTATGAAGAGGATCGTCCTTATAACCGCGTCCGTACTCCTCCTGATACTCGGCTTTGCCGCCTGGCGCCTATTGGGTCCTGCCACTGGTTTCCAACGTGATAAATATGAGCTGTATATCCGCACGGGGATGAGCTACGAGCAGCTGCTTGCCTTACTGGAAAAAGACACGGTGATAAAGAGCCCGGCCTTTTTCAATTGGGTAGCGGGACGGCTGGATTACCGGGAAAATGTAAAGGCGGGTAAATATGAGATCCCCAAAGGCATGGGCTTGTTCACCATGATCCGGATGCTGCACAATGGCCATCAGACACCGGTGCACTTCACCATCGCCAAGCTGCGTACCCGGGAAGGGCTGGCCGGGATGGTGGGAAGGAAACTGGAATGCGACTCCGCCGAGATGCTCCGGTTCTCGGAGAACAACGACTCGCTGGCCGCTTTTGGCGTGGACTCCAACACTTTCATGACCCTGATCCTGCCCAATACCTATACTTTTTTCTGGAATACCACTCCTTCCGCCATCCTGAAAAAGATGGCCGCCTATTCCAAGGGCTGGTGGACGCCCGAGCGGGTCCGGCAGGCGGAAGAAAAAGGGCTTACCCCCGCGCAAGCCTTTATCCTGGCCTCCATCGTGGAAGAAGAGACCAATATGGCCTCCGACAAGGGGAAGATCGCCAGCGTCTATCTCAACAGGATGGCCAGGGGCATGAAGCTGGGAGCAGACCCCACCGTCAAATACGCCCTGCGGGATTTCGAAATGAAACAGGTCTATTTCAATTCGCTGAAAACCCCGTCCCCTTATAATACTTATCTTCATGCCGGACTGCCCCCGGGGCCTATCTGTACCCCCAGCCAACAGACCTTGCAGGCCGTGCTGGATGCCCCCAAAACGGATTATCTTTTCTTTGCGGCCCGTCCCGATTTTTCAGGATATTCCAACTTTTCGTCCACGTTCAAAGAGCATCTGACCAATGCCAGCGAGTATCGAAAGAACCTGCACGCACAGATCGCCATCCGGGATTCCCTGCAAAAGAAAAAGAAGCATTGATTGAATGAACCCTTATAGTAACAGTAACCCCTGACATGATCAAGCTCGAAAGGAAAATATATAATAGCCGCCCCATACGATGGATGGTGAAGAAGAGTAAAAAGATCATCCTCCCCGGATTCGAGGGCATCCCTCTGTACGAGGTGGCTACGTTCTTCAACGGGCAGGTAAAAAAAGTGGGCCTGGTCGACAGAGCCCGCAGCATTGCATTCAGCTTCCTTACGGCCATTCCGGCCGCTACCATCTTTATCTGTACCCTTATCCCCTACCTGCCCGTCGCACAACAGATCAAGCGACAGCTGCTTTTCCTGACCCGCGATATTACGCCTAACCAGAACACCTACCTGCTGATAAGCAAATTCCTGGAGGATTTCCTGGACAAGCCGCGGGTGGGGCTGCTGTCCTTTGGTTTCGTCCTGGCCCTTTTCTATTCGTCCAATGCCATGATCGGCATCATGCGCAGCTTTAATAAATCCCTTATCTACAATACCAAGCGGAATGCGCTGGAGACACGGTGGATGGCCATCAAGCTGACATTGCTCGTCCTATGCATGGTCGTCGGGTCTGTTACCATACTCGTCACACAGGCGGAACTGCTGCGAAATCTGATCAAATGGCTTCATATCCGGAGCAGCAATGCCCGGTGGATCTTCAAGACCGTACGCTGGGTGATCGTCATCCCCCTCTTCTATTTTGCCATCGCATTCATCTACAAATACGGACCTGCCGTACACAAGCGATGGAAGCTGTTATCCCCCGGCACCTTTCTCGCCACGGTGCTGACCATCATCATTACCGTCGTCTTTTCCTATTGGGTGAACAATTTCAGCACCTATAACAAAGTGTATGGCTCCATCGGTACGGTCATGATCCTCATGCTCATTATTTACTTTAATTCTCTTATACTACTGATTGGTTATGAGCTAAATGTGAGCATTCATCACCTGCGCGTCCTGGCTCAGGAAAGAGCTTCCCGCGGCGGCAGGAAGGAGGTCATATAATTCTATATCCGGCCATGGAAAAGACCTGGGTTTTTCAGGGTATTTTACGTAAACTTTGATAAAACCTGAAAAGTATGAAGTCAATAGCATGCCTGGCCCTGGCCGCTCTGGGGCTTTTATCCTTCTCTACGCTGCACGCGCCAGGTCTTCCCATAGGCGCTGCCATTCCCAAGGCTGATGTCCCTGTAAAAGACGTTTCCGGCAAGGCGCTGACCCTGCAGGAGGCCAAACAAACCAATGGCCTGCTGGTGATGTTCACCTGCAATACCTGTCCCTATGTCATCCGGAACCAATCCCGCACCAGGGATATCTGCGCCTATGCCCAGTCCAACAAGGTGGGCGTCGTATTGCTCAATTCCAACGAAGGCGACAGACAGGGAGGCAATTCTTTTGAAGAGATGCAGTCTTATGCCAAATCCCAGGGATATCAGTGGTACTATGCCGTGGATGACAAGAGCGTAATGGCCGATGCGTTTGGCGCCAGCCGCACTCCCGAATGCTACCTGTTCGACAAGAACGGGAAGCTGGTATATCATGGGGCCATCGACGACAGTCCTGGCGACGCCGGCCAGGTCAAGCGCCATCACCTGAAAGAAGCCATACAGGAAATGATGCAAAACAAGGAAGTGACGGTCAAAGAAACAAGATCGGTGGGATGTTCGATCAATCGTGGCTGATCATCTCATGGATGGCGGGTTCTACCTGCTGATCGGTCAGCTGTCTGTCGTAAAACCGGCGGTAGCGGGTCTTATTGTTTATAAATAAAGAAGAAGGTATGCCTCCTGTCCAGCTTCTGTCTATGCGCGGGCAGAAATAATCGGCATTCGTCTCGTTGAGCCAGGCAAGGGTGGCATGATACCCACGCTCATCGGCGAACTTCGCGATACGTGCCGGGTAGTAGTCGGGCAGATCCAGGCTGACCAGGATCAGCTCTACGCCTTGTTGCTTGTATCTTTCCACCGTGCTTTGGAAATAAGGGATCTCTTTATTGCAGGGAGCGCAGAAGGTAGCCCAGAAATTTACGATAAGAGGATGATCGGCCCGGGCAATATAGGTTTCCAGGTCGGTGAGCTTCCATTTATGGACCGCCGGGACGCCGCCACCCGTGTGGAAGCCCAGCAAGGTAAAGGATAATATGATAATAAGGTCTTTCACTATAGCATACCTCTACTCCACTCCTTGGCGAGTTGTTTATACTGCATCTCCGGCAGGCTGCGCCGTGTATAATGTCCGGCGTCACTCTTCTGACGGAAGGCTTCGTAAAGGCTGACAGCGCAAGCTACGGAAATGTTCAGGGATTTGATGATACCCACCTGGGGGATGATAAAATTACCGTCGGACAGCGCTCTTATCTCCTCACTCACACCTGAATGTTCGTTACCAAAGACAAGGGCGACCCGCCGGGTCAGGTCAAGCTCGTAAAGACCAATGGCTTCGCTGTCGAGGTGCGTCGTATAGATCTTATCGTATCTGCTGCGCAGCTGGGCAAAACAGGCCGCCGCATCCGTGAACTGGTGAATGGTAAGCCAGTTGGCGGCGCTGCTGCTGCTCTTGGCGCCCCATTTCTTATGCCGGGGGATACGGGTATTGAGCACATAGATCTCCTGTACGCCTACCGCGTCGCAGGTACGCATGACGGCCGAGATATTATGCGGGTCGAAAACATTCTCGAGGACCACAGTGATGCTGTCCTGTCTTTTGTCCAGCACCTGTATTATTCTTTCTTCTCTTTCGGGGGTCATAGTATGCGAAATTACATAATATAAAAATTTCATCGTATTTTAGCCCCACTCTAATATCCTGCTGACCATGCTAAAAAAAACACTCAAGATCACGGGCATCACCCTATTGGTGCTGATCGTCGCCGCCATCGCTCTTCCTTTTTTCTTTAAGGGAAAGATCACCAGCCTCATCAAAGACCAGATCAATAAGCACATCGCCGCCAAAGTAGATTTTTCGGACGTGGACCTCTCCCTCTTCCGCAATTTCCCCCGTCTGTCGGTAGCCCTGGACAGTCTGCGGGTGACAGGACTCGATGAATTCTCCGAGGACACGCTGGTATCTGCCCAACGCATCAATGTAGCGCTGGACCTTTTCAGTGTTTTTGGCAGTGAAATGAAGATCCATTCCATTGCAGTAGACAAGCCGCGAGTCCATGCCATCATGCATAAGAACGGGCACGCCAACTGGGCCATTACCCTTCCCGATACGGCTGCGGCCAGCCCCGGATCGCCGTCCGCATCCAAACCTTTTAAAATGGCGCTTCAAAAATATTCCGTCAATGACGGCTATATCAGCTACCGGGATGACAGCAGTCATATGAGCTGCGAGATCTCCGGCCTGAACCATTCCGGCAAGGGAGATTTTACTTCGGATGAGTTTACCTTGCAAACCAGCACCCAGACCGCCGAGCTCAGTTTCACCTATGGAGGGATCCCCTATCTGATCCGTACCCGGGCGAATGTGGGGGCCGACCTTCATATCGACAACAAAGTGAACAAATACACATTCAAGGTGGATGATCTCTCCGTCAATGACCTGAAGCTCCATACGGAGGGGTTCTTTCAGCTGGTGAATGACAGCACCTATGATATGGATATCCAGTTCAACGGACCTTCGCTCGATTTCAAGAGCATCCTGTCCCTGGTGCCCGCCGTGTATACGAAGGATTTTGCAGGCATCAAGACCAGCGGACAGGCCAGCCTGGCGGGGTTTGTAAAAGGGAGATACGACAGCCGGCATATCCCTGCCTATCATGTGGACCTTGAAATAAAGAACGGGTTCTTTCAATATCCGGACCTGCCCCGTCCCGTCAAAAACATCAACCTGATCGTAAAGACGGACAATCCCGATGGCGTCACCGATCACACCGTGGTGGATATTCCGCAGGCGCACCTGGAAATGGAAGAGACGCCATTCGACTTCCGGCTGTTGTTGAAAACGCCTGTCAGCGACCCTTATATCGACGCAGCCGCAAAAGGCAGACTGGACCTGGCCAAAGTCGTCCAGTTCGTGAAGCTGGAGGGCGGTACCCGTCTGGCAGGCGTGCTGAATGCGGATATGCATACGCGTGGCAACCTCTCCGCCATTCAGAAACAGCAGTACGATAAGTTCGATGCGGGAGGCGCCCTGGGACTCACCGGGTTCTCCTATTCCTCGACGGCTTACCCTACTCCCGTCAGTATCGATAACCTGCTGATGAGCTTCAACCCCAGAAATATCACCCTTGACCAGTTGAAAGGCGGATATGGCAAGACCCATTTCGAGGCCGGCGGCGTATTGAATAATCTACTGGCCTATATGCTGCAGCACCAGGCCCTGGACGGCTCGCTCACCGTAAAGGCCGATATGGTCGATCTGGATCAGCTGATGGGCACAAGCGGGACAGCCACGCCTGCCGCAAAAACAGATACCGCGACGGGAAAATCCGCTACAACACCCGCCGGCGAGGCTTTTGCCGTGCCGGACAATATCCGATTCGCCCTGCATGCGGGAGTGGATCAGCTGCATTATGGCAACCTGGACCTGCGTCAGGTGTCGGGCGATGTGCTCATCGAGGACGAGACAGTGAAGCTAAACAATGTAAGGGCGGAAGGATTGGATGGGACGATGGTGCTGAACGGTGCCTATTCCACGAAGATCAGTAAGAAGACACCCGTCTTTGCCATGTCCTACGATCTGCAAAAGCTGGATGTGCAAAAGACCTTCTATGCCTTCAACACCGTGCAGAAGCTGATGCCCGCCGGTAAATATATCACGGGCAAATTCAGCAGCAAGCTGTCGGTGGATGGGATATTGGGAGGGGATATGAAGCCCGACCTGAACTCCCTCAACGGGAATGGTAACCTGCTGCTGGTGGACGGCGCGCTAAAGGATTTTGCTCCGACGGACAAGCTGTCGCAAACGCTGCACCTGGATCAATTGAAGGATATCTCTGTAAAAGATATTAAAGCCAGCTTTTCATTCAAGAATGGAAGAGTGGTGGTCGACCCCTTTCATGTGAAAGTAAAGGACATCGATATGGAAGTGGGCGGTTCGCATGGATTCGATCAGACGCTGGACTACGACGTGGCCATGAAGCTGCCGCGCAGCCTGCTGGGCGGCCAGGCCAACAGCCTGGTGAATGACCTGGTATCCAAGGCGGGGTCGAAGGGCGTTGCCGTAAAGGTCGACGACAAGGTGGACCTGCCCGTGAAGGTCGGCGGTACGCTGACCAGTCCGGTGTTGAAGATGGACCTGAAAAGCGCGCTGAGCAGTACAGCGGGAAGCCTCAAGCAGCAGGCTACTGACCTGGTAAAGGCCAGAGTGGACAGCGCCAAGCAGCAGCTGCGCGATACGGCCCAGGCGGTAGGCAAGCAGGCGTTGAAGGACGCCGGCAATGCTTTGAAAAACCAGTTGCTGGGTAATAAGGACACCACGGGAAAGAAGACTGATGGTCTGGACGATACGAAGAAAAAAGCACAGGATGCAGGAAAAGGGTTATTGAATAATCTGCTGAAAAAGAAGGCTGGATAGTTTTTTGTACCTTTGAAAAAATGAACAGTCACATGCCCTATCAGCTGCACGACCCGCGTCCCCTCCATTATGAGGAAGAGGATACGGAGGTGCTCACAACCCCTGATGATCCATTCAGTCTCATCGTATGGAATGACGAGGTGAATACCTTTGAATGGGTGATCCAGACCTTGATGGAGGTGTGCGGACACTCTTTGGAGCAGGCTGAACAATGTGCGATGATCATACATACAAAAGGTAAGTATGCTGTAAAACGGGGTTCTTATGACGACCTGAAGCCTCAGTGCGACGCGATCACGGAACGTGGCATCGGGGCTACCATCGAAGAGATAGCAGGCACCTGATCCCTCTCATTATTATGCCATTATTTGCACTAGACCAAGAGCTGATCTTTCCCCCTGTCTCACTAGCAGAACCAGACGGTCTTCTGGCCGTCGGAGGAGACCTCTCCATCCAGCGGCTGCTGCTCGCCTATCACAACGGTATCTTTCCCTGGTACGAGGGTAAACATATTCTTTGGTGGTGCCCAGACCCCCGATTTGTACTATTTCCCGAGGAATTGAAAGTGAGCAAAAGCATGCGGCAGCTCATCCGCCGCGAAAGCTTTGTCTTTACGGTAAACAAGGCTTTCAACGAGGTCATCGGCAATTGCAAGGCCATTGCCCGAAGAGGACAGGATGGCACCTGGATCACCGACGAGGTAAAGGAAGCATATGGCCGGTTGCATCGGGACGGCTACGCCCACAGCGCGGAAACCTGGCTCAACGGAGAGCTGGTAGGCGGCCTTTATGGTGTCCGGCTCGGAAAGGTCTTTTTCGGAGAAAGCATGTTCAGCAAGACAAGTAACGCCAGTAAATATGCCTTTATCTGCTATGTAGAACAATTACGCAAAGAGGGAGTGGAATTGATCGATTGCCAGGTATACACGGAACATCTGGAAAGCCTGGGAGCCCGCATGATACCCAGAACGGAATTCATCCAACGGATCCAGGCCCTGGGCGCGTAGCGCCGTCTGTCAGATGGAAGATATAAGGTTGAATCGCTTGGAAGGCCATTGTTCGGCATGCTGATACACCAATCCCCGCATATAATCGTTTTCCGGATATTGGGTCAAAAAAGCTTTTAGCTCCCCGGTATCCAAAGATCCGTTGTCCGATCCCCAGGACTGGTCGGCGGGCAGATAACCCATACCGTAAAACCGGCCCTGTTCCACCAGGATACAGCTTTTTTCTTCAGGGTGACGGCCTTCGTCCACCAGCGTGAAGCTTGGAAGGCTTTTTATCAGTCCTTCTACCGCCGCCTGTACCCGCTGATTGTATATAGCAGGCGCTTCTTTATGCTCGCAGGCGCCATGACAATACTCATCTTTTATTCCCTGACAGGGCCCCTCCCCTTTCTCGATAAAACAAAGCCTGGGGCAAAGCTCGAACTGCCGGATCAGCTTCCAGAGGATGTTCTGTCCTTCCCATAACAAAGAAAAAGTATATATCGGCGGCAGCTGTCTTTTCTTTTTTTCCAATACCAGTCTCATATAGCCGCTGCGGTCTTCGAAAAGGTAGAGCCCATAGGTCTGCTGAAAACGCTTCATGCTGCGATTATAGGCCGGCCAGAGACGGCGGATCTCGATACATTCCAGGAGAAAGGCCATGAGCTCCGTGCCGGTGGATTCATGGGAAATAGAGTAGATATTCCGAAGGAACTCCTGTTTCTGACGGCCGGGCTTGTTATTGGAAAAATGGCTGCTTACGCGGCGGCGAAGGTTCTTGGCCTTTCCAACATAGATCACCTTCCCCTTCTGATCGTGGAAATAATATACGCCGGGGGTCTCGGGGAGGCCCTTCATCTGTCCCGCGGAGAGGTTGGCGGGAAGATATTGCTCCCGGCTGTTGGATTTGAGCATGGTCCGGATATGTTCCAGCCCACCGGCTTTCAGGATCATTTCAAAAAGCAACACCGTGGCGTCGGCGTCCCCCCCTGCCCGATGCCGGTTTGGTATGGAGATGCCCAGGTGACGGCATATATTCCCCAGGCTGTAGCTGGGGGCGCCGGGAAAGGTCTTCCGGCTCAGACGGACAGTGCAAAGCTTTTTGGAGTCCAGGTCGAACCCGCAGGCTTTCAGCTGATGGTTGAGAAAGGAATAATCGAAATTGACATTGTGCGCTACGAAGATGGCCCCTGACAGCCATTCATGCACAACAGACGCTATCTCATTGAAATAGGGAGCATCGGCCACCATTTCATCGCTGATGCCGGTGAGGGCCTGTACATAACGGGGGATCAGCATGCCGGGATTGACCAGGGTCTCATAACGCTTAATCTCCCGGTTTCCATCATGTAACACAATAGCAACTTCTGTTATAGCGTTATTCGAAGCATAACCGCCGGTGGTTTCTATATCAACTATCGCGTACATTGTTTGTGCCCTGGCAGGTTATAAAGATAGCATATTCCCTTTTTCCGTATCCATGAGGAGAACATTTTACTAACCCTAAATCCAGTCCACATGGAAAAAATGCACACTATTCACGCAAGGGAAAGTATGGTGCTGACGATCATTACGGCCGTGCTGTATTTCTCTGCGATCATGATGTTTGCTTATCTGTTTACGATGTCTTGATAGGCGCATCGGAGGTCTTTGCGTAACTTATTGATTGAGAGGAAAAAAGACCCAAAACGGGTCGAATTTGACGTAACCATCGCCAAAAACCGCTCAAAAAGTTTTAGAATCCGGAAAATGAGGTTATCTTTGTATTCAGATAGTCGACTACTTCTTACAACCTGTAGCACGAGCCAAAATTTTCCGACTGGCATTCTTCCCACGCCAACATCTACCGAGAAACCAATCACGTACCGCGTAACTTCCGATCCCCTACGAATTCCACCTTTTAATCAGCTTGGTTTCACCCTAAAAATTACTTTTATGAAAAAGATCACTTCTTCTTTCCACCTTAGCGAAACTGCCAAAACCATTTTGTTAGCCGTAGGTTTCATTGGTTTGGTGATGTTCTTGTCTTACCTCTATTGGTTTGCATAAGCGCTGAGTCTGTCGATTATATATTCTTTCAATGATTATAGAATTCCCCACTAGCGTGGGGAATTTTTTATATTTGCACCCCCATGGAATTAAGTAAGAACTA
>DASZXP010000199.1:0-9967 GCA_035545935.1 Puia sp. | reverse complement strand
CACGCTGTATGCCGCCGTCTGCTGCTATGCGATATTCTTCCTCCGAAGGGAACCTGAGCCGGTCTCTGCCCCTACAGAAGCTTCTCACGCAGCCGATCGATCCGGTATTGCCCGGATCACAAACCAGGCGATGATCATCGTTGCCAGCTTCCTGCTCTTTGCAGGCGGCGCGCTGGAGATCTTTCATCAATTCGAATTTTATTACCCCGATACAAAGCTTTCCACGCTGTACCTCGTCCTGTATGGATATAGCTGGGCTTATGGCATCGTGCTCGCCGGGAATAGATGGCAATGGTTTACCAGTACAGGTTATGCGTCCGCGCTGATCATCCTCTCCATCATACTGTATCTCGTCATGATCGAACCTACCTACGAGATACAGGAAAACCTGCTGCAGTACGGGGATCAGGGGCATTTCCTGGCTCACTGGGCCAGCGCCCTGCTGGTAGCGCTGATCATCCGTCAGTGCATCATCTGGTGGAGAAAAGATAAGCTGGAACCTATGATCCCCCCTCAGGCCTTTAGCTGGCTGATATGCATCGTGATAGTGACCTTCCTCAGCGCGGAAGCAGAGCTGGCCATCAATCATATCTTTTATGACAAGACCCATCCCTTTGCCACCATCGACAGGATATACCTCAAGACGGGATTACCCATTTTATGGGGGCTATCCTCCTTTGCGTTCATGTGGCTGGGCATGCGTAACAAATTCAAGCCGCTGCGTATCATCTCGCTGGTGCTGTTCTCCGTTACCCTCCTCAAACTTTTCCTCATCGACATACGTAATATCCCTGTCGCTGGGAAGATAGCCGCCTTCTTTTGTCTGGGCGTCTTGTTATTAGTAGTTAGCTTTATGTACCAACGATTGAAAAAAATCATTATCGAAGATGAAGAAAAAAGGGCTGCTTAAAGGACTGCTGCTGATGGCGACAGTATGGTTCGTCCTCCCGGGAAGGGGACAGGCGCAGGACGCTATTGCCCGCCAGGACTCTTTTGCCTATAAAGCCCCTTTGTATACCATCGAACGGGCCGGATGGTACAAGATCCCTCTCACGCCGGCGATAGTTGCTAAGAGCAAGGAAAACCTCTCCGATATACGTATCGCCGACCCGTATGGGAAGCTCGTCCCTTACGTATTGCAGGCCGCCCTGCCGCTGCAGGGAATGTCGGCATCAGTGGATTTTTTTATTGAATTTCCTATTTTACTCAGTCAAAAGGAAGCAGATACCTATACGAATGTAGTGGTTAGAAATATTTCGACCCGCCCCGTAAATTCGTTACAATTATATATCCGAAATACGGGAGTTCGACGCTTATTCACTTTGAGCGGCAGTGATGACAGGGATCATTGGTATATTATTAAGGAACATATTGCCCTGGGACCCGGCTCGGCTGACAGTACAACGTACTATATTCAGCGTATAGATCTACCCGCCAGCAATTACAAGTATTTCAAGGTCAGCCAGGAAGGAAAAGGGCTGCCCATACAGATCGTCAAAATGGGTACTACTACCCAGCATATAGTAAGTGGAGAGTCTTACATTACTCCCGCTCCTGCCATCTTCCGGAAGGACAGCGGCGATCATACATATATTACGCTGACCTATAAGGAACCTTACATAGTGGATGAGTTAATATTGCCTGTCAGCAGTCCTGCCTTGTATCGAAGGAAGGCAAAGATCTATGATAAGGAGCGCTCGTTTTACGGAGTGAATGTAATTATTGATCCTGCAAATGATCATTACTTGCTGCCGCCGTTCAAAACACGTGAAATAATGATCGAGATCAATAATGGAGACAATCCCCCATTGGTCATAGACAAGATAGTATCAACCCAGGGCGGCCGGTATCTGCTTTCTTACCTCCAGCCTGGTCAGGGATATCAGCTGTTAGCAGGCAATGACAAGGCGGCTGCGCCGCAGTACGATCTCCAATCTTTTGCCGACACCATAGACCGGGAGCCACCGTCGATACTGCCCGGGACATTGACAGCTGTCGGCAGGCCTTCCCCGTCTCCGGCGAAGGACTCATCCCGGGACTATAAAGGTGTATACCTTTGGACCGCTATTGTGGTGGTGCTGATCCTGCTGATCTGGCTATGTCTCAACATGCTGAGATCTATACGGGGATCACGCGAATGACATCCGCCAATAGCTTTTAAAAAAGAGAAAAACAATGATCGTCTATAACGTCACCTATAAAGTGCGGTGGAGCATTCTGGATAAATGGCTTCCCTGGCTGAAAGAAGAGCATATCGCCCACCATATGGACACCGGGCTTTTTGACGACTGGCGGATGTTCCGTCTGTTGGATCAGGATGAAGAAGAAGGTCCTACCTATATACTACAGTATTTTACCAGCGACCTCGATAGATATGAGCAATTCATGATCGGGGTCGCCTCGGACTTGCAACAGGCCTCCTGGGAAAAATGGGGAGATGGGTTTATTGCTTTCAGGACGTTGATGAGCTCGGAGCTTGATCCATCGGAAAATTGATCTCAATCACTTCGAAGCTGTAGATCTGCTAAGTGCCTGCGGCACTTGACTGCGCTGGCTTATGATTGTCCTTCGGACGTGCACAAGGCGCGGACGCGCCTTGTGCACTATTTGTGGAAAAGAATTAAAAAAAGTTGAACGAATTGAAATTTGTTGTAAATTCTCTTCAAATCCTTGCCCCTAAAGGATTTCAGCCCGCGCGCCGTGAAACATAGAGCTGGCAAGGCTTCCAGCAAACACACGTAAGTTCGCGATAGGAAATTTACGAAGCCTGATTTCGTCTAATCCTTGTCCCACGCGGTTTAGAGAGGGTTGAGCCCATCGTCCCGCAGGTCCAAAAAAATTTTGTCGGATTCAAAAAGCGGGTATATTTGTTGCAGCTAAATACAAAAAAAATTACACTATGAACAAAGCTGAATTAATCGCAAAGATTGCCGATGACGCAGGCATCACAAAAACACAGGCAAACACTTCCCTGGATTCTTTCGTTGAAGCAGTTACCAAAACGCTGAAAGGCGGCGGTAAGGTTACGCTGGTAGGTTTCGGTACTTTCTCCGTATCTAAGAGAGCCGCCCGTAACGGACGCAATCCCCAGACTGGCGCTGTTATCAAGATCAAAGCCAAGAAAGTAGCTAAGTTCAAGGCAGGTAAAGAACTGTCTGCTAAATTATAACCAGCACATTTGGATTGGACCGCCCACGGATGGGTGGTCCGGGGCTCCGATACCAGGCATAACAGCACGGTACCGGGGCTTTTCATAGTTCCAAACGGACCACGGGGCCGTTCACAAGACATAAGAGATATCACGCAAAGAACACATTCATAGTGTTCTAAAAAGTAAATCAAATGGGAAGAGGAGATAAAAAAACCAAAAAAGGAAAGATATTTAAAGGTTCTTATGGTAAGAGCCGTCCTGCAAAGCCTGCGAAGAAATCGGCATCCGCGAAGAAAGAAAGCAAATAATATATCTCGGGAGAGGGGGGCTGGTGTCTATGGCGCCAGTCGCCCGATCTTCCATTTACCTGTTTTCTCCAGACTATAAAGTATCCTGTCGTGCAGCCTGCTCGGCCGCCCCTGCCAAAACTCCACACGCGTAGGCCTGACCCGGTAGCCGCCCCAATGCGGCGGACGCCCGATAACCCCATCCGAAAACTGTTCCCTCATCTTCTTTTCATTTTCTTCCAACCATTCACGGTTTTCGATGAATTCACTCTGAGGTGAGGCCCAGGCCCCGATACGGCTTCCTTCCGGCCGGCTGTTGAAATAAGCATCGCTTTCCGCCGCGCTGACCATTACCACCAGACCGCTGATACGCACCTGCCGCTCCAGCTCCTTCCAGAAAAAGACGAGACTGGCCCGGGGATTCTCCATCAGCTCATTTCCCTTGACACTGTTGTAATTCGTAAAAAAGGTAAACCCCTGCGCATCGAAACCCTTGAGCAATACGATCCGCGCATCCGGCATGCCGTCTGCCGAAGCCGTCGCCAGGGTCATAGCATTGGCCTCATCGACGCTGGAGTCGATGGCTTCCTTCCACCATTTCTCAAACTGGGCAAAAGGGTCAGGCAAGGCATCCTGCTCGGAGAAGGACTGTAGCTTATAGTCTTTTCTGATATCGGCGATGTTGATTGACATAACACCGCAAAGTTAATTTAATTCACCCAGTTCATGGATGCTCCTTGGATATCTCGTCGTCGCCGGTGGAACCCGTGATCCGTGCCAGAAGAGCCTCCATATCGGACACACGGCGTAATTGACTTTCGATCTTCTTGTTATGTTCGGATATCTCCTGTAGATCGTGGTTTAACTCTTCCAGGAACGCGGCCCGCTTCTGGAACTGCTGACGCTGGAAATTAGCCTCTTTCAGCTTCTCTTCCGTGTCCGCCAGGATGCGTGTCAGACGCTGGTTCTCCTCCCGCAGCGAAATATGCCGCAGCTTCATCTCATCGTGCTCTTTACCCATCTTGAAATACGCCTCTTTCAGCTCGTCGTAGTCCGCGCTCTTCTTATACGGCTGGGTAAGATAAGCCTGCAGCTTCACCAGCTTTTCCTGCAAGGCGTTGTATTCTTCATACGCCTTGCCAAGACGAAGGCTCATTTCTTCCGCCAGCTTCTTCTGATGACGCAGGTAGCCGATCTCGCTCTCCTTCTCCACGACCAGCTGCTGCGATTGCCGCAGCCCATCCGCCAGCTCCTCATTCTTTACCTGCAGGTCCATGATCTTCCTCTCCGCCTGACCCAACAAGTCCGTTTGTTCCAGCAGACGGGCGATGCTATTGTTATGCTCCAGCAGCTTCTCCTGTGCGGCCCGCAGCTGGGCGAGATAGGCATTGGTCGGCTCGGCAGCCACCGCAGCGGCATTTGCTTCCATTTGTGCCTGTTGTTCCGAAACCTTGGACAAGCGGTATTGCGCATCGTCCAGTTCCGTCCGGGTCTCTTCCAGCTCCCGGGAAAGATTCTCTATTTCTTTATGCGTTTCTTCCAATTCGATACCCAGGATCTGCTCGCTTTCCTGTGACTGAGTGAGCTTTTCACGCAGCTGTTGCTGCGCCCTTTCCTGCATGTCCATGTCGTTGTAATACTTCAGCTTCCAATTATCGTTGTCGCTGATGCCCGAATTGGCGGAAGGATCGGTGATGCGAAAGCTCTTTTTGGAATTCCAGAAAAAATGAATAGTGAAGCCGAGGATAAGAGCCCCCAGCTCGCAAATGATGATCTCAGGTAGACCCATGGTCAGCTGAAATCCTAAAATAATGTCCAGGTTGTTTAAGGCGTTCATAACGGTAGGGAACTATTGGTTACCAAAATTACACACATTGGCTTTCAGGGATGAATAGATAAAAAGTTAAATACCACGTTTTTCAAGGGAGTATCTTCAACAAGAGACCTTCGAGGACCAGACACGGCCTTTCTTAGGTCCGAACCTTGCGGTTCTGCGGTTTCTTGACGAACCATGGGGATTCGTCTGACTTTGAGGGAAGCACTAAAAAACCACCTTAACGGTGGCTGATAAGCCATTAAATTACAATGCTTTGGTCAGATAAGCAAATGGATTTGCCATCTTTCGCAAGCTACACACAATCAGCCTTTTACCAGGGTTCCAACCTTCTCTCCTCTCACTACGCGGAGCAGGTTTCCAGGCTTGTTCATATCGAAGACGATAATGGGCAGTTGATTTTCCATACACAGAGTGAATGCCGTCATATCCATTACCCGCAGGTTTTTGGAAATGCATTCCTGGAATGTGATGGTGCTGAACTTTTTAGCAGTAGGATCTTTTTCAGGATCAGCTGTATAGATCCCGTCTACACGGGTACCTTTCAAAATGACCTCTGCATTTATTTCGATGGCGCGGAGCGATCCGGCCGTGTCCGTGGTGAAGTAGGGATTGCCTGTGCCGGCGCCAAAAATTACTACACGGCCTTTTTCTACGTGACGGATGGCCCTTCTGCGGATATAAGGCTCTGCTATCTGTTCCATCTTGATGGCGCTCTGCAGCCGGGTGTACACACCTATCTTTTCCAGTCCGGCCTGCATAGCCATTCCATTGATCACCGTGGCCAGCATGCCCATATAGTCGCCATGCGCCCGTTCGATACCCGTCTCCGCCTCATTCATCCCGCGGTAAATATTACCTCCACCGATGACAATGGCTACCTGTACTCCCAACTCTACGATGCTCTTGATGTCCTTTGCGTATTGGGCGATGACAGCGTTATCGAACCCAAAACTTTTATCTCCCATCAATGCTTCACCGGATAATTTCAGTAGAATACGCTTGTACTTAGGCACCATGTCGGATGAATCTTAATGTTCGGGAATTGGTCTTCGCAAAAAATACCAATTCCCGCAAATAGCTAATGTCTGTCCTTCGGACGAACCGCACTCCGGCGGTTCCTGGCCACAAATATATATAAAAAAGGAGGCGTTAGCCTCCTTTTATTTATTGGGAATTATCCAAGTTGAACTCTCTTGAACTGCGTAACCTTTACGGACGCATCCACACCCTTCAGGTAATCTCCGACTGTCTTGGAGGCATCCTTTACAAATGCCTGTGCGGTGAGGGTATTTTCCTTGAAGAAGGCGTTGAGTTTGCCAACGGCAATCTTGTCGATCATTTCATCGGGCTTGCCCGCCATTTTCGGATCGTTCTTGATCTGCTCTGTCACGATAGCCTTTTCCCTGGCTACGACATCAGCAGGAACGCTGTCCGGATCCACGGCTACGGGGTTCATAGCTGCGATCTGCATAGCCAGGTCCTTGCCGGCTTCCAGCACGGCGGGAGTATTCTTGCTCAGCCCTACCAGAACACCCATGCGATAGGCGCCATGGATATAGGCGGCTACACCCTCGGCCTCGACTCTTTCAAAACGGGTAAGCTGTACCTTCTCGCCGATCTTGGCCACATGGTCGTTGATCTTATCGGATACTGCGGCGCCATCCAATTGTGAGGCCAGCAGCTCTTCCAGAGACTTCACGTTATTTTTCAGCGCTACGGCAACGATGCTTTGCGCAAATGCGATAAAGTCCGCATTCTTGGCCACGAAATCCGTTTCACAAGCCAGGGTCACGATAAAACCCGTCTTGTTATCAGGAGTAGTGGTGGCGATGATGACACCTTCCTTAGCCTCACGGTCGCTGCGAAGAGCCGCAACCTTTTGTCCCTTTTTACGCAGGTAGTCGATGGCCTTTTCGAAATCGCCATCGCTTTCCACCAGTGCCTTACGGCAATCCATCATGCCCGCGCCAGTCGTCTGACGCAGCTTATTGATATCGGCTGCTGTAATAGTTGCAGTTGACATGTTGTATAATTTGTAAATTGATAATTAAAGGTCTTCCCTTCCCTCCCGCTGTCTAGCGGGGAGCGCCTGTGCGACGGGGACCGGAATTCGGTATCCTGCGCTTGGGCTGGCTGCTGCCTTTCACTTTCTCTCCACGTGCACGAGCCGCCTCGTTTTCCGCTTCTGCCTGGATCCGGGCTGCTTTCCTTTCATTCTCGTCATTACCGGCTTCTTCAACATCCTCTTCCTTAGCGGCTTGTCTTTCAGCCAGACCATCGGCGATGGCGGCAGTGACATAACCTACGATGATGGCGATGGATTTGGTAGCGTCGTCGTTGGAAGGGATAGCGAAATCCACCTTATTGGGGTCGCAGTTCGTATCCACCATGCCGAAGGTCGAAATACCCAGGCGTTTGGCTTCTGCCAGCGCGATATGCTCATGCCCGATGTCCACGATAAAGAGGGCGGCGGGTACGCGACCCAGCTGAGCGATACCACCCAGCACCTTCTCCATCTTGTCCTTATCGCGTGCCAGCGTCAGACGCTCTTTCTTGGTGATGCTGTCGAAAGTGCCGTCGTTCAGCATCTTCTCGATGCTCTGCATCTTCTTCACGCTCTTACGCACCGTATTGAAGTTCGTAAGCATGCCACCCAGCCAACGCTCGGTGACAAAAGGCATATTCACCTTCTTTGCAGACTCCGTAACGATCTCTTTAGCTTGTTTCTTGGTACCTACGAACATGATCTTCTTACCGCTCTTGGCAATCTGCTTCATCGCCGCCGCTGCTTCCTGCAGACTCTCGGTAGTCTTGTTCAGGTCGATGATATGGATGCCTTTCTTTTCAGCAAAAATGTAAGGCAGCATCTTGGGATTCCACTTCTTACGCAAGTGACCGAAGTGGACGCCTGCTTCAAGGAGCTGCTGTTGTAATGAAGTGTTATTTTCCATTTTGTTTATTTTGGGCTTCCAGCCGACCGGAGACCAGCCGGCCGGAAGTTTTTAAATTGATATAATTGGTTTAAAGCATTAGCGTTTGCTGAACTGGTAGCTCCTTCTGGCCTTCTTGCGACCTGGTTTCTTACGTTCAACAGACCTGGGATCACGACGCAGGAGACCGGCTGCTTTAAGTGCAGGACGGAACTCGGCGTTGACTTCCAGTAGCGCGCGGGCAATGCCCAGCTTGCAGGCTTCGGCCTGCCCCTTCATACCACCACCGGCGGCATTGATCTTCACGTCGTACTTATCGGACAGCTCCACCGTCTTGAGAGGAAGCTCTACCTGATTTTGGAGATATACCAGGGAAAAATATTGTTTATAATCCTTGTCATTGATCGTGATCTTGCCTTCACCCTTGCTAAGGAACACACGGGTTACAGCTTCTTTACGACGACCAACTGCATTTTTTTGCTTTTCCATTTATCAGAAAAATTAGAAGGTTAATGTTTTGGGTTGCTGTGCAGTGTGCGGGTGCTGGGTGCCTGCATATACAAATAGCTTCTTGACCATCTTGCGACCCAGGCGGTTCTTGGGGAGCATACCCTTTACAGCCCTTTCGATCACGGCTTCGGGACGGCGTTTCAGAAGGCTCTTGGCAGACTCTTCTTTCTTACCACCGGGATAACCGGAGAAATTGATGTAGATCTTGTCTTCCAGCTTGTCACCGGAGAAGACGACCTTGTCGGCATTGATAAAGATGATGTAATCTCCGCAGTCGACGTGAGGAGTATAGTAGGCTTTGTTCTTGCCACGCAGAATGGCGGCAATCTTGGAACACACGCGACCTACGGTTTGATTAGTACCGTCCACAACATACCAGTCGCGTTTAACGGTAGCCTCGTTCGCATGTTTGGTGGTGAAATGTAATTTGCTCATTGTCTTGTTTTTTTACATGAAGCCGTCGCTAACCCGGCGGCATTGAAAGGCCCTTCTACCCGGCAGCCGGCAGGCCGCCTTTGGAAAGGAGTGCAAAGGTAGGATGAATTCAGGCGATGTTCCAAAGAAATAGAAGATTAATTTTTTAAGGCCCCTCCATAAACGGTTGATTTACAATAAAAATTTTGACGCCAAAAATTAACCGCCAGATCGCCCGCCCTATTTTTAGATAAACACAACAAATTTGTTGTATTTTAGATTTACCAACCTTACTCCAGCAACTTGCTATTTCTGATTTTAACAACCAAACTGTTTGCGAAGATGCTTAACAATCATGACAACCGCCATTATGGTGACGGAGGCGCCATAATGTGCCAAAAAACCAAAACAACCGCTCATGGCCTTGCATTTCAATTCCAATGGAAATCTTTACCGGACCGTCAGTTTGACCTATGAAAAGTTCTTAACCCATTTTGCCGCCAACCCGCGAAGACGACACCTCGTCGCCAACGCACTGACCTTCTTCCGTATATTTCATTCCTGCGGCGGACAGACAGTATACATAGACGGCAGCTTTGCAAGCACCAAAGAATTTCCGGAAGACATCGACCTTTGCTTCGATATCACACCCATTGATGAAATCAAGTTAAACGCTGAATTCCCTCAGTTCTTCAATATAAATGACAGAGGAAATATCCGTAGAGACCTGCAATGTCATATTTTTCACTTCCACTCCGGCGACCGCTCCCTGCTCGACCTGCTTTCCAACGACAGGGAAGGAAACGCGAAAGGACTGATAAAATTAGACCTAAAGGAG
>DASZXP010000198.1:0-26346 GCA_035545935.1 Puia sp. | reverse complement strand
CGCCTGCCCAGCCCTATTCAATTAATCGGGTTTTAACAAAAGAGTTCCGATTTTGCTTGTACTTTGGTTGCACATTCACTCGTTATGAAACAACTATTAGCCTTTCTCCTGCTACTGCCCGCCATAAGTTTTGCTCAAAAGATAAATCCCGACTCTCTGTCCTTTGTCTACTCCGGTGTCGGGCAGGTGAACATGCCGGCCAGGATCCTCCAAAGCCGCGCCAGACTATATATACAGGACCTCAGCGGAGCAAGCGTGCGGACGAAAGTAGATGATCTGGATGGCAATGTGCTGCTTTTCGAGATCACCCTGCCGCTGGCGTACAAGGAATCTCCCGGCGTCATAGACAGCTCTTATCTGGGCAACCTCGTCTTTGCCGTAAAGATCATTTGCAAAGATGGAAGATACAAGTACTCCTGCTACCAGGTCAGTCAGCAGGGCGCTGGCACGAATATAGCCACCGGGGGATGGCTGTCGAATGTAAAACCCATATGCGGCACCTTCTTTATCAGCCTGGGAAAATGGCGCGCGGCCAAGCTCAGCGCCCATCAATATATCCTGAATTGTATAGCCGGTCTGCAGACAGCCATGAACAGCAATGAGATAGACCCGGACAACCCGGACTTCTGATCTTCCATACACCCGCCCCCGCCTCTGGTCCTATTATTGATTATTATTAGATATTGACCTCGGGTTACCAGCCTGCTGTCGAACAAATACGGGGATAAACTGTAATTACCCTGTCGGCGGCTTATTTCTGGACCATTCTGGGGAAAATTATCGTCAATACAGGACAAAATCTAGGACAAATTGAAATGGCTATTTTTATTTCTATCGGTGGGCATATCGACAATCGCATTTGGACAGGTTCCCATCCCTGCGGATTCTCTCAAAGCTGATTCTTTGCATGGGAAGGATTTACAGCACCCGGTACGCGAGGACCTCAGCCGGCAATACGATTTCGGCGACCTGCTCCGGAACATCCTCCACCCCGGGAAACGGGCAGATTCGACACATAATAGTCTGGGCATCACCGTGGTCCCTAACGTGGCCGCCAACCCCACCATCGGCGGTCAGCTCGGTATCAAGGCCGTAGCCGGTAAAAGACTGGGCAACGACCCCAAAACGCTTTTTTCAGTGGGCGCGACATCCGCCTCCATCACAACCAAGGGGATCATCTATTTCTATATCAACCACAACATCTTTACACCCGGCAACAAATGGAATTTACAAGGCAATCTGGTGATAGCCAAAACAGTGAGTCCCGATTTTGGGATTGGCATCGGCAAGAACTACAGCGGCCCCAGTCATGACGACAGCGTTCTGGAAAATCCCAAACGCAAAGGGTATGTCATCCATTCTATTTATTACAACGTCCGGGAAAAGATCTATAAGAACGTGGCAAAGGATCTTTTTCTGGGAGCAGGCTTGTCATTCGAGATCAGACGGAACATACAGCTGAATGATTCCACCGGTCACTCCACCCCATCCGCTATTTACAACAGGGAACACGGCTTCCCCAACGATCGCTACTCCTCCAATGGATTTCTTTTCAACGTCGAGTACATCACCCGCGACAACCCAAACCGTGCCTACAAAGGTATTTTCTTCGACGCCGGCATCCGCATCAATCAGACCTGGATCGGAAGTACGAAGAACTCCATGCAGGTGACCACCGACTTTAGAAAATACTTCAGCCTGTCCCAACGCAATCCCGAAACAGTGCTGGCATTTTGGAACTGGGGCTCCTATCTTCTCAATGGGGACATACCTTATCTTGAGCTGCCCGGCACCGCCAGGGACGGATCGTTTCGCAGCGGCAGAGGCTATACCTCCCAGTACTTCAAGGGGACACAATTCAACGATACGGAGCTCGAGCTCCGGTTTCCCATCTTACGGAACAAATTTATCAGCGGTGTGGTATTCGGCAATTTGCAAAGCTCCAACGATGAGCAGGGCACGAAACTCTTCGAAGTCTTTCAACCCGGCTATGGCGGGGGATTCCGCGTGCTGTTCAACAAAGCCACCCGCACCAATCTCGCGCTGGACTATGCGTTTGGAAAGTTTGGACGTAAAGGATTCTTTCTCAATCTAAATGAAACCTTTTAGACGCCTCGGCCCGCCTAAAATTGGTACATTAGTTGCAGCATGTACCATCAATATCCTTATTATGAGCAAAGCTCTTACCATCGTATTATTACTACTCGTGTCCTACTGTGCCATCGGTCAGGTCGTCGGCCGGGTGGATAAAAAGACAAAAGAATTCTCCATCGCCCCGGATCAGAAAGCCAACTATTCGGTGATTGGATACCAATTACCCAGTCCGGTCACCAAGCATCTGATCTGCTTTTCCTCCAATGAAAATATGGTACGGGAAGAGTCCGGCAAATGCCTGCTCGGCGCCTATTTCGACACCGACAGAATGAAGCAGGGCGACAAGATCGTTTACCTGGGTAATTACGGCCAGTTCGCCAAAATGAATTATGTCACCAACAGCGGCAAAAAAATACTTTTCTACATCTCCAAGTCCTGCTTCGTGATAAAGTAGGTATCGATCCATGCCGGCAGGTAAAATTATTTATTCGCAAAAAAGATCCTGCTCAATTGAGTGGGCGTGATCCCCAGATAGGCCGCGATATGATGCTTTTTCAATCGTCCGGCAAGATTGGGGTATTTCGCCAGGAATTCATCATAGCGGGTCTTCGCTTCATCGTGCCGCAGGGATATTTCGTATGGCTCCTTCTCGATGATCCAATGCTGCTCTAAATAGCGGATATAGAACTCCGCAATATCCCGGTGTTTATAGACCAGCTTTTTGAACTCATGGTAGTCGTACTCCAGCACCTCTGTATCCTCCAGCGCCGTGATGGCAAACATGCTTTCGGTACGTGTCAGCGTTGCCGGTATGGACCCCGCCACCCGCCCCTCCGGGAAAAAATATTTGATCACCGTATCTCCATTGTCCGTAATAAAGCTTTGAGAGAACAATCCCTTGATGACAAAAGCCACTTTTCGGGGTACCTGTCCTATGCGCAGGAAATCCGAACCCTTGGGATAGGTCTTTTCGTGGAGCAGGCTTGCCCAGTCCCCCTGCGCCTCCGGACTTAATTGCCCATACCCCCGCACCTTCTCAAAAAAAACATCCGTGTCCATCTACGTAATTTACGATCTTTATTCATGGAAAAGAATTTACTTATCATCTTACGAGGGTGCGGACAGAGACCAGCAATTCCTGAATTGTCACTCAGTACGCCGTCACAGTCTCCTTATCCGTATACACCAGCACCAAAGTGATCAGCCCAAAAATAAAAAAGCTCAATGTGAGCGGCAGCACCCCATTGCGCATCAGCTGACTGATCACGGACCCCAGCGTCGCACCGATAAAAAAGAAGGTAGTTCCGTAAATAGACGATGCCATACCCGCCGTATCCCCCATTGGCTCCAGTGCCAGCGCGCTGCTATTGGGTTCGACAGCCAGGTTGATGGCAAGCATCAGGGTCACACCCATAAAGAACAAACGCATATCCGGCGGGTCCCCCAGTATCAGCGTGCAAAGCAATAAGGCCGTCCCGATGACGGCATAGACAGTGAGAAGCCCTTTTATGCTCCGCCGCGCCCCATATTTGATGGACAGACGGGAATTCAATAACGAGCACATCGACATCACCAACCCCATGCCTCCGAAGATCCAGGGAAATAGCTTCGGCCGGCCGTAGATGTCTCCGATAATATGCTCCGAACTGGCGACATACGAGCTCAATGCGGTGAAAAGAAAAGTGGTTATCGCGGTGTACCGGAGGAAGGTCCGATGTCCTATCACCCTCCTGATGCTCCGGCCAATGATCGCCCAGTCCAGTGGGATACGACGCTCACGGGGAAGGGACTCCTCCAGTCTCAGCGACCATATGAACACGATCACCGCGAACAACGGAGGCGTAAGGAATACCATTTTCCAGGATGACACGGACATGATCGCCACCCCCAAAAAAGGCGCCAGCACAGGCGTGAACAGGAAGATCGTAAAGATCAGGGACATGATCCGCGCCATCTGATCCCCTACGAAGCGATCCCGGACACCCGCGATGGTGGTCATGAACACCGCCGATGCCCCTACACCCGCTACGAAACGCGCAGCCAGCATGGCAGGCAGCGTGGGACCAAAAGCCGCGGCTACGCCGCCAACGATGTACAACGGGAAACCCACCCGCAGGATGGACAGCCGGCCATACCGGTCCGACAACACCCCGAAAATGATCTGCGCCACCTGCCCCATAAAAAAGAAAGAAATGATCTTTGCCGTTTCCGTGGAGTCAGGCCTAAGCCCCAGATGTACCCGAAGCCGGGCGAACGCCGGAAGCATGATGTCGATACCCAATGCCGTCAGCGCCATCGTGCAGGCTGACAGGACAATAAACTCCGCCGTTCTCATTTTCATATACCCTGTGCCTCCAGCACACGCCGCAGATAATTTACCTGCCCCAGATGATAGTTCAAATGAGCCAGCAACGCCAGATTGCCGGCAGAGTTCTTCACAGCGCCTTGCGTCTTCCAAAGATCGTCCTCGCTCTTGAACAAATTCACTTCATCGATGAACCTGCGCAGGTCCCGTTCATAAAAATTGGCAAGTATGCTATTCAGCATGGGTTTTCATTATAAATTCTCAATGTTTCTTATGGTGTCATCCTTAACTTCCACCCGGTAGAAAGGCCAGTGCCTGCCCGACCATATATACTCGCCATTGCCCGCGGACCTCGACTTGAAATAGCCGGGCAGCGAATTTTTCAAGTCTAAAAATCTGTCCCCTTTCTTGAACTGCTTCACCGTGCGAACAGCTATCTCCGTTTGTATCGACCTGGGCATAATGCCAAAAGCCGCACGGGGCGCCACCGTTGGGAACAGCCACCAAAACAATGCCGAAAAGACGAGCGGAGACAATGGTGAGAATAGCTTGAACCAGGGTCTTCGATGCAACAACCGCAACACTCGTCCGGATGATATCAACATCGCGTACAACAGCCCAAATAGCACGCCAATGATCAGCGCCCAGATCCACAATAGACGTAAGACATCCATCGAATGAATGATCAGAACAATCAGCAGGGAATAAACCACTACCGCATAAACCCCTGCCACGACAGGCAAGACCCATATCCGGAACAGGATGCCGGAATGGTTCAGCAAGGCCAGCGGTGTAATGATAAATACGAGCCAGGCGATAAAAACCAATATGGCAGACCAGATGATCAGCGCGCCAAGATACAAAGTACTATCATACGTCGCCTCGTAATAAGATAAGATGACCATCGTGATCATCCATGCCACACTTATAGAAAAGAATCCTAATGTTTGTTTGGGTAGTTTAGGGACGTTCACTCTTCAAGGATTTAGTTCAACAACAAGATCGGCATTTTTCTAGGATTCACTAAATTTTCACTGTATATTGTCCCAAACCAAACAGACGCCAACGGAGACTCCGCTCTCGTCAATTATTTTGACAATGGCAGCCACTCCGATGAGACAACCATCAAAAACGGCGTGCCCAACGGACCCTATAGCTCCTATTACGAGGATGGCCATATCAAGTCCACCGGCATACTGGTGAAAGGACAAAAAACCAGCGTATGGAAATTCTTCGACAGCAGCTTCAACCTCCTGAAAGTCCAGCATTTTTCGGGAGACTCCGTCATATACGACCTGGACCCGGAAGATTTTCGTTTTGAAAAGAAGACGGACGAGAAGTTCGGCTTTACCATAAAGCTACCCGCCGGCTGGACCACCGAATTAAGGGACACCACCGTTATATTGGCTTCGCGCAAGAGCTGCGACACTACTTTTAAATTCTGTCCCAACGTAGTGATCACAAAAGACAACCTGAACAAGACCTCATTCAAAGATTATATCGACTCACTCAAAATGATGGTGGCCGGACGATTTACAAACCTCCATGTTGTCACCGAAAGAATGTTTTCCGTCGATGGCAAACCTGCGTTCCAGGCGGCCTTTTACTTCACTCCATGATCTGTGCGAGGGCCGCCGCTGTTATGATCGTGGCGAACTCATCCTTTAGGCTGGCCAGTGCCGTGGCATGAATCAGCTCGGCGGGGTAATTTTCTCCGTTGATGCCCCTTTTGGAAAAGGTGGCCGTCGCATCCGCGACAAGATACGTGTCGAATCCAAAATTCCCCGCCATGCGGGTGGTCGTCGATACACAATGATCCGTGGTCAGCCCAACGATCACCAGCTGGAAGACCCCATCCCGATCCAGCCGCTCTTTCAGATCCGTCCCGATAAAGGCGCTGTTCACCCTCTTTTTGATCACAGGCTCGTCACGGGTAGGCGCTACCTCGTCCTTGAACGCATTTCCCTCATTCGTCTCATGCAATAGCGACGCCGGGTTGGTGGAACAATGCTGAATATGAAAAAGGGGGAGGCCCTTCACTCTCCACAGCTCCAGTATGTGACTCGCGTGTATCTCTGCGAAGAGATTATTTCTTTGACCTCCCCAGTATTCGACATCGTCGAACCCCTTTTGGATATCCACCAGTATCAACGCCGGCCTGTTCATTTTCGACAGATCCATATACAATAATTATAGTAGCTGCTCAAAATAACCGCCTATCTCCCTGTCCCTGTCTACAAATTGCAGCTCCAGGATCCAGTGTCGCTCATTACCCTCTTCATCACGCAGGAATAAATCGTTGGGATTGTCCGGATGGATATCCAGCTCCAGGCTGAAAGGATCCAGCGGCTGCTCATGAGGATACTTTCCGACAATATGCCCCGCGATGGCGCCGCCAAACTCCCAACCATATTCCTCCGCCTTCCATGCGGCGTACTCGAACAACGTCGATGCCTGCAGGCTTGTTTGCTCACGGAACCAGGCCTGTATCTCATACCAGGCACGCTCCACATCGTCCTTTAATTTTATCTTCCGGTCATCGCTCCCCAATACATAGGTCCGGCCAATATCCGCCTCATAACCTTTTACCACAGGCCCCAGATCGATAAACAGGATATCATCTTCGGCTATTACACGATCCGGCGGGTCCTCATGATAGGTCGATAAGGTATTCCTGCCGGCGCGTACGATCTTTTTATGCCAGTGGCGCCGTATGCCAAACTCGTTTAACGCCAGCTGGGTCAGCTCCTCGTTGAGCTGCGCCTCGGTCTTTCCGGGAACGATCAACTTGTTTTCTTCGATGGCCTTGAAGAATTGAAGGGATATGTCCTGCGCACGGAGCAGCTGTTCCCTTGTCATGGTTTGAGTCTTTTGCATATACAAAATAAAAGACCCCTCCGGAATTGAAAGTTAATCTACATTAACCCGACCCAGTCTTTTCTTTAGAGCGCTCAGGAACTGGGGGGTGACACCAAGGTAGGACGCAATATCTTTTTGGGGAAATCGTCGTTCGGCGTATGGCTTTTGCTTGATGAATGCAATATACCTTTCCTGCGCCGAGGCCGCCAGGGCCTGGTTTATTTGCTCCCGTTGCGTGATAAATGCGTTTTGAAAAAGTATGCGGAAGAAACGCTCGAACTTTGGGACCTTTTGGTACAACAGCTCCAGGTCCGGCTTGCTGATCTGCAGGATCTCGGAATCTTCTATCGCCTTTATATTCGATCGGGAAGGGGTTTGTGTCAAAAGGCTGTACAGGTCGTCCGCCCACCACTCCTCTATGGAAAAATCTATGATATGTTCAAACCCGTTCTCATCCAGGTAATAGGTTTTTAAACACCCCCTGACCACAAAGGACTCGTACTTACATATGCTCCCTTCGCGTAATAAAAGCTCACCCGTCTTTAAAACCCTGGACTTCAACAGGGAGGTGAAGAAAGCCGTCTCCTCCGGGTCCAGTGAAATATGCCTGCTGATATTCGCGAGTAGAAGATCGAAATGCATAGCTTAATGAACCTGTATCGTTCGCTCTGCAATACTAAGTTTTTTTAGCTGCTTTTCCCCCTAATTTCTTATATTGGAAGTCCCCGATAAACCCATTCTGCATGTTGCTTAAAAAGGCTTCCTTCGCATTGCTCTGTATCGCGACGATGTTTTTAAAACACCTGGCAAAGGATCTATAACCCTGCCGGCAACGACCTTTAGTAAAAAAACTGCTCCAGCACGATCTGCCCGTCCCTCACCTCATACAACATGACCTCGTCCAATTGTATCCTCCCATGCGGCCTCACCGTAACATCCATCTTTCTCCCCACGGCGAAATGATTACCCGCCACCACAGGCGCGGTTGTACTGGCGCCATGAAACCCTTCTATCCTTCCCACAAAATCTTCTCCCTTCTTACGGACGGGCGCCTTGCCTTCCGCATACCCCATATAAGGAGAGTCCGGCGGATCCACGCTTCTGACATGATCCGCAAACAATTCTTCTTGTATCTCGAACCATTTCTCCTGTTGGGCCAGCTCATGAAATCGGGCCGCCACTTCCTGGGTCGTCAGTACGTTTTGTTGTGTAGTGGGCATTACGTTGATTTTTGTACAACAAAGATATCGTCCGGACAGTAGGCCTGCAGGGTATGAAATGGACTTTATAAGGGGCTGATTTGGACGACCAGCTTCCTGTCAATGGCCTGCTCGTCCTTGCCATGCCTGATCGGCGCTCCTCTTCTATTCGTTCCGCAAGCTCTTCACAGGATTCGCTACCGCCGCCTTGATAGCCTGGAAGCTTATCGTCCCTATAGCGATCACGATGGTGGCGAGACACGCCACCGCGAACAGATACCAGCTGAGACTGATCCTGTAAGCAAAATCCTGCAGCCAATGGTGCATAAAATACCAGGCCACCGGGCAGGCGATCAAAATGGCTATCAATACCAGCCGGAGCAGGTCAGTGGACAGCATGGTGGTTATATTCAGCACGGAGGCTCCCAGCACCTTCCGGATGCCGATCTCTTTCGTACGCTGGGATACCACAAAAGCCATCAGCCCCAACAGACCAAGACAGGTCACCAGGATGGCCGTTCCGCAAAAAAGAGACATCAATGTCCCCAATCGCTGCTCCATGCGATACAGGGAATCATACTCCTCATCCAGGAAAGAATAATTGAATGGCCTTGCCGGGACGGCGGAATGCCATGCATTCTCGATCTTCTTCAGCACAGCGGACATATTACCCGGGCCTACCCGCAACAAAATGCTTCCAAAATATTGCGGATCATTGAACAGCACTATCGGCTGGATCGCATCGTGCATGGAGCTGATATGAAAATCCTTCGCCACGCCTATGATAGTACCCGGTCCTGTCAGCCCGAGTATCACCTGTTTACCCACCGCCTGGTCCGGCTTCAGCATATAATGCCGAAGAAAAGCTTCGTTGACGATGAACTCATTGACCGCACTGTCTTTCTTAACCTTACCAGGATCAAAATTTCTTCCGGCTATCAATGGAATACCCAGGGTGGTCAGGTAATGCTGATTACCGGCGATACCTCCCACCACGCTCCAGTCATCGTTGGACGTCGGGTTCGATTTAATGGAAAACCCATTTCCTATCACCGTCTCGAAGGGAGAACGCCATGTCAGCGCCACATCCTGCACCCCGCTGATAGTACCCAGACCGGTGGCAAAAGCACCCAGCTTATTGTAGATGTCCGCATTCCCGTGGATGATCAGCACATGGTCCTTGTCGAAACCCAGCTTCTTGGATTGCATAAAATCCAGCTGCGTCCGGACGATGATCGTTCCCAGGATCAGCGCGACGGAAATGGTGAACTGAAGGACCACAAGTCCTTTTCTCACCGACGCACCCGAACCACCAGTTTTTGAAACATCACCCTTCAACGTATCCACAGGCCTGAATCGGGATAGAACCAGCGCCGGGTAAAAACCCGCCAGCAACGAAACCAAAATGGCGCCCCCTATTACATAAGGCAAAAAGCCGCTGTCGAACACACTGAAAGGGATCTGCTTCCACAATAAATTATTCAGATAAGGCAGCAAGGCATTCACCGCCAGGACGGAAAAGATCACCGACACAAATGTCAGCAGAAAACTTTCTGTAATGAACTGGGTAAACAGCTGGAACAAACTTGCCCCGACGGTCTTTCTGATGCCCACCTCCTTTGCACGCACCGACGCCTTGGCCGTTGAAAGGTTTATATAATTGGCACACGCTATCAAAAGGATAAGGATAGCGATGGTGATAAAGATCCGAACATATTTAATATCCGTGATCACCATGTAGTTCTTATAGTTGAATACCTCCGTATTGAAATGGACATCCTTCAGAGGCTCCAGTCGTAAATGGGTGGAATTCTGCGAGGCTGTTGGATGCTTGTCCTCTTGTGGGTTTACCCAAATATCGATCTTTTTATAAAGGGCAGCGACATTGGTATTGGGCTTTACTAAAAGAAAGGTGGAATAGTTCGGATTGCCCCACTGTTCTTTTTTCTCGAGACTGTCAAAACCCGGCTGGCTATAAAAGGACGTGAGGAAGTCGAAGGTGAAATGCGAGTTGCCCGGCACATTTTCCATTACCGCGGCTATTACAAATTGCTTATTGTTATTGAACAACAACGTCTGTCCGATGGGATCGCTCTTGCCAAAGTATTTCTGCGCCATGGCCTGCGTGATCACCAGGGTATTCGGCTTGCCGAGCGCTGTCTGTAAGTCGCCGGCTATAGGTTTAAAATCGAAGACCTTGAAGAAATTAGGGTCCCCATAACAAAAATTATTTTCATCGAAGACCACATTGTCATGTCGTATGGTACTCGGGACCCATGCCGGGGAGAAACGCGTCGCCGCTTCTATCTCGGGGAACCTGCTCTTGAGTACAGGGGCGACAAACACCGGTACGGACGGAGAGACCATTTGCTTTCCACCCTTGGTTACATCATAATTCACCCGGTAGATCCGATCCTTGCTCTTATTGAAACTATCGAAGCTCAGCTCATACTTTACAAAAGAAAGGATAAGCAGGCAACAGGTGATTCCTATACTCAATCCAACGATATTGGTAATGGTATAGGGTAGGTCCTTTCTGAGGGCCCGGAATGCGATAAAAAGGTTCTTTTTTAACATATGTAGTTAGTTTATTCGCTCCGCAGGCTTTTCACCGGATTGGCTATCGCCGCCCTGATCGCCTGGAAGCTGACGGTTATCAACGTTATCAATACAGCGCCCGTACCCGCGGTTACAAAGATCCACCAGGACAGCTGCGTACGATAACTGTAGTTCTGCAGCCAATTGTTCATAAAATAATAGGACAGCGGGATAGCCAGCAGGAAAGCTATGACCACCAGGACCACAAAATCCTTCGAAAGCAAATTCCACACGCTGAACACCGAGGCGCCCAAAACCTTTCTCACGCCAATCTCTTTTTTGCGCTGCTCCGCTACGAATGAGGCCAGCCCGAAAAGGCCAAGACAGGAGATCATAATAGCCAATACGGTAAAGATCCCGGCCAGCTTCACGACTTTTTCCTCGTTGCCGAACTTTCTCGAATAATCTTCATCCACGAACTTGTATTCAAAGGGTTGATCCGGGTCGTATTTTTTAAACGTCGCCTCGATGCGTTTAACGGCTTCGCCGGCGCTGGCTTGTGCGTTCAGCTTTATCAACGCGACATTGCCCTGGTAATTCAGCAACGTATAGATCACCGGCTGTACTTCGTCATACGGCGAATTGATGACCATATTCCTGACAACCCCGATGACCTTGAGAGGATGATCCCACCAGGTTATCGTCTCGCCTACGGGATGCTTTAGATTCATATAGCTGACGGCCGATTCATTCAAAACCGCCGCGGCGGAATCCGTCAAAAAATCTTTTGAGAAACCCCGCCCTTCCTTTACCTCCCATCCCACCGTTCTCCCATACTCCACCGAGGCGGTTATTACTCCAAAGTCCGTCGACAGGTTGGGGTCCTTGCCCGGCCAGCTGAATCCGCTGGTGCTGTTCCAGATACTGGTAGTGGGACTCTCCGACTCCGCGAAGGAAGCAACCATACCCGTCCGCATCAATTCATCTTTGACGGCATTGAAATGGGTGTGGATGGTGGAATCATGCGTGGACACGGTGATAAGATTGGCGCGGGAATAGCCAACAGGCCGGTGCTTTGCATACTGGATCTGCTGAAATACGACGATGGTCCCGATGATCAGCGAGACGGACACCCCGAACTGCAGCACCACCAGCGCCTTACGAGGCACTGCCGCGAAACGGCTTGCCTTGAATGTACCTTTGAGCACATTCACCGGTCTGAATGAGGAAAGATAGAAAGCAGGATAGCTCCCGGCAATGGCGGCCGTAGTCACGATGAACACGATGCTTGCCAGCCAGAACAAGGGTTTATTCCATAAGATATGCATATCCTTTTCGGACACGCTATTGAAGAATGGTAATGCCAGCTGCGCGAAGAGAAGGGACAGGACAAATGCAAAGCCCACCGTCAATAAGGATTCCGCAAAGAATTGGAAGATCAGCTGCCTTCTCCGCGATCCGACAGTTTTCCGGATACCCACCTCTTTCGCTCTTTTCTCACTACGGGCAGTGCTCAGGTTCATAAAATTGATACAGGCCAGCAGCAGTACAAAAAGCCCGATGATGCCAAACATCCGTACATACCGGATGGCGCCGCCCGTATTGACGCCGTCCTTGAATTCGGAATAGAGATGCCACTTGCTCATGGGCAGCAAGAACAGGGCCGGCTTCTTTTTCTGTAGATGCTCGTTCACTTTCTTCAGCTTGGCGTCCCGGATCCTTTCGGAAGCTGCGCTGAAACTTACGTTATCATTTAATTCCGCATACAGCGACACGAAATTGGGCCTCCAGGGATCGGTCATGTCTTTCAGATCGTTATTGGCATGATACCAGAAATCCCAGGATGCGATAAAATCGAGGTCCGCAAAGCTGGAATTATGCGGAAAGTCCTTATACACACCCGCCACCTTCACGGGCGCCATCTGATCTATCGTAAAAACTTTTCCGATAGGGTTATCATCCCCGAAATAAGCCTTTGCCGCCGATGCCGCCAGGAGCACCGAGGAAGGATCATTCAACACATCGCCGCTCCCCTGCAGCATATCAGGGGTCAATAGCTGCTGCATCTCCTTCTCGAAGAACCCGCCGTTGGACTTCAACACCTTCCTGGTATCGTCGCCAGGATTACTTTTATCGGCAATAGTGATAACATGGCTGCCCCAGTTGACCGCCATGGCAATATGCTTGAAATCGCTGCCGTAATGACTGCGCAACTCCTGCGCCAGCGGATAGGGCACCGAAAACCAGGTCTGTACCTCGCCATTGTTGGAGACGTTCTGGACCACGCGCGCTATACGATTGTAATGGGAGAAATTCTTGTCGAATGAAACTTCATCATACATCCACAAGCTGATCAGGATAGTCACCGTCAACCCCATGCATAATCCAAAGACATTGATGAATGAGTGCATCTTATCTTTGGTAAGATTGCGCCAGGCGGTCTTAAGATAGTTTTTTAGCATAAAATTTTATGGAATTTCGCACCCCGCCGTAGAAGACCCTAAAAATATGCCGCTTTCCTTCCCAATTGTAAATCATGTAATTAAGCGTAAAATAACAACCCGCCTGTACGGAACTGATACAGTCCTTTGTTCGGAAACCGGTCACCGTTCAGGGCAGCTGTTGTCGTAAAAAGCCGCTATTCCGACGCATTTACACCCTGGAATTGCAGGCCGAATGGAATAACCTGGATAAAAAAAGTACAGATCACGGAAGCAAGCAGACAGCTGGGGGGTGCCTGTTACCGTGGCCTTTTTACGGCCAGGCCCCGGGTCTGATCACAAGCAAACCAGCGAGCGGCGGCCTTTTGAAGTTCGCCACGATCCGGGTCGTCATCAGACGCCCAGGCGACAATCCCATCTGGACGTATCAGTACGGCGCTTAAGCCAAGACCTTCTTTCGTACGTCCTGAAATATAGCGGACTCCATATTCTCCCGCCAAAGCCAAAGCCTCCAGCGCATCGCTCCCATCGAGATCCAGCAGCAACCCTTGCCCTTCCCACATAAGCTCCCCCACCGTCGTCCCATCCCCGAACTCAAAATTAGGAACGCTACGCCCGATCAGGGGATGATTGCCGCCAAGGTCGTACCGCGTGGAAATCCCCCACACCCTTCCCGCAAAATACGTGGCGCCGTCACGCGTATGCATAAGATCGCGGACAATGGCGTTCAGCGCACGGGCATCGGCGTCTGGCCGCATGATAGCCACCTGGGCGCGTGACCAATCCAGGACCTGCGCACCAATGGGATGCCGTTCGGTATAATAGCTGTCCAACAAGTCTTCCGGCGCTGCCGCATGGATGGTGGCAGCAAGCTTCCAACCCAAATTCATGGCATCGCCCAATCCGAGATTAAGCCCCTGCCCTCCCAACGGCGCATGAATATGCGCGGCATCGCCCGCCAAAAGCGCTCGTCTATTACGGTAGGCAGTAGCCTGACGTGCCCGGTCGGTCCAGGTGGTTGCTATATGCAGGGCCCCGATCGTAACATCGGTATTGGAGACGCGCCGCAACACCTCTTGTACATGCTCGAGCGTGATCGGCTTCCCCGAATCGTGAAATGCCCCGCCATCGAAATCCTGGATGACTATATAGCCTGACTGTGATTGCAAATACATGCCTGTGGCTGTCATGACCCTGCCCGGGCTGAGCTTCTCCGGATCGACGATGTCCATCTGAGTCGTATATCCTGTAAACTCCGGCTCCGTTCCGGCGAATTCAAAACCACCTGCCTTTCGAACGACGCTACGGCTCCCATCGCAACCCACCAGCCATTTACCTTCAAAATGGCGGTCACCCGACTGAACAGTCACGCCATCCCCGGTTGGGTAAAAGCCGGTAATAGCGACTCCGCGTTTGATCGCTACACCCAGGGCTTCCGCCCGGCGAGCCAGCACCGTTTCAAGCTCCTCCATTTCAGAGATCAGACTAGTGTCGGTGGAGCTCGGCAGACGATACTTCCATTGTGAGGTGTCGATATCGCCTTCATGAAATGGGATGCCGGCAAAATGTCCTACCTGACGACGGGGGCCTTGTTTCGCGTGTTGGTGAGGGTTTTTAAGATGTTTATGTATTTCGAGCTCTTTTAGCAACCCACGTCGATCCAACGCTTCGACGGTAGGCACCGAAAGCCCCCGTATCCCAAAAGGAAGTTTTTTTAATGGTGAATGTGGATTGTCCGCCTTTTCCAGTATCAGGACCGAACATTTCGCCAGGGCCAGCTCACAGGCCAGGAACAGCCCTACCGGACCAGCTCCGGAAATGATTACATCATGTGTTTCTTTCATATAGAATGATTGAACCACAAAATTCCGGAATGCTTCAGACCTGGTCTTGTACAAACGCGACAAAATCATTGCTTACGGCCTGCTTCCTTTTCTTTGCTTTCCGGGCGAATGCCGCCGGGGTCGTACCGCTGTAACGTTTGAACTCCCTGCTTAGATGGGATTGATCTGAATAGCCCAGCTCGTGCGCCAGGCCCGCGATATTGGTATCCGGATAAACCCATAATTGGTTCCTCACCTGCTCAAAGCGCATCAGGGCGGACACATCTTTGACAGTATGACCGGAGGATTGCTTAAAGCTCCTTTCCAATGTACGCACCGTCGCATGAGCCGCCGCCGCTACCTGGCTCACCGGAATGGCGCCGTTTGCTTTCCTCATGGCAACCCCCGCTTTGAATAGCATGCTGCTGCTGGCGATCCGCGACCTTGTATCCAAAAAGTACTGTTTTACCTCTGTCAGCGCGTCATCCAGCCGGCCTGCCCGGATCAGCTCATTCAATACGGGTTGAAGCCGGGCAATGGGATGCTCAAATGTCTGCACGCCTCCTTCACCGGATGGCAGGCCCAGCAAATCGAATACCGTCCAGGGGAAGCATCGGACCCCAATGATCTCCAAACGATTTTTTGTATAAAAAAGAGCGGGTTGATTAAGCAGCCCCATCATGAACGGTGACGGCAATGGCTGTGCCTCCGCGCTACAGGCAATGCTTCCAAAATAAAAAATGATCTCAGCATACCCGTCAGGGACAACCTCGAAGTTCGTTTGCTGATCTCCAAAGTCCCGCGTATTGTACCAAAAGCACTTTATGGTATCCCGTAGCTCCTCAGGAGATTCAAATTCTTGGTGCTGCATGGTTGAAAGATAATGTGTTTAAGGCGCAGATTGTCAGGGGATATACGGCCCGCGTACGACCAGTTTATCACCCGAGTCATCCACCTCGAACAAATGTGGTATCCGGAGGGTGTGCCCGTTAATGCTCTGATGACTATGTATCGCCATCAATAATTTACCCTGCAATGTCCGGAACAACATGCCATGTCCGAAATTAGGCGGCGTGATCGGCTCTTTCTCCTGTACCCAGGGTCCATCCAATGTACCGCTTGTAGAATAAGCAACGCCTTGTGTGTACACATCGTATACCCAGCTTGTCCAGAGCATCCCGAGGCGACCCGTTTGGGTGCGAAAAACATAGGGTCCATCCGTTACTTTATTCGGCCGGACATTCCCGTTCTCGTCTTTTTCCCGGCTCCAGGGGGAATTGCTGGCGCGGAATAATATTTTTCCCGTTCCAATCGACCCGCTTAGGTCGGGTTTCAGCTCGATCTTTTCGATAGTCCCGTCCCAGTTCTGCAGCCATTCATAGCAATATATCATATACGGCTTCCCGTCCACATCGACCCAAAATGTCCCATCCAGAGTTGGTTTATTCGCGGGCAAATACGTAGGATCCTGCATCGGCACATACGGCCCATCCGGATGATCGCTCACCAGGATATGAGATGCGCGGCGCTCTATGACATTTCCTTTTACGGTATCGATCTTTACGGCACGATTGGTGAACGTAGCGAAATAATAATACCGGCCCTTGTATTCATGGAGCTCCGCCGCCCAGATCATGGGATGAGGCCCCATCCATGACGCAGGATCAGTCTTTGCCACCTCGTACGGACCGTCCCAAAGCTTCAGGTCCTTGCTTTTCCAGAGCATCCCTCCCGTGCCCGTCATATAGTACATAGCGGTTTTCGCATCCGCCAGGATACAAGGGTCGCTGAGCCGGATGGAGTCGAGCGGGACCCCTATTCTTATAACATTCTCCCTTTCCTGGGCGAATAAGGAGCATGACAGGATCAGCAGAAGATATAAAAGGGAATAAGCTCTTTTCATAACAAGTCTTTTATTGGCCAATTACGAAGACCTCACAATATTACACCATATATTTATACCTTATGAAGCTAAACCTACTTGCTTTTTCGCTCACTCTATGTATGTCCTGTTTCGGGCAGAACTATAGTAGAACAGTAGCAGATACAACCATTGTCCATTTTATGTCCTGGTTACTGACGAAAGGAACCAGCATTAAAGGCATTAGACATGTCGATAACGATATTCGTCAATGGGCCCCCGGAATTGTCAGTTCCGATAGTTGGGCAGAGTAAGCCCCCATTAGTTGGATATATCACTCCGTCTTTAATGCACTTATTGGATTGGTCAGCGCGGCCCTGATGGTATGAAAACCTACCGTACCCAATGAGATCAATAATGCGCTCATCCCTGCGGCGGCAAAAACCCACCATGACAGCTCCGTGTGATAGGCAAAACTCTCCAGCCATTGATGCAGCGCCCAGATCGAAACGGGTATGGCAACGGCGAACGCAATACCGATAAGCAATAAAATATCGAAAGACAATAAACGAATGAGCGAAACAACGCCGGCGCCCAGCACTTTTCGAACACCTATCTCCTTCCTCCTCTGCTCGGCAATAAACATGGTCAGACCAAGCAGGCCCATACACGAAATAACGATGGCAAGCGAAGAAAAAATAACCGATAGATTTCCGACCAGCTCATCATTCCGGTACAATTTTTCATACTCCTCGCTGGTGAATTGGAACGTAAAGGGAAATTGTGGATTGAGCTTTTTTGAAAGCTGCTCGAGAAATGCGGCCGTCGCCAGTGTTTGCCGGGGCTGTATGCGAACCATCACCGTTCCGCCGGGTGAAGGTCGAAGCAATCGGATCACCAATGGCCGCACAGCCTGATGAAATGACTGGAAATGAAAATCATGGACTACTCCGATGATATTGCCTGTCGTTCCCCAGAAAGTCAACGATTTCCCAACCGGGTCTTTATACCCGATCATAGTAGCCGCCGCCTCGTTAATGATATAATTGGAAGAGTCGGTAGCAAAACTCCTGGAGAAATCGCGCCCCGCGGCCAATTGCAGCTTCATGGCGTCTATAAAATCATAGCTTACGGCCAGCTGTGCGACAGTGGGCTTATAATTCGGAGCTTTCCCCGGCCAATCCACACCCATGGTGCCATTCATAAGATTGGTAGGAGACAGATTGACGGCGCTCACCGCAGCAACGCCGGGGAACTTCAATGCCTGCGATTTGAACACATCGAAATTCTTCGCCAGCTCACCTTCCATGGGAATATAAATAAGATTGTCCTTGTCATACCCCAGATCGGCTTGCTGGACAAAACGGACCTGCCGTGAAATAAAAATGGTCGATATGATCAATACGATCGACAGGGTGAACTGAAAAACAACCAATCCTTTTCTGAACGATATAGCTCCCCCGTTGATCTTTCCCACGCTGGCCTTTAACACGCGCGCCGGATTAAAGGAGGATAACAGCAAGGAAGGGTAAATCCCGGACAACAATCCGGTACCAAGACATAATGCGCTAAACATCATCCAAAACCTCCAGCTCGAATACGGAAGGGCGATCTGTTTGCCGGTCAGCGTATTGAAGGATGGCAATACCAGGGCAACAACCACCAATGCCAGCAATGCCGCAAGACATGCGATAAAAACAGCCTCGCAGACAAATTGAAGCATCACCGAGCTGCGGATGGCGCCCATAACTTTCCTGACCCCCACCTCTCTTGAACGCTTTAATGAACGCGCGGTGGTAAGATTCATAAAATTGATACAGGCTATCAGCAAAATAAAAACGGCTATCAGGATAAAGATGCGAAGATATTCGATCCTTCCTCCCTCGGGTTGGCCATTTGAAAAATTGGAATGGAGATAGCTTTCCGACAGACGCTGTATACCTACCTCGGTCTTCATGCCGGGAGAATGCTTTTCTTCGCGACGATATAGGAGGTCCGCGATCTTCTTTTCTGTCTGGGCGACATTCGTGCCTTCGCGTAATAGCACATAAGTGAAGGGGTCATAATCATCCCAGCTTTTTGCCCACTTGTATACATCGCAAATGGCATTCCAATTCATGATGCAATCGAACTGCTCCGACGTGTTCGCAGGCAGGTCGTCGAATACGGCGGTCACCTTAAACTCCTTTTCGCTATCAAATCGGATGGGTTTTCCGATGGCATCGTGCGCGCTCCCAAAAAAGTTTATCGACATGGTTTTGGAGATCGCAATGCTTTCCGGACCTGACAAGGCCGACCCTGCCTCGCCTTCCAGCAAGGGATAGCTGAACATCCTGAAGAAAGCGGTATCGCCGCCGCTGCACTTTTCTTTCAGTATCTTATCGTTTGCGGAAAAGGTATGCGGCTGGGGCCAAAGATAGGCGGTTGACAGCTCGATCTCCGGTATCTGCCTTTTCATTTCTTCCGCCAGCGGGCCTGGGGTATAATATCCTCCCCCAACCTTCCCATTATTGAATGTCCGTACATAAGCCCGGAACAGCCTGTCTCCTTTTGTATGAAAAGCATCCATACTGCGCTCGTCCAACACCCACAACAGGATCAGAAGGCTGCAGCTTATACCCAGGGAGAGCCCCAGGATATTAATGATCGAAAAACGCTTGTTTTTCCAAAATTGCCGGATGGCGACACGCAGATAGTTTTTAAACATATAAATGGGGGCGGGAAGAATTGGGCCGCCTTTGTAATGTCGCCGTAAAAAAGGATATGTTGCTTCGCTATGGCAAACTATTCCGAACGGAGGTTGTCCGTAGGATTGATCAGGGCCGCCCGGATGACACGCAGGCTGATGGTGAGGAGGCTGATCGTAAGGGTGATCGATCCGGCCAGGGCAAAGATCCACCAGGAGAGAGTAATACGATAGGCAAAACCCTGCAGCCAGCGGTGCATGCCCAGGGCTGCGATGGGAGACGCGATGGCAAGGGCGATCCCTACCAGCATCATAAATTCCTTATTCAATAAGACAATGATGTCGGCAACGCCGGCGCCTAGCACCTTGCGGATGCTGATCTCTTTCCTTTTGCGTTCGACGGTGAAAAGGATGAGCCCGAGCAGACCGATACACGAGACGAAGATGGTAACGGCGGTGGATATTCCGACCAGCCAGGACAGTTGTTGATCCTTTTTGTAGAGCCGGGCGATGCTGTCATCGAGGAAGGTGTAGGTGAAGGGGCGCTCGGGGAAGAGGCTTTTCCAGAGGGTCTCCAGGCGGGGCAGCGTTTGATGGTTGGTTAACGTAATGCGGAGGCCGAGACTGTTGTCCAGGTTCGCGACCCGGGCGATGACAAGGGCGGGGATCGGCGTATGCAGTGAGCTGATGTGGAAGTCCGCCACAACGCCGACGATGGGACGGGTCTCGTGCTGCCAGGTGAGGGTGTGGACGAGGGCGTCGGCAGGTTTTGAAAAACCGAGAGCCTTGCTATAGGTTTCGTTGATAATGAACTCTCTTAAACTGTCGCCGGGCGAAAGATTACGGCCTGCCAGCAGACGCATGCGATAGAATGGGATGAACTGCTGGTCTCCGGTCTGTAACTTGACCTCGATCTTACCATCGGTTTGGTGATCGAGCTGCATGGGGAACTCCATGGAGGCCATCCCGGCGGGAGAATGGTTTTGCATCGTTGCTTGCTGTACTCCCGGGATGCCCAGGGCCTGTTGGGTAAAGAGACGGAGCCGTTGCGGCGGTGCATCGAAGTCGGTAATGGTAACCACGGCGCTGCTGGAAAAGCCCATGTCGGCATCGAGCATATAGTTGATCTGGCGGCCGACGACAAGACTGGCGATGATGAATAGTAAAGAGATCGAGAACTGGAAGACGATAAGGATGCGGCGTAAAGTGAACTTTTGGAAATTCTGCGGCTGTATGTTTCGGTTGAATGGCAAGTGGACAAGGCTGACAGCCGGATAAAGCCCGGCAAGCAGGGAGGTAACGACAATGATCCCGGCTGCAAAGAGCAGATTGGCGCTGCTGATGGGATTAAAAGGGAGGCTTTCAGGAAGGAAGTCGCTGAAGAGCGCCATGACAAGGGGGACGAGCGCCAGGGCAATGATCGCGGATAAAGTAGTGAGGATAACCGTCTCCATCAGCGATCGCAGGATGAGTCGAAGCCGGGTGGCGCCGAGGATCCGCCGGATCCCGATGTCCTTTGTCTGCTGCAGTGATTGAGCCGTAGACAGGTTGATAAAGTTGACGATCGCCAGCAATAAGATGAATACCGCGGCTCCGATGAGGCCATACAAGGCAGGCCGGTTTGCCTTGCGGAAGCCCTCGTTCGTGTAAGCTTCGTTGAAGTGAAGGTCGTCAAGAGGCTGTAGGACCAGGCTGAACCTAAGCAGCCTCAAAAAAGAGTCGGTAGCGATATGGTGTTGCAGTAAGGCATCCGCCTGGGCGGCCGCCTGTCCGGCGTTTGCGTCTTTACGCAGCTTTGCAAAAGCCTGAACGCCAGGGATGCGGGGATTGAAACGCCATTGGTCGTTGTGATAGATGCGATACTTATCTTTCAGAAAGCTATGACCGATGGTTGGAAAAGAGATGAAATCTGTGTAAGGGAGATCCGTATTGCCCGCATAATCTTTGATGATCCCGGACACACGGACATGCAAGGAGTCGTCGTAAATAACTTCGCGGTCGAGGTATTGGGAAACAGGCATGTCCCCGATATAGTCGTGGGCGCGGCTTGCAGTGAGCACTACGCTATAGGGCTGTCCCAGAGATTGGGATGGGCTGCCGGCAAGCCAGGTATGGGGGAAAATGTTGAAATAATCCTTGTCGGCAAGGATAGTGGCGCCGTTGGGGTCGAGCCGGACAGGAGCGGTGGCGCTGGTCCCCTTGTGTTTGCCATGGGAGGGGATGGTGATGCTGACGTTATACGGATAATAGGCAGTGACGGCCTCGATAAGAGGGATCTCTGCGCGAATGGCGTCGGGGGCCGGGGCAAGAATAGTTTTGCCATAACCCTCGGTGAGGACGCCATTGCCGTTGTCTTCCTGCAGGCGGCCGCCGACGCGGTAGATACGGTCCCGGTCTGGGTATGAGCGATCAAAGCTGAACTCATAGCTGACAATATTATAGATGACCAGGCAGGCGCAAAGACCCAGGGTCAGTCCCAGGATATTGATACCTGAGTAGCCCTTGTGACGGGCCAGGAAGCGCAGGGCGGAGCGGAACTGGTTGTCGGACATGGTTCTGGCTGGGTGTGTAGTGACCAGAGATGCCGGACAGGAGAAATTCCACAATAAAAACCCAACTCCCATCAGCGATTAGATCTGCCTTTTGACAGGCATCGTCCGGGTCACTCCGATCGAAGGCTCCTCACCGGGTTAGCCAGGGCCGCTTTGACGGACTGGAAACTCACCGTTATCAGTGCGATCGATATAGCGACGAGTCCGGCTGCCGCGAACATCCACCAGCTGACGGCGATCTTATAGGCGAAATTCTGAAGCCACTTGTTCATAGCCCACCAGGCAATGGGCGACGCAATAAGGATGGCCAGCAGCACCAGCTTTACAAAATCTATCGACAACATGGTGGTGATACCCCGCACGCTGGCGCCTAATACCTTGCGAACGCCGATCTCCTTGCTGCGCTGCTCAGCCATAAAGGCGGAGAGGGCGAATAATCCGAGACAGGCAACAATGATGGCCAATGCTGCGAAGCTGGTAAATATATTTCCCGTTCGTACCACATCGGCATACATACTGGCAAACTCGTCATCCAGGAAACTGTAACGTATGGGTTGGTCGGGTGCGAACTTTTTCCAGAGAGCCGAAACATCGGCGACGGTATTTTGTACATTCGATCCGCTGAACTTCACCGTCATCATAGAAGGACTTAACCCAAAATGCAATACCATCGGTCCGACATCTTCCCTGCGCATGGAATTAAAGTTGAAATCTTCCACTACGCCTATTATGGTGAAAAGGCCGCCGTTTGAGATACGTTTACCCACCGGGCTATTCAGGTGGAGGCTTTTAGCCATGGTTTGATTGATGATCACCGATTCGCCGGCGGTATCGGTGGCCATATCGTACGAAAAATTCCGGCCTTCCACCAGCCTGATGCCTAGTGTTTTCAGATAGGTATCATCTATCTGCCAGAATTGAGCGCCTACACCTGGATCCAACTCTTTGCGACCTTCGTTAAAGAAAGGATTGCCATTACGTTTACAATTATAATTCTCGATCGGCAGGTAGTCGCTGATGGAAACGCTTTTTATGGACGCGACTTTGGAAAGCTCGTTCTTGAAGGTTTTAATATTGGTCCAGCCAAGCGTATTGGTACCCTGCAACACCATTACCTGATCCCTGTCAAACCCTACTTTACGATGGAGGATGAACTGGGTTTGACTATAGATAACGATGGTACAGATGATCAATATAATGGAAGTGGCAAACTGGAAAACAACCAGGCTGTTTCGTAGTATAGGACTTTTGCTCCCGATACTGATCGTACCCTTTAATACCTGCACCGGCCGGAATCGGGAAAGGTAAAATGCGGGATAAAGACCGGCCAGCGTACCAACGATCACTGCAGAGATCAGTATACAGGGTACCAGCCACCACTCGCTCCACGGCATTGTCAATGACTTTTCCGCCAGCCTGTTGAAATAAGGTAATATCAACCATGCGATAAGCCACCCAAGTAGGAAGGATATCAGACTGTAGATCATCGATTCGGTAAGAAATTGATAAATAAGGCCGCTGCGATAGCTGCCAAGTACTTTTCGCAAACCAACTTCTTTGGCCCGGTTAGCCGATTTTGCCGTCGAAAGATTGATAAAATTGATACAGGCAATGATTAAAATAAATAGAGCGATGGCGCTAAACAGCCATATAAATCGTATATCGCCATGCGGGAATCCATCCGGCCAGTCGTAAGAATAGAGGTTTATATCTTTCACCGGTTGCAGGTAAATATGAAACTTTTTAATCTCGATTTCAGCATCTTTCGTTCCTTCCCTGACATATTCAGGCAGGAAATATTTTTTTATTAGCCCATCGTTGAGTTTTTTCTCAAATGCCGCCGCACTGGCGCCAGCTTTTAGTTTGACATAGACCCAATAATTGTAGGCGCCCCAATTCGTTAGCTCGCCATTCCAGAACTCCTTGCCGGCCAGCGAAAGGAAAAAGTTGAATGGATGTAAATGCGAGGTCGGAGGGATATCGGCCATTACGGCGCTGATACGATAGGGATGATCCTTATCGCTGTCAAGATACATCACCTGACCAACAGGGTTCTGGCCATGAAAGTATTTATCGGCGACGGTTTTGGAGATCACCATCGTTTGTGGCTCTTTTAAGGCTGTCGCGCGGTTGCCAAATACCATCGGCAATTGCAGGGCATCGAGAAATGGCTGATCGGCGTAGATAAAACCCTGCTCATAAGTATTTTGTACCTGGTCGGTCCGGCGCAGTTCCAGGTTGCCGGCCATCGTGATACGTCCTGCATGAGCTATTTCGGGGAAGTCATTCTGAATTGCCTTGGACAGGGGCGCTGGCAGATCATACCCTTTAGGGAATATGCCATTACATAGCAGGCGATAAATACGATCCGCGTCAGGATAGCTCCGGTCATGCCCCGTTTCGTCACGGATATACAATCCTATTAACAGACAGGCAGCGATACCCAGGGCAAATCCTCCGACTTTGATCGCCGCATACATCTTTTCCATCCGCAGCTGGCGGTAGGCAATGGTAAGATAACTTCTGATCATGCTATTGCGTTTTGATGATGGAAGAGCCCAAATGGGCGGGCCCTCTGAACGCAATATTACCGGTCGTATTCGTGGTGGAAGCCCCAACTTATCAATTGGCACCTCATTTTTCAGACTGTTTTTGTATTCCACAGGGGTTTTGCCGGTCATTTCTTTAAAAACCCGGTTGAACGTCGTTTTGGAATTGAACCCCGACTCATAGGCGATACCCAGCAGAGTTATCTTGTCATAGGCCGGGTCCCCTATTTTCCGGGCAATGTCACGAACCCGGAATTCGTTGATCAGATCGCTGAAGTTCTTCTCCAATCCCATATTAATGATCCGGGACAGGTCGTGCGGAGGAATGGCCAGTTTTGCCGCCAGCGTGGCCAATGTCAGTTCCGGGTCTTCGTAGAGGCGGTTTGCAGCCACAAATTCCTTGAGCCTCCGACCTTTCTCCCTTGCATCCGACCTGTCCGTTACCGGCATCATCAGCCGGACATCGCTATCCGGCTTCAACATCGCTGCCACGGCCATTCCAATCCCTGCAAAGGCAAGGGTCAAAAAGAAAGGATTACCCAACAACGATAACCCGCAAGCCAGGCCAAGCAGGAGCAACGTCCTGTCCAGTCGCCGGAAAGCAAAACGCGGCCTGTCCATTAGCACAGGCCGCAGCTGGCGATAAAAATCCTCTATCAGCCGGTGGGATAAATATAAATAAATGATCACCGAGATCAGTACAAGCCAGGACGGCAACCCGGAACCCACCAGCCAGGACGGCGACTTGTCCCCCATCAGCAAGGACGGCAGGTAAAATCCCACGACCAGCGGACAAAAATGTACCAGGTCCGACCGGCGTAACCGCCGGTCCGGGCATGTCAGCCGTCTCACATAAAAATACAACAACGGCCCCAGCGCCGGCAAAAGCAACGGCGTAACCCCACCGGTCTTTAGTACGATCACGGCCAGGGCGGAGCTTAGAAACAGATTGGCTTTTTGCTCAACCCTTTTTGCAAACCCTAAAAGCAATGCAAGCGTCAGCCCCGAGAACAAAGTTCCCATGGAGACCAGGTCATACAGGCTGATATGAAAAAAATAGGAATTCAAATAAAGCTAAAGTCATCAATAATCGTTCGAAAATAGCCAGTCGACTGACTGTCAGCAAATTATAAAAAATCCGGCGCTCTTTTGTAATAAATACTACTTATTTACTTTACTTTGTGATTCAAAGTACTTTTACAGAAACGCGCAGTCCAGCAGTCGTCACTCCCCTTTTTTATTATGAGCATAGCAACCAGGCTTAACAATGCATATTATGACGCAAAAGGAAACAAATGGTTTCAATATTTTACCATTTTCTGTCGCATCATGCTGGCATTGGGATTTCTTCCATCGGGGTTTGTAAAGATCATGGGGGAACGGTTTGCCAGCGGCTTATCCGCCAATCACCCGTTGGGGCACTATTTGGAAGCCCTATA
>DASZXP010000197.1:0-33379 GCA_035545935.1 Puia sp. | reverse complement strand
AAACCTTCTTCTATTGATAGCGATATTTGGCCACGTCAACGCGCAGGATACCAGCAATCTGGAAAAGCAGGCAAACACACTCAACCAACTCATCAAGGCGGGAACAAAGGAACGATATGACCAGATCGATACAGACAGGGTTCATCGACGTCTGCTTTCGCCGGATGCCTATGACCACTATTTTGACAATTATTTCACCTTGCTGGCCTATAACCAGGAAACCTTTCCCCAAGGTAATTCTGCCGCCCTCAAGGTCTCGGACAATCAAACAAAGCTCAATCTCACTTTGTCGAAAAAGTCGGGGAATTCTATCTTCAGTATCGGGACATCGTTGAATATCAGCGACAATACCGGAACGCTTTTCTCAGGCAACAAACCGACGGCAGGAACTCAATTCTCTTTCACCTATTCCTATCTTTTCGGACACGGTACTGCATTGCGCTATGATGCAGCCGTAAGAGATTCGCTCCTTTCAAAAAGAAGTCAATTCTGGGACAGCGTCAACACTTACTATAGCGTCGAAAATCCGGCACGTGCGAGCGTGGTGTCTGCACAGTTGGTTAAAGTAACGGGTGATATTGCATACATCCAGAATCTGATCGCCCATGCAGGTAATGACCGGACAGCGCTGCTGTCATATAAAGAGCAGCTGTTAGCGGCATTGGCTAAAAAGGATTCGTTACAAAAGATCTTGTCGACAATGGATTACAGCCCAAAAACCGATAATGCACGCGCCAAAGATATTCTGGAAAGTGCGGATGAGGCAATCCTTAAAAAGGAATTAGCCGCGGATGGGGTCACTGTCTTTCATCTTAGCTGGGTCACTTTCAACGGCGCGTATCAACGCTGGGACTATGACACCTATGACAGCACGTTGGCGTTATCCAAGCGAGTAGGTGATCGACCATTCGACGGATATGCCTTAACGGCTGCTTATAATTTCTATTGGCAGCGGACGGCCTCCTGGATAAAATTCAGGAAAAGTAAGGGATTTAACTCCGCGTATTGGAATTTCAGCTATAGCGCGGCCAATGGGAACAGCTACGATAAGATCAAGGAGACGACCTTAACAACGACGAAGGTCCGAACAGAGAATGACACATTGTATCAATTCTCATCAGATCAAAAACTAAGAGACATCAGCGGCATCCCATTCACCAAACTCTGGGTTCATAAATTAGGGACCCAGTTCAGCGGGATGTTGGGTCAAAAGCAATTTTTTGGGATCAATGCAACGGCTGGTGGAGAATTTGCTCATACCCGACGACCGATTTTCAACACGCATATTGGCTTACTCTTCCATTTTCTTGATTCGTCCGATGAAAAATCTTATGTAAACTTCGAACTGTTCCTGGCATTTAATGACATGACGGATACACAGGAAAAAGGCAAGTCGGTATGGCAGCGTAAGACAGTGGGGATAACGGCTGCGGTTCCGTTCCAAAAGGTATTCTTCAGGTAATATAACTATCATAACATATGGCAAAAGCAAGCAAGAAAAAAGCGGCTCTCAAAAAAACCTCACCGAAAAAAGCAGCTCCGAAAAAAGCGGTTCCCAGGCGAAAAGATGTCATGCCTTTATTATTTGCGAAAGGCAAACCATGGGCGGTGGACTGTGAAACCCATGGCCATATCGGAGATTTTATCACGGAAGAAGAAGCCAATAGCAAAAAAAAGGAACATTTGGCAGAGAAGGGCAACAAAAATGACGACGTAAGAGTTACGGGTCCTCAGACAGAGCCTTGATCGACATTCAAAGCAGACATTATTATGAGTAAATGCTTACATTTATAAACTATTTACTCATAATGAAACACCCATTCCTCCTGCTCATCAGCGCGCTCATTCTTTCGAACGTCCGCGCCCAGACCTATCTCATCCACGCCAATCTGGTAGACCCCGTGACACAAAGAACATTGCCGGACCAAACCATCGTCTACAAAGGCAACACTATCCTGCAGGTGGGACCCTCCTCCACGATCAAGCCTTCCAAAGGCGCAAAGGTCGTCGATGCCACGGGCAAATGGGTGATGCCGGGCATGGTGGACGCGCACGTTCATTTCTTTCAGACAGGCGGTCTTTATACACGCCCGGATGCGATCGACCTCCGCAAATACAAGCCGTATGAACAGGAAATTGCCTGGTACAAAGAACACATGGAACAGCAGCTGCGCCGATATACAGCGGCCGGCATCACGACGGTGATCGATGACGGGACTACCCTGGCGTTGCTGCAACAGCGTGATACATTTGCCACCAAGGATTATGCTCCCCGTATTTACATGGCGGGGCCCCTCATTTCCACAGGATATGATCCTCGTCCCTTCGATGGTCTCATCGATCCGGACAAGCCTATCTACGCGGTGAATTCGCCGGACCAGGCGGTACAGAGAGTCACGAGCGAGTACTCCCATCATCCCGACCTTATAAAGATCTGGTATATCGTCCTCGACGCGGATACGAAGACGGGCGCTGAAAAAAACCTCCCATCCGTAAAAGCCACCGTTGCGGAAGCGCACGCCCATGGATATAGAATCGCCGTACATGCCACGGAAAGGGTCACGGCACAGCTGGCGGTAGAAGCAGGCGCAGACTTTCTGGTGCACGATGTCGAAGATGAATTGGTAGACGACGCCTTTGTGAAGCTGCTGAAAGACCATCATGTCGTACTTTGTCCCACCCTGGTGGTCATGGATGGCTATTTCGATACATTCGGAAGTCATTACATCCCTACGCCCGAAGATATCGCGTTTGGCGATCCCGAACAGCTTCGATCACTGCAGGATCTGGCTCATCTGCCTGATACGGCCCTTGTCAGACGTTACCATACCCTGGCTCGGATGAGAGCCAAAGCCAACGCACATCTGGACTCTACCCGTCTGGTCAATCTTAAAAAGCTGGCCGATGGCGGTGTCATTATCGCAACGGGCACGGACGCGGGTAATATCGGTACGCTTCATGCCTCTTCATTCTTTAAGGAGATCCGCGCCATGCAACAGGCCGGTCTGAGCAATTGGCAGATACTCACCGCCAGTACATGGGGTGGGGCCAAAGCGCTGGGTAAGGATACCGTATTCGGCAACATACGCCCCGGGCTGTCGGCGGATATGCTGATCCTGAATGCCGACCCTGTGGCCGACCTGGCTAATCTGCAGAAGCTGGAGACCATCATTCAGCGGGGGGTGTGGTTCTACCCGGACAAGGCGCGGCCCGTCCAATGATCAACAGCCCGAACACATCTATAGCCCACGGATCCATTCCCGCCAGACAGTATTTTCCGGAATGCCGGGCTTGCGTTTGCCAAAGAACTGCACGATGAGCTCACCTGCCGCATCGAACAACTCCAGGCTATGCACCATCCCGTCTGTAGTAGGCTTCTTCACGATCCAGGTCTCCTGTATATCCGGCAACCGCAAATGGAGATTAAAGGCAGGGTCCATCACATTGATCCATCCGGGGATGGGTACTATATTCTTCACAGCGCCGGTATGTATCTGTATATTGCCATGATTGCCGACAAATACCATGATCTCCCAGTCGCCTGCGCTGGCTTTTTCCAGCAGCCGCAGCACGGTGTCGTTATCCACCTTTTTCGCGTAGTCCCCGGCTATGCGCAAGGCATGGAGACGTGATACGTTATGTTTTTTCAGCATGGGGTAAAAGTCATGCGTATCCTTCAGCTCGCTCCAGTCGGTGCGAAAGGCGGTGACATCCACACGATCATCCCGGTATACAGGCGGCGGGGGCGCCGGTGACAATACAAGCCTGGTGGGTTGGGATGCCGCGGAAAAATCCCGTACGATGCTCTCAAAAGCTGCATGATCGGAGTCCTTCTGTAAAAATATCTTCAGCACGGCGGTCCCCTGGTGATCGAAGACCTGTATGGAGTCTTTAAAGCCTGCGTCCGCGTCCATAAATACAGCCCATGCATAGGCCCAGTGTTGAAAGAACATCCGCAGGTCGATATCGGATCCCGTAACGACGCCCACATGTCTGCCGTGTATGGCCACCTCCTCGAAGACGCCTTTTCGTTCGTGTACACAGCTCTCATTGCGCGTCAGCGACATGATATATCCCAGCTCATGCAGCCGTCTGATCAGGGAAGGGAATTCATTGTTCAGCTGCATGGTGCTGCTACCGGCAAAGGAGGCAAGTATCCCGGCCTCGGTGGTTTGCATTTTACGGGCTGCATCCCGGATACGTACCTGGGGATGTTCAGCCCGGAAGGCGATCCATTGCTCTTTCAATCCATTACGTATTTCAGTTGTTGACATATAGTTGTTTTTTGTTCGTTGCAGGAACGATTATGGGAAAAAGATATCCTTCGGGATAGAGCACGGCGATGTCCATATCATAGGCCTGCCGGATGAGCTCTGGTATCAATACAGCCTTCGTCGGTCCCGTCGCCAGCAATCTACCCTGCTTTAACAGCAGGATGGCATCCGCAAACTGTGCGGCCAGGTTCAGGTCATGCAGGACCACTATCACTATATGACCTTTACGGGACAGCTGCCGGGCCTTTTGCAAACATAGCTGCTGATGCAGCAGGTCGAGATTGGAAGTGGGTTCATCTAATAACAATATTTTGTCTCCTGCCCCCTCAAGCTGCGCCAGCACCCTGGCCATTTGCACCCGCTGCTGCTCGCCACCCGACAATGTAGGGAATGCTCTGCCGGACAGATGCGCCACCTGCATTTCTTTCAAACACTCCATGACGATGTCCTTGTCTCTGACGGAAGGTTTGCTGCCATAATGCGGATATCTCCCCATGAGCACGATCTCTTCCACGGTGAATGGAAGATCTATCGTAGCATGCTGCGTCAGCACGGCCCGTCTCTTTGCCAGCTCTGCGGGAGCCATCGCGTGGAGCGGGCGGTCATTCCACCATACCTTGCCCGATTGAGGGCTCTGTTCACCCGAAAGGATACGCAGGAATGTCGACTTGCCGGCGCCGTTGGCCCCCAGGAGCACGGTGACGCCGCCAGGCAGAATATTACAGGATATATCATCCAGGATCTTACGACGTCTGTTGCCGGCCCTATAGCTTATATGGTCCACTCGTATCATGCTCCTGCGACGCTGATGGTCCGTTTGTATTTGAATAAAAGAAAAATGAACAAAGGAGTGCCAAGAGCGGCTGTAATGATGCCGATGGGAAGTTCAGCCGGTGCAAGCAGCGTCCTGCTGACCAGGTCGGCCAATACAAGCAGGCTGGCTCCAAAAAGAGCGCTATCCGGCAAGAGGTTCCGATGATCATTACCGGACAGCGTTCTTATGATATGGGGTACGATCAATCCGACAAAACCAATGATGCCGGAAATGGCTACCGATGCCCCGACGGCCAGGGTAGCGAGCACCATGATACGAACCTTCAATGCCCGCACGTCTATACCCAGATGAGAGGCTTCCCGTTCACCCAGCGACCAGGCATTAAGCGCCTTGGCAGAGAAAGGCAACAGCAGCACGGGGATTATAATAAAGGGTAGTAAAGACAATATAGCGCTCCAGGAGGCGCCGCCCAGGCTGCCCATCAGCCAGAAAGTGATGGACCGCAGCTGCTCGTTATTGGCGGTATAGGTGATCAATCCGGTGCATGCGTTACAAAGGGCATTCACGGCAAGACCCGCCAGCAGCAGCATGGCTACGAGCGTTCTTCCACTCTGACGCGCCAGCCTGAACACCACCAGCGAGCTGAGACATGCGCCGGCAAAGCTGATCGTATTCAACAGGTAATAGCTGCCTACTCCCCCCAGACATACTATCATTGCCACGGCTGCCAGAGATGCGCCCGATGATATTCCTATCAGCACAGGATCAGCCATGGGATTGCGAAAAAGCCCCTGTAAGCCGGCGCCGGCGACGGCAAGCCCTGAGCCTATCAATGCAGCCAACAGGATGCGAGGCAGTCTTATCTGCAGGAGCACGTTTTCCATCCCCTCCGTATAGGGTACAGGAAGATGGATACCCATCTTGTTGAGCAGAATGGCTATTACCTGTAAGGGAGAGATAGACATGGCCCCTGTCCCGGAAGCGATGATCACGCTTATGACGAGCAGGAGCGCCAATATGGGTCGTATATATTTATGCAGTGCCAATCAGTTGATCTTGCTTTGTAGTTCCTTTATGGCCTGGGGCAGGCGAAGGCCGAATCCGCTCAGCAGCTCCCCATCCATCGTGATGACCTTTCTGTTCCTGCCGGCCTTTGTCTGCGCCACTCCCGGCGCTTTCAACAATCCGTCGATACCTCCCAGGCTTTTAAGACCGCTGTCGAACATTAAAATAATATCCGGATCGGCCGCTGCCAGGCTCTCGGCAGTAAGCGGCTTGAAATCCGTAAACCCATCGATGGCATTTTTTGCCCCGGCCAGCTGGATCACCTTATCTACGGATGTACCCGTCCCGCTGACCATCAGGGTACCGGCTCCACGCGCATAGATGAACAATATTTTCTTATCCAGGGGTTTTATGGCAAGGCCGGCCATCTCTTTGTCGAATTGCTGTCGCAGGACAGCGGCTTTGGCTGTAGTGCCCGTGGCAGCGGCCACCTGATCCAGCAGATCCCGTACGCCGGCTATGCTGAGGTCCTGTTTGAAAATTTTCACCGGAACTTTTGCGGACTGCAGCTGTTCCTGAAGAGCAGGGTTCAATTGATCGTTCAATCCCAACACCAGCGTAGGCTGCAGGGACATGACCCCTTCCGCGGATATATTCCTGTTGTGTCCCACTTTTGGCTTTGCCTGTAAAGAAGCTGGATACGTGCTGGTGACATCCACACCGGCTATCTGCTGCTCCAGCCCCAGAGCGCAGAGCATTTCACTGATATTGCCGTTGAGGGACACGATACGTTGTTGCGCCTGCCCGGCGAGGACGGCCGTCAGGACCATCGTCGTCACCGTAAATAAATGCTTGATCATACCAGAAGTTTTTTAAAAAATTCCAGCCCCGTAGACACAGGACCGGGTGCGCTGAAACACTCAGCCGATTGTCATATCGTTAAGGTATCTGCAGATTGGTGCTTCCATCCTGCTGTACCCAATATTTAAAGGTGATGTACGGTACGGGGGTTGTCAAGGTAGGGTTGGCGGGGTTGCCTTTGTATAGGCTCACCATAGCCAGTTTCGCATATTTGCCGTTGGCCATGCGGATGACCAATGTCTTTCCCTGCAGCGTAGTCAATAGATGCGTAGTGGAATTATACTCATACCAGCCTGGCCAGCTGGCGGAAGGATATCCGTCCATGCCTGCGGAGCCGTTGACATTCACATCGCCGGCGGCAGGGACTGTCTTCACGCTGTCGAAAGGCTGGCTGACGATATATAAGGCTCCTTGCGCAGTGCCGCCATACCCGGGACTGTTCTGGTTGGTCCCATTGTTGATGGTCACATAGGAGTTGTAGATATTGGCAAAGGAAACGTCCCAATTGGTCGTCAGGCTCTGGCTGGAGCTCACGGTATCATTCGAAGCGAGGCTGAAATAGAGGGTCTTCGCGGGAGCGCCGGGGCTTGCCGTCGTATCGCCCGGCAGATCGGTGACATAAATGATACTCTTTCCATCCTTCTCGACATAAGCCGACAGACGTGTCCTGATGGATGTATCCACCGGGGCGCTGTCCTTCTTACAGGCGGCAGCCGATAGCATAATGGCAAAGACACTTATAATTCCTGTGATCTTACTAGGTTGCATATTATTCTTTATTTATGAGTGATTGATCGATGGTTTTATTCCAGTTCCATCTCAAGCCTGCAAAAAATTGGCGGCCTGGCTGTCCGGCTACGAGGGCGTTGGTATAGTTGGTGGCATTCTCCACCGACAGCTGCAAGACCAGACGAGGCTGAAGAAAGGTCTTTTCCAGGCTAAAGGCCAGCAGGCAGTGTGCCGGGATGAATTGGTCGTATTTATCAATATAGCCATTGCCATTCTGGTCGGCGAAACCGGCCTTGCTGACATAGTTCGCGCGTGCGCCTGCCGACAGTCCCCACCAGGGCAACGTATAAAAAAGCTTGACATTCAGCTGATGTCTGGACCGTTGTTCCAGGCCAAAATAGTCGGCAGGGGCGGCGGGACGCACAACGCCGGTGTAAGGGTTGGTAATCACTCCATAGGCGCCAGCCCCTGCCTTGATACTATCGATGATATCTTTGTCTTTAGCATATAACAGCTGATAGCCGGCCTGCAATTCCAGCCCCCTCGTCAGCCGCGCCTGTGTAGATAGTTCAATGCCCTTTGTATATACTTTCGATACATTGATATAAGAATAGACAAACCAGCCATTGGTCTTGCCGGCCACAGGCACGGAAAGGATCAGGTTGTTGACGTTGTTGTAAAAAGCATTCAGCTCGACACGTAACGCAGTCCATGGCTTGTACAGCAGTCCGGCATTATAGGACCAGGAACGCTCGGCCTTCAGGTCCCCGGCGGCACGGTAGGCCTCCGGGTATATGACAGTGATCTCTCCGGCCTCCTGCATTTGTTGCAAGGCGCCTTTCTTAAGCTCTTCCGTTCCCAGTACGGTATATCCGACCAGCGGATTGGTGAAAGTGAGATACAGCTGCCGGAAGTCGGGCGCTTTGAATCCCCTGCCCATCGATGTCTTGAAAGACAGCTTTTTTGTAAGGTGGTATTGCAGGGCCAGCTTGGGGCTCAGCTGTGAACCGTATATACTGTGAAGATCCCCGCGCAAACCTCCGATGACATTCCAGCGTACGCCCGGATCATATTGATATTGTGTATACAGGTAGGCGCTCTGCATCGTCTGCCTTCCGGGGTATCGGGTGGCTTCCACCGACTCGAGATTGCCACCCAGGCCAGCCGTCAACAGAGAGGGCTGCCCCAGCTTATAATCATGCTGCCATTCCAGGCGGTGGAGGTCCTGACGGAAAAAGCTCGTATCGCTGGACTTGCCCGTACTCAGCTGTATGTACTTCTCATCCGTGCTGTATCTGCTGAAATAATATTCCAAACGGCTGTTCCACCGGGAAGAGAACGCATGCCGCCAGCTGGCGATAAGGCCTCCATCATTCTCGGCCGTCGCATCGCGCTCGGGGCCGCTGAAATTATAATCCGTGTGCTGGTAGCGGTAAGCCCATCGCCCGGACACAAGGATGGAAGAGCGTGCGCTGAACTCATGCCGGAACTTTCCCTGTAGCGAATAGCTATAGAAGGGCGGCAGCGTCGTGGAATAACCATCCGTACGATAATAGTTGGCCAATAGCTGTACCCCTGTTTTTTTACCCGGGAAGGCATAATTACTCTGCGCCGTAACATCGACGATGCCATTGGACCCTCCCCGTAGGGACAGTTCAGCATTGGTTGTCCGTCCTGCGCCTGTTGTGATAATATTGACTACTCCTGCCAGGGCTTCGCTCCCATAAAGAGATGAGGAGGCGCCTTTGACGATCTCGATACGCTGGATATTCCCCACCGTCACGCGTGAAAGGTCCAGCTTGCCGGTGAGCCTGCCGATAAGAGGTTCTCCGTCAATAAGCACCAGCGTATAGTCGGGATCGAGCCCTTGCAGCTGCAGGCCGCTACCATGTTCGTCCGTAACGAAGATCAGGCCCGTCTGTTCGCGCAATACATCGATCAATCTGCGTGAGCCCAGCCGTTGAATATCTTTTTTCGTTATTACTGTAACAGGCACGGGAAGACTGTCCTGCGCACGGGCCGTCCTGGAAGCTGTCACGACCACCTGCTGCAGCGCCCTGGCGCTGTCCACCTGTGCCAATGCCATATGCATAACACAGTAAAGAACAAAGGTCAGGGAGAAGCGCCTCATGGGTGCAAACATACATGCCCATCGACAGCGCCCCTTTACATCTTCGGGAATAAGAGATTACGATATTGGAAAAAGCGGATCTTTTCGTGCAGGGGATATTCGTTTCCCGCTTGCGTAAGTACATTTTACCAAAAACGTAATCGTCCCGGTGCGGGTATTTCAATATTTGTAGAAATCTTCTATTGAATGTGCCATTTCAAAACGTGGTTTTTTGACGAACACGGCTATATTGTTAGCTGCGAACACTGTAACCATTTCCAGGTATGTTTTGGGACAACGATGCTGACCCTGAGTCCCGGTGATTATGAAGTGCTGGTAAGGATGGTTGCCCAGAAGAAAGAGGACCATGTCACGATGCATGATCCCAACGTACGTTGCGTGGTATTGCCTACGCCTTGCAGCACCATACATAGCTTCCTTAGTGAACGGGAGCTGTTCCTTTTACATCATATGCTGCAGGAGGCGGACAATGAGATAAAGGCACAGGAGATCATGAGTCTGTTCTGAGGTATCACAAATTGTGATAGCCTCCCTACAACACTCCCTTCAACCCATCCAGCAGCTTGGCCCCATCGGGCGAACCCCATCCCGTCACCGCATCATAACCACGTCCCGCGGAATATCCACCCACGCTGGCGGTATCATTATTGCCGCTGGTAATATCCTTACAACCCGTGGCGCCCAACCCGGCTCCTGTCGAACCCTGGTATAGCAGAGGCGTCAGATACCCCACCTGCTTGCCGGCGCCCAGACTGGCATTGATCCTTGCGATCAGGGCCGCCCACAAAGGAGCAGACGCGCTGGTGCCGCCGCTGGCTCCGCCCTGTCCATCCACCACCATCCAGTAACCCGTATTGGCGCTGGCATCCGCCGCCACATCCGGTATCACACGCCCATCGATAGATCCGGGGTTCACCGACTGTATCGACACGGTCTGCCAATCCGGCCGGGGAAAGTGAACGCTCACGCCACCACCCGTGCTGCCGCCATTATCCTGGCGGAGACCATCTCCATCCTTCCAGGCAACTTCCGTCAGCTTGCCGCTCTTGCTTTTCCGGAGCGTGGTGCCGCCCACCGCCAGCACATAAGGACTGGAAGAAGGGAAATCCACATGCGCATGTCCATCCCCCACCTGGTCATCCGACCCATCGTCACCCGCGGCCACGCATACCGTAATACCCAACAAGGCAGCCGCCTTCAACGTATCGTTGATAGCATCGATGGCCCCTTCCGACCAGGCGCCCTGCGCATCCTCCGCATAACCCCAGCTGACGGAGAGGACGGACAGGGGATTTTCCTTATCATGTACGGCCGTATCCAATGCGCTGATCCATCCATTCTCATCAAAAGTGGAAAAATATACTACGATAGTAGTCGCCGGACACACGCCACCCACTACTTCCACATCCAGCATGACCTCCCCTTCCGCCCCATCCCGCTGATCGGTAGGTGTATTGTTGACGCTGACCGTCTTGACAGTTGGCATCGATATATTGGCATTCTGAGAGAAAGTGGCCAGATCATCCTCGAAGTAACCACCCCCGAACTCCAGTATCCCCACCGTCTGCCCGCTGCCATCCCCATCCGGAAAATGATAGATCGTCGCAAGCTCTGCCGGAAAAAACCAGCTGCGCGCGGCAGCCTTCCTCCTCGATAGGTCTAATGACTTACTTCTTTTGCGTTGTGGACATTTCTTTACCATCCGGCGTGTATCCAATCCAAAGACGCCGGTGATGATACCATCGAGTTCTGCCGGAACATGCAGGTTGCCCCGTCGCCCCCTGTAACTCTCCCCATCATGCGAATAATGCAGCAGCTTTATTCCAAATACGTCCTCCACGATGTCGGCGGGGCCACCCGCCTTCATGCTGGCGCTGGCAGGATCTTCCTCTATGATGGTAAGTCCCAGACCGGTGAGCACATTGCGCACTTTCTCCACGTCGGCGGGTGCGGCCCCATAATTTGCCTCCAGCTCCGCCCGCGACATCCGTTGTCCCGGACGCCCCGACAGCTCGGGCAGCGGCTGTTTACGTCTAAGCTTCAACGTGACCTCGATCCATTCATCGGGCCCGGCTGTTCCAAGCACCTTGGCGCCCGGCCTGACCTGACGGTCGCTGCCTTTCAATACCACACGGCTTTTGTTGTCCATAATGATAATTTTTAATGGTTGAGATGTCCGGTGATCGGGTCTTGGGGAAAGGTCAGGAGAGGACATACAAATTACAAAAAACAGGCCATCCCGTAATATATGTGCACATCTTTACAAGGCGGGACAACTTATTCCTCCCCCGGCCTGTAGCTTTTCTCCCTATTCTTCAGCACATCCTCTTTGTAGAAGAACACTTCCTTGAACTGCCCATGTAAATAAGCATCTATCTGGTCGGAAAAATGCGGGGACGCGGGATTGCTGCTTTCTCCCCCTGTCACGATAGTGCGGGCATGCAGCTTTTTACCAAATTCCACGGCGGCAATAAAACTGTTCCCGGAATAGGCATATCTCTTTTTTGTATTATCCATATAACGGCTCACCACCGACGGCAATGCGCCAAAGGCGGATGGTACCAGCCCCACAGGCAAACTTGGCAGGCGATCGTCATATGTCTCCTGTATCTTGCCGGTGAGGCGTTGATAGCGGCATACATCGCCCCATTCCATCTTCCAGCTGCCAAACCGCCGCTGCAATTCGGAGAGCACATTCGTCAGCTCCTGCAGCCGCTGCTCCGGTGTGGTATTCCTGATCTCCGCCAGAAGATTGTCCACCTGGTGAGAGCCATCTTCCGGTCGCATCAGTTTAGGTGCATATTGGGTCATACGGACACCCCATTCGATGGCGAGGGTGGTGGCGACGGAATGCTCCGCGCTGCGGCGGTCCCAGCGTTTTAAGGTGTCGATAGCTTCTTTCAGGGCCGGATCATTTGCACCCGTCCCGTTGTTTGCCGCCCCAGTCGCCGTATACGCTTCGAACAAAGCAGGCATCAGCTGATCAAAGGCGGTGAGATACGTGTCATACCCTTTGGCGATGAGACTGTCAAGGGTCATCGCCCGCGCATCCTCCAATAGCCGCACGGCATTCAATGCCCGGAAATTCTCCCCATCGGGCGCCATATAGTAAGGATAGTCCTGCCGGCGGGGACTGCCGCTACCCGACAACGTGTAAGGCGTGGAATTGCAATTTTGTATCCAGCCTGTAGCTGGATTGTAGACGTGTACGATCTCATCCAGCTCGTGCAACCCCTTCCATTCCGTAGCGGCAATGCTGCCATCCACGGGCAGCGACCAGTTATAGGAACTATCCCTGCGAGGCATAAAGTTTCCATGCCAGTACGCGATATTTCCCCTGTCGTCCGCATATACCGTATTGTTGGTAGTGTTGGCGCGCAGCTTCATGGCCTCTTTGTATTCGTCAAAAGTGCGGGCCTTGGTGATCAGCCAGGCTTCCAGCAATGCATTCAGGCTCCGATTGTATTCCTTCAGGCTGAGCCATGATCCGTTCCCGCTGGCGATGACAGGACCATGATGGGTATATAGCCCTTTGATCGTATGCGACAGCCATTGATCGTCCTTCTTATACCAGAGGGTAAAGGGCTTGATCCGGACGGGGCGTGACTGCCCTTCGTATGCATACACCCAACCGCCGTCCTTCTTGCTGATCTTCTCCGCATACAGGTCGGCGACATCCGCATAGCTGGAAGTATGCATCCATCCGCAATGCTCATTGAACCCCTGGTAGACGAAGAACTGCCCCCAGGTGACGGCGCCATATGCATTCAGCCCTTCCTCGCTGACCATCTGGACTTCCATCCGGAAATAATAAGGGACGTGAGGATTGATATACAGGAGCGCATTGCCCGATGCGCTTCGAGACGGGGCGATGGCAAAACCGTTGGAGCCGTGGTCGGGATCGTCTTCGAGCGGCCCCGGGTCATTCTTCCTCGGAGGCGCCGCATCTGTCGATACAGGCTTGTCGGGTTCCGGTATCCCCCTGTCGGCAAGCACCATTTTTTCCACAGCCGACACATGCGTGACTCTTTTGGGCTGGGACAGGGAAAGCTCCTTGTTCTTTGTATAAAAATCCCATATCGCCGGGGGACGTATCCCCCCGGTGCTGGTAGCCGACACGCTGCCGTCGGTGAACATCAGCGCATACCAGGGTTCCCAGCGCTGCAGCGCGAGAGGTGTGACGGAAGGATGTTTGTAGAGGTAGTAATTGACGCCGTCTGCAAAGGCATCGAGTAATTTGTGCATCCAGGCAGGGCATTTTTCATAGTCGGCAACGGCCTGTGTGCTGTCATAGATCAGACGCATCATGATGTCGGTGGATAAATAGCTTTCGCCATATGCTTCCGCCTGCCGCCCCAGCATCTCCAGGTAATTTTTCTCCACGCGGCTAAAGTCCTCTTCGCACTCGGCATACATCAGCCCAAATACACAGGCCGCGTCTGTCTTGCCATAAATATGCGGGATGCCCCATTTGTCGCGTATGATCTGTACCTCCCGGGCCCGGGACTCATAGCGTTCGATCTCTCCGTCCGTGAAGCGCTGTGCGTGAGCGGGCCGGGTAGAAAATATCAATAACGTCCAAACCAATGTCCGGACAACGAGCTTCCGGTCCGTATGGAATATGGGCGGTTTTCTCATGCGTCCAATATACGTAATTTATCCTACTCGGGGCCGGCGCGACGATCTGCTCCGCCCGCAGGCTCTTTATTTTGCGGGAAATGTCCGGCTTTTCAGGCTGAAGAGTTTGTTCACTCCGTTCGCAAACTCTTTATGGGATTGGCCACGGCAGCCCTTATGCTCTGCGCGCTCACCGCGATCAGCGCAATCGCAACAGCCCCCAGTCCGGCCATCACAAACCACCACCACTCTATCCCCACCCGGTAAGTATATCCCTGCAACCATATATGCATCACATACCAGGAGATGGGCACGGCGATCACGATGGAGATCAGCACCAGCCGTATAAAACCCGAAGACAACAGCAAAGAGATCCTCGTCACGGAAGCCCCCAGCACCTTGCGTATCCCTATCTCCTTTGTCCTGCTCTCGGCCATATACGCCGCCAATCCGAAAAGACCCAGACAGGAGATCAGAATGGTCAGCCCTGCAAACAGCCCCGCCAGCTTGCCGGTCCGCTTTTCGCTTTTGAACTTCTCCGCATAATCCGCATCGATAAAATGATATTCGAAAGGATAGGAAGGGTTGTAGGTCTTGAAGATCTTTTCCATCGTCGCCAGGTTCTGCGCGGTGGAATGCTCTCCATTGAGCCTGATATGCATGACTCCCAGGTATTGTTTTGGTCCTTTGATAATAAAAGGCTTGATGGGTTCATATGGATTGCCGAGAATAAAATCCTTGAATACGCCTACGATATGCCATGTGGCAGGGTCGTCGAAGACCCATTGCCCGATAGGGTCCTTGAGGTTCATCACTTTCAACGCCGCCTCGTTCACCAGGCAGGCGGTCGAATCTGTCGCATACGTATCGATGTCGATATCCCGACCCTGGACGATCGTCAGACCGGCAGCCTTGACGATGCCGCCACTGGTGGCGGAACGTGCAAATCCAATATGTGCATTCGGGTCCTTTCCCTCCCAGTTGAGCCCGGAGCCCCAGCTCCATGTCTCCGTCAGCGGCGCCTGCATCCTGGATATGGCCGTTACTGCGCCGGAAGCCATCAGGTCAGCTTTGATAGAGGAATAGTGGGGTTTAATATCCCCCTCCATATATACATATATAAGATTGTTCTGATCATATCCTTTCTCACGACTTTCCGCATACTGTACCTGCCGGGCTATGATCAGCGATGAGACGATCAGCACGACGGCAATGGTGAATTGCGCTACCACCAGCACCTTTCTTGGCGTCAGCAAGGCATGGATCCTTGCAAAACTCCCTTTCAACACCGTGGCAGGCCGGAAGGACGAAAGGAAAAATGCGGGATAGCTTCCTGCCAGCATCCCGGTGATAACGATAAAGAGCAGCGCGGCTCCCCAGAAGTAGGGGTTGGCATATCCCAATACAAGATGCTTATCCGTCAGCCGGCCAAAGGCGGGCAGGCTCCATTGCACGATAATAAGCGCCAGCACTCCCGCGATGGCGGCAATGAGCAGCGACTCGCAAAGGAATTGCAGGATCAGGGAAGGTCTGCGGGCGCCTACTACTTTCCGGATCCCTACCTCTTTACCTCTTCGTGCGCTCCTGGCGGTGGACAGGTTCATAAAATTGATACAGGCTATCAGCAGGATCAGCGTGGCCACCAGTCCAAAAATGCGTACGGTGGTGATGCGGCCGCCCACAGGCTTGCCATTTTCGAACTCTGAATACAAATGCACCTGGTTCAGGGGGTAGATAAATGCGTCGGTAGTGGTCTTTCCCCCGGAATAGCGGTGGATCATTCCCTTCAATCTCGTATTGACGGATGCGGCAGTGGTATTGGGTTTCAACAGCAAAAAGGCCCTGTTGTTGACGTCCGTCCAGTCCTTGTCTATATAATTCTTCATCGTCAAAAAATTATAGGACATCAACCACTCGAACCGGAACTGCGTATTGTCCGGCAGGTCCTTCAGCACACCCGACACCTTATAGCTTTCCTTATTGTCCATTTTCACCACTTTGCCTATCGGGTCTTCCGTGCCGAACAGCTTTTTCGCCCCTGTCTCGGTGAGGACGATGGAATAAGGGTCCCGCAATGCGTCCTGCGCGTCCCCTTTCAGCAGGGGGAAGCTGAATGCCGTCAGGAAGCCGGTGTCCACTGCCACTCCATCCATTTTGACCGCCTTGTCCTCGTAGTTGAACAGCAGGTTGGAGCTCCACGATACGCGTATCACATCCTCCACTTCGGGGACGTCCCTCTTGATGGCAGGCGCCATGATCTCGGGAGTGGCGTTGCCGGTCCCTAATTTCCCATCGGCAAAATGAGTGGTCATCAGCTCATACAAACGGTCATCCTTTGCATGCCAGCGGTCGATGCTGATCTCATGCTGCATCCATAAAAGGATCAGGGTGGCGCTGGCCATCCCAAGTGCAAGACCAGTGATATTCAAAAAGGAGAATCCCTTGCTCCGCATGATATTACGAATAGCAATTTTCCAATAGTTCTTTAGCATATCGGGGAATTGATGAACTTATAGAGCATCAAACACCTTTCCCAAAACGACAGGATTGAGATTCAGGTATTTAAAAATTATGATCCAAAAAGACAAGTTCATTTTCGATACACCCGGTGTACGATTACGATACAGGAGGCAGGCTTTTTGCGTAACTTTAATCCATGATCAATACTCCCGGCATCGCACGTATGCCCATACAAAAGATACAGGACACCGGCGTCCTGGAAGCCAGCGATGAACTGGCGGTGGAAGAGCCATTGGAGATACGTCTGCAATACGGCCCCACAGGTCAGCGGCAGGAACAAAGCATTTCCATCACCATGCGCACACCGGGCAATGATGTCCAGCTGGCGATAGGTTTCTTATACACGGAAGGCATTTTGCCCGACGCAGATGCCGTCAAAGGTACCTATACAGGTACGCCCAATTCCATACTCATCAGTCTGCGTGAAGACGTCGCGCCGGACATCGGCAGGCTGCAACGTCATTTCTATACTACGTCCAGCTGCGGTGTCTGTGGAAAATCTTCTTTGGACTCCCTTCGGACGGTGTGCCCATCGCCGTCATCCACGACGCACTGGCAGCTTACTCCAGAACTATTGCACCCCTTGCCGGGTATCCTCCGTCAGCAGCAGGAGATCTTTGGTTCCACGGGTGGTCTGCACGCTTCTGCCCTCTTCCGCCGGGAAGGTCAGCTGCTGGGGTTACAAGAAGACATCGGAAGGCACAATGCCCTGGATAAGCTCATCGGATGGGCTTTACAGGAAGGTCAGCTGCCCCTGGCGGAACATATACTGCTGCTCAGCGGCCGGGCCTGTTTCGAGCTGATCCAAAAGGCGGCGATGGCGGGCATCAAAGTGGTGGCGGCCGTAGGCGCTCCCTCCAGCCTGGCGGTAGAGCTGGCCAGGGAATACGATATGACCCTCATCGGTTTTTTGAGGGACCAACGTTTTAATATATACGCCGGCGCATCCCGGATAAAAATATAGACATGCCAGATCAGGAGCTGCAATCGCTGGACAGCCAGCCCGTCTCTCCCGAGAGCCCCGAACAGCTTTCTCATCTCCGTACCGGTCCCGTTCAGACCACGGCGGTGGGTCTCCCCGCCATCGTATCCAGCTTCCGTCACGCTATTGGCGAAGGCGGGCTGGGCAGAGGTCTAAAAGCGCTGGGCAAAATGAACCAAAAGGATGGCTTCGACTGTCCCAGCTGCGCCTGGCCCGACCCTGACGACGAACGCTCGGGCATAGCCGAATACTGCGAGAATGGCGCCAAGGCGATAGCCGAAGAGATCACCACCCAAAAGCTTACCCCGGACTTCTTTGCCAAAAACTCCGTAGCGGACCTTTCTACCCTCTCCGACTACGAGCTGGGCAAAAAAGGACGTATCGCCCAACCTATGTACCTGCCTAAGGGAGCTACGCATTATCAGCCCATCGAATGGGACGAGGTATTTGACAAAATAGCCGCCTCCCTCAACGCCCTCCCCTCGCCCAGCCAGGCGGTCTTTTATACGTCGGGCCGTACGAGCAACGAAGCAGCCTTCCTCTATCAGCTCTTTGTCCGCGCCTATGGTACCAACAATCTCCCCGACTGCTCCAATATGTGTCATGAATCCAGCGGCGTCGCCCTCACGGAGACGCTGGGTCTCGGCAAAGGTTCGGTGACGCTGGACGACCTTCACCATGCGGAGGTCATCGTCATCATGGGGCAAAATCCGGGCACCAACGCGCCCCGTATGCTGACGGCCCTGGAAAAGGCAAAAAAGAATGGTGCGCAGATCATCTCCATCAACCCGCTTCCCGAGACGGGACTGATGGCCTTCCGCAACCCGCAGGAGGTAAAGGGGATCTTAGGCAGCGCCACTCCTCTCACCGACCTCTTCCTCCAGGTGAAGCTCAATGGGGACATGGCCCTGCTGCAAGCCATCGAGCTTATGCTCTGGCTGGAGGAGGAACGCCGGCCAGGCTCGGTATTCGATCATGATTTCATCCAACAGCACACGGAAGGCTACGAGACGTTTATCCAGCATCTCCAGCAGCAATCCCTATCCGAACTCGCGGAGGCCTGCGGCATCTCCATCCAACAGATAGGACAGGCAGCCTCCCTGCTAAAAGACAAAAAGAAGATCATCGTATGCTGGGCCATGGGGCTTACACAGCACAGGAATGCGGTGGACTCGATAAAAGAGATCGTCAACCTGCTGCTATTGAAGGGCAGCATCGGCAAACCCGGCGCGGGCACCTGCCCCGTGCGTGGTCATAGCAATGTACAGGGCGATCGTACAGTAGGCATCTGGGAACGTCCCACGACCAAACTCCTGGATTCCATTCAAAAGAATTTCGGCTTCGACCCGCCCAGACAGCATGGATACGATGTAGTAGCTTCCATCAAGGCCATGTATGAAGGCAAAGCCAGCGTCTTTTTCGCCATGGGAGGTAATTTCCTCTCCGCCACGCCCGATACGCTCTATACGGCCGAAGCGCTGCGTCGTTGCCGGCTCACTGTGCACGTAAGCACCAAGCTCAATCGCAGTCATCTGGTACATGGAGAAGAAGCCATCATCCTCCCCTGTCTGGCGCGCAGCGACAAGGATACCATGAATGGCGAAGACCAGTTCGTCTCCTGCGAGAACTCCATGGGCGTCGTGCAGTCCTCCAAAGGCATGCTCAAACCTATCTCCACCCACCTGCTCAGCGAGCCCGTCATCGTCTGCCGGCTGGCAAAGGCCACGCTGAGGCAACGATCCACGGTGGATTGGGATAAATATCTACATCATTACGACGCCATTCGGGATGACATCGAAAAGACGATACCCGGATTCGAGGAATATAATAAACGCGTGCGTCATCCCGGCGGATTCTATCTCCCCAACGCTCCGCGCGAAGGGAAGTTCACCACCCCTTCCCGGAAGGCGCAGTTCAGCGTGGTATATCCCGAAAAGATAACGCTGGCCCCAGGCGAGCTCATGATGATGACGATAAGAAGCCATGATCAGTTCAATACGACCATATACGGTATGCATGACAGGTACCGGGGCATCTACAACGAGCGACGGGTCGTCCTCCTCAACGAAGAGGACATGCGCGCACAGGGTTTACGACAGGGGGATGTGGTGGACCTGTCGAGTCATTATGATGGAGTAGCGAGGGCGGCGCATAAGTTTGTGGTAGTGCCCTACTCCATCCCCAAAGACTGCGCAGCTACCTATTACCCGGAGACGAACGTGCTGGTCCCCATCGGGAACACGGCGACCGGGAGCAACACGCCCGTATCGAAGCTGGTCGTCATCAGGCTGACAAAATCTTCCTACTTTGCAGAATGAACCTCACATTCCCCTCGCTCCTTGGATGGATAGGCACCATCTCCTACCTGGTGGCCTACCTGCTGTTAAGCATGGGCAGGCTCCGGGCAGATAGAAAACTATATCACGTGCTGAATATCCTCGGCGCGGCAGGGCTGACCTACAACGCCGTCGCGCTGAAGGACTTTCCCAATGTCGTCGTCAATATTGCCTGGGCGGCCATCGCGCTGTGGGCCATCTGGCTGGTCTTTCGTCGGCAGGGCTAAAACAGCGGGGCGCCTGGAAAGGCGCCCCGTTTGAACATTTATGTGTAGTGTAACCAAAGACTTAACCACCGGGGCTCGCCCCGCATTTTAATATTTAGCCGGCTGTCCGGGCTTAGGCAAGGCTTCTTTGATAAATTTCCTGAGATTATCCGTGGCTTCCGCCAGATCAGGCTTACGCAAATACATCATATGCCCGCTGCGATAACCCTCCCAATGTAATCGGTCCTTCAGCTTACCACTGGGATCCAACTGCCAAAGACTATACTTGGCATTGAAATAATCACAGGCGCCATCATAATACCCCGACTGGATCAGCAGATGCAAAAAGGGATTCTCGGCAATGGCCTGACGCAAATTCTCCCCTGTATGATCATTTTGACTGTTCCAGGGATGTACAGGACCGAATAGATAGTACTGCAGGTCCGTCTTGTAATTCAATTCTTCGCGAAGATACACATTCATAGCGGGCATAAATGCATGGTTCCAGGAATTTAACTCTGCATTGTAATCCGGACCATCCCCCGCATCCTGCGCATCGATGCCGCGATACCTGGAATCCAGTCTGCCCACGGTGAAACCCTTGTCCCGCAGCAGCTCTTTCCAGAAATAATTGGAAGGCACCACCAGGTTGCATTGCACAAGGAATTTATCGGACAGGCCGGTGTAACGCGACATTTTCGTCGCCAGCTCCTTCTTTTTCCCTTCATCCAGGAAACCACCTTTTGCAAGGGCGGGTATCAGCTCATTGATGGTAAAATCTTCTACCTCGGGCAATACGTCCGTCAGGTCCTTCTTCTGCAGGTCCGCCGGCAACGCTTTATGATACCATGCAGTGGCGGCATAATAAGGCACGCGCAGGGAAGCTTTTACGAATTCGCTGCGTTCGATACCCAGTTCGGTGGGAGATACCAGTATGACGCCGTTGAGGTACATCCACTGCGCCTCCTGCAGCTCCAGGGCAAGGCCGGAAGCACGGGTAGTGCCATAGCTTTCGCCAATGAGGAACTTGGGAGAGGCCCAACGATTCTTGCGGGATACAAAAGTGGCGATCCATTGCGCCAGGTACTTGATATCTTCATTCACCCCAAAGAAGCGGGACGTTGGAACGTCCTTGCTCACGGCCCTGGAAAATCCCGTATTCACCGGATCCAGGTAAACGATGTCAGCTATATCCAGAATGGAATGATCATTTTCCTTTACGCCATACGGCTGGGTAGGGAAACCTTCGTCGTCGATGTTCAGCCGGCGGGGACCTGTGTACCCTATCTCCATCCATACGGAAGGGGTGCCGGGACCTCCGTTGAAAGAGATCACCAGGGGACGGGCAGTCTTGTCCTTGATGTCCGTCCGCTCATAATAGGTATAGAAAACGCCGGCGACGGGTTTGCCTTCTTCATCCCATACAGGCATGGCGCCTGCCGTCGCGTCATAAGGGACACGCTGTCCTTTGATGGTGACCTCCCAATGGGTGGTGACGGCAGAGTCTATGTTCAGGGTACGGCTGCCGGAAGGTAGCTTCTCCATCGGGGGGGTGGGAGGAGCAGGGGTTGCATTGCGCTGCCCTCTTTGTCCGTAGGTGTTAACCAGTACAGTGGTGACTAAAAAAAGCAGTGAAAAATGTTTTCTCATATAACTGTTTGATTCGTGCGAATATAAGGTATACTAAAAAACAACCGCTGGCCTTTGCAATAATTAACCGGGTGTCACCGGATATTAACCCATCGCGGGATCGCTGATACTGTCCTTGCCGGTCTCGACCCTGCCTGCATAGCGCTTCTCAAAACCATCCACGCCTTCCACCAGTATGCTGTAGTCGTACCACCCGGACTGGGCCTTTGTTCCCAGCAGAATGGAAGGGCTGCCGTCATCGGAACCACCCGCGCTCAGCTGACGGGTCAAAGCCTTGGCTCCATAAGAGTTATCCCGTATCCGGATGGTATATCCTTTGGCGCCGTCCGTATTTATCACGCGCAAGAGCAGCCGCCCGGTAGGTTTTTCATCCGGACCGAACTCATAATCCACGTTGAAGACGATGGGAGGGACCTTGCTCCCGGCAAAAGTCCTGTAGAACCCATTGGGACCATGCACCCGTATATCATATTTCCCGTCCTCGAAGAGGGTCAGGGGGAAGAAGTCGGTCAGCTGATCGCCCGCAGCCACCGTATAGTTCCGCACGGCATATTCCTTTCCATGCACACAGACGATAAAAGGGCTGCCCGCGGAGGCATCTCCAAACACCAGCTTGTCCACACGCAGGCTAAGCCGCAGGCTGCTACCCTGCTCGTCGGGATCCAGTTCGGCATATAGCTCATACGGCAGCGCACAGGAAGGCCGCGTACCCTTTTCCTGTCCCGGCAGCAGGCCGGAGGCAGCGGCATCCCGCTTCACCTGCTCGATATCTTCTTTTGTCAGCTGCTTGTACCCGCCCGGCAGATCACGGTTCTTTGCCCGGTGTATGTTTTCCAGCTGCTGATTCTTCACCACCGGCTTGGGAGCGGGTATCCTTTCTCCATTATACGGGCGGAAGACGGAGCTGAGATCACCACATACGGTCCTCCTCCACGCGGAGATATTCGACTCCACTACCTTCTTCCCTGTCTTGTGGCTGAGAAGCTTTTCCACGAGCTGTATGATGGAGGTATGATCGAATACCTGGGAGTTGACATATCCTCCCCTGCTCCAGGGGCTGGCGATCACGAGCGGCACTCTAAAACCCAGTCCGATGGGACCGCTGCGGGCATCCTGCTCTTTGACCCGCTGCAGATCCTGCTCCTTTGTCACCCACTCCACCCCGGTATCGATATTCTTCGATACCTGACCCGTCTCCGGACGGGCGGGATCAGGCGCCGTAAAAGGAGGTATATGGTCGAAGTAACCATCGTTCTCATCATAGCAAAGTACAAAGATGGTCTTCTTCCATACGTCCGGGTTACGGGTGAGTATGTCCAGCACTTCCGAGACATACCAGGCTCCATACCAGGGGCTGCCCGGATGATCCGAGAAATTGGAAGGTGCCACCAGCCATGATACGGTGGGGAGCTTGCCATCCTGTACATCCTGTCTGAACTGATGAAGGACATCCCCCTTGGGTACCTGCATCTCTCCATCCTCGTAATGCAAGGTGGTCAGGTTATGAAAATACGGGTCCTCACTGTTACGGGTGAACGCCTTATTGTGCAGCGACTGCTGCCGGGGCGTCAGCCTGTCGAAATAATCCTGGTTGATATATTTATACTCCTTATTCAGGTTGGCGAGGGTTTCTCTTTTCTGCAATAGCTGTTTCTTCAGATCCGCATCCTGAGGCGACGCATCTATTTTCTGCTGCAATTCAACCAGCTCCTTTGTCACCCGCTTGATCAGCACGGGAATAAAGGGCATATAAGCGCGGGAGAACCGGACATGGTACTGGGTAAACCATTCCAGCGGATTGTCCGTAAAGTTCGACAGCCAGTCGTCTTCCTCGTCCTTGAACATGGGATGTATGCTGAGCTCATTCTGGTATACTTTCCAGTTGACGCCATGGTCTTCCAGTCGCTCGGGGAAAGTGGTCCAGGATGCCTCTACCCCATAATCCGTATCATCGTTGCGGACCCTGGCCCGCGACTGGGCATTTTGCTCATCCCGGATGGTGCCTGTCCATAGATATAGCCTGTTGGGAGTAGTCCCCGTCAAAGAGGAACAAAAATTTTGGTCACATACGGTAAAGGCGTCCGCCAGCGCATAATAGAAAGGGATATCCCTTCTGTCATAATAACCCATGGTCAATGGCATATGAGCATATTCCTTATGGCCCGAAGGTTTGGCATCCAGCCATTTATCGTGCTTACCTTCATTACGGGCATCCATCTGATTGGACCAGGAATGGGGCAGAGAGCCCATCCAGGTGGCCTTGGTATCCTTTATATCCAGCCGGAAGGGAGCATAGGTCTCTCCGGCGGCATTGGTCTGCAGCCATACGGGATTCCCATCGGGCAGCTGAACGGCCCGGGGGTCACGATAGCCGCGTACCCCCTTTAACATACCATAACAATGGTCGAAACTCCTGTTCTCCTGCATGAGGATCACCACATGCTCCGCATCCAGCCAGGTCGAGCCGGTGGGAGGGTCGATGGCAAGTGCCTTTTGTATGCTGGCAGGCAGAACCCCCGCCAGTCCCGTGGCGCCCGCGATCATGGCCGCTTTTTTGATGAATTCTCTGCGACTATCCATTGTTTAATAACGATTGAGTGATGGGTAATAAGGGATAAAACTATGTAAAATAGCGTCATTCCCCCTTATCCGGGGTTTCAAGGTATTAAGAAAAAGAAAATAATAATCTTCCCGAAGGCATTTTTGGGGAATAATTTCCCCTAATTCGGTGTGCGGGCCGGGCAAAATTTTGACACATGTTATCATCAGACCTTAAGAGACATACAGAAAATATCCACAGACAGGCAGAGAAGATAATGGTCAGCTGGCTGAAGAGGATCCGGTCGCTGGAGGATTATGTGGCCTTTCTCAACTGGCTCTATGCCTATTACAGTCCCCTGGAAGACAGAATAAGAACACAGCTTACCCCGGATAATTTCCCGGATCTTGAAAGAAGATGCCGGGCCGACATGCTTTTGCAGGATATGGAGGCGGCGGGGATCCCCCTGCCTCATCCCGAAATTTGCCGCGATCTCCCCGCGATAGACACCTATGGCAAGGCGCTGGGCGCCCTCTATGTATTGGAAGGGAGCACCCTGGGCGGCAGGATCATCGCAGACATGATGACCCGTCAGCTGGACTCCGGAAAATGTCTCTCCTATTTCAACTCCTACGGGAACGAAACCGCCGGCATGTGGCAATCTTTCAAAGACCTGCTCGACACCCCTACTACCCTCGCCTTTAAAGATGATATCCTCTTATCGGCCAGGGCGACATTCTTAACTTTTAAAACCTGGATTGCAAAGCATGAGCTCACTCCCGAATTACGATTCTGAGTTCTGTGGTAAGCTGCCCATTCATCTGATCAACACCGTTCAATCATATGGAGCGCTTTTGGTGCTGGAAAGAGGAAATCTGCAGATAGTACAGGTCAGCGAGAACGTAGAACAGCTTTTTCATCAGCCCGCAACGGCCCTTATCAACACGCCCATCAGCGATCACCTGGACGATAAAGCCCTTTCCTTTCTGCAACAGACGGCCACGACGGATAAGATCCCCCAGGTATGGACCATCGGTGACGAACAATATCTCACGCTGGTGCATGCAAAAGAAAAATACATTTTGGCGGAAGTGGAGCTGACGCCTCATCATAAAGAACAGCAGCGAAGCTTTGTCAGCATCTTCCAGGAGATAAAATATTCCATGTCCCTAATCCAGGCAGCCGGCGACACAGTGGAGGTCTGCAAGATAGCTGCCCGGGAGCTGCAGCGGCTTTCAGGGTTCGACAAAGTAATGATCTACCGGTTTGACGAAGAATGGAACGGGACGGTGATAGCCGAGATCATACAACGGGGCGTCGAAATGGAATCCTATTTTGAGTTTACTTTCCCTGCCAGCGACATACCCCGTCAGGCAAGAGAGCTCTATCTGAAAAATCCTTATCGTTTCATCCCGGACAGGAACTATCAGCCCGTCGGGCTGTACCCGGTGATGAATCCACTCACCCATTCCTTTATCGACCTGTCCGACTGTAATGTGCGGGGCGTAGCGGCCGTCCACCTGGAATACCTGGCCAATATGGGCGTCACCGCTTCCATGTCTACCCGCATATTGCATAACGACAAGCTCTGGGGGCTCATCGCCTGCCATCATCGCACGGCCAAATATCTTCCTTTCGAGGTGTGTTCCGTATTCGAGCTGCTGTCACAGGTGGTCTCGGCCCGGATCCTTTCCCTTCAGAACAAAGAAAAGCACGATTTCGCCACGCAGGTACAGGAAACCTATACCCGGCTGGTGGAACAGGTATACGATAAGAATGATATCATCGAGGGGCTGTTGAAAGGCAATACTTCCCTGCTTCATCTTTTCAATGCGCAAGGGGCGGCCATGATACGGGACGAGAAGATCTTTACGGTGGGTAAGGTACCTGACAACGACACTATCCGGGAGCTGATCTTCTGGTTGCATACCCGCCGTCACGACAAGGTGCTTCATACGGAACACCTTTCCGCGGAGTTCGACAAGGCTTCCGACTATATGGACGTTGCCAGCGGACTGCTCGCAATGCCTGTCAATCCGGCCCGGGACGAGTACGTGCTCCTCTTCCGCACCGAGGTAAAAAAGGTCATCGATTGGAGTGGCGACCCCAGTGAAAGGATCGTCTATGAAAAAGATGAAAAGAACTATCACCCACGAAATTCTTTTAAACAATGGCGTCAGATCGTCAGCGGAGCCTCGCTGCCCTGGAAAGAAGAAGAGCTGACCGCAGGCGCCATACTGAGAAGTTTTCTCTATGAGTTTACGAACAAATAAATACGATCATTATATCGTGGCCATCGGGGCCTCGGCCGGAGGTTTGGAAGCCATCCATGAATTCTTCGACAGTATGCCCGATACGTCCAACCTGTCGTTCATCCTTATCCAGCACCTTTCCCCGGACTACAAAAGCCTGCTGGTGGAGCTGGTGTCCCGGCATACGCACATGCAGGTCTACGAGGCGGAGGACAACCAGAATATAGAGCGAAAATGCATTTATGTCATCCCCAACACCAAACTGATCACCATCCAGAAGAACCAGCTCAAGCTCTCGGAAAAAAAGAACGGCAAGACGCCCAACAACGCGGTGGATGTATTCCTGTATTCTCTGGCGAGGGAGAGAAAAGACAAGGCCATTTCCGTGATCATGTCCGGCACAGGCACGGATGGCACCAAGGGCACGGAGGCTATCAAAAAAGAAGGAGGCCTTGTCATCGTCCAGGACCCCGCCACAGCCAAATTCGATGGAATGCCTAACAGCGTCATCGCTACAGGCAATGCGGACTTCGTACTTCCCCCCTCCGCCATCTGTGAAGAGATCCTCAACCACATCGCTCCCCCTACCGCCTACCTGTATGGCAGCGATAAAAAGGACGACCAGTTCCTCAAAACGGTGTTCGACCTCGTCCAACAGGAGTCGGGTATGGAATTCCATTATTACAAGACCCCCACCATCCTGCGAAGGATCACCCGGCGCATGATGCAGGGAAATTTTGCCACTCCTGATAAATACGTCGCCTACCTGAAGGAGCACAAGGACGAGACCCGCCAGCTGGGCCAGGACTTTCTCATAGGCGTGACAAGGTTCTTCCGGGACTCCGAAGCATTTACCATGCTCCGTGAAAAGGTCCTTCGGCCCATTATCGATAATAAGGAGGAAGGAGAGGTCATCAAAGTGTGGGTGACGGCCTGTAGCACGGGGGAAGAAGCCTATAGCATCGCCATCCTGATCAACGAGATGCTGGACGACAACCCCAAACGCCTGGTGGTAAAGATCTTTGCCACGGATGTCGATGAAGAAGCCATCCTATTCGCCTCTGTAGGCGAATATCCCCTGTCCATCGAAAAAGACATCGATGAGTCCCTGCTCCAAAAATATTTTATCAGGCGCGCCAAAAGCTATACGATCCTCCCCACCATCCGCAAACAGATCGTATTCGCGCGTCACAACATCATCAAGGACCCGCCCTTTATCAAGAACGATCTGGTCAGCTGCCGCAACATGCTCATCTATATCAGCCCGGCATTGCAGCAGCGTATCTTCTCCCTTCTGCTATTCTCGGCGGGCAAAGAAGGATACCTGTTTTTGGGACCCAGCGAAAATTCCGCGCTCATGAAAAAAGACGTAATGGAGATCGATGCGCGATGGAAGATCTATCAAAAGACGGGTGAGACCAAGCCTGGCTATTATTCTCACTCGGGCAATGGGATTGGCGACCACACGGCAGATGCTCCCCGATCAAGGGGCAAATTAAGGGACACCCGGTCGCAGAGCTTCCTTTGGGAAGACTTCAAGCAGGTGCTCACCGATGAGCTGCATTATGTGGTCCTGTACATCGACGTCAATTTCGAGATACGGGAAACCATCGGCAACTATGCACGGTTCCTTGATATGCCCCGCAAACAGCTCCGGCTCAATCTCCTGCAGATGCTGCCGTCCAACGTATCCCATCTGTTGAGCGCCGAGATACGCAAAGCAGGCAAGGCGGAACGAAAAGGCCATCTGCGCAACGTCCGGTATAAAAAAGGCGAAGAGATCATCACCCTGGAGATCTTTATACGGCCCGGAGGCAATAAACCCGGCGATCCGTATACGATGATCGTCATTCGTGAGAGCGGCCAGCCCGAACGCGCCGCCAACGGCATCCACGAGAGCAATGGACATTCCGATGAATACGTCTACGCCCTGGAGGCAGAGCTCAACGAGACAAAGAACCATCTCCAGCTGGCTATCGAAGACCTGGAGACGGCCAACGAGGAATTACAATCTACCAATGAAGAGCTGCTCTCCGCCAACGAGGAATTGCAGAGCAGCAACGAAGAGCTGCAGTCCGTCAACGAAGAGCTCATCACCCTCAATACGGAACACCAGCTCAAGATAAAAGAGCTGCGGGAGGTCAACGACGACCTGAACAACTATTTCCGCAGCACGGACATCGCCCAGGTCTTTCTCGACAACGAGCTGCATATCCGGAAGTTCAACCCGGCCTCCGTGAGGATGATCAATTTCATCGAGACGGACATTGGCCGGCCCCTGACGCATATTTCCAACAACATAAAGTCCGAAAACCTACTACCCGATGTCAACACCGTCATCCAGCGTGGTTATCCCATGGAAAAGGAAGTGCATCTTCACAACGGGAAGAACCTCCTCATGCGCATCATGCCCTATCTTACCCATGAAAGCAAACTGGATGGAGCCGTTATTTCCTTTGTCGATATCACGGCCATCACGGATCTCAACAATATTATCCGGGCGGTGTACAACTCCAGCCCCAGCGCCATATTCGCCTTCCACGCCGTCAGGGACATACAGATGCAGGTTACGGATTTTATCGTCATATCCGCCAACCATGCGGCTGCCGAGCTGGTGAACAGAGCCGGTGAAGAGCTGAAGGGGGCGTCTCTTCAAAAGGACCTTACGCCCCTGATCTCCAACGGACTGATGGAAAAATACATGGAAGTGGTGGCGGGCGGCAGGAACTATCACCAGGCGGTGTTCGTACAGGACGGGAAAAAATGGTACGAGGTCACCATCGTACGTATGCAGGATGGCTTCGTAGCCTCCTTTACGGATATCTCCGAACGCAAGCTGGCGGAAGAAAAGCTTCGCACCAACTATATGGAGCTCATCAATACCCGTGAAACGCTCAAGCGCCTCAATGCCGAGCTGGAAAGCAAGGTGCTGGAAAGGACGAGAGCCCTCTCCCAGAGCGAAGAGCGGTTCCGCCTGGTGTCCCGCGCCACCAATGACGCTCTCTGGGACTGGGATTTTGTCAACAATATCGTCTGGTGGGGTGAATCCTTCTATGTCCAGTTTGGCTATGACAGATCGAACCACCTGCTGGACAGGGGCTTCTGGGCGGAGAAGATCCATCCCGAGGACAGGACGCAGATAGAGGACAGCATCTATGCGGCCATCAACGGGCATCATACCCAATGGAGCAGGGAGTACCGGTTCCTCAAAAAGAACGGAGACTATGCTTATGTGCTGGATAGAGGCTATATCCTCCATAATGAATATGGCACGCCCTATCGTATGCTGGGCTCCATGCTGGATATCACGGAAAGGAAAAAGGCGGAACAGGAGATCGCCCGGGCCAAACAGCTCCTGGAAGTCAAGGTGGCCGAACGAACCCTCCAGCTCCAGCAGCTGAATGAAGCCCTGGAAACCAGCAACCATGACCTTCAGCAGTTTGCCTCCATCGCCAGCCACGACCTGCAGGAGCCTCTTCGCAAGATCCATATGTTCACGCGGATGATCCTGGACGGCCATGAAGAAGGGCTCAACGAAGAGACAAAAGGCTATTTCCGCAAGATCGTACGGTCCACGGAGCGGATGCGTTTCCTGGTGATAGACATCCTGAACTTCTCCCGTCTGACGGCCGAAAAATTCTATTTCCGTCGCACGGATATGAATAAGTTCATGTACGATATACTGGAGGACTTCGAAGTCACCATCCGGGAAAAAGAGGCGGATATCATCGTTCCGGACATGCCCGAGCTGGACATCATGCCGGGCCAGTTCCGTCAGGCGCTGCACAACCTGCTGAGCAATGCGCTAAAATTTACCCGGCCAGGGGTACCTCCGGTCATCCGATTTGATGCTGTACGTCTTACGGAAAAGTCGTTCGACAGCCCGGCTGCCCCGGATGGCCCCTATTGCATGCTATCCATTACGGATAATGGCATAGGCTTTGAGGAACAATTTGCCGGCACCATTTTCAAACTATTCCAGCGGCTTCACTCGAAAGACAAGTTTGAAGGTACAGGTATCGGACTTGCCATCACCAAGAAAGTTATCGAGAGACACGACGGTATGATAAGAGTGCGTAGCAAAGAGGGAGAAGGTACCCGGTTCGACATCCTTATCCCCGTGTATCATTTATAATTCTAATTCACCACCAAGCTCATGAAATATAAAAATATCTTGCTGGTAGACGACGACCTTGACGACAGAATGCTCTTCGAACAGACGTTGAGCGAGATGGGGCCTGGTATGCGCATGTACGGGGTCGAGAATGGATTGGAAATGATGGCATGGCTGGATCAATGCGCCGACAGCGATCTGCCGGACCTGATCATCCTGGATCAGAATATGCCCAAGATGACGGGGAAGGAAAGCCTGGTGTTCTTGAAGGACAGCCCCCGTTACAAGTACATACCCGTGATCATCTATTCCACCTACCAGGTAAAAGATTTCTTCCTCTCCTGCCGGGAGCTGGGCGCGCTGGATGTGGTGTCCAAGCCGGACACGATACAGTCCTACAGGGATATGATCGGAAATTTTATCGCGTCAAAAGAGACGCCTACTCCACCCCCTTCACCTTCATCGGCAAAATAAAAAGGGATTCGGAGGCTGTGATAAAAAGGTCTTTCTTATCCTTTCCGCCAAAACACAGGTTGGCCGTCCACTTCGCAGGCACAGGGATATGGGCGATCTTCTCCCCGGCCGGATTGAATACGGTGATGCCATCCCCCGTCAGATAAAGATCACCCCGCTGATCCAGGGTAATACCATCAGCCCCCATCGCAACGAACAATTGCCGGTCCTTCAACGATCCATCCTTGTCGATGCGGTATTTATACGTCTTCCTGTCCTGTATGTCCGCGACATAGAGAAATTTACCATCGGGCGTCCCTACAATACCATTTGGCTTCACCAGGTCGGCCGCTACGACGACGGGCTGAGTCTTTCCCTTTGCCAGATAATATACCTTCATCCCATCCAGGTCCGATTTCGTCCGGGTCCAATAGGGACGTTGATAATAGGGGTCCGTAAAATAAATGCCTCCCTTGCCGTCGATCCATAGATCGTTGGGACCGTTGAGCAGGCGTCCTCCAACATCTTTCATCAGGACGGTGACCTTTTTATCCGGGGTGATGGCCCAGAGCTCGTCTTTTTCATCGGCACAGGTCACCAGGTCGCCTTTCTTGTCGAAATACATACCGTTGCTGCGGCCGGCGCTGTCCATGAACAGCGTGAGGTTGCCTTTGAGGTCATATTCCCAGATCCTGTTATTGGGCTGATCGGTGAAAAAAACATTTCCCTTTCGGTCGACGGCGGCCCCTTCCGTAAAGCTGAACTGGCTGGAGACCAGCCTGGGGGTATCGCCAGGGACGACGATCGAGTCGCGGTCGAAGAAGGGAGATTGGGCCTGTACCAGGGCGAAGGAGGCCAGGCAGGCAAGGGCAAGACAGATATGCTTCATTTTGTAAATCTATGGCAATTTTCTAATTTGACAACCCAATGGTAGATAGGTATCTCATAACGCTGTGTTGCCTGGCTGCCTTAGCCCCCCGGACGTCCTCCAACGCGCAGGAGATCCCTCATTTTATAGAAAAGCTGACCATGACCGAAGGGCTCAGCAGCAATAAGATCAACGACCTGGCACAAGATAACAACGGATTCCTTTGGATCGCTACTCCCGACGGACTCAACAGATACGATGGTACGGAGGTGACACAGTACTTCCATCACTCACGGCCCAATTCCATACCGCATGACTATATTTATTGTCTGAAAAAACTATCTGGGGGCGGTCTGGCTATTGGCACAGCATCGGGACTGGTCTTTTATGATGAAAGAACAGACAGCTTTTCCCAGTTCTATCGCCGGCTGCATACGCCCATGGATGAATATAACAATACCATCATCCGGCTGGAGACGGATGTCTTTGGCAATTGCTGGGCGGCTTCGCAAAACGATGTGTATGTTTTCGATGCACACCATCGATTGAAGAAGGTCCTTTCCTCGCCTTTTACAGCGGCGGACGCCGCCCGGCAGCGTATACGTTATGCCGACAAGATCCTTCCCCTGTCCGATGGCGATGTGTGGCTGCATCTGTACAACGGATGGCGTCTGTATGATCATAAAAAGGATACATTATCGGAAACCCCTTTCTTTTTAAAAGACGATGCCTTATTCCCCGAAGCGCGTCTCTTTTCGGTGTATGACAAATACCTGTTCTATATCTGCCCGCATACCGACAGCCTGCAGCTATTGGATGAACAGGGTCGCCGCCTGAGCAGTTGGCCTTTTCCTTATAACAAATACCCTTATGTATCATGGTCACAGACATTGACGGTGCTGGACTCATCCCGTATGTTACTGCTGCTGCACAATTTCGGGATGATCATCATCGACATCGACTGGCGGAAAGACGGACCTGCTTTTCATGCTACGACACCGATCCTGTTCCCGGCCAGCGAATACAATACAGCCCTGCGGGACGCTCAGGGCAACTGGTGGCTGGCT
>DASZXP010000196.1:0-16389 GCA_035545935.1 Puia sp. | reverse complement strand
TATCCTTATCGCCGCCACCCTCGTATACCTGCTGTATCGCTATCGTCTCAACCAGGCCCTGAAGATCGAGCGCATCCGGACAAAGATCTCTACCGATCTGCACGATGACATCGGGTCTACCCTCAGCTCCATCAGCATCATGAGCGATATGATCATGCACTCCTCCCACGAGCCCCAGGCATCCGAGACATCCCGGCAGCCTCAACAGTCCCGGACATCTCAGCACCCGCAACAGCCGCAGCAACCTCAACAGTCCCAGGCGCCCCCTCCAGCCCCCCCCGCACAGTCCCCACTTCCCGACTGGCAACGCATGGCTGGCGAGATCAAGGAAAACTCCCTCTCCCTCATGGATAAGATGGATGACATCGTCTGGAGCATCAACCCCCGTAACGACGAGGTAGAGAACCTCATGGTCCGTATACAACGCTTCGCCGCCCCTCTCTTCGAAGCCAAAGGCATCGACTATGAAATAATCATAGAGAACAATATCCGGCATCTCAAGCTCTCCATGGAGCACAGACAACATATATATCTCATCATGAAAGAGGCCATCATCAACCTGGTAAAATATTCCGGCGCCACCAACGCCGTCATCCGCGCCCGCTCCTCCGGAGGACTCCTGAAGGTCGATGTCAGCGACAACGGCAGCGGCTTCGATCCGGCGTCCTCCCGGACAGGGAATGGCATCGTAAACATGAAAGGCCGGGCCGCCCTCATGCGCGCCTCCCTCGACATCGACGCCACACAGGGTAAAGGCGCCTCCGTTATGCTCACGCTAAAAATAAGTTGACCCCGTGCGCACCTTCCTTGTCATCATAGCGCCCCTTCTATTGCTGACCTCCGGCCTGCACAGCCAGTCGCCCGCCGCCGCCCATTCCGGCACATTGCCCTCTTCCACCACCGCCCGGTCCGGTCCACCGTCTCCTTTCGACAGTGTCTGGCTTCGTCTCCCCGGCCCCTCACCCGACAGCAGCCTTGTCAAATACGGCTTCCACGACCAACTGCTCACTACCGCCCCCGGGTTTTTCATTGACAGCGGTCGTCATCGTCTGATCGACTCACCCGGACGTATGATCATTCAACCATTCCATGCCACCTGGTCCGGTGTTACCCGATTGATAGAAAAGGACCCGGCGTCTTATGACTTCTGGATACGATTCTGGCTGAAAAATGACTCCGACAGCTCATTGGACGTATCTATTTTTTGTGGTAACATCAACTACACCGATGTCTGGTTCTCCTCACCCGGCCACGCCCCTGTGCACCTCTCAGGAGGCAGCCTCCGTTCTCCCCTCCCGGGTACGACCCTCGTGCAGCAACGCTACAATATTCTGCCCCTTCGCCTCGCTCCTCATCAGTTCGGGGAGATATTTCTCTGTCTGCGCCAAAAAACCAACGACTTCAGCTTCTCCGCCATCCAGCTCTTCACACCCAACGCCCTAAACGCAGGCTTTGCCATCGACTATGAGCAGGACCACGCCGACAAGGCCTTTCAATGGCTGTTCCAGGGCTTTATGCTTTGCCAGCTGCTGTATGTGCTGTTCCAATGGCTGATCATCCGGCGCAAGGAATATGGCTACTACTTTTGTTATATCGCCGCCCTCATCCTCTATTTTCTTAGCAAGGAGGAAACAGACCTGGGCCTCCCCCTGCTCTTTACCCGGATGCCCCTGTTAAAAGTTTATCTCGGTCGCACGCTGCTCATCCTCCCCTACTTCCTCTACTTCCGGTTTATACGCAGCTTTTTGGAAATACCCGCATGCTACCCCGCCTTGAATAAATGGATCGTACCATTGGAATATTTCCTGCTTGGCTATATGATCTTCGACTTTGTATTCATCCTCGTCACCTTCGACCAGCAGCGGCAGAATACTTTTTTCACCATCGTCCTGCTCGCCGTCTTCCTCCTGTCCACCAGCTTTATCGTGTATTTGTTCCGCTACAGACAGACACTGATCAACTATGTGCTCACAGGCAGCCTCATCGTGGCCGTAGGCAATATCCTGGGGCAGGTATTCACCTATTTGCAGAACTATAAAGGACAGAACATCGGCATCTACGATATCCTCATCTTCCCACAGGCCGGCGTACTGCTCGAAATGATCTGCTTCACCGCGGGCCTGGGGTACAAACGGCATATGGCCGAAAAAGAAAAGATACGCAGCCAGGAGGAACTGATCGAACAGCTGCAGGCCAATGAACAGCTGCAGCAAAGGATGCAATACATCCGGAATAAGATAGCCCAGGACCTTCATGACGACATTGGCTCTACGCTCAGCTCCATCTCCATCCTCAGCGACCTCGCGCTAAGGGGCGATAACAGCGGTCAGGCCCGTGAGACCATGAGCGAGATCAAGGACAGCTCCCTTATGCTGATGGAGAGGATGGATGACATCGTCTGGAGTATCAACCCCCGCAACGACTCGCTGGAAAACCTCCTCATGCGCGTCCGGCATTTTGCCACCACCCTCTTCGAAGCCCGGGAGATCGAATATACCATCGACATCCAGAAAAAGCTCGATGAGATAAAGCTGCCCATGGATCACAGACAGCATATTTATCTTGTGCTGAAAGAAGCCATCAACAATCTGGTAAAGTACTCCCACGCCACACAGGCCGTCCTGCGTGTCGGCTTTGATCAGCATACATTGGAACTGTTGGTAAAGGACAACGGGAAAGGGTTCGATAGGCAGTCCCCTTCCACCGGCAATGGCATCTCCGGCATGCAACGACGCGCCGGCCTCATGGGCGCTCAGCTGGCGATCACATCCGCTCCCGGTCAGGGCACAGAGATCAGACTGACAGTGCAGGCCTTCGTCTGAGCTGCTTCGACACGAGAGCTTCGCTCGTATCCTTCGTTGGTTCCAACACTGTTGGACCCTTCCTCGGGCTTCGCCCATAACCCTCGTCTGAGCTCCGGCACTCGCTCCTCCCCGGTCGGGACCTTTGGTCCCGGACAAACCGCTTCCAGCGGCTCCTAAAGGTAGTGGTTGGGTGAGGAGAGATGATACACGCATACCTCATCCACCAGCTGATCATATACATCGTCCTGCTTGTACGGTCTTCTTCCCTTCATCAGCTTTCCCGTACCCATTCGGATCCGATCCATATCCGCCTGACTGAAATACCCCGAACTTATCAGCGTATCCCGTACAAAGACCGCCATCTTTTTATGACTGTTCTTGTAATTGACATTCCCATTGCGTTGCGCCTCATCCCGCAATGTCTCCACCGCCCTCAAGAGCTCGCCTGACAGGGATGTATTCGTGGACGATGGTTCGCTCCATATTTTGTGGACCAGCGCCGGATATTGCCATGCCGTAGGGAATTTCGGCTGCACCGTATAGGCAGGCCTCACCGCGGGAGACCCCGCCTCCCAGCGGACCACCATGTCTTTTACCTCCGGCGCCGCATGATCCAGCCATGCCCGGGCACTCATATCGAACTTATTCTTTTGATCCAGGTCCGCGCCATGGAGCAATATCTTCTGGAACACACGCAGGGACAGCGCCCGCTCGTCCTCGTTCTCCTTCCGCAAAAGGAATCCCATCACCGCCCAATACACCACATTGGAGCCGTCCGCATCCGGTAAATTGACATCCGGGTCGAAATCCAGCAAAAGGTCCAGCGCATGGATATACTGATGCTGCTGCACCGCTATATGCAGACAATTGTAGCCCTTGCTGCAACAGATGTTGGGATTGGCGCCATTCTCCAGCAAATACTTCAGCAACGGCAGCCGCTCCTGCTCCGTCGAAAATCCGCTGGACAGCAACGCCTCCATCAACAGAGGCATCCAGTAGCTGTCGCTGAGACATGCATTGACATCGAGATGGTTTTCTTCAACCAGTTCTTTTACCTGGTCGGTGGCGCCCCGGGCAATAGCCAGGGACAGCGTGTTCCACACATGGGTGGGGACGAGGGGTGGCATGGCAATCATATCCATAAGATAAATATTATAATCGCCGTTTGCAATACCCCGGCCGGAAAAAAAGTGCGGGACGGCTCCAAATTCATATAAACATCCGATTGGCCCGTATCGAAATACTTCCCACCTTTGAAGACCATGATCAAGGTAGCTATAGTAGAGGACAACAACACCCTTCGCAACAGCCTGGAAAGCCTGTTCAACAGGACGGAAGGCATGCGCTGTGTCGCCAGCCTCAACAACCTCCTGAACGTGGTGGGGGAGATAGGTAGCGCCATGCCCGACATCGTATTGATGGACATAGGATTACCTAATATTTCCGGCATCGAGGGCGTACGCACCGTCAAGTCCAATTTCCCCCGGATCCAGGTGATGATGTTCACCGTATTTGACGACGACGAGAAGATCTTCGACGCCATCCGGGCCGGCGCCTCCGGCTACCTGCTGAAGAAGACCGCCCCCGAAGAGATCATCCAGGCCATCCGGGACCTCTACCAGGGGGGAGCCCCCATGACCGCCAGCATCGCCCGCCGCGTCATCCAGTCCTTCCAGGCCGCCCCCTCCACCGTTGTGGAGGATTACCAGCTCACCGTCCGGGAGAACGAGATCCTCTATTCCCTCGTCGATGGCCTCAGCTACAAGAAGATCGCCGATAAACACTGCGTCAGCATCAGCACCATCCGTACGCATATCTGCAACATCTACCACAAGCTCCATGTCAACTCCAAGGCCGAGGCCGTAGCCAAAGTGCTTTCACCCCGCCGGTCCTAAAATCATATGTTCATCCGATTGACTCGCGGCCCTTTTTATAGTCACTTTGTAGAAACATCACCCACAATGAGATCGAAACAGTTAACCCTATTGCTCGCCATCTGCACCGCCACCCTCGTCACCCACGCGCAGATCACCGACCCTAAACAAACAGCCCAGCAGGGAGCCACCGATAAGGTCAATAACAACGTCTCCAACACCGTCAACGGCGGCCTGGATAAGGCAGAGAATGGCATCAAAGGCCTCTTCAAGAAAAAGAAAAAGGACCAGCCGGCCACCGCCGCATCGACAGCCACGACAGGCGCCGCCGGCGCCAACGGCCAAACCACCCCCTCCGGCGACCCCACCACCCTCAAAGCCTATTCCAACTACGACTTCGTCCCCGGCGAGAACGTGATATTCGAAGATAATTTCGTAGATGACCAGGACGGAGAGTTCCCCGCTCACTGGAAGCTCAACGCCGGCCAGGGCGTCGTCAATAAGATCAAAGGCGAACAGACCTTCCTCCTCACGGAAGGCAACTATGTCAGGGTCAGCCCCCGTATGAAGACGGAGGATAACTATCTCCCCGAGAGCTTCACCATCGAATTCGACTTCTATGCCACCCCCGGTGCATATACTCCCGGCTTGCTCTTCACCACCGACAAGGATGAGAGTCGACATATCTTCTATGGCAAAGAGGTGTCCACAGGCTCTTTCCAAAAAGACCTTTCCAACAATTACCCCGGTGACGCAGAAAATTTCGAAGGCAAGTGGCACCATGCCGCCATGATCAAGAAAGGGGCTCAGATCAAATGCTACGAAGATCAATACCGCGTCCTCGTCATCCCCGACTGTGAAGGATGCAAGCTCACCAGGCTCGATGTCGGCGGCATCGGTAGCACAGAAGCTCCCATCGCATTCAGGAACTTCCGTATCGCCGAAGGCGGCAACATGAACATGATCGGCAAGAAATTCACCGACGCCAAGATCGTCACCCATGGTATCAACTTCGACGTGGACAAAGCCACCATCAAACCCGAAAGCATGGGCACCCTCAATATGATCGTACAGGTGCTGAAAGACAACCCCGATGTCAAATTCGAAATAGACGGCCACACCGACAACAGCGGCGCCGCCGCACATAACCTCCAGCTCTCCCAGCAAAGGGCCGACGCCGTAAAGACACAGCTCGTCAGCATGGGCGTAGATGCGTCCCGCCTGACCACAAAAGGCCTCGGCGACACCAAACCCATCACTGACAACAACACCCTTGAAGGACGGGCTAACAACAGACGGGTAGAATTTGTAAGAATGTAAATCCGGCACCCTCAAACCCCTTGTACATATGTGGCTCCCTAAACTACCGGGCATGGCCGCCTTGTTGCTGATATGCGCAAGCGCAGCAGGCCAGACCTCCGACACACATTATTTCCTATGGTTCAAAGGTCATTGGAATAAGAATAAAAAAAATGAATTCGTCATCGAAGGCCTTGCAGACAGCACGCTCTCCGGCCTGCCGTCCGGCGGAGCCGCCGGTAACCCCGGCGGCTCCATCACCATCGACCCCGACGGATCACTGCATCCACACACCGGCGCCGCCGACAGCTGGAACAAATGGGTCGACAACGCCATACAGTCCGAAGACGGCTTCATACAGGTCCTGAGCGACCCACGGGAAAACATCGAACCCGCCACCTATCATTTTTACCAGACCCTGCTCCCCGATGCGCAGCAGCGCAAACAACAGCTGCAGGACTATAAGATCGATCCCGCAAAGGACATGCTCATGGGGGAGAAGCCTGCCCCCCTGCCGCCTGCGAAAACCCTCGCCGATGTGGTAGGCGATTATTGCAAACAGGCCCGGCCCGACTATGACCAGGTAATGAATTTTTACAAAGACCATATCAAAGGCCATGGCAATGACCTCAACTCACCGCCTCCCCCCGCCTTCGAATACAGCTGCTATGCCTGTGATTCCAATCTGCGCAAGGTCTATGATACCACCATCGAACACTATGTCCGGGACTTCCTGCATCCCGAAGACAACATCATCCGGAAAGGACTGGATATCCTGCATAATATGGCGCTCATCGGCCTCGAGCCCGGCGGAGGCGTGAATGTCGACCTGTATGATGCATTGTTCTATCACAATAAAAAAGATCCGTCCGGATCAGGAGCCTGTGCCTACCTCAGCGTCAGCGAGCTTTACCAGGCTGTTTTCGAAACATTGCATCACCTGTACTACAGGGCCGAAAAGCTGGTATTGACCAATAATAAGAACTTCAAGGCAGCGTCAGCCATCATCCGTACCTATATTACCGTCGCACGGGAATGGGAGCTGCTGTCAGGCAGCGAGACAGCCTTCTCATCCATACAGCCCGAGCTTGCAGGCCTCATAAAGCGGAACATCGATTTCTATTTCGATGCATTCAAGCACAATGACTGGCGCACCATCGGGAACATACCTTTTATATTGAGTCTCTACAGGGAAGAAGGCATGTTCAATGAAGGGAATGATCAGGACTTCCAGGAATACCTGCCACAGCTGCAAAAGATCTGTAATGGGTTCAAGCTCTCCATAGAGATGGACATAAAGATCGGGCAGAACGGCGGCTACCGCCTGGCCCATGTCAAGGGCGATTGCCATATCATGCCTTATTTCATGCAGGACAGCAATCAATGCTATAAATGGGTCGTCGCCGATGAGGACAACCTGGACGGCCTCGGATTTTACAAGCCCAGTCAGAAACAGACCATCGACTGCCAGCTCATAAACAACGAGCTCATCGTCCCGCCCAACGCCCCTAAGCCGGTTTACATCGGCACCCGGAAATATACCACCGAACTACGGTCCCTGAGCATGGATTTCTGCCATCCGGGTCACGACACCATCATGCTCACCGGCTTTACACCCAATCCCAAAACAGCAGGAACTTTCCAGCTACCCTATGTTCCCCCTCAAAACATGGGACTCGGAGGTCTGGAATCCTTTTTCGAGGATGTCATGGCAAAGAAACGCCTTGCAGAAGACGGAGAGGCGCGACAGGCAGCCGGAGAGGTGAAGGAACAGGGCGAGGACCTCAAACGTCAGGCCGAAGCCCTGCAGGCGCAGATGGGTAAAGGCCATGACGCCGCCACCCTCGAAAAACTGAGAGAGCTCGCTGGTAAAGCCCGTGGCATGACGACCAACGCCGTAGTGGGCAAGCTGATGTACCTCGACTTCCTCCTGCCCGTACAGAATAATAATTCCGTGCTCATCGACAAGGTCTACGATGCCAAAGAGGTCAATCCTAAATTGGCCGAGGTCGTCGTATACGGCCGCTATACCGTACACATCGAGAACAACGGCAACGGCAAGACCAAAAAGCCCGCCTTAAAAAAATAAACTTATGCGTTATTTACGTCATCTGCTCCTGATCATTCCTCTGTCCTTCGGCCATCTCGCCGGCCGCTGTCAGCGGGCCTATCCCATCGAGATCAATTCCCTGATGGCGAAGATCACCATTCCCAAAACCAGCGCCGACTGCTATCAGGCAGCCACTAAGACCACCGACCCCAACAACGACGCCATCAGCATCAAGGACAATGGTGCAGGCTTCCAGACCCTGCAGGATCAGTTCGATAAGATCACCAGGGCTGCAATGGCCGATATGGGAGCCTATACCCCCATGGTCTCGTCAGGCACGGCTCTCGTCAATGCAAAAAGCGGCGCCTCCACCGGCTGCAATCGTAAATAAACCATATGTACCATAACTTTCTTTATTCCATTTCACTGCCCTGCCCACAAGCAAACATATCCACAGGCATACAGACCCGCCTTTGGGCAAATCCGCGTCCCCGTCTGCGAACGGCCATACGGGTGGGCCTTCGGTCATACCTGCTGACAGTCCTGCTCACCGGCCTCCTGGTGACGACAGCACACGCCCAATCCTGTCCGCAATACCCCGCCACCTGCCCTGATCTGAGGGATAACCCCGGCAGCTCCGACGATAGCATCTCCCGGCTGGATAACTCCGTCCTGCCCTGTGAGATCGCGATGGAGAACAGGCTGCGCAATTGGGCCGCTATGCTGGTAAATGACATCGCCCGTAAAGAAAAATGGGATGTTGCCGAAATATACGAAGCCCTCGGCTCCGGCTTAAAGGACACCAATGGCGTCGTGCTGGCATATGAACGCCGTCCCGCCCACTGGGTTCGCATGGTCTGGCAGTTCGTCGTCGATAAGGATTCCCTCCGGGCCTGGGGCGAATGGCTCCGCGATTTCAACCAACGTAGGCTGGACCAGGGCCGTCAATACTTTTCCCGCGCCAATGCAAAGAAGGAAGCCCTCCAAAGCTATATGGACTCCGCTATCTATTGGAATAACCAGATGGCGAAATACATTGGCGACCACATGACCCAATACCAAAAAGACCTCCGCGCCGACAACAAGGCCGGCATCAACACCTATGAGAAGGGGCTGGATCTATATCGCCGGCGATATGACTATTTCCAGAAAAAGATGGCAGACCTGCAAAAAGATCCGCAGGGCGAGCAAAACAATGCCGATGCCGACAAGGAATCCAATGAGCAGACCATCCGGTTTCATGACGCCAGTGTCGTCGTGATAGAATTCGACTTCAATGATAATACTGTTGGAACAGCCGACAATAAAAAGACGCCTCCTCCGGGATCGCCTCCCGGAGTGAAATGGTATACCATTCCCGAACCCGATCTGCGCGACGCCGTAAATTATTATACGCACTCGCACAACATGGCCATCTGGATGGCCGGCAGCTGGGGTCCTAAGCCTAACTCCTACGGATATTACACCGCCTCCTGGTCCGCCGACAGGAACAATTCGAGGATATTCACCATAAAAAAGATAAAAAGCGACAAAGTCCAGAACTTATACGTACGCGTCTCCGGCAATGCCGCCGCCATGAAACGCATACTGGTCAGCCTGTCCGCCGGCGACATGGAGCAATGGATCACCCGGTAGTAACTTCCCCGGCCCTGGCAGGCCCGGTCCGTCATAACGATTTTCATTCACAGTGGTGTTACCCCGTCATGGTCCCCAAAAAGATTGGACGGGGTCTTTTTTAGCAGGAATGCTATTTTATCTAGTCAAATTGTTTGTCACTCTTTAACCTTTCCAGGTCATACCCCGTTATAGAGACGATCTTTAACTTATTCGAGAGATCATCTCTTTTCCTATTGTAAGCAAATACGCTATCACCTTTACACACCACGCTAATAGCAGCGTTCGCGTTGTCATACGTGCCTAGGTATTTTCTGAAATTTACAGAGTCTGTAATATAAGCAGATACCCGGTCCCCTCCCCAGGCTCCGCCACCCACAATAATATAGCTTTCGTAGAATAATTTGCCATTGCAAAGGGGCTGTGTTCCATCAGGATGAGATTTTGATCTATCACTTTTACATCCCATCAGAAGGACAATGATTAATATAGATATATATTTACACTTTATCAAAAATGTCTCAAAGAATCCTGTAGCCCATTCACGACGATCGATCATGCCGATGTTCTTCCTTCAATGCTTGCAGACTGTAAACTTTAGTCCAAAGTATCTTTCGAATATGATAGCTCGATTCCTTGGCAAGATCAAATTTCTCAACGACTATCCTGTGTCACACTTTTTTCTTTTCTATTACCTTGTTTATTGCTTTCGCGAATTTGGGTTCGGCCTTTTTCGCCTTTTCAGCCAAAAAGAGCATATCATCCTTGTCGCCATACTTTTTAAATAGTTTCAGTATGTCCTCGCCGCCATATCTATCGAATATCTTTTTTAAGAAGTTCATATACTCTTTGACAGAGCTGAATTTTCCTTTTTTTAACAATCCGTCTATCAACGCATATCGCTCCATGCGAAGCTCCTTGTCGAGCAGCTGGTCCTTCATCCATTCGGAAATATCCGTGGTATTCGCATACGACAAGGTGAGTCCGATCCCAGCCTTTATCGTCTCATTCAGATCGCTGTTTTCGAACAAATCGATCAACAAGGAAGGATCAAAAACCCTTTTGGCGGACATAAGGGATCTAACGGCCTGGTCTCCCGTCCCCAAATGTTCCTTGTACAATTCCGGCAGCCATTTCAAGACGATCTCTACCTCTACAGGCTCCAACGCCTGTTTTATATATATCTTATCGACATTACTATAAGAAAAACCGTTCTCCTTCAGCTCTTTTATCAGCCCCTTTTCTTTTATACCCATGATATATCCAGCTTTATCGTTAAGGTCATTCCCTTGTTGCCGCCATATTCAAAACCCAGGTCGATATGATCTACCTCTCCCACCTCACCCCGGTAATACTTTAACAGGAACAGCAGCGTATAATCCAGCATATTTATAGACATTGCCCCTTTGAATTGCTTCTTTTTCCCATCGAAATACAAGCACGACGAATACACCGTATCCTATCCCTTACCATATCCCCGTTCACCGATATGGCAATACCATACTCCGGATCTTTTTCGAATATATATATACTCTGCAGAACTTTCCCTGTTTTAGTATCCTAAAAAGATCGGGCAGGGCCTTTCCCATTCCCTGCTCCTGCCTTAATGCGGCACCACATACCCGCTCTTACCGGGAAGACGGGTCTCTTTCTTTATCTCCTTACCCTCTCTGTTACGCCAGGTCCAGACCACCGCCTTACTCTTGTCGTCAACAAGATCACCCTCCACCGTAGTCCCGTCATCCAGCCATTTTTTGAACGGGAACGACTTTTGTCCTTTATAGTACTGATCCCATAAAAGGGTATCGCCATTCTCCTTGAATATACACTCCTTGCCAACAATGGTATCCATATGGTAGGTCATCTGCCGAAACACCCTTCCATCGTCAAAATACTCCTTGTAATCGCCATTCTTTATCGAATCATTCTCCAGATAATACGCCTTCGCCAGGATGCCCCGCGAATCATACTGCTGACAGAGGCCGGACTTAACTCCTTGTTTTACCGTAAATCGTTGCGCAATGGTCCCATTCTCGTTGTAATAAAACAGTATCATATCACATGCTCCCCATTCCATAGGGCATGGAAAAAGAAAACTGTCGAGTTGAGACCTTACTCCGTTCTTATAGTATGTTATGATGTTCCCGACATAATATCCCTTGTGAACGCGCCCGGTTCGCTCGATCTTCCCATCGAGATAGAACTGCGTCATAATGAAATTAGCAGTATCCGATCTATCCGAATATTCACGCACGATTGCAACCATTCCGTTCTTATACTTAGCCACCACCCTTTCCATCTTTTGCCGGCAGGAGCAGGCACACAATATCAAAAAGCAATAAGATAAGTAGAGGTTCTTCGGGCTCATTTCCCAAAGCTATTCATTTTTTAATTTATCTCACCACGAACGACCCCGTCTGCGACCGCGACGTCTGCATATCCACGGCCCGCACAAAATACGTCCCCGCCGACAGCTTACGAGAAAAGTTCACCCGGCCCGAAGACGCATCGTTGAACACACTCCGCTGCACCAGCGCGCCATCCGCCGAAAGGATATCCACCTGCCAGCTGCCGCCCGCCGAAGGGAACACCACATTGATAAAGTTCGTAGGAGGATTCGGATAGATCATGAATGCCCGCGATCCTCCATCCGCCTCCAGGTCCACTACCCGCACCGGCGAATACACCGCCGAACCATCCCCCTCCACTTGTTTCAGTCGGAAGTAAAGCTTACCCTGGCTGCCCGGCGCGATATAATAGCCATACACATAATGGGTATCCCCGCTGCCTGCCGGATCGGAAGGTGTCGATTTGAAAAAGGAAAATTTATTCCCATCCGAACTCACCTCGATATCATAACGCCGTCCCTTCATCTCGCTGCCCACGGTCCAGTTCAGCGTCACCGACTGCGCATCCTGCCTCTGCGCCGTAAAGGATATAAAGTTCGTCGCCAGCACCTGCGGCCCGCAATAAGTATAGGTGATCGAAAAAACGATATTGTCCGATGCCGTCGAAGAAGGGATCACCCCCAACGGGACATTGTTGATATAGGTGTGGCTCGCATAGCTCAGATCCACCGTACCCGTCCCCTGGAAACTATTCAGCGTAGGATCGGAATTATCGATGAGGTAATCGATGACCTTGAAATTGTTGAACACCGTCTGCGTGGGATAGGTCTTCGTAGCGCCCGCCGCGATATTCGCATGTGGGAAATTGTAGATGGCGCCCCCATTCGTAAGATAGTCTCCGGCCAGGTCCAGCTCATCCCCCCGCGAAATATTAGGGTTGAAGCTCTGAGCCGTACCGTTCGTGTTTTGGAACTGCGCCGTAGCCGATGTCGTAAGATACGCTTCGATATAGGCGCTCAATAACGTGGTCCCGCTGGGCGAATAGAATTGCCTTAATGGAAGACTGTAGTTCTGGGTGCCTGCCCCGTAAATGACGGTGTCATACGTTACGGTCTGCAAGGTCCCCGCACAAGCTTGTGCAAAGGAAGAAGAGGGGGTGAGGGTTATACTCCATAGCATAAACGCCAGGGCCAACCCAGGTACACGGATTTTCTGCGGTGTCATAAGGAACGAATGAATTTGTTAGGATATAGGATCCCGCCAACGGATATTCGAAAAATTTAACCCGTTGGCCGGGACATAGACCTTCGTCGGAGCTGCTTTGACACGCTCCTCCTCGATCGCAACTTTCGCCAAAGCTCAGTTGTATCTGTCCTTCGGACAACGGACCTTGGGTCCGTTCTTGGGAAATACTGCTCCCTTATAACTGCAAATGCTTACCGTTTATTTTATCCACCTAAGTAGGACTACGACGATTTAATACGCAATTTATTTTTGCACCGTTAGTAAAATCACTACAAAATATTACTAACCAGTATAGTTACATACCACCTTCGTATGTAGCCCCGCCAACAAATCACGAGATTAAAATTTCTAACGTCCATCCACACGGAATGAAGTCACACGCCCCAGCCGCCCCTGGAGGTCCGTCACCTGCACGAAATAGACCCCGGGAGACAGGTGCTGATGAAAGAAAAGAGGAAGACTATTGGAATGATAGAAAGTCGCGCTTTGCATCAGCCGGCCATCCACCGCCCGGATATTTACCAGCCAGTCGCCTTGTGCATCCGGATCGCCCGGCACCAGCAGATTGATATGATCCACCGCGGGATTCGGGAAGACCACCAGCCGGTTCGCTCCACCCGATGGCATCGTCACCGTCTGGACAGGAGAATAGGAGATCCCCCCCACGCTCACGAGACGCAGCCGATAATACCATTTGCCACCGCCGTTGCCCGGGTTGCCGCTGTTTCCCCCATTTCCACCGCCGCCGCCCGCAACAGGACCCGCCGCCCCGGGCCATCCATCCCCTTCCAGCCTGTCCGTATAGGCATAGCTCACCGTACCCATCCCCGCCGGTAACTCAGCCGGTGTGTACCCGATCGTATTAAAGGAAAGTCCATCCCCACTCCGCTGGATCTCATAGACCCGGTCCTTTTGTTCCGTCGCCATGCTCCAGTTCAGCTGCACGGTGGAAGGTCCCCGTAACGAGGCCGTAAAGGCGCTCAGGTCGCTGGCCAGTATGCCATCGCCATTGCAATACAAATAGCTTACGGTGAAATGGGTCGACTCCGTTGCCGTGGCATGATAGCCATAGCTGACATTATTGGAAGTACGTATATTGGTATAGGTGATGGGGGAATAGGTAAAGCTCACCGTACCCGTGCCCAGGAAAGGAGCCACACTGCCCGTAATACTGTCCGTATTGGCATAATTGCTCAGGTATGCCATCGGCCCCTGCACTACCTGGTCCCCGGGACTCAAGGTATGGGTCGCTATCTTACGCTCGTTGAGATTGTCGTAGGCCGCCGTCAATGCCGGGCTGGTAAAATAATCTTCTCTTCCCACCCATATGTCATAGGTCCCGGCGGTAGCATCCGTATTCTTAAGCAGATAGGAGTATTGCACACTGACCACCGCGCTGACCTTCACCGACACCAGCAGCCCCGAATCCGTCCTCCATTTAGGGAAACTGAGATTATAGGTCCCGTATCCCGGACCCGTTATCACCGTATCGTAGGTATGTACAGAAAGGTTATTGGTACATTGGGCAGAGACGCCTCCAAATGGCAGCGCCGCCAGGATCGCCCCCAGTAAAAGGGCCCCGAAGCTCCAGCCCGTTCTGGTTAGGGCGGCATTTTTCCATGAGGAAAGATCACAGTTTTTCATGGCGGCGGAAATATTGGGAATTAGGATACTTTACTAAAACTCCCCGGCCGCCCTTTTATTGCCCAAAGGCTCTACATACCACTTTCCTCCGGACCCAAAGTCAGGATCACTCGGTACGGAGACTTTTGACAGGATTCATCAGGGCTGCTTTGAGGGCCTGATAGCTGACAGTGGCCAGGGTCATCAGGAGGATTCCGGCGCCGGAAGCCAGGAATATCCAGGCCGAAAGATCGGTATGGACCGGATAGTTCTGGAGCCATTGGCTCATACAGTAGTAGGCAAGGGGCATCGCAATAAGCATGGACAGGACGATGAGCTTCAGGAATTCACCGGACAGCAATGCCCAGAGATTGACCACTCCGGCGCCCAGGACTTTACGGACGCCGATCTCTTTTGTGCGTTGTTCGGCGACGAAGGACGCCAGACCAAAGAGCCCGAGGCAGGAAATAAGAATGGCGAGGCCCGAGAACACCGTGGCAAGATTTCCAATACGGGTTTCCGTGATGTATTTCTGTTCGAAATCTTCGTCATTGAATGAATAGATGAACGGACTGGCCGGATTATATTGCTTGAACACGGATTCCATCGTGGCCAGCGCGGTGTGGGCGGGAACTCCGGGTTTTATACGGATGGTAAACACATTATGCCCCCCTTCACCAAGGAAAATGGCCGGTTGGATCTTTCCGTATACGTTGTTGTTCACCATATCCTTCGATACGCCGATGATGGTAACATTTTTCCCCCAGTGTTTTACTGTCTTGCCGATGGGATCCTTGAACCCAAGGACGCGGGCTCCCTCTTCGTTGACGATCGCCGCTGTGCTGTCTGTGCGAAAGGCGCGGGAGAAATCGCGGCCCTTCACGATGGTCCAGCCAATCGTTGGTCCAAAGTCGGAGCTTACCAATATATCGCGGAAGGAGGTATGTTTTTGTTCCAGGGTCATTCCCTCCCATTCCATAAAATTATTTTGCGGGAAACCATTCAGCGTTTGGGAAGAGCTGGCCATATTGGCGATGACGCCGCTGCCCAGCAGAGCCGTGCGCAGGGACTCGTAATGACGATCGAGGGAGTCGGTATTGATGGGCACCGTGATGAGCCCGGCGCGGTTATAGCCAATGGGTCGATCCTTCGCAAGCTGTATCTGGCGGAATACGACCACCGTGCCGATGATCAGCGCCAGTGAAATGGAGAACTGCGCCACGACAAGAACCTTTCTTGGAGTACTGGCGCCTCTTCCTGCCTTAAATGCGCCTTTTAAAACTTTCACAGGACGGAACCCGGATAGGTAAAAAGCCGGATAGCTGCCGGCGATAAGACCGGTGAGGATCGTAAATGCCCCGGACAGTCCCCAAAAGACCGGGCTGGTCCAGGGAAATAGCATGGTCTTGCCGGCAAGCGCACTAAACCAGGGAAGTGAAGCTGCGGCCAAAAAGATCGCCAGGACAAAAGAAAGGACAGCAAGAAAGGTGGACTCACCAAGGAACTGGACGATAAGCTGGCTCCGCAGCGAG
>DASZXP010000195.1:0-31715 GCA_035545935.1 Puia sp. | reverse complement strand
CTAACTTCTTGGGGGCACATCATGGTGGCGGGTTTTGAATTATGGTCGACTTGGCTGTACTCACTTCGAACCATTTTCTGGCTGATCTCAAAGATTTTTTCTGAATTAACATACTGATTCTGTTATAGTTAAATTTTAATTCCTACTTGTTACCAATTTGGTAACATTTTCCTTAAATTTGCATATGAGGGTGATTGCCGTAAAAACATTGAGAGAGCATTGGATCACATACCCGCAAGCTGAACCAGCCTTATTAGCTTGGTTTGAAGAAACCGAAAATGCACAATGGAATAGTCCTCAGGAATTGAAGCAGCAATATCGAAATGCTTCGATCCTGACTGATAAACGAGTGGTTTTTAATATCCATGGGAATTCCTATAGATTAATAGTGGATATAGAATATCGCTTAAAAATTGTTTTTGTTGTGTGGTTTGGTACCCATAAGCAATATGATAAAATCGACGCCAAAAAAGTAAGTTATGTTAAAGCCGATAAAAAATAACGCTCAATACGAAGATGCTCTTGCCAGGGTTTACGAACTCATGCAAAAGGATCTCAAACCTGAGTCTAAGGAATCTGATGAACTAGAAGTGCTTTCCATCCTGGTCAAAGAATACGAATTGGATCATTATCCTGTGCCTAAACCATCACCATTGGAGGCTATTAAATTTCGTTTGGAACAAATGGGAATGTCAGAAGCAGAACTATCTAATATTTTAGGTTATCGCTCCCGAAAGTCCGAGATTTTATCCGGGAAAAGAAAACTGAGCCTAACGATGATCCGGAAATTGAATGAGGTCTTGAACATACCCGCAGATGTCCTCATTCAAGCATATTAGTTTAGATAATTTTCTGACCAATGGAAATATATAACCCTCAAAGAGATAAAAGGAAAATTATCAATTACGGACCAGAAGAATAGAGAACATTTGAAGTTAATTCCTACGAATGGATCGACAACTTGTGTTTTACCTATTAATCCAAAGGAATGCTTGTCAAATTCGGACGAATATATACAAATTGCAAAGGAGATTTTTTAGAAGCGGGATGGTACGGGGACGGCGAGATAGAACTAATGTGGATACCGCCGTTTACATTTGAGGAAAATATGAGTGGCAATATTACAGAGGGAATTATAATTTGGCATGTAAAGAAGAGGATGGAATTTCATTCGATAAATCATTTATCCAAAATCTGCAAAATCTTACTAATTCGTTTCCGCTGGAACTCTAATGAACCATGGCGGCCATTTCTTTTTGTTCCAAAAGCCTCTTCTCCATTTCGTATAAGGCTTGCCATTTTTATCAATTTCGTATAGCCTATTCTTTCTGTACAATAATTTAGTTGGATAAGGTTGTATGTTTTGACCTCCGGAGTAAAGCACATTCAAATCTACAGTGATTCGCTCGGGTTTTTCATCGATAGAAAGAATTAGCGAGTCTCTGATCTCTCCGTTTTTTAACGTCTGCCTTACAGTATCATATACCGGAATCATGGTAAAATATATGGTATCCTTCGTCTTTCTCCACTCACCGTTGGTCCAACTGCCCTGCAAATCAAAATGCCAGGAGTATTTAAAGGTTGAATCTGTCCTGATGTTCATAGACTCCCCAAAATAGTTACGATAATGACCCGCAACTTCACTCTGGGCATTAAGATGCGCATAGGCAATGATAAAATATAGCGTTAGCAGAGCTTTCATTAAACTGAGGAATCTACAAACTTCTTGGCTGGATTCAGACCATTAAAACTTTGGGCGTCAATTTATAATAAAAATAGACGCTACCAGAAAAAAAGTAAAACCCGCCGTGGTGGCGGGTTCTGAAAAATGGTCGGGACGACTGGATTACCTCCGTGCTACCGCCCTGCGGTGATCCTAAAAAGGGGGGGCTGAATGAATGGAGCCTCACCGCAGTACCTGCGGTTGGTCTTTTGTATTTCTCCGCTTGCCCGAGCGAGCTCGGTCCGCTACAAAACACAAAAGCCCCTGGCAATCGCCAGAGGCTCCATTCATTGGTCGGGACGACTGGATTCGAACCAGCGACCCCTTGCACCCCATGCAAGTGCGCTACCGGGCTGCGCTACGTCCCGAGGATCCTTCGATCAACGAACCAGAGGTCCGTTTGGCTGGAACCTATTTCCTTGAATTACACGGAAATTGTACAGTTCCAGGGGGTGCAAAGGTAATAGAAAATTCCTTTATCGGCGAAAAAAATCCCGTTTTTAGGGTCAATCCCCTCTAACTTTTTTTATCTGTTAAGATTTTAATAGTTGGCTCAATACTTGCATATTATTTATCATCTTCTTAAAATCGACATATCTATTGGTCTAAAATCTACCCAGTCTCAGTCGTCTGACAGACCTCATTGATCCGTATTCCTTTCGCAAGAACCACCTATTTACGTCCATTCATCCGCAGTTTTTCACAAAAATCAAACAAAGAATGAAAAAATTCTTGTTGCTGGGTATGCTGTCCCCTATACTGGTCCAAGCCCAATGGCATGTCAATTTAATGGGAGGTTTTTCCAATTACATCGGGGACCTCCAAAGCAAACCTTACACCACACAGCAAGCCCATGGCGCCTTTACGCTTGGTCTGCAATACGACCTCAGTCCACATTTTTCCATTCGGGGGAATGGCAGCTACGGACAGGTCGGCGCATCAGATGCTTATGCTGATAAGGCCCTGGTGAGAGCCCGGAACCTCAGCTTTCAGAGCCGCATCTATGAAGGGAACCTGCTGCTGGAATACAACCTGCTGGATCTGAATCAAAAAAAATGGAGCCCCTATGTATTTGCGGGCGTCGCCATTTATCACTTCAACCCGTTTGCCTTCGACAGTCTGGGACATAAACTTTATCTCCATCAATTGAGCACGGAAGGAGAGGGGCTCGCAGCCTATCCCGACAGAAAGCCATATAACCTTTTTCAAATGGCCATCCCATTCGGCGGCGGCATCAAGCTGCGGGTGACGGACAATGTAGTCATCGCCTACGAGATAGGCCTGCGCAAGCTTTTCACGGACTACCTGGATGATGTAAGCTCCACCTATGTGGATCAGGCCACGCTGCTGGCGGCCAGAGGACCGGATGCCGTGAAGATGGCTTATCGCGGGGGCGAGTTGAAAGGCGGCGCCACCTATCCTGATGACGGCTCCAAGCGCGGCAATGTCAACACAAAAGACTGGTACTATCTTTCCGGCATACGGGTGATCATTGGAATTAACACCGGCCGCCGCTCTCCTCAGGCATACAGAAGGAGCAAGAGCATCTATGACTGTCCCAAAAAAGTCTATTAAGCAGACCTGATTCTGTCATAATTTTACACCGGCGAACCGATTGGTTCGCCGAATTTATATTATGGCCTATCGAAATCAGCAGGAATTTATTCAAGCCCTGGAACAGGCGGGGGAACTGGTACGTATCAAGACCTATGTAGACCCCAAATTGGAAATAGCGGAAATAACGGACAGGATCAGCAAGAGCGGCCATGGCGGCAAGGCATTGCTTTTCGAGAACACGGGCGCCGGTTTCCCCGTATTGATGAACGCCTATGGCAGCGAGCGCAGGATGTGCATGGCCCTTGGCGTAACGCACCTGGACGATGTCACCCGGGAGATCGAGCAATTGTTCCACCTCCTGTCCGCCCCCAAAGAAAGCATACTGGACAAGCTAAAACTCCTTCCCAAATTAGGACAATTTGCCAGCTGGATGCCCAAAGTGAGAAGCAGCCGGGGAGAATGCCAGGAAGTGGTCATGGAAAAACCGGATATCGGGGCCCTGCCCGTTATCACCTGCTGGCCCAGGGACGGAGGGCCGTTTGTCACCCTTCCCATTATTCATACAAAGGACCCCAATACCGGCGCCCGGAATGTAGGTATGTACCGGATGCAGGTCTTTGGACCTACCCTGACAGGCATGCACTGGCATAAGCATAAGGTCAGTGCCAAACACTTCTCGGAATATAAAAAAACAGGGCAACGGATGCCGGTGGCTGTCGCCCTTGGAGGCGATCCCGTCTATGCGTATAGCGCCACGGCGCCCTTGCCGGAGAATGTGGATGAGTATATGCTGGCGGGATTTCTCCGCAAGAAAAAAGTCGAGTTGGTGAAATGCATTACGCAACCCGGGATAGAGGTCCCGGCCGATGCCGACTTTGTCATCGAAGGATATGTGGACCCCCATGACGAAATGATCTGGGAAGGACCTTTTGGAGATCACACGGGCTATTATTCCCTGCCTGACTGGTATCCCAGATTCCATATCACCGCCATCACCCATCGCAAGAACCCCGTATACCCCGCCACCATCGTCGGCATACCTCCGCAAGAAGATGCATGGCTGGGTAAAGCCACGGAAAGGATCTTTTTAGCTCCTATCAAGATGACGCTGGTGCCCGAGATCATGGATATGGACATGCCCGTGGAGGGTGTCTTTCACAACCTGGTGATCGCCAAGATCCGGAAAGATTATGCCGGTCAGGCCCAAAAAGTCATGAACGCCATGTGGGGAGCCGGGCAAATGATGTTCAACAAGATACTGGTGGTGGCGGATCAGCACGCCGACATCCAGGACTACCAGGGACTGGCGGCCGCAGTTTTAAAGCATTTTAACCCGGCGACGGATGCCTACTTTTCCCAGGGACCGATGGATGTGCTCGACCACAGCTGCAGCAAGCTGGGATTTGGAGGAAAAATGTGTGTCGATGGGACGACCAAGACGGAGGAAGAGACAGATGGCAGGTATCAGCTGTCGCTGACAGGTTATGATAGGCTCACCGCTGCTGGACTGATGGAAAAATTCCCTGAAATAAAAAATGTCAATCTTTCCCTCCTGCAACGGGAGATCCCCTGTCTCCTCCTTTCTGTCGAGAAACAGCGGGCCGGTCATATCCGGGAATTGCATACGGCCATTTGTCAGCTGGAAGAGATGGAGGGGATAAAGATGGTGGTGTATGTAGAGCATACCGTGGATGCGAACGATCTTCCCATCGCCTTGTGGAGATGCTGCAATAACCTGGACCCCCGCAGGGACCATTTGCTGGTGGAGCGGCCTTCGAAAAAAGACACCCAAAAAATATTCGCCTGTCTTGGGTTGGACGGTACCCGGAAAACCCTGGAATTCGATAACTTTCAGCGTGACTGGCCGAATATCATCGTTGCGGACGATGCTACGATAGCGGCAGTGGATCAAAAATGGGAACAATTGGGATTAGGGCCTTTTCTGCCTTCCCCGTCATTAAAATTCAAAGATCAGTTATATGGACAAGAAGCCGTCGCGCCTTAGGACCGCACTGTTGTCAGCAGGATTATTGTGGGCCTCCCTGACCTTTTCCCAGACTCCTCATACTCTGTTGTGGAAGATATCGGGCAATGGATTGAAAAAATCGTCTTATCTGTTCGGCACCATGCATATACTTTGTGCGGACGACGCACATCTTAGCGACAGCCTCCGTGCGGCCATCTCCCGTGTCGATGAAGTATATTTCGAGATCGATATCAGCGATATGATGGGGATGCTCGGCTCCATGAAATACATGCGGATGAATGACAGCAAGACGCTATCGGACCTGCTGTCCCCCGCGGAGTATGGCCGGGTGAAGGCGTATTTCAATGAGCACGCCGCTATGCTGCCATTTGGTATGCTTGAGCGGTTCAAGCCCATGCTGATCAGCAGCCTTATCGAAACGGCGGGATTGGATTGCCAGACGACGGATGGAATGGAAATGATGATCATGAAGGAGGTGCGCACCGATAAAAAGCCTGTGAATGGACTGGAGACGGTGGAGTTCCAGGCGGGATTGTTCGACAGTATCCCTTATGAACAGCAGGCCAAGGAACTGGTGAATTATGTGGATAGCAGTGAAGAATACAAAAAGATGACCAGGCAGCTGGCGGAGGTGTACAAGGAGCAGGACCTCGATAAGATCGACTCCCTCACCCGCCAGGGCGATCCGAGCATGAACAGCCATATGGATATTCTCTTATATGATCGCAACCGGAAATGGGCAAAAATATTATCCGGGCTCCTGCCTCAAAAATCTTTGCTTATAGCAGTAGGAGCGGCGCATCTGCCGGGGGAGAATGGAGTGATAGACCTGTTGCGTAAGCAGGGGTTTGTGCTGACGCCGGTGAAAAATTAAAGAAAGGCCCCGAAAGGGGCCTGCTTATTATATTCTTTCCAGGCCACTGAAGAAAAAGTCGCCTTCGATCTTAGCGTTCTCGTCGCTGTCGCTGCCATGGATGGCATTCTCGCCAACAGAAGAAGCAAACAATTTACGGATGGTGCCTTCGTCCGCCTTGGAAGGGTCGGTGGCGCCGATGAGCTTGCGGAAATCAGCTACCGCGTTGTCCTTTTCCAGGATGGCCGCGATGATGGGGCCGCTGCTCATAAAACTTACCAGCTCTCCATAAAAAGGACGCTGACTGTGTACTGCATAAAATTCCCCTGCTTTGCCAGCGGACAGCTGGGTGAGCTTCAAGGCCACGATACGAAAGCCGCTTTTAATGATCTTGTCAAGAATGGCTCCGGAATGTCCTTTGGAGAAGGCGTCCGGCTTGATCATGGTAAAAGTTCGATTGCTCATATTTTCGTTATGATTTTTGGGGAGCAAAGGTAAGGTATAGTTTTTGGTTTATTTGGGATTTGCCATTTAATTTAGTTCCTTTGCAACCTCTTATGAACCGCTGGAAGCGGTTCGTCCGAAGGACAGACATTAGCCATATGCGGGAATTGGGCTACTTTTCGGATGAGACCAATTCCCGCACTTTTATATGAAGGCGATAGAGGATATATATAGGCTATTGGACAAACCCCGGAAGGTAGTGATCACCATGCATCAAAAGCCGGATGCAGACGCCATGGGTTCCTCCCTGGGCTTATACCATTTCCTGAGACAGCTGGGACATTCCTGTACCGTCATTTCGCCCACTAACTGGGCAGACTGGCTGAAATGGATGCCGGGCTGCAACGGCGTGATCGATTTCGAATTCAGCACGGAAAGAGCCAATGTTGTCCTGGATCAGGCGGAATGGCTGTTCTGCCTGGACTTCAATGTGTTGAGCCGCACCCGGCATATGGCCGGCAAGATCCGGAAGATGACCTGTGAGAAGATCCTGATCGATCACCATCAGCAGCCCGAGCGCGAAAGCTTTACCTATGGGGTGAGCGATACGGAAAAAAGCTCTACCAGCGAGATGGTCTATGACCTCATCGCCGGCAGCGGACATGCGGACAAGATCAATGTCGACATAGCCACCTGTCTTTATGCGGGGGTTATGAGCGATACGGGTTCTTTCAGATTCCCCGCGGCTTCGGCGGCGGTGCATCGTATGGTGGCCGTTCTGAAGGATACGGGTTTCAATCATACGAGGATCCACGAGAACCTCTTCGATAATTTCCTGGAAAACCGCCTCCGGTTCTTCGGATATGTGCTCCAGAACAAAATGGAGATATATTATGAACATAATGCGGCCCTTATAGCCATCCCCTGGAAGGACCTGGTGCGTTTTGAGATAAAGACGGGGGATACGGAAGGGCTGGTCAATTACCCCCTGACCATCCAGGGCATAAAAATGGCTGCATTGATCATCGACAGGGATGAAGAGGTAAAATGCTCTTTCCGGAGCAAGGGCGATTTCGATGTAAACACATTTGCCCGGAAATATTTCGAGGGAGGAGGCCATTTCAACGCGGCCGGCGGACGCAGCAGCGATACGCTGGAACAGACCGTACAGCGATTCATACAAGCGATAAAAGAGAATTCATCACAATTACAATAATTAAAGAAAGCTAAATGAAAAAGATCCCGTTGTTCGCATTTGTCAGCATGATCTTGTTGGCTGCCGGGTCCTGTACCAGCCAGGAGTTTAAGAAGACAAAGAGCGGTATTCTATATAAGATCATTTCTGATAAAAAGAATCCCGTCGTCAAGAAGGGAGAGTTCATCAAAGTGCATTTTGTACAGAAGGTGCGCGACTCTGTCCTGTATTCTTCGGAAGGAAGCATGCCTATCTATATCCAGGTGGACAGCGCCCGTCCGGTGTACAGCCCGACGGAAGTATTCCCGCTGCTGCGCAAGGGTGATAGCGCCGTGGTGGTGGAAATGGCCGATACCCTGCAAAAGCGTTTTGGGGGACAGCTGCCTCCCTTTATCCACAAGAAGGATAAGCTGACGATCGCGTTCAAGGTGCTGGACGTATTCCCCACGATGGAAGCAAAGACGGCTGACAACGAGAAGGAACTGACTGCCGAAAAACAACGGGAGATAGATGCGGTGGAAAGCTATCTCGCCAAGAACAATATCAAAGCTGAAAAGACGGAGAAAGGCACCTATGTGGTAGTACAGTCCGAAGGAGATGGCCCCCGTGTGGATTCCGGGAAACAAGTGGCCGTGCGCTATACGGGCAAGCTGCTGCCTTCCGGCAAGGAATTCGAATCCAATATGAAGGGTCCCGGAGATCCGCTGAAGTTCGTCGTAGGAGCAGGTTCTATCATACAAGGATGGGATGATGGCCTGCGGAAGTTCAAAAAAGGTGGCAAAGGCACTTTGTATGTACCTGCTTACCTGGCATACAATCAGCAGCCCGGACCTGGCCACAAGCCATTCGAGAACCTCATCTTCGAGGTAGAGATCGCCGATGTTACGGACGCTCCCGCTCCGAAATCGCCGATGCCAATGCCGGCGACACCGCCGACGCAAGGCAAACAGCTGCCGGTAAGACCGCAGCCGCAACAGCACAAATAATTACAGGAACCCCGCTAAATGCGGGGTTTTTTGTTTTGGTAGGCTTCCAGCAAGGTGATAGCCTGTCTGGCCTCTTTGGGGTCGTGCACACGCAGGATATCCGCTCCATTCAGCAGCCCCAGCGTATGCAGGACGGTGGTGCCATTGAGCGCTTCTTCAGGAGTAATGCCCAATAATTTATAGATGGTGGATTTCCGTGAGATGCCCAACAGGATGGGGCGCCCCAGCATACGGAGGACGGACAGATTATGCAGCAGCTCCAGATTGTGCCCGTGCGTCTTGGCGAATCCCATCCCGGGGTCCAAAATGACGTCGTGTATGCCTGCCTGCCGGCAATCTTCCGTCCGGGCGATAAAATAATCCAGCACTTCCCTTGTCACGTCTTCGTATACCGCCTCCTTGTTCATAGTGGCGGGGGTACCTTTCATATGCATACACACATAAGGGACGCCGAGCCGCCCCACTGTGGCCAGCATGGCAGGATCCTGCTGTCCTCCGCTGACATCGTTGATCAAAGAGGCGCCGGCGGCTACTGCTTCCTGTGCCACCCGGCCGTACCAGGTGTCTACGGACAGAAAGACATCCGGGAAATGTTGTTTCAGCAGGGTGATAGGCCGTATGATCCGGCGCAGCTCCTCTTCTTCACCCACCCATTCCGCGCCGGGGCGGGTGCTTTGCCCTCCTATATCGAGGATATCGGCTCCGTCCTGCAGCATTTTTTCAGCCCGGACAAGCAGCTCTTTTTCGCCGTTGTAGCGGCTGCCTCCATAAAAGGAGTCGGGCGTACTATTGATGACACTCATTACCAGGGGGCTTTCGCCTGCCCGCAGTCTGCCCCTGCCATTCAATGTGAACATGTATAAGTCTTAATTTGATATGCTAAGATAGGATAGAGCCATATATTTGTAGGATGAATACTACGGATGAGCAATACAAGGAGGCGGTGTCCGGCTGCAGGGCTATATTTTTAAAAAAGACGTGGGATTATGGGACCTCCTGGAGGGTATTACGTCCTATCAGCATCGCCGACCAGCTATATATCAAGGCCAGGCGTATACGAACATTGCAGGAGACGCAGGAGACACGGGTAAAAGAGGACAAGACGGGAGAGTTCAGGGCCATGGTGAATTACGGGATCATCGGGCTGATACAATTGTCGGATCCCGACGGACAGGCGGAAGTGCATCCGGACGAGGTGGCAAAATGGTACGATGAAAAAATGGCCCTGGCGTATCAAACCATGCTGGATAAGAACCATGATTATGGAGAGGCATGGCGGGATATGAGCCAGGAAAGCTTTGTGGACCTCATCCTGATGAAGATACTGCGTATACGGCAGATCATTATGAACGAGGGGAAGACGTTGATCAGCGAAGGCATCGATTCAAACTTTATCGACATCATCAATTATTCGTTGTTCGCCCTGATCCTGGTCGCAGAAGGAAAACACAGTGGGTAGGGGCATAACGGATGACCATAAATAGCATATTCCATGAAAATACTTGTTAGCATTGCCCGTGTCATCGTAGGCGTTCTATTTATCTTTTCGGGACTGGTAAAGGCCAACGACCCGCTGGGCCTGAGCTATAAGATGCAGGAGTTCTTCGAGGTGTGGAATTTCCACTGGCTGGACAATTATACGCTGATCTTTTCCATCGTCATGATCGTCTTCGAGATCGTCGCGGGAGTGGCGATCCTGCTGGGATGGAGGATGCGGCTATTCAGCTGGCTTCTTTTATTGCTGATCATCTTCTTTACCTTCCTCACCGGCTATGCCTACCTGTCCGGAAAGGTGCGGGAATGCGGCTGTTTTGGGGACTGTATCCCCCTGACGGCGGGCCAGTCCTTTACGAAGGACCTGATCCTGCTGGCGCTGATCCTCTTTTTGTTTGTCGCACAGAGAAAGATAAAACCTCTGCTGTCGCAGGTGGCCAGCATTTCCATCCTGACGCTGGCTACGGTGCTGTCCATCGCCTTCCAATGGTATGTGCTGGTGCATCTGCCCGCGGTGGACTGTCTGCCTTACCGCGCCGGTACGAATATGCCCGAAAAGATGAAGGCGCCGCCGGGGTCCATACCCGACAGCACGGTCATCACCATGATCTACAACAAGAATGGCAAACAAATAGAGATCGTCGGGAACAATTTCCCCGCCGACTTTGACGACAGCTATAAATTCGTCAGCCGATATGACAAGCTGGTGCGCAAGGGCAATGCCGAACCCGCCATCAAGGACTTTGTCCTGCTGACGGCTGAGGGGGCGGATACGACACAGGCGGTGCTGGATCAGGATGGGTTCAAGCTTTTCTTCTTTACCAAAGAGCTGGATGAGTATCCTGCTCCCTGGGTCAGGGAGTTCAGCCTGATCTATACCATGGCAAGGGCCAAAAATATCCCCCTGTATTTTATCACGGGGAATTATGATAATGTAGCGGACTGGACCCGCAAGGCCGGGATAAGGGATGGGGTGATCATCCTGAAATGCGATGCCACGGCTATCAAAACGGCGGCCCGTGCCAATCCGACCCTGTACCTGCTGAAGAAAGGGACGATCCTTAAAAAATGGAGCTATGCCGATCTTGGACTGGCGCTGCCCAATATCAATGAGCTACCTGGCGCCACGACAAGGCTAATCAACCATGATACGATACCTAATTAAAAAAAGCTTTTACGGCCTGCTGGTGATGTTGGGAGTGGTGGTCGCTGTATTCCTCCTCTTCCAGGGTTTTGGCGACCCCTCGCGTCTGGTGATGGGACAAAGGGCGGATGCCGCCACCCAGGAGAATATCCGTAAGGAACTCTACCTGGATCAGCCGCGCTGGAAGCAATTTGTCCTTTATCTCGATGACGTGAGCCCTATCGGCATTCATTCGAAGGAAGAGATCGCGCAGAAAGGGCTGAAGGGATGGTTTGTCGGCGGGGAGATGAAAATAGGGCTGAAATGGCCATACCTTCGCCGGAGCTACCAAACAAAAAAGGATGTGGGGGAAGTGTTGATGGAGGCATTGCCGCGGACCATTCTCCTCGCGATAGCAGCCATGTTCATAGCTGTTGTGTCGGGTATAGCCCTGGGTGTGCTGGCGGCGGTGAAGAAAGGGACATGGATGGATACGACGGCCATCTTTACCAGCGTGCTGGGTATCTCGGCGCCGAGCTTTTTCATGGGCATCGTCATTGCCTACCTGTTTGGATTTGTCCTGAGCGATTATACAGGGCTTCATCTGACGGGCAATCTCTACCATACGGACCCGTTTGCCGGAAGACATCTGCAATTACAGAATTTGATACTTCCCGCCATTACACTGGGCATCCGGCCTATGGCCATCATCGCCCAACTAACCAGGGGAGCGCTGCTGGATGTGCTGGACCAGGATTATATCCGGACGGCTTATGCGAAAGGTCTTTCCAGCAAGACCGTCGTTTGGAAGCATGGATTGCGCAATGCATTGAACCCTGTGATCACGGCCATCACCGGCTGGTTCGCCGAGCTGCTGGCGGGGGCTTTCTTCGTGGAATATATCTTTGGCTGGACGGGCATCGGGAAGGTAACGGTGGATGCGTTGGAGAAGTTGGATTTTCCCGTGGTAATGGGCTCGGTGCTGGTGTCGTCCTTTTTCTTTATCCTCATCGGCTTGCTGGCGGACACGCTCTATGGCATCATCGACCCAAGGGTGCGCCGGGGATAGATCATTTTATCACTACCTCCCTGATCACTCTTTCTCCCAGGGCCTCGTTGACGCGTTGTATGATGTTCTCTTTCTGGTAGAGCAGTTCCTGGCGCAGGGGAGCGACGGACGTATTGATATAGAGGGTGGAGCCATGGATCTGGATCTTGTCCGTGTAGCGGGCGATGGTCTTTCCCATGATCTGCTCCCACACTTCTTCGATCTGCAGGGCCTGGATGGAGCCTTTCAAACGGCTGTTGTCCAGAAATTTCCGTAAGGCGTCCCCTAATGAATATTCTCCCATAGGTGCAAGTTAGCAAAAGCTTTGTGTGCCATTAGAAAAATCACTCCTCCAATTACGCACAATAGGATGGAAAACAGGCATCCCTTGCGTGGGGAGGCTTTTTGGGGGGATGGAGCTTGTTTTTCGCGGTTTTCCTGGTCCGCATGGCGAGGGATGTCGTTCCGGGATTGATATTGAGGGGCGACGCCGGCTATAAGGTCGTACCCGGCATCGCTGATCACCCATTCCAGGTGACCGAAGAACAAGATCTGTCCATCCTGCTTTTGTTCCAGCTCGATGGATTTTTTCAACATTTCGGCTGCGTAGAGACGCAGACCTTCCTTATTTGCTTTGATGATACCGTATTCTCCCGTCTCATCCACGGTAAATGAAAAGTAGGCATTGGCGGGGTCGTTAGTAGATTCCAAGAATGAAATGGAAGATTCCAGGTCAACTGGCATAGCATGGTTGTTTTCGGTCTGCTTAAAAACTAAATGTAAAATTTTTTAATAGAAAAAAGTGCGGGAATTGGTCTCGCATGAGAAAATTGCCCAATTCCCGCACATCACTCGCCGTTCAGAGAGATATTATCTGGCTGGGAATATTCAATTTATTCAGCTCCTGCCGGATCCGGTCGCCGTGCGTATCGGTGATGAAGATCTGGCCATGATCCCCGAGACAGACCTTATCCAGAAGATTGTGCATACGATGAGCGTCGAGCTTTTCAAACACGTCATCCAGGAGGAGGATAGGAGGGAAGCCCTTGTATTGCTTGAGCATTTCATATTCGGCCAGCTTCAGCGCGAACAGGAGGCTTTTCCGCTGGCCCTGGGAGGCGATGGATTTGAAGGGCTGCCCCCCGTAGAGGACGTCGATGTCATCCTTATGGATGCCGGTATTGGTACGCTGGAGATAAAGGTCCTTGTCCCTGGAATTCCGGAGAAGCTGTGCAAAAGAAGTATCCAGCAGCATACTCTCATAAGTGAAGGAAAGAGGCTCTTCCACACCGGCGATGCCGGTATAGGAGCTTTTGACCAGGGGCAGCAGGTCATGGAGAAAGGCCTTTCTTTTCTCAAAAACATAGATGCCGGGGCCCGTGAGCTGCCCGTCGTATACGTCCAGGAGGCCCTTGTCATGTATTTTGTTGTTTGTCAATGACTTGAGATAGCCGTTCCGCTGTTGCAGGACCCGGTTGTACTCGATAAGGCTCTGCAGATAGAGAGGGTCCAGCTGGGAAAGGAGGGCGTCCAGGAAGCGGCGGCGTTCCTCACTGCCTCCCGTAATGATCTGCACGTCGTCCGGGGCGATGATGACACAGGGCAGGCGTCCGATGTGCTGGGAGAAGCGCTCGCAGGGCTCGTTATTGGTAAGCAGCTCTTTTTTACCGTTCTCCCGCAGGATACAGACCACTTTCAGAGGCTGGCCTTCCTTTTCGAATTGTCCTTCGATGCGAAATCCGGCGGCGCCCGAACGACCCGAAGGGGCGTTGTCCGAAGGTTTATGTACATTGAGCTGGTCCTGCCTCGTAAAATAGCTTTTCGTAAAGCACAGGTAATAGATGGCGTCGAGCAGATTGGTCTTGCCAACGCCATTGCTCCCGCAAATGCCTACGATCCTTTCGGAAAAGCGGAAGGCGGCCTGCTCGTAGTTTTTGAACTGCACCAGTGATATCTCGCTTAGGAATAACAAGTTGAATATATTCAGGCGCAAGATAACGCCGAAAATTCTTTGAAACGAACCAAAGGTTCGTTGTCCGAAGGACAGACAACAGATTTTTCCGGAAAAGAGGTGAATTTTTTGAGAGTACCCCTTTTCCGGACATTTTTCCCCCGTATATTTGCCCCCGCCGTGCCGGGTTTAGTAAGATCCGGTGGGCGCAAACCTCAAATTCTCAAAAAAAGTGGCTACCAAGTTTTCAAAAGAGACCTATCTGTATTGGTATGAGTTGATGCAGCTGATCCGTCAATTCGAACTGATGGCGGAAGAAAAGTATAAAATGGAGGGCAAGATCCGTGGTTTTTTCCATGCCTATATCGGGCAGGAAGCTATTGCAGCGGGCTGTATGACGGCCACCAAGCCGGATGATCCTTTTATCACCGCCTACCGCGATCATGGTCTGGCCCTGGCAAAAGGTGTTGCCGCCAATGCATGTATGGCGGAATTGTATGGTAAGGCTACGGGCGCCGCCAAAGGGAAGGGTGGCAGCATGCACTTTTTTGGGGTCGATGTAAAGTTCTTTGGAGGGCATGGTATCGTAGGAGCGCAGATCGGTACGGGCGCAGGGCTGGCATTTGCGGAAAAGTACAAGGGTACGGACAATGTATGCCTCACCTTCTTCGGCGATGGCGCCGCCCGTCAGGGGATGCTCCATGAGACCTTCAACCTGGCTATGCTATGGAAGCTGCCGGTGGTATTTGTTTGCGAGAACAATAACTATGCGATGGGAACCTCCGTCGAGAGGACTTCCAATGTTGTAGATATCTATAAGCTGGCCGATGCCTATGAAATGCCGGCCGACAGCATCGACGGGATGAGCGCCGAAGCTGTTCATGAAGGTGTTGCCAGGGCTGTAAAGCGCGCTCGTCAGGGCGATGGCCCTACTTTGCTGGAGATAAAGACCTACCGTTATAAAGGACACTCCATCTCCGACCCCCAGAAATACCGTACCAAGGAAGAAGTGGACGAATACAAGCAGAAGGACCCGATCCAAATGGTATTGGCTACCATCCTTTCCAAGAAATATGCTACACAGGAGGAGATCGATGCCATCAACAAACGGGTAGACGAGACCGTGGCCGCCTCGGTGAAATTCGCGGAAGAGTCGCCCTGGCCGGATGATTCCGAAGTATTGAAAGATATTTATGTAGATAAGAACTATCCTTTTATCGTAGATTAATCCTATTAAAGTCAAAAAACAAACAAATACTAATGTCAGAGATCAAACATCCGGCACACCTGGAAGCAGAGAAGAATCCAGTAGCTGAGCTGCAAAAATTCTGGGACCGGTGGGGTAAACAGGCTACCTATGGATTGCTGGTGATCGTCCTTCTTATCGCCGGCTATTTCGGCTATAAGAACTTTATCAGCGAACCCAAGGAGCTCGAGGCCAATAAAGCCATATTCCGTGCGGAAGAATATTTCCGTATGGATTCGACCAAGCTGGCCCTGAACGGGGACAATGCCAATCCCGGCTTTTTAAAGGTCATCTCCAGATACAGCGGTACCAAGGCCGCCAACCTGGCGGATTTCTATGCCGGCGCCTGCTATCTTAAGCTGGGCGATTTCAACAATGCCGTAAAATACCTGAAGGAATTCTCTTCGCCTGTCAAGCAATTACAGATCCGCGCTTACGGACTGCTGGGTGATGCATATGCCGAGCAGAATAAAAAGGAAGAGGCGTTGGAGCAGTATAAAAAAGCAGGGACTTATTACGACAAGGATGAGGTATTCTCTCCTGAATATCTTTTCCGCTGCGGCGCCCTGTACGAAACCATGGGCAGGTCCCAAGAAGCTATTGCCATGTATAAGATCATCAAGGATAAATATCCTGCTACCCCCAGAGGAGCCGAGATCGATAAGTATCTGGCCAGGCTGGGTGTGATACAATAGAAACATATGGCTGAAGTCAAGAATAGCGGCTTATTAAAAACAGATACAGGCATTCTCCATTCACGGGATGCCTGTGTCGTTATTGTACGTACCGAGTGGAATGCGGCTATCGTTGACGAACTGGAGAAAGGGTGCCGTTCGGCCCTGGAGAAAGCCGGCGCGCGCGTACAGGAAGTGATCACGGTGCCGGGGGCATTCGAGATCCCATTCGGGATAAAGGCATATTGGGAAGTGCATAAATATAAGGATGACCGTCCACAAGCATTTATCGCACTGGGCTGTGTATTGCGAGGTGATACGCCCCATTTCGAATATGTGTGCAGAGCCGTCACAGATGGCATCGTACAGCTGAATATGCTCCTGCCTGTCCCCACCATTTTCGGTGTCCTCACGGTGGACAACCAGCAGCAGGCGGACGAACGTATCGGCGGACGGCATGGTCACAAGGGAGAGGAGGCCGCCATCACCGCGCTCAAAATGATCTCCCTTCTTACATCCTTTAAACAACCCACGGCGCCCTGACAGTCCAGCTATTCATACCATGTTTTGTAGACCAGCTGTATCCGCAGACAGCCTTCAATATGGTGAGCGTGCTGGAAAAGGCGGGTGCGGAGGTCACCTACAATACCAACCAGACCTGTTGCGGCCAGCCTGCATTCAATGCAGGGTTCAGGGACGAGGCAAGGGAGGTATGCACTAAATTCCTCGAGGACTTTGATGGACAAGATTATGTGGTGGCGCCCAGCGCCTCTTGTGTGGGCTTTGTCCGTAATTACTATTCCACGCTTTTTGACAATTCCTCTCTACACAACGATGTCAAGGACCTGGGGCGGCGGATCTATGAGTTCTCGGACTTCCTCGTCAATATTTTAGGGGTAGAGGATGTAGGCGCTGCCTTAAAGGGGAAGGCTACCTATCATGACAGCTGCGCAGCCCTGCGGGAATGCCGTATCAAGGAAGAGCCCCGGAAGCTGCTGGCCCGTGTAAAAGGGCTGGAGATGGTGGAGATGAATGATGTGGAGACATGCTGTGGCTTTGGGGGCAGTTTTGCCGTCAAGTTCGAATCCATCTCCATTGCCATGGCCGACCAGAAAGTAAATAATGCCCTGGCGACGGGCGCCGATTATATTATCTCCACCGATCTTTCCTGCCTGATGCATCTGGATGGGTATATCAGGCATAAGGGGCATGCTATTAAAACTCTACATATAGCGGACGTCCTTGCCAGTAGATAAGATTTTAACATGGAGTCGGACCTGAAGGTCCGGGACTTTACTCGGTATCTGTTTGTCTGCCCTTCGGGCGATCTCGCTGTGCGAGATCTGGGCAAAAAAATAAGACCACCCAAATTACATTCGTAACTGGATGGTCTTGACCCTTAAAACAACCTGTCGCAAGCGTTAAATAGGGTTAAAACCAGGCCTCGAATAAACATACGTAGCGCGATAACTTTTAGATTTAAAAAAAGCAACTTTTTTTCAAAAGTTGCTTTAGGTATAACCCCTGCTTGCGGATAGGTGTTGATAACCAGTATCTTATGGCTTATTTCGGCATTACGACATGATCGATCACATGGATGACGCCATTACTTTGATAGACGTCCTTTATAGTGACCATGGCCATTCCACCCTTTTCGTCCTTCAAAAGGATATTCTTCCCCTTCATCATCACCCATAATTTCCCCCCTGCTACGGTGGTTAGCTCAGCCGTACCGTTACCGGCCTTGATGAGCCTGGCCAGCTCTTTGGAGTCCAGTCTGCCGGCGACTACATGATAGGTCAGGATGCCGGTGAGAGTAGCTTTGTTCTCGGGCTTGACGAGCGTCTCTACGGTGCCTTTGGGCAACATATCGAAAGCTTCGTTGGTAGGAGCAAAGACGGTGAAAGGTCCGGAGCTTTGCAGGGTCTCTACCAGTCCGGCGGCTTTTACGGCAGCCACGAGGGTAGTATGGTCTTTGGAATTGACGGCATTATCGACGATGTTCTTCGAAGGGTACATCGGAGCGCCACCGACGGTGACGGTCTTCTCCTGAGCATAAGTTGTAATGGTGAACAATGCTGTAACAAGCATTAATCCAAGGCTTCTTAAACGATGCATAAATTTGTTTTTTGAGTTTTTTAAAAGCTTGTTACATGTAACCAACCTAAATACATACGGTGGCAGATCACAACCTGGATTTGACCCGTGAGGATTTTTTTGTTGTACATTCGATAATAAATTAACGCTCATGGCTTATTGGTTAGTGAAATCCGAACCGGAAGTATATAGCTGGGATCAGCTGGTAAAGGACAAGGAAACATTTTGGGATGGGGTACGCAACTATGCCGCCCGTTTGAATCTCCGGGCTATGAAGAAGGGAGACGAGGTATTATATTATCATAGCATGGGCGCGACGGAGATCGTAGGTATCGCCAAAGTGATCAAAGAATCTTACCAGGACCCTACCACGGATGATGATCGCTGGGTAGCCGTGGATCTCCGGGCTGTAAAAAAGCTTAAGCGTCCTGTGACCCTGGCGCAGGTGAAGGCGGACAAGCGGCTGGCCAAAATGGACCTGGTAAGGCTGGGGCGGCTGTCTGTACAGACGGTAAAAGATGACGAGTGGAAGGTCATCATGGAACTGGCAGGAGAATAAGCCCCCGCAATCTATTAACATTTCTTTGAGGGTTACTTTTTACCGGCTTGGGGTATCAATCCCTGTAGCCGGCTATACCTACCATTCCCTCACTCAAAAAAAAATTATGTCAAGAATGAAATTCATCATTCCGGCAGCATTGCTGCTGGCGGTGCTGGCTATTGCCTGTAACAGGGCTGATCTGAACAGAAAAGAAGCGCCTCAAACCGCGGCGGCGAACAATACAGATCAGGCAGCGAAGGCGGATTCAGCCGTAGGTCCCGGCAACGCCGGATCGGCTACCGGTGCCGGTCAGCCGCAAATTATTGCCAACCCCGACTGGGACAGAAAGATCGTCAAGACAGCCAGCCTGAACGTGGAAGTAAAGAATTTCAAGGACTATACAGCGCGATTGCATGAGAAAGTACGGGCAGCCGGCGGGTATATCGCACAAGAGGAGCAGAGCGAGTCCGCCTATAAGATAGAGAATGCCGTAACGATAAAAGTGCCTGTAGACAGGTTTGACGAGACGGTGATGCAGCTGTCTTCCGACAGCGATAAGCTGGTAAATAAAAAGGTCAGTTCGGAAGATGTGACCATGCAGCTGATAGATACGAAATCCCGGCTGGAAACAAAGAAGCAGGTCCGTGAGCGTTATATGGAAATGCTGAAACAATCGCATTCCAAAGAAGATGTCATCGAGATGCAGCGTGAGGTGGATAATATCCAGGAGCAAATAGAAGGAGCGGCAGGAAGGATCGCTTACCTGGGCCATTCAGCGGCCTATAGCACCATCAATGTAAGCTTTTATCAGATATTGGATGTCTCTGTAAAAGAAGAGGGACAGCCCGGGTTCCTTCACAAGCTCAGCGACGCTTTCAGGGACGGCTGGAATTGGATGAGCGGATTGATGGTCGGGCTGGTCAGTGTATGGCCTTTGCTGCTGGCAGGACTGCTGGTACTGATGTGGTGGAGAAAACGCCCCCGGCGGTCTGCTAAAAGCAGCGTATCTTAACACCATGAACAAAAAGAAAAAGCTGGTAGTGCTCACCGGAGCCGGCATCAGTGCGGAGAGCGGCCTAAAGACCTTCCGGGATAGCGACGGGTTGTGGGAAGGGTATGATGTAACGGAAGTAGCAACGCCCAGGGCCTGGAGGGCCAATCCGCAGCTGGTGCTGGATTTTTATAACATGCGCAGGAGGGATGTGGGACGGGCGGCGCCCAATGCGGGGCATATCGGGCTGGCCGAGCTGGAAAAAGATTTCGACGTACATATCATTACGCAAAACATCGATGACCTCCATGAAAGAGCGGGAAGCTCCAAAGTCCTGCATCTGCATGGAGAGATATTCAAGATGCGCAGCGAGGCCGACGAGCAGCTGGTATATGATATAAAGGAGGATATCCTGTTGGGGCAGCTGGCGGATGACGGGGCGCAGCTAAGACCACATATCGTATGGTTCGAGGAACCTGTCCCTATGATCCAAAAGGCTATCCCTTTGGTACGGGCGGCGGATATCTTTGTCATTGTAGGGACTTCCCTGGTAGTGTATCCGGCTGCCGGTCTGGTGGATTTTGCAAAGAGCTGGATCCCCAAGTTCGTCGTGGATAAGAAGATACCGTATGCATCCGGCATTCCTGGTATGGTGGCCATCGAGCAGCCGGCATCCATCGGCGTACCCATGCTGCGTGAGCAGCTGGCCTCGATTTAAGCTTTTCCTAACAAAGAGTTTATGATATTGCAAACCAAATGACCTTTTTTAAGAAGAGCTTACTGGCGGTCCTTTTTATTACAATAGTGCAAAGCGTGCTTGGACAGCTGCCCTTGCCTGTGGAGCAGCTGCAGGATTACTGTAAGAGAAGCACGCCGACGGGATATAGCCCTAAGCTGAATGTCCTCACGTTGATGCCAAAAGGCAATCTGCATTATCTATTCCCATTGTATCATGCCTTTAAGGATGAAGTAAAGTTCAAGGGTATCTATACGGAAAAGGGATACTACGATGAGATGAGCCAGTATTTCGCTTTTGCCGGGGATTACCAGACGGCGATGCAATACCTGGAACAAAGCTATGACAGCATAGATGACGGCGCCCGCCGGAAGGTTTTTCGCATGGTGGAAGGGCTTAAAAATGTGGAGCATGTGGAAGCCTGGAAATATATCCATTTCGCCGCCAGGAGCTCCCGGGTCATGATGATTAACGAGGCGCATGACAAGCCATTGCAAAGCGCTTTTGTCCTGTCGCTGTTGAAAGACCTGTATAAAGAAGGATATCGTCTGCTGGCTATGGAGATGCTGAACAACTTCTCCGACCACGAGCTCACCCGGCTGAGATTGCATACGGGGTATTATACGGCTGAACCCGTACTGGGAGAGCTGGTACGCGAGGCGCTGGCCATCGGCTATAAGCTGGTGTCCTATGAAGATACGGTGGCCGGACACAAGCCCAATCAGCGGGACTCCATCCAGGCCGCGAACCTCTATCATGTATTACAGGAAGACACGGTGTCGCGTATGCTGGTGCTGGCCAGCTTTACCCATATCAGCGAGAAAGAGCGGGAGGATGGCTTTATCCCCATGGCGCTGGCGTTCAAAAAAATGTCGGGCATCGACCCGCTGACCATCGACCAGACGGATATGACGGAAGAAAGTAATTTCGGATATGGCCGGGTGTTATACCAGGCCTATCTGCAGAAGTTCTCCATCCGATCGCCCTCCATAGCCATGGTGAACAATGCTCCCATCAACGTCATACATGGCGATCTATATGATCTTTCCGTCATCCATCCTTCCACCAGCTACCAGGATGGACGGCCCACCTGGCTTAGTCTGGGAGGGCTCCGGCAGCCTGTACCTATAAAGCCCAGCAGTCCCGCCGTATTTTTTGTCCAGGCATATTACCAGGACGAGATAGCCGAGAATAAGAATAAGCCCTGGCAGCTGGTGCCGGCGGATCAGACCTATATCCCCGGCGGGAAAAAGCTATACCTGTTGTATCTCAAAAAAGGGAAGTACGACGTCTACTTCAGGGACATCAATTACCATATACTCAGCACCCTGAACATCGAGGTGAATTAACGCTCTTCTTCGATAAAACGGATATCCTTCAAGGCCAGCTCCTCCATCACGGGAGTATAGATCTCGGGGGATATGGGGATATGAAGCCCCGTAAGCGCTATCTTCCCCTCCAGTATCAATACGGCGGCGATGCCCAGGGGGAGACCTACTGTCTTTGCCATGGCTGTCCGCAGATGGTCCTCTCCATGTACGACCAGGCTGCTGGCTATTGTACGTGTCGTTCCGGGAGAGTCTGCTGTCGTATAGGCTATCTCGTGCAGCATGACGATCATGTCCCTGTCACCCGGATGCATGGCAAGGCGGGTTTCCAGGAGGTATTGCAGGACATCGGCTGACGTCCGTGCGGATGAAGGGATCGGATCCTCGCTGAACAGCCCCAAATACTCCAGCTGAGGGCGGATGGGATCGTGGGCCAGAGGTCGAATGGGAGAGGACCATTGATCAATGGTGACTTTATCTTTGGGTAAAGGGTTTTTATCATCCGTGAGATGAGCTTCCACAATCGTTTTCCAGGCCCTGATATAATCCGGATACCGCAGCGTTGTACGGATAAAAGTATCTATCCCATCCAGTCCGTAGACGGGAATATAGGAAAGGGAATCCCTGTTGGGATACCATGCCAATGTGGCAAGACCTTTTATGTCCACTGTATTGATCTTTCGGAACAGCTCTTCATAGGAGAGGGTAACCGTTTTCCCATTTTCCAGGTACTGGGCGCCCGCTGATCCGGCCAGCACCACGTTCCGGGGGTTCCAGCTGATCTTATAATGCCAGGGGTTGTCGTCGCTGACGGGGGATACCAGGCCTCCGGTGTGGGAGTGAAAAGAATGTATCCGCCCCCCCTGCTCTCCGATCCGGTGGATCAGCTGCATGGCGCTCATATGATCGATGCCGGGGTCCAGCCCCATTTCGCAGAGGAATAAAAGCCCATTGTCCCGGATGGCAGGCTCCAGGGCCCTGAGCTTATCATCCAGATAGGAGGCTGTCAGCAGGTGCTTTTTGCATGCTACACAGGAGGTGGCTACCAGGAAATGCAGGGCCGGGGGAAGGAGGGAAATGACGATATCCGCCTGCCGGATGAGGCTGTCCCGCTGTTCGCGGTCTTCCACGCTGACCTGGACGGCTTTAACATGGGGAGAGCCACTGAGCTTGGATTGGGCCAGTTCCAGGTTGTTTTCGGCTACCACCAGCTGCCAATCCCGGGAAGTAACCGTCTTATCGAGAAACTGGATCAGGCAGGTGGCTGACTTACCGGCGCCGAAAAGGAGAATATGTTTGTTCATGAAGGCAAGATACGCACTATTGTTCCAAGGTGAACTCTCCAAGGTCCTTCTCCTTCCCCGGCTCGACATCTATAGATTTGACGTAAATGTCCTTATAAGGCTTTTTTGCGTCTACTTTCAATTCCCAGGCTCCGGGACGTATGGTGACGAGATAATATTGTCCATCGGCGCTGCCTATCATTCTAAGGGAGTCCTTGCCATTGATGGCCCAGACCTTTTCGGCGGCGGTGGCGGGGTATACACGTGCATGGAGGGAGGATGTCTGTAGCAGCTTGACAGCATGAACGCTGGTAATACCTATCAAGACCAGGGCCAGCTGCACCATTGCATTTTTCATACAAATTCGATTTAAAGGTTCTCAACACGGCATTCAACAAGAAATAGGAACAAGCGTTGGGTCCGAGAACGTCCGTAGTTTTCAACTACTATGCCAAATGAGAAGAAGTAATCGTTAACTCATAGTTATGGTTCGTGCTAAACGCACTACGCAGCTTATAACGCGGAGTACGACAACCCCAGTTCTTTTGAATTAACGAGCGTGATCTTGTATTGAACTTTTATGCCACGGGAGCTTTTAGGGGCTTCTTGCATCAGAGCGGAGCCGGGTGCTATATCGCGAAAGTACAGGTTTTCCGTCTTAAATACTTTTTTATTCGCCTGGATATATTGTACTTCCACTACGACGAGATCCAGGGGATAGATGGAACGGTTGCTTACAGTGAGCTGTAGGCCGGATATGCCTCCGAATGTGCCTACGGAATAGCCGCTGGAGCCAATCGATACGAGATTGGACAGATTGTTGCGTACAGCGTCCTTATCGACCTTGTCCGTCGTGAGATCTGCGCGGTGAGAGGATTCCCGGTGCACGGCAGGCAAAGCTTGCAGCGAAGAGTCCCTGGGTGCGGGGGCGACTGTCGGTGTTTTTTGGGTCGTGGATGCAGACCTCTCTTTGCTGGTCCTGGAGGGCGTCACGGAAGACATGGAGGTGGCCGTGGGCTGTGCTTTCTCCAGGGAAGAGCCGAGGCTGTCCTTATCGGGCGTGCCCTCTTTTGCGGAAGCCGGCATGACAGGAAGCGTGTTGACCGCAAGAGGCTGGGATGGATGATTCGTCGTCGTTGCGGGCTTGTCTTTACCGTTGTCGATGGAAAGATGTTTAAAAATGCCCAGTGAGTCCCTGTTCAGGGACAAGCCGATAAAGATCCCTGCTACCAGCAGCGCCAATACGGTGAGACCTACCATCAGGGTCTGGCCCAGACGGAAAGAGGATCTTCTGTCCGGACGGGGTGTTATTTCTACACTTGTTTTCCAGGCTTCGTTATACTGAGAAGGATTATCCTCAAACGTTCCCACAGGCACGGGGGTAGGAGCAGGCTCTTTTATGGGGAGCTCTCTTTGAGGTTCCCGGGGCTCCCGGGGTTGAGGGTCTTTGATCTCCCGTGCGGGAGGAGTCGACATAGGGGCTGTTCTTCCCGCAGGCAGGGTTACGTAAATGATCCGGCGACCTGGTATGGTGGAAGAAGAGGCATCTCCTGTAAGGATAGTGGCTGCAACGGCGCCGTTAGGAGCGGTACGTACGGGGGCGGGAGTAACCGATGCGTTATTATTATCATTAGACGAACGGACCGATGGTTCGTTGTCCGAAGGACGATCATTAGATGTTTGGGCAGGCTTTTTGTAGAAACGGTCGAATGGCTGCTCTTCCACTTGGGGAGCGAAGGGGCTCAGTTCCTGGATCTCGCAAGGGTAACGCCAGGCAGCGCTTTTGCCCTCTATCCATACGAGGTCATAGGCTTTCAACCCTTTTTCCTTCAGCTCGTCGAAGGTGTAAGGTCCGCTTTGCTTGTTGTCCCTAAGTAACAAATAATTGGTCATCCAGCATTCCGGTTAAGAGGTATACAAATTAAATCATCATCAAACGGTACAGAGAGATGCTACAATTTTCTCACCGGATATTGTGAATGGGAAGTTATACTTCAGCGCAGGTATTTCAGGGGATTGACCTAACAAATTTACTATTTATATCAATAATAACGTAGTTTTAGCCGAAAAAACAAGGATATGGATGCTGCTATACAGAGCAAGGTGGACCTATGGCTTAAAGGCAATTATGATCAGGCTACCAAGGACGAGATCAACAGATTAAAGGAGGAAAATCCTACTGAGCTGACAGAGAGTTTTTACCGGAGCCTGGAATTTGGCACCGGAGGTTTGCGTGGGATCATGGGAGTGGGTACTAACCGCATGAATAAGTACACTGTCGGAATGGCCACGCAGGGTTATGCTAATTATTTAAAAAAATCATTTCCGGGCAAAGAGATCCGTGTCGCCATTGCGCACGACAGCCGCAACAATAGCCGGTTTTTTGCCGAAACTACCGCTAATGTATTCGCAGCCAACGGGATAAAAGTATTTCTTTTTCAATCTCTCCGGCCGACACCTGAATTGAGCTTTACCATCCGGCAGCTTCATTGCCAGGGCGGGGTCGTTTGTACGGCTAGTCACAATCCGAAGGAATACAATGGCTATAAGGCGTATTGGGATGACGGCGGTCAGCTGGTGCCCCCGCATGATAAGAATGTCATAAAGGAAGTGGAAAAGATAGCTTCGGTGGATGAGGTAAAATGGGGTGGAGGGGAAGCCAATATCACCATGATCGGAAAAGACATCGATGAAGCATATATCGCGATGGTGAAAGACCTGTCCGTATATCCTGAAATTATTGAAAAACAGCATAATCTGCGGATCGTTTATACTCCTATCCATGGGACGGGCATCAAGCTGGTGCCGGAGGTGCTGCAGCGGTTTGGGTTCAGCAATGTCCATGTAGTGGATGAGCAGGCGACCCCCGACGGGAACTTCCCCACCGTGATCTATCCCAATCCTGAAGAGAGCGAGGCCATGAGCATCGGATTAAAGAAAGCCAAACAGATAGATGCGGATATTCTCTTAGGTACGGACCCGGATGCCGATAGGGTTGGCATAGGGATCAAAGACAAACGGGGCGAGTGGATACTGATGAATGGCAACCAGACGGCTGTGCTGGCGTTCAATTATATGATAGAAGCCCGTAAGGTAAAGGGACTCGCTCAATCCAATGATATGGTTGTCAAGACCATAGTAACCACGGACCTCATCGATGAAATAGCCAGGCGCAATGAGGTGAAATGCTATAATGTACTCACCGGATTTAAATATATCGCCGAGCTGATCAAAGAAAAAGAAGGCAGCGAGCATTATGTCATCGGTGGTGAAGAAAGCTATGGATTGATGATCGGCGACAGGCTGAGAGATAAGGATGCGGTCAGCGCCGTCGCGCTGCTGTGTGAGATGGCTGCTTACGAAAAGGATAAAGGACGCAGCCTTTATGACAAATTGATCGAACTATATGTCCAATATGGTTTTTATAAAGAATCGCTTATCTCCATCACCAAAAAGGGCATGAACGGACAAAAGGAGATAGCCGACATGATGAGCGCCTACAGAAGCAATCCTCCCGCTACGATCAATGGTTCGCCTGTCGTGGAATTGCTGGATTACGAGCTGCGTAGCGGCAAGAACCTTCAAACGGGTGAGAGCTGGAAGATCGCGCTGCCCCAGTCCAATGTACTGCAATTCATCCTTGCGGATGGGTCGAAGATATCCGCCCGTCCTTCCGGTACGGAGCCCAAGATCAAATTCTATTTCAGCGTACATACCAAGCTGCCGGGCGCCGCCGATTTCGACCGGGTGCATGCGGAACTGAATGGCCGCATCGAAGGGATCATCAGGGATATGAAATTGAAATAACCCACATCTTCCATATGATAAAGAAAACCTGTCTGTTCATTACAGCCTTGCTGACGACTATTTCCCTTTTTGCAGAGGTCCGTTTGCCCCGTCTGTTCGGGGATAACATGGTGTTACAGCGTGACAAGCCTATTGCCGTGTGGGGCTGGGCATCCCCGGGAGAAAAAATTGCCGTTCAATTCAATGGGCAGGCCAGGACGATGAAGGCGGATAAGCAAGGCCGTTGGAGCCTGCAGCTGGACCCGATGGCCGCGGGCGGGCCTTATCAAATGACAGTGGGGGGTAAGACCTTCAACAATGTGATGATAGGAGAGGTGTGGATCTGCAGCGGTCAGTCGAATATGGAAATGCCCATCGCCGGATGGGGCAAGATCAATAACTATCAGCAAGAGATAGCCGCCGCGAATTACGACGCCATCCGTCAGATCAAGGTGCCGAATACGGTAGCGTTCGTCCCCCAAACAGATATTCCCAGCGGAGAATGGAAGGTCTGTAGTCCGCAGACGGCCGGTGACTTTAGCGCCACCGCTTATTTCTTCGCGCGCGAGCTTTATCAAAAGCTGCATATCCCCATCGGCCTTATCAATACCTCATGGGGCGGTACGATGGTGGAGACCTGGACCAGCCGAGGAGCATTCGAGCAAAGCGACGAGTTCAGGGAAATGATCAGGAATATGACGACAACCACCGATATCAAACAATTGGCGGAAGAAAAAAAGGCAGACCTCAGCAAAAAGATCGTGGCGATACAAGGATCGATGGCGGGAGATGAGGCGCAATATGCTGCCGCCGACCTGGATGATACACGCTGGCCGCATATGAAGCTGCCGGGGCAATGGGAGCAGGCGGGTATGGGACTGGAAGACCTGGATGGGGTGGTCTGGTTCAGAAAGATCATCGATATATCCGCCGCTGAAGCCGGCCAGCCGGCTGTCCTGGATGCCGGAAAGATAGACGATGCGGATGAAACCTATGTCAATGGGGTAAGAGTGGGCGCTACTTCCGACTATACCACGCATCGCCAGTATAAGATACCGGCCGGTGTGCTGAAAGCTGGTAAGAATGTAATTGCCATCCGGGTACAGGACACCGGTGGCAATGGCGGTATTTATGGGGAGCCCGGAGAATTGAAATGCACCGTAGGGGTCCATGAAATTTCTTTGGCGGGAGACTGGTCGTTCAGGGTAGCCAGCATCCTTATCAACACGGCTACGGGCCCTAACAGCGCACCTACTTTGCTGTTCAACGCCATGATCAATCCATTGATACCGTACACGATCCGGGGCGCTATCTGGTACCAGGGAGAGACCAATGCGGGCAGGGCGTATCAATATCGCAAGGCTTTCCCTTTGATGATCAGCGACTGGCGCCAGCATTGGAAAGAAGGGGATTTCCCTTTCTATTTCGTACAGCTGGCCAGCTGGGGCGCCAATAACGGCAATAGTCAGCGTGGCAGCAGCTGGGCGGAGCTGAGAGAGGCGCAGGTCATGACCTTATCGCTGCCGAATACGGGGATGGCGGTGACGACGGATATAGGCAATAGCATCAATATACATCCGAAGGACAAGCAGGACGTAGGCAAGCGCCTGGCCTTTATCGCATTGAATAACCTCTATGGTCAGGCGATGGAATACAGCGGTCCTGTTTATCAGTCCTTGGAGACGGACGGGCACAAGGCGACACTTCATTTTTCGCATACAGGCAGCGGGTTAAGCACCCCGGACAAATATGGATACCTGCGGGGATTCGAGATCGCGGGCGCCGATCATGTCTGGCATTATGCCAAAGCCGTCATCCAGGGCAATACGGTGGTGGTTTGGCAGGATGAGGTCGCCAGCCCTGTAGCGGTGCGTTATGGATGGATGGATGACGCCCTGGAGGCGAATCTCTTTAACAAGGATGGCCTGCCGGCGCCGCCTTTCCGGACGGATCAGTGGAAGGGAATTACAGAAGAAGTAAAATATGCCGTAGGCAAATAAAAAAAATCCCGATCATTCGATCGGGATTTTTTAGTAGCTATGCGCTGCAGGTGACGCATCCATCCTGCATACTGCAGGTGGGTCCTGCTATATCTTCGACGTTGCTGTTGCCTTCCACCACTTTCAGGCTGTGCTGGCTGACCAGCGGCTCCACCATCTTGCCGCCCTGCTTCTCCACCGTGAACTGCACGGCCTGGGAAGCTGCCTGGGTACGGAGATAGTACATGCCCGTCTTCAGACCGCTCTTCCAGGCATAGAAGTGCATGGAAGTGAGCTTGCTGGCGGAGGGGGTCTCTACAAAGAGATTGAGGGATTGCGACTGACAGATATAAGCGCCTCTGTCGGCCGCCATGTCGATAATATTACGCTGGCGGATCTCCCAAACTGTCTTATAGATCTCCTTGATATCCGCGGGTATCTCTTCTATCTGCTGGATGGAGCCGTTGTGGAGGATGATCTTATTCTTCATATCGTCATTCCACAGGTTGAGGTCGACGAGGTCCTTCAGGAGGTGCTTGTTGACGACGACGAACTCGCCGCTGAGCACTCTTCTCACATAGATGTTGGAGGTATAGGGCTCGAAACACTCGTTGTTGCCCAGGATCTGCGAAGTGCTGGCCGTGGGCATGGGCGCTACCAGCAGGGAGTTGCGCACGCCGAACTTTATCACTTCATCCTTCAGGCGGTACCAATCCCAGCGAAGGGTAGGCTCTACATTCCACATGTCAAACTGGAAGATGCCTTTGCTGGCGGGCGAGCCGGCGAAGGTTTCGTAAGGGCCCTGCAGCTTGGCGAGGTCTTTAGAGGCCGTCATGGCTGCGAAGTAAATGGTCTCGAATATTTCTTTATTGAGCTGTTTGGCCTTATCGCTCTCGAAGGGCAGACGCAGCAGGATAAAGACGTCCGCCAGACCTTGTACGCCGAGGCCGATGGGCCGGTGGCGCAGGTTGGAATTGCGGGCTTCTTCCACGGGATAGTAGTTGCCGTCGATGATCTTATTCAGGTTCTTCGTCACTTCATAGGTGACATCGTATAATTTCTGGTGGTCGAAAGCGCCGTTGGATACGAAGCGGGGCAATGCCAGCGACGCGAGGTTGCAGACCGCCACTTCGTCCGGAGAAGTATACTCGATGATCTCCGTACAGAGATTGGAGCTCTTGATGGTGCCCAGGTTCTGTTGATTGCTCTTGCGGTTGGCGGAGTCCTTATACAGCAGGTAGGGAGTGCCGGTCTCGATCTGTGCGTCCAGGATGGCGAACCAGAGGTCCTGGGCTTTGATCGTCTTGCGGGCGCGACCTTCCTTTTCGTACTGTGTATAGAGCTTTTCGAACTCCTCTCCCCAGCATTCGGGCAGACCCGGAGCTTCGTGGGGACAGAAAAGACTCCAGTCGCCGCCGGCTTCGACACGCTGCATGAACAGGTCGGGGATCCACATGGCATAGAAAAGATCCCTTGCACGCATCTCGTCCTTGCCGTGGTTCTTGCGCAGATCGAGGAATTCAAAGACATCCGCATGCCAGGGTTCCAGGTAGATGGCAAAGGCGCCTTTGCGTTTGCCGCCGCCCTGATCCACATATCGTGCGGTATCATTGAACACGCGGAGCATGGGAATGATCCCGTTGCTGGTGCCATTGGTGCCCCCGATGTAGGAGCCAGTGGCGCGGATATTATGGATGGAAAGACCGATGCCTCCGGCGCTCTGGGAGATCTTGGCCGTTTGTTTGAGCGTGTCGTAGATGCCGTCGATGCTATCGTCCTTCATCGTGAGAAGGAAGCAGCTGCTCATCTGGGGTTTGGGCGTACCCGCGTTGAAGAGGGTAGGCGTGGCGTGCGTGAACCACCGCTCGCTCATCAGATGATAGGTCTTGATGGCGCTGTCGATATCGTTCTGGTGGATACCGATGGCCACGCGCATGTACATGTGCTGGGGGCGCTCAACCACCTTGCCGTCTACTTTCAGCAGATAGGACTTCTCCAGGGTCTTGAACCCAAAATAGTCGAAGCCGTAGTCACGGTCGTAGATGATGGTGGAGTCCAGCAGCTCGGCGTTTTGCTGAATGATCTCCCATATGTCATCGGCCAGCAGGGGAACATGTTTGCCCGTCTTGCTGTCTTTGCATTCATACAGGAGCTCCATGGTAGCGGAAAAGCTCTTGATGGTGTTTTTGTGCAGGTTGCTAACGGCTATGCGGCTGGCCAGAAGCGCGTAATCCGGGTGCTTTACGGTGAGGGAGGCGGCTGTTTCGGCTGCCAGGTTATCCAGCTCGGTGGTGGTAACCCCGTCGTAAAGGCCTTCGATCACTTTCTTGGCTACATCGATGGAGTTGACGAACCTCCTGTCGAGGCCGTAGCAGAGTTTTTCTATGCGGGCCGTGATCTTGTCGAATTTCACGGATTCCTTCTTACCGTTTCTTTTAATGACGAACATATATTCAATGGGTTTGTAGTTGCTAACGTATGACAGGCTTTGTGAAAAGGGGTTAAAAGTCCTCTTCCAGGCTGAAGGTCTGCGATTCCTTGCCGGACATGACGCCGGCCTTTTGATAATCTCCCACTCTTTTTTCGAAGAAGTTGGTCTTCCCCTGTAAGGAGATCATTTCCATGAAGTCGAAGGGGTTGGTCGTGTTGAACAGCTTGGGATATCCCAGCTCGCCCAGCCAGCGGTCGGCCAC
>DASZXP010000194.1:0-13275 GCA_035545935.1 Puia sp. | reverse complement strand
CCCAGCAGACCGACGCACTCGCCTTTGTATACTTCCAGGTCGAGGGTGCTGACGGCATGTACTTTTTTGCTGCGGGGTGGATTGAAGAGATTGAAGAGACGATGTTTTACGGTGTTGTGGCTGTCCTCCGATATATGAAATGTCTTGCTGATCTGTCTGGCGCTGATGGCGATGTCTGTCATGGTTCAAAGTTTTTCAGCAGCCCTGGAGCCCAGCTGGTTTAGCAGGGTCAGGCCTATGAGCAATAAAATAATGGCGTATATATAGTCGAACAGCAGGAGCGAGAAGGACGGCGGTTGGTGTTCCATCATTACTCTTCGGGCGTTGATGATGATGCCGGCGATGGGGTTGGCGTAATCGAATGCGGGCAGGGCGTGTTTGAATGTGTCCAGCTTATAAAAGACGGGGGACAGGAAAAGCAGCAGGGATACGAATACGGTCCAGATCTGGTGGATGTCCTTGGCTACGACGTAGATATTGGACAGTATAAGGGATACGCCGATGGCCAGGATAAAAAGGTTGATAAAAAGGGGAATGATCCAGAAATTCTGCCAGGACAGTCCGTGAGAGTCCTTTTCTATAAGGCAATAAAAGATCAGGAACATAAAGAAGTTGAAGAAAAATCCGATGGAGTTGCTGATGATGGTGGAGAGGTAGATCTCGAGCTTGTTCATGTTGCTGTATTCATACAGGTATTTTTTTACGTGCAGGATCTGTACCGTGCCGGTGGTGGATTCCACGAAGAAGTTCCATAGTATCAGGCCGATGAACAGATAGGAGGCAAAGGCGGGGATGCCCTGCTTGAGTATGATCTGGAAGACGGTGTAGTAAATGGCAATGTCCATCAGCGGCTTGATAAGCGCCCAGAGGAGGCCGAGCTTGTTCTCGTAATACCGGAGCTTGAATTCTATCTTAGCCAGCAACCAAAGCCTTTCCAATTTGTTGGTCCGTTGTATCCAATCCTTGACTATACTGATGATCATGTCAGAGATGCAATTTATGTTTTATAGATAGGGCTAGCTTTTTCAAGCGGGGGCTCTTTTTTACTACCGTCTTCAAATGGCGGGTGAGTTTTGCATCCTTCTCCGTTACGGTGGTGGAGTGAACGCCAAAAGTAGGGTTGTCGAACTGATACCCGGGGCCGTTGGCATTCAGGAGGTGGATGACCTGGGTGGCGAAGCGGGTGAAGTATTCCCGATGTTTGTCGGCTATGTATCGATTGGAATAGAGTAGCTTTTCCCGGGTGGCTTTGCGGAACATGGAGTCTTTTCGTACGCGATAGAAGAAGAGGGGTTCGGGTATGGTGACGCCATTGAATCCATGCCGCATCATGCTGATGACGCTGTCATAGTCCTCGAGGCCATAGTCTACTCTTTTATCGTTGAGCCCTCCTGTCAGAAAAGCGGCGCGTTTGTATACGAGGCTGCTGCTGTTGAGAGGGTTGTGTACGAGGGCGTAAGGCGGTTGCGGCGTGAACGTGGGCCAGAGCTGACGGCTGTCGCCGAAGTATTGCGTCCACGCACCAACGAAGAATATATTGTCTTTTTGTTCCAGGATGTGGATGGCTTTTTCATAATAAGTGGTAGCCACCTTATCGTCGGCATCGAGGAAGGCGAGATAGGCGCCTTTGGCCAGCTGCGCTCCGTAGTTGCGGGTGGAGGCGAGGCCCTGGTTCTTTTGTTTGATGATGGTCAGTCTCCTGTCGTGCGCCAGCTCTTCCAGTACCCGGATGCTGTGGCTGTCGGTGCTGCCGTCATCGATGATGATGATCTCCTTGTGGGGGTAGGTGGTGTTGAAGAGGGAGGCAAGACATTCTTTTATATAAGCTCCCATGTTGTGGTAGGGGATAACGATGGAGAGCAGGGGGGACTGCCCGGTGAACGCGGGTTGGGGCGGGTGAGGCTCCTGGTGCAGGAAGGGGAACTGTCTGGCGGGGGCCGGGTTTTTGATCATCTCCTGCAGCAGCCGCAGCTTTTGCGGACCGATGGCAGGGTAGCTGTAGGCGGTGTGGATCTGTTTGCTGGCATTGGCGCCTATCTGCTGGATCTCTTCGGGAGGCAGGGATAGTATCCTGGTCAATTGCCTGGCGAAGGAGGGGGGATCATTGTGGTCGAACAGGAATCCCGTCCGGCCTTCTTCGATGATCTCGGATTGTCCGCCCTGGATGGAGGCGAGGACGACCTTGCCAAGGCTCATGGCTTCCAGCACCACATACGGCATATTGTCGACGATGCTGGGTACGATGACGAGGTGCGCGTATTGCAGGGTGTCCTTTATCCAGTCGGGGCTGATGCTGCCCGCGAACTGCAGCAACCCCCTTGTCTCATAGTCCTTGTATTTCGTCTGCAGCAGCTGTCCCATGGTGCGTTGTTCGGGATGGAACACGATGTCGGTGCCTCCTACTATCTGCAGGGTATGGGGGAAGCCTTCGTCCCACAAGGCGGCGAAGTATTCCAATAGCTGGAAGCTGCCTTTCTGCGGGGAGAGCTTACCATAGTAAATTATTTTTCCGGGTATATAGGAGGGCTTTTGGATTACGGGCAGGCCGGTGGCATATGGGTTGGGCAACACCTCCACGGGGACATTCGAGATGTCCATGTATTGTTGGATCTCCCGGACGAGGAATAACGAGGGCGAGATCAGGAGGTCGGCGGCCCGGATGGCCTGTTTCTCCATTTCGCATGTCCAGAAGTCGGGGAACCGATAGACAGGTACCCGGTTGTAATCGAGGTAGATAAAGGCGGGGGAATGAAGCGTGATCAGTATGGGCACGTCTTTTACGAAGGAGTAGCCGAGGTGTTTGTACTGGGTGAGATAATAGGCGATGCCAAGGTAGTCCTGTGACTCGATGACGTCGGGGCTGCCATCCTCGAGAATGAGGGTCTTTACGATGCCGGCAAAGGCATAGCTCAGACGGGCGGTGTGTCCAAGGACATCGGACAGATCATTTCTGTCCGTATGAAACCGGACGATCCTTATACCGTCGCTGAATTGTTCCTTTCTATCTCCTTTCACCGTGTCATCTGAAATAATGACGGTGACCTCACAGCCCAGCGCTTGCATCATAGCGGCGGTGTGATAGCAGTAGGTGCCGATGCCTCCTCCATAAAAGGGCGGGTATTCCGTCGTGAGCAGCCAGTACTTCATGAAGCATGCTTTTTGGTGGGGGATAGATGGCCATACAGGCGATGGATGCGGCGGCGTATGGTTTGAAGCAGGCTTTTTAAGGTCCTACGGCCCGTCAATACTTTGAGGAGCTGGCCGAATCGTTTGTACCAGCGTGGCAGGGCTTCGTATTCCTGCTGATACCAGTTGAACAGTATGTCATAGTCGTCCTTGTATTTGCTTCGTATGATGCCGATGGTGGTCTCGGCGTTGTGCAATCGTTCCTCCGTGATCTTGTTCTTGTTGGTGAGCTTGTCCAGTCTGTTTTGCAGCTCCCGCCGCTGCAGGACCCATGTTTCCAGCAGGGGATGGTCGAGCAGGAGGTCCTGACAGTATTGGTCGAGCAATTGTTCGAGCGAAAGGGTGTCCAGGAAGTCCCTGCCATCGATGAAGAGGAATTCTTCTTTCATCGTATAGGCCTGTAAGATGAGGCCTTCGGCCCTAACGGGGATCTGGTCCTGGCTGGTCAAGATACGTCCGGGGTCGGGAACCTGGCAGGTGATGGCATGCCAGCCCTGTTGTTCGAGGCTTAGTCTGAACGCGGTGGAGGGCGGGCTGTCAAAGATAAAAAGGGGCGAGCCGTCCGAGTATATATAATTCCTGCTGCACAGCAAAAGAGCGATGTATTCGAAAAGAGATGGATGAGGGGTTGGGGGCAACACAAGGGTGAAGGGTCTGTCGCCCGTCACGAGACGATGGATCAGGCCGGGGTTGGGAAGGCGCCGGGGGTCGAGCTGCAGGGCCAGGCCAATATTCTTATCCTCGGGCAGCAGGGCAAGGTCCAGGTCTTCCGTCCCTACCATCAACAGACAGGAGTAAAGCCTTGGATGCGTCAGGCCTTTGCGTGTAAAACGGATATGTCGTTCAATGCCTTTCATATTCCTTCAATGGTATAGCCCTGGTGTTCCGCGATGAAGCAGAAGAGCCTTTCCCAGGTGTGTGTATAAGTGCCATGCTCCAGGTCCATTACATTGCCTTCTTCCAGCGCGGCCCTGGCTTCGATGGCAGGATGTCCGGAAAAGAAATCCTCCATGATGCCGCTGCGACAGACAAAGATGGTGCCTGCGATAAAGTCATATCTTCTACAGTGCAAATCGTATTCCAGAATGAGCTCCCGCAGCAGTTCGTCGTTGGTGCTGGCGAAATTGTTTTTTTCGGGGTTGAACTCGTTCTTTAAAAACCGTTTGGCGCCTATCAGGCCTATGTCCTGGTCGTTGTCAAGGCGGCGCAGCACCTGCCGGATGCCCTGTTCGCTGAATGGGTTATATAACGTCTCGGACCAGTAGGGTGCGTTGATGGTCTGGGGGCTGATCTTGTCGTGCAGGAACCCGATGTATTTTGTCTTGCGGCAGCATCGAAGGTAATAGGAGAGGGCAAAAAGTTTGCCACCTATGTCCTTGCCTTTGTTGGGGACCTTTAGTCGTATGATATCTGGGGGGGCACCGTTGGCGGACAGGGCGCCGGCCATGGAAGACGTAGCGCCATGGGAGAGGGACATGGTCTCATCCAGGACATCGTCATGACAGGCGGTGAGGATGATCTGACGGGCTTCACGGAAGGCGCCGCCGCACTTTTTCTCCAGCATCTTCCAGGAGCCGGGATAATATAGATGGATGAATAGTGTGAGCCCTGTCATGTCAATACATTTTTACAATAAGGTGTTTTTTGGGTGAAGGATCGGGCGTCATCACGGACATCCATCTGCGCTCGAACTTCTCCAGCGTCATATATTCTTCATACAGGCGGCGCGCTCCTTGTTCCATCAATGGGAGGAAGCCGGGGGCTTCCGCGATATTGCCGATGATGCCTGCCAGGCCACGGCTGTCGCCGTTGGAGAAAACAAATCCATCTTCGCCGGGAGTGATGAGCTCCGCGAATCCTGTGTGTGTAGAGACGATGCAGGGTTTGCCGAGGCAGAGGGCTTCCACGATGACGACGGGAAAGGGGTCGTCACGGGAGGGGCAGATGATGACGTCGCTGCGGCGGATGAGGTCGAGGCATTGCGGGTGCGAGGTCTCTCCCATGAACCGGATGTCGCAGACGTGATCGAGGACACGGATATTGGCCTGCAGCTGCCGGGTGAAGGCGGCGTCATGTGGTCTGCCGGCGAGGCAGATCTCTATTTTGCGTAAGGTGTCGGGAGAGAGGCGTTGCAGGGCGGCTATCAGTATGTCCTGTCCTTTTCGGGGTTCGATGGAGCCGATGACGCTGAAGGTGATCTTCTCACCCTCCTCGCTACGCGAGAAGGGGTGGCGGATGTCGGGGTATCCGTAATAGATCTTTTTTGCCTGGGGGTGATGGGTGCGGACGAACTGCAGCGCGTATTCGCTGGGAACGATGACCTTTTCGACGAGCGAGAAGGTATCGAGGAATTCGGGGATATGCTGCATGGATGTTATGAGCGCCGCTTCATGGATCCACCAAAGGGTGTCGGCGAGCTGGCTGATCTGCCGGGCCACGGGCCAGGTGATGATGGTGTTGCAGACGATGTGGTCGAAGTTCCGGGCAAACCGGGTGAAGCTTTCATGCTGACGAAGCAGCAGGGTATCGATGATGACGGGGACGCCTTCCGAGAGGAACATGTCCCTGGCGGGGCCATCCTGTTCACAGACGACGGTGACGAAGGAGCCTTGCTGGAGGAGCTGCCGGCATAACTGGAGCAGCATGATGGGGGCGCCGCTGAGGGAAAGGTCGTGGCTGACGAGGAGGATATCGGGGGCTTCGGGGGCGGGCTCCAGGGGAATGGGCCGGCCGTTGGGGGTGATACGACTGTTGGCGGGGACAAGACTTTCACGGGAGGTGATACGGCTGCTGGTAGCGCCATGATCGTCCGCGGGGGCGGGAGGTGCGTACAGGCGCCAGGGTTCGGGCGAGTCGTGGTAGAGATGGTCCCGCATGGAGGTGGTGAAATATGGGTCCCCGGTGAGCCGATGAAGCCAGCGGCGTAACAGGTAGATATCGGCCTTGTCCTTGGCGCGGTGCGTATGTTCGTGTTCGCGAAGGGAGAGGTGACCGATGTGACGAAGGGTGGCATAGGGCGTATAGACGCAACGGAGGCCTGCTTCCAGCAATCGGAAGGAAAGGTCTACGTCGGAATGAGAGCTGGGGGTGTTGACAGCGTCGAAGCCGCCTATTTCTTCGAAGACCTCTTTTCTTATCGCCAGGCAGGCGCCGGACAAGATGGAGACATCCCGTACGGACTGGGGGAAGTTGATATAGGCGGTGGAGTCTTTCGGGTAGCCATGAAAGGTAGTCCCTGTGAGGCCCCTGACGCCGGTGGCCATTCCCGCATACTGGATGCTGTCGTCTTCATATACGAGTCTGGGCGATACGCCTCCTACTCCGGGGATGAAAAGGTATTCGATGGTATTGTCGAGCCAATGGTCCTCCAATGGCCTGACGTCGTCATTGTAGAAGACGAGCAGCTCACCGCTGGCGGCGATAGCGCCGACATTGCATTTGTCGGAGAAATTATAGGGTTTGTCGTAGGCTACGTAAACGGGCGAAGCATGTGCCAGTCGTCCGGGTGCGGGGAGCGGCAGGGGCGGTGGAGCGGCAATGATACGCGAGTTTGTCACCACCACTACTTCGATATGCGGATAGGCGGTGCGGGCGTATATGGCTTGCAGCGTGTCCCGCAGGTGGTCCCATGCGTCGGTGGGGATGATGATGGATACGAGGGGCTGATGATCGAGCCGGATCTTTACCCTATTGGCGGTGGGCAGGGCGATGGTCTCGGCGGGGATGCCTCTTCTTTTCATGGCGTCGTCGAGCGCCGCGAGGTTGGTGATGCGGGCGTGTGGTTTTTCTCCCTGGGAAGACGACCCGGCTGTCATGCGCCAGTGATACAGGATCTTTTCCACGTGCCGGATGCGGGTAGTCTTTTCTTCGGCCCGGAGCATCAGGTCATAGTCCTGGGAAAGATCGTATGCCGGGCGAAAAAGTCCGACCTTATTCAGCAGAAAGCTTTTTTTATAGAGGGTGAGGTGGCCGGAGTACATCATGTTCAACAATAGTTCGGGGCTGTACCCGGGCTTGAAGAAAGGGTCGCTGAGATGGCCTTCTTCGTCGACCTTGCATTCATCGGTGTAAATGATATCGGCGTCTCCCTGCTGATCAAGGTCGCGTATGATCTCGAAAAGGGCATCGGGTGTGACCTCATCGTCGTGGTCCATGAGGGCGATGAATTCGCCGTCGGCGATGGCAATGGCGGCGTTGGATGCTTCCGAGATGCCTTTATTTTCTTTCAGGTAGACGACCCTGATCCTTCCATCTTCTTCCAGCCGTTGGAGCAGCTGCCGGGTGCCACTGTGGGTAGACCCGTCGTCGGCGATACAAAGTTCCCAGTTCGTGTACCACTGGTTCCGGATGCTGTCGACGGCCTTTTCCAGCCAGCGGGGAGGTGTGTTGTACACGGGCATGATGAAGGATATTTTGGGTGTCCAGGTAAAGGCGCGGATGGCGGCGGCGACCATTTCGGGGTCTTCCTCCCGGGCCGGCGGCAAGCCGGCGGAGGTAAAGGGGATCGGAGCGGGGCGCATCAAGGGGAGGAGCGCTTTTCTGGGGTGCAGCCATCCGGAGAGGCCTTTTGATGAGACGGCGTGCAGGATGCCGGACAGGGTTTTTCGGAATCCTTTTTCCTGTATGGATGACAGCAGGCTGGCGGTAAGGTATTTTCCGCTTGTCTGTGCCCGCGCGAGCCTGCGCTGAAGGAGGACACCCGGGAGGCTGCGTTGTTCGTACGTGCGCTGGTACCAGTCGACATGTTGCCGAAGAAGGGTCAGCTGGGTTTGATATTCCTGCCGGACCTGGGATACCTGCTGTTCGAGGCGCATGCGGAAGAGCGTTTTTTCCTGTGCGGCCTGGTCGAGGGCTGCCCGGGCCTCCTGCCATTGTCGGAAGATCGTGTCGTACTGTGCCCTCCAATTCTTTTTGAATGGGATGTCTCCATGACCAAATGGGCGACCGGGTCTCAGCGGTATGTCACCGAAATAAGCTCCTTCCAGCCGGACGCATTCTTCCAGATGGGTGGCATCGAAGGGTATAAAATTATTTACGAGCTGGGTGGCCAGGGGTATGATCCCTGTGGGGACGTCGGGGGCTGGAGAGGCGTAGTGACATATACCGGCGAGACTATAGACGATGCCCCGGAAGAAAATAAAATAGAAAGGCAGCGGTTCATCGCAGGTCCATTCCTGGTCGAAGATGACGGGTGTCGTCTCCGGACGGGTGAGGATATTGTAGGGAGTAAGATCGAGGTACTGGCCGGGGATGGTGTCCCGGGAGCTGTATGTTTGTAGTATGTGGTAGTAGCAGCCGGCCCATGCGATGAGCTCTGTCATGTTCCATCCGGGACGGGTAACGATGTTCAGGGCTTGTGAAGAGAGCAGCCGGCCCCGGAGATAGTCTTCATCCATTATGTGCTGTTGCAGCGGGGCGTCATCGGGATAGGGGATTTCGGGGTGGAGCCTTTGTCTTTGCACCTGTAGGGCGCCGGCGGGTGTCCGGGTGAAGAGCTGGGTCTTGCAGTAACATTTCTTGCGCATGCTGTTAAAGCTCCAGGCGAGGATGTTGTCGCCTGGCTTGGTGACGCCGGGGGCAAAAGAAGAAGCGCCGGGGACTGCGGTGGGACTTCCCTGGTGGACGCCTGCCTGGTAGGGTCCTGCCAATCCTGCCACGATGAGGAATGAGTTGGCCATATCGGCCATCAGTCCGTTGCTGAGGACGGAGGCGGCGATGCGGGTCAGGGGGAGGTCGGCGGTTTGGTTGGCGCCCTGGTCGTAGTCGAACTTTTCCTGCAGGAGGTCCGCCAGTACGAGGTCTTCCGCCGCGAAGGCGGCGTCGGTGAGGGTAATGGATGGCAGTTTATAGTCGGGGAAAGGGTACAGGAAGTCGCGGAAAGGGAAGCCGGCGAGCGATAGCAGGCGGGCCAGCTCCTCTTTGCCAAAGGTGACGGCCGTGTCGTTGTTATACAGGTCGAGGATGCCGTCATAAGGCCGGCCTGTGTGGTCTTCGGGGGCGCCTGCCCAGTATTTAAGACCTAATTTATTTTCGATGGCCAGCACGATCTGGCCTTCGCTGTGTCCGGCGGGATCTTCGGCGGCGGAGGCGGCTTCGCCAGGGGAGGCGGCATGGAGGAAGGTCCTGCATCTGCGGAGCATTTCCAGCGGAGGGTTATCGCCCTTTATGAACAGGGAGCTATATTCCAGCACGCCTATGAGCAGGATGATGTCGAAGGAGCCGTCCCATTCAAAGCTGTCCCAATTGTCACACACCACCTGTACCTGTGACAGGTCCCTGCATCTTGCACGGGTGATGCGGGCTCTTTTCCCGCTGCCTTCGAGGGCGAGGACCTGGCATCCCAGTTCACCGAGATAGCGGGTTATGGCGCCGCATCCGCTGCCGACCTCAAGGATCTTTTTCCCTTTCAGCAGGGAAGCAAGCGGTCTGAGCAGGTCGGCCCTGGCGGGGCTGAGGTGATAGAGGGTAGGCCAGTCCCTTATGACATGAGCGAGCTCTGGTGATCCAACGGAAAGGTCTTGCGCGCGGCTGATCCTGTCGAGCAGGTAGTCTTCTGTCTCCTGCCCATCGGAATAGGCGAAGGGAGTCTGGCCGGGCGGCATATAGATATCTTGAATGAGTGTGTATTTATTCATTGCAACAACATGGAATGGTGAAAGGATCCTGATACGAGGTGTTCACGTCACGATCGTCGCCGGCGGAAGAGTTTCTGCAGGATGGTGCCGGGGAGGCTGCGTGTCTCGTACGTGCGTCTGTACCATTGTATATCCTTCCGGTACTTCTCGATGTCGTTGAGCAGCTTGTTGACGAGCTGACGGGTGCCGTCGGCTGCCTGCCGGCATTCGTGCAGTTGGGTTTGAAGCCGGACGATCTGGTCGCCCTGCTTGTCGATGATGTTTTGCCGGAAGGTCATTTCCCTTTCCAGGAGGCTGGTGATATCGTCCAGACGTCCCTGAAGGGTCTGCCATTCGGACCTGTCCTGCTGCTGATCGCTGACTGTATTGAGCATAGGCTTGAAAATTTAATTTTTATACAGGTGGCGATAGGAGTTAAACGTAGTGTCGACGTTGAATTCTTCGACACAGATCTGGCGGGAATATTCGCCCATGACGGCGAGCATATTCTTGTTGTTGTAGTACCGCATGATGTTGAGCACGGCGTCTTTTCCATCCTGGAAGAGGTCGCCATTGAGGCCGCCGTGCACGAGGTCCCTATTGCCTATACAATCATTCAACAGCACGGGTTTCTTCAGGGCTAATGCCTCCAGCACGGAGAAGGGGAGTCCTTCGAAGTGGGAGGTGGACAGGTAGAGATGCGCGCCGACGAGATAATCCTGGATCTCTTCGGGAGGGAGCCAGCCGGTGACGACAATATTGCGGGCCGTCAGTTCGTGTTTGTCTTCTCCATCGCCGACCCATACGAATTCGAACTGGTCGAACTCTTCGAACCATTCGGCAATGGCATTGAACAGGGCAGGGTCTTTCTGATAGACGATCCTGCCGGTGGTGACGATGCGGAATTTGTTGGCGGGCGGGGATGCGGAGGCAGCGGGCTGTGTGGCGGCATTCTCCACCCGGACGCCATTGGGTATACAGTCCGCCTCGATACCGAGGTCCTGGTATACCTGCCATTCGCTGGCGGAACAACAGACTGTCCTGCCCCCAAAGCAGGAACCTAGTTTTTCCAGCTGTCCATATACATAATTGCTCCACCGGCTGGTGCCGGAAAGAAAGGGGGCTCCATTAGGGGTATAGATCACTTTATTGATCCTGGCGAGACGGCAGGCGACCCTTCCCAGGAAGCCGCTCTTGGAGGAATGGAGATGGACGGCGTCTATATGGGAGTGTTGTTTCAGGCGACGGAGGATAATGTACAGTTCCCAGAAAGCGACGATGTCCTTCCAGAAGCTGATCTTTCGTTGAGCGGAGGGCCAGCGGATAAAAGATGTATTGGCGGTGGGAAAGGAGCGTTTGACCTCGGAAGAGCGCATGACAGTTTCCCTTTCCCCATGTATGATGATGTGGAGGTCGTCCTGGAGATTTTCCACCAGGCTGCGAAGAAAGGTAGCAATTCCAGAGGCAAAGGGTTCGACAACGTGTATAATGTTCATGACGGATGCTGGATAGGTTTTACAAATAAGATCCATTTCTTTATTTTCAAAGCCCATGCGGCGGGAACCATCATCCAAAGTCTCAGCCGGAGCTCACCCAAGATGCCGTATAGCCTGTTGTGGCCATATTTCCGTACTACGTCGATGCGGCTTTTGAGCTGCTGCCGGCGAAAGGTGAGCGAGAGTCCTTTGGGGTTGATCTCGCTGATCACCAGGTATTCGGGGAGGATGGCGGCCCTGCCCTGCTGCAGGATCTCAAAAAAGTACGCATAGTCTTCCGCATGCGGATACGAGTCGGGATAGGCGGGCAATCTCCGGGTCACGGAGGCGCGCCACATGACGGTAGGGTGAATGAAAACATTCTTAAAATGCATTTGACGCATGATCCGTCCATGATCGTGCGGCGCCAAATACTTATAGGAGTCCCCGGATATAAAATCCTTAAAGATGCAACGGGTTCCCAACAGATCGATGTCCGGATGCCTATCCAGGAATTCTACCTGTTTTCTAAACCTATCATTTGTGCACAGGTCGCCGCAATCCAGTCTTGCTATATACCGGACAGCGGCATGTTCATTCAGGTACGCAAATCCTTTCTCAGCGTTTGTGTTCAAATACGTTAAACCTTCGTTAAGGGCCCGGGTGATGCCACCATTTGTGGGTAGCCGAAGTATCACTATTCCGGGCGGGTCAGGGAGCTGTTCTATCAGCCGGGTTTGGGAGAGGGGGATGGCGCTGCCATCGTCTACGATGAGTACGAAGTATCTTTTCGAGTCATAATGAATACTTTGGAGCGATCTTATGAGCCGTTGCTCATGGTTAAAACAGGTGATCAGCACGCAAAAATCATATTTCGCCAGGATCGCACTCGCCATAGAAAACATTTACCCTTATGTGAATATGCAAAGTTCAGACCGTAATTCCGACGGGGCGGAGGCAGGGTAGGAGATTTCAGGTCTAATAGCTTGTAATAGAGAACCTTGATTGTTTCGTTAATAATGTAACTTTACTGTATGAGCTCATCGAACGTCTCGTATTTGACTTTTGGCATTGTATTGATACTGGCTGTTATTTTCGATCTGGGTCTATTGAGCAAGAAGGGGGCGACGGTGACGATCCGGAGGGCCCTCTTCCAGACGGGTTTTTGGGTAATGCTGGCGATGGCGTTCTTTGGATTCCTGTGGTACGAGAACGGGCATAAGGTGGCGTTGGAGTACCTGAGCGCCTATCTGATGGAGTGGAGTCTCAGCATAGATAATATTTTTGTTTTTATCCTCATCTTTTCTTTTTTTCGGGTGAAGCCTGCCTATTATGCCCGGGTGCTGCTGATCGGGATATTACTGGCCATCGTGCTTCGCATCGCCTTCATCACGGTGGGTATCGCCGCGGTGACGCGCTGGCACTGGCTGTTGTACATTTTTGGGGGCATCCTTATCTATACGGGTTTTACCATGTTCTTCGCCAAGGACGACGACCAGATGCATGTGGAGGACAACCGGGTGTATAAGCTGCTGAAGCGGGTGCTTCCCCTGACGGGGGATGATTGCGGGGGCAGGATGACGATGGTGATCGATGGGAAGAAGTATTTTACGACGTTGTTTGTGGTGGTGGTGCTGCTGGCTACCACGGATATCCTGTTCGCGGTGGATTCGATACCGGCGGTGTTTGGGATCACGCGGGAAAAGATCGTCATTTATACCTCCAATATATTCGCGGTGCTGGGGCTTCGTTCCCTCTTTTTTCTTTTGAGGGGGGCGGTGGACCGGTTTGGCCATCTTCAGCAGGGCATCGCGGTGGTGCTGATCTTCGTCGGGCTAAAAATGCTGGCGGAGTGGTTAGACTTTTATCTCCCGGTGTACGTTAGCTTATTGGTGATCCTGGTGTGTATCTCTACCGCGATAGTGTATTCGATGTATGCCAGCTCAAAGAAAGCCGTCAAAAAATGAAGTATGCCATTCGACATATAGCGGAGATAGTCG
>DASZXP010000193.1:0-19903 GCA_035545935.1 Puia sp. | reverse complement strand
ACACATTCGGCACCCGGTGACCGGGGTTGGTCAGATACGCGATCAGCACATCCTCCGGCTTGGTGCTGCTCGGCACGGCGAAATTGATGACGTTCTTGAAGTGGTTGTTGTACGGACCCGTGCCCTGCGGCAACGTTTCATTCTGGTAACGCGTGAGGTTCAGCAGCTGATTGCCATATACCCCCATAAAGAAAAGACTCAGCTCGAATCCTTTATAGGACATCGTACTCGTGAACCCATACGTAAACTTCGGCCATGGATTCCCGATAGGCAGGATATCCTTCGTATCCACATAGCCGTCCCGGTTGACGTCCCTGTACATGACGTCCCCTACCCAGGAACCCCTGCTCGCGTCGATGATACGGGGGTCCTGCGCATCGCTCGTACCCGTTTGTATCGCATGGGTGGCCAGCTGTTTATAATTCTGGAAAAGACCCTCCGCCTCATAACCCATGATCATGCTGATAGGCTGCCCCACCTGCGTGGCGAACTCCGCCTGCCTGTCGTTGATCTGGGAATAATATTGCGTATAAATGCTCGATACCAGCCTGGTGACCTTATTCCTGTCCATGGAGAAATTGATACCCGTCCTCCATTGGAAATCACGACGGGAAATATTCACCGTATTCAGCGAAAGCCCAAAACCCCTGTTCTCCATACCTCCATAGTTCTCTACAGGCCATTGTACCTGGCCGCCATAACCACCGCTCAAATACCCGCCCAGGTACATCGGACCGCTGGCCTCCAGGATCAGGTTCGAGATCTTCTTGATATAGACATCCCCTATGAACTCTATACGGTCGCCGAACAGATGCGCGTCGATACCCAGGTTAGTCGACTTGTCCTGCTCCCATTTGAGATCGGGATTGGGGAAGTTGGAAGGAAGGAAACCACCGCCCCACACCGTCGCCGATGAATAAAGATTGGAATAGACCGCGCCGCCTGAACCCGCATTCCCCGAAATGCCATATTCCGCGCGGATCTTCAGATCATTGATAAAAGGCAGCCCCCGCATAAAAGGCTCGTCCGAGATCTTCCAGGCCGCAGATACGGCGGGGAAGGTGCCAAATCGATTCGACGGACCGAAATTAGAACTTCCGTCCCTTCTCACCACCCCTTCCAAAATATACTTGCTGTTGAACACATAGTTCAGCCGGGCAAAATACGACTCGTTCGCCCCATTCCCCCTTGAGCTCGTACCCGGAGGCGACAACGGATCCGCCACGCTCAGCTCCTGGATGGAGCTCGTGGAATATCGTAACCCGGATGCGCTCAACGACTGCCAGGCATACTGAGCGGCTTCATGCCCCACCATCGCCGTCACATTATGAAGACCCACCGTGAAATTGTATTGCACCCGCGTATTCAGCGAAGCCCAATAATTGTTCCCCGAGCTGCGGCTGCCCGAAGTAGGCGAGCTTTGATAGTAGGCCCCCAGGGTATAAAAAGGATTGAACTGATAGCCATTGGTAAAAGTATAGTTCCCATTCACCTCCGTATGCCATAACAACCCTTTGATCGGGGTTATGTCCAGCGTGATCCCTCCGATAGCGCCAAAGGAAGTATTATAGTTGTTGTTCAGGTTGGCGATCGCAATGGGATTGGTAACAGCGTATTGCGCCTGTGCCAGGTTGGCCGGTCCTCCGTAGCTGCCATCCGGATTTTTCTCCGGTATGGTGGGGTTCTGCTCCAGCGCCAGGTTGATAATATTGTTCTGGAAAGTATTCGCCTTTTCCTTCGTGGCAAAAAGACTGAGATTCGTGCCGAACTTCAGCCACTTGGTCGCCTGGTTCGCCAGGTTGATCCGCACCGTACCCCGTTGGAACCCTGACCCGATGGCTACGCCGCTCTGGTTAAGATAGTCCGCCGAGAAATAGAAGGTGGACCTCTCCGTACCGCCGCTGATCGACATCGCATGATTTTGCATCACCGTAGGACGGTACAGGGCATGCTGCCAGTCCGTGCCGGGTCCAAGGATCGTAGGGTCCTGCAGCTCCGGTGGCTCTACACCTACCAACCCATACTGCTGCAATTTGCCGATATAGACCGCATACTCTTTTAAATTCATGACTGGCAGACTCTTTGGCCGCTCCTGGATGGTCTGGGCCTCGTTGACATTTACCCGCGTCACGCCTGACTTCCCCTGTTTGGTAGTGATCATCAATACTCCATTGGCGCCGGCCGCTCCATAGATCGAGGTGGCCGCAGGCCCCTCCAGCACGCTGATACTCTCGATGTCATCCGTATTGATCCCCGCTATCTCATTGGCCAGCCCCGGGTTGGAATTATACGCTCCGCCCGTGCCCATGCTTGGCCGTATCTGCACCCCATCCACCACATACAGGGGCTGATAATTACCCGTCACCGTGCTGATCCCACGGATGATCACCGCCGACCCGGCGCCCGGCGCCCCGCTGCTGGAAGACACATATACGTTGGGCGACTTACCCCGAAGGGCATCGTCCAGCGTCACATTCACCGTCTTGCTCAGGTCCGCGCTCGAGATGGTATTGACCGCACTGCTCAGGTCCGTCTTTTTCATCCGGCCATATCCCACCACCACCACATCCTGCAGATGGCTGAAATCCTGCGAAAGGGCGATAGTGATCACCGTCGATACGCCGACTTTCACCTCCTTTTGGGCAAAACCCACCGAAGAGATCACCAGCGTCTCACCCTGCGCCGCCATGATGACAAATTCCCCCTGGTCATTGGTATTGGTCAGGTTTTTTGTCCCCTTGACCATGACGTTGGCCGATGGAATGACAGCCCCATTGCTCTGGGAAATGACCTTGCCCGTCACCCGGTTAGCCTTGCCTGGCTGGGCGGAAAGGAATGGAGAAAGAATAAGGAAGAGGAATAACAATGTGTAGCAGGGAGGGGATAGGACCCCTGGTAATTTTTTCATATCGCAATCAATTGTTGGTTTGGCCATCCAATGGTGATGGCTATATAAAAATAGCGGCAAATGGCAAGGATGACGGACCACAAAATGATCAAACTGGGTAGTCATATGTTTTAAAAGCGGCTTAAAAAATCCCCCCCAACACCCAAATCCATTATATTTGGTCAATAAGATTGGTCGCCATAGATTATGAAGTCCCGAATTCTACTGCTTATATTATTATGGGCGCCTTTTGCCCGGCCATATGGTCAATCCAACGACTATGCTTTTTCCCATCTCGACGTTGCCGGCGGCCTTTCCAATAATCATATCACCTGTATATATAAGGACGCCCATGGCTATATGTGGTTTGGCACCGCCTCCGGCCTCGATCGTTGGGACGGCTACCAGTTCAAGGTCTTTAAACACGACGCTCGCGACACCAATACCCTGTCCGACAATTATATAGAACAGATCTTCCAGGGGCCCGATGGCAAGCTTTGGATAGAGTCCCGCGCCGGCAGGTTCAATATGTACGACCTCACTACCGACAAGTTCAGCCGAAACTATCTGGATTACCTGAGAAGCCTCTCCCTGCCCGACAGCTGGCTGCAGAACATCGTTGCCTGGAAAGGCGATTACTGGTTCATTTACAAAGACAAAGGCATCTACCACCGGCAGCTGGATGGTAAGATCTTCCCCTTTCAGCCCAACGAGGGGGACATACATTCCATCAGCCCCGCCCCGATCTGTCATGCCCAGGTAGATGGCGACGGCAATTGCTGGGTAGTGCACGAAGATGGAAGAATGGAAAAAATAGACAGCCGCCTGAATAAGGTAGTATTGAATACCGCCATTTTACAGCAAAAAGTTACACCCCCCATATCCATCTGTCACATCTTCATCGACAAGGACAATGATCTCTGGCTGTCCTCCAACGGGGTCTTTAAAGGAGTCATTTATTATTCCCCCCTCACAGGGGAGCTGAAGCACATGACGCAGGACGCCGGCCCTTCCCGGTTGAGCAGCAACGTGATCCAGAATGTTATCCAGGACGCCCGTGGCGACATCTGGATGGCCACCGACCACGGCGGCGTAGACGTCGTGCAGAAAAAAGATTTTTCCGTAAAAACCATCACCCACGTGGAGGACGATCGTAAAAGCCTTCCCGACAACAGCATCAGCACCGTCTACCAGGACTACTCGGGCACCATCTGGATAGGCACGTTCAAGAGCGCCATCAGCTATTATCACCAGGAACGATTTCAGTTCCCTCAATACAGACGCCGGCCCGGCAATAGCTCCAGCCTTCCTTTCGACGACGTCAGCAGCTTTGCCGAAGACAAAAAAGGGAATATCTGGGTGGGGACCAATGGCGGAGGCCTGATCTATTTCGACAGACCCACCGGTACATTCCGTCAGTTCCAGCACGACCCCGCACAGCCCAACAGCCTGTCCAATAATGTCATCGTCAGCCTGAAGATGGACAGGAACGATAAGCTATGGATAGGCACCTACTTTGGAGGATTGGACTGCTTCGACGGAAAAAAATTCACCCACTACAGACATGACCCCAAAAATCCCTCCAGCCTCGCCGACGACAGGGTCATGTGCGTCTATGATGATTCCGGGAATGACCTCTGGATAGGCACCCTCGCACAGGGCATGGACAGACTGGACAAAAGGACGGGCGCCTTTTATCATTATAATATAGGTATACCCGGCTCCATCCGAAATAACTACGTATCGAGTATCACGGAGGACAGCCGCCATCAATTATGGATAGGTACAGGCTATGGCATCGATGTCCTGGACAAAGGCTCCGGACGCTTTATCCACTATTCCAGCGATAGCAACGGCCTCAGCTCCGATAATGTCAACCACCTCCTCTGCGACAGCCACGGATATATGTGGGTAGCTACCCGCGAAGGGCTCGATATCTTCGACCCCGCCCGCCATAAGTTCCAGTCCTTTACCTCCGAGAATGGTCTCCCCGACAATACCATCCAATGCATCATAGAGGACAAACAGCACGACATCTGGGTCAGCACCCTCAATGGTGTCAGCCGGCTGTCTGGGGACTGGTCCGCACCCCCTGGCAGTCTGCACCCCGTCTTTAATAATTTTTATGAGTCCGATGGATTACAAGGCAGGGAATTCAATGAAAAGGCCGGCATGCTTGTCAGCGATGGCAACATGCTCCTGGGCGGACACAATGGCCTCAACCTCTTCGACCCCTCCCGGATCGTTCATCGCAAGACCATACCACCCATCGTGCTCACCGACCTGCAGCTCTTCAATAAGATCGTCCGGCCCGGCGAGCCTGTCAACGGACACATCGTCCTGGACAAATCGCTGTCCAGCACCAATGAGATCACGCTGCGGCACAATGACAATGTCTTTTCCCTCGAATTTGCCTCGCTGGACTTCTTCCAGCACACAAAGGATAAATATGCATACAAGCTGGATGGCTTCGATAAAAGCTGGCTCGTCACGGATGGGAAAGTACGCAAGGCCACCTATACCAACCTCGATGCGGGTGAATATACATTCCGGGTCCGCGCCGCCGACGAAGACGGAGATTGGAATAGCAGCGAAGCCACTTTGAAGATCCGCGTGCTCCCACCCTTCTGGAAGACAGATTGGGCCTATGCGTTATATATAGTAGCCATCCTCGTCATCCTTTACTTCGCACGGAAAATGGTCCTTCGCCGGGCACGCATGCGCTTCTCCCTCGAACAGGAACGCGAGAACGCCCGCAATATGCACGAGATAGACAGGATGAAGATCCGCTTCCTCACCAACATGAGCCATGAGCTGCGGACGCCCCTTTCCCTCATCCTGGCACCCGTGGAGAAGCTGCTCGAACAGCCCGCCAAACAGGCGCCCGTGCCACAGTATGAGATGATCCGCCGCAATGCCAGACGCCTCCTGCATCTCGTCAACCAGCTGCTCGACTTTCGAAAGATGGAAGCCAACGAGCTGAAGCTGAACGCCCGCCCCGGCAATATCCTGCAGTTTATAAAGGACGTCTCCATGTCCTTTGTGGACCTGGCGGATAGAAAACATATTTCCTTTAACTACATAGCCTCCTCTACATCCCACTTGTACACGTCCTTCGATCACGACAAGCTCGAACGCATCCTGTTCAATCTCCTGTCGAACGCATTCAAATTCACTCCCGTGAACGGACGCGTATGGGTAGAGGTCTCCGCCACCGATGTCAACGATGAGGACGTAGAGCTGTATATAAAGATCCGCGATACAGGCATCGGCATCGCCGCCGACCAGCAGGAAAGGATCTTCGACCGCTTCTTTCAGACAAAGATCCCCGATTCCATCCTCAACCAGGGCAGCGGCATCGGACTGGCCATCACCCTCGAATTCGTAAAAATGCATCGCGGCCGCGTCACCGTGGAGAGCGAGCTCAACAAAGGCAGCTGCTTCACCGTCATGCTGCCCTGCCGGCGACTGTTCATGGAAGAAAGCCTGCCCGCCCCCGCGGAAGATGTGGCGCCCCTCTCTACCACGTCCGGCCATCCTAAGCCTCCAGCCGACACCCCATCCCCCGCCGCCCCGGGAACCGCCTCCGGCAAAAAGAAATCTCTCCTCATAGTCGAAGACAATGAGGACTTCCGTTTTTACTTAAAAGACAACCTACGCGCCACTTACACCATACACGAAGCCTCCGACGGACGGGACGGATGGAAAAAAGCGCTCGCCCTGCACCCCGACCTCATCGTCAGCGATATCAGCATGCCCGTGATGAATGGCATCGAACTGTGTAAGAAGATCCGGACAGACCCCCGCACACAACAGATCCCCGTCATCCTGCTGACAGCCCTCACCGAAGAGCACATGCAGCTCAAAAGCCTCGAGACAGGCGCCAGCGACTTCATCGCCAAACCCTTCAACTTCGAGGTGCTGCAATCCCGCGTGCGTAATTTGCTGGAGTACAAGGACACCATCCGGAACATCTACCAGCGGCAGGTGGATGCGGGCCCCTCTCATATAGAGATCAGGTCCGCCGATGATGAATTCCTCCAGTCCGTACTGCGTGAGCTGGAAAAGAATATAACCAACCCCGATCTTTCCGTGGAAGAAATGAGCCATCTGCTCAATACCAGCCGCAGCACTTTTTACAAACGCCTGCTGCTCATCACAGGAAGGACACCCGTAGAATTCATTCGTTATTTCCGGCTAAAAAGAGGAGCCGAGCTGTTGGAGAAAAGCCAGATGAATATCTCCGAGATCGCCTACACCGTGGGCTTCAACAACCCCAAATATTTCGCACAGCAGTTCAAACAGGAGTTCGATGTCGCTCCCTCCGCTTACAGGGCCCGGAAAAGCAAAGGCTGACCGCCATCACCGAATATACACCCCTTTCCTGTCGCCGGGTGATCCATTTTCCTGTAGAAGCGTCCTGCTGGAGGAATTGTTCGAATGCGTCCGGTATCTCGCCAAAATTGGGGTGGCCGGCCTTCGAACGTGCCTTCATTTTGCGAATGTCCTGCCATTACGAAAAGCCCGCCGTTCACACGGCGGGCTAATTCATTCACTTTCCAGGGCCTTCACGTTTTTCAGAGGTACGGGATTGGTTTCAAAGGGATCGGATATGGGCTTTTCGGATGTTGGATTTGGACGGTCTATTTGCCATTGACATAACAAAGATGCGTCGGAAAGGACCCGACTCCAAAAGATCGGATCGTCAATGTGAGGCTTTTATCGGTTAATTTAAGCAGCATTAAGGACTTCCCTTAGGGTCGAGTATTCTCCGAAGATTTTTATCGTAGGTTTACGATATGAGGGAAGCCATTTTTTGTCTGAACCAGGGTTTACAGTTCCCTCCACCTTGCACATTTTTTATACACAGGCCAGATCTCATCCGGGACAGCTACCGCTACCGGAGAAGAATAACTGTTCCTTTGTATACCTGCTGACTGCCGCCGGGGAACTGCATCCGCACAAGGTAAACATAGGTGCCTGCTGGCGCCGGCCGTCCACCAATAGTGCCATCCCATCCATACCGCCGGTCGCCAGGCATAACATCCTTTACGCCAAAGACCCGGGCGCCCCAGCGGTCGTAAACGGCCATCTCACGGATGCTGCTCCCCTCGGGACCTCCCAGCACATAAAGACGGTCGTTGCGGCCATCGCCATCCGGGGTAAAGGCATTGGGTATGCGCAGAGGCGTATAAACATAGACAGTGATAACGCCTTTTGTCGTGCAACCTCCGGGTGCGGTTACCTTCAAGGTATAATCCGTCGTAAAGGAAGGGTCTGCCACCGGATCGCGGATAGTGCTGTCGGACAGCCCGGTTCCGGGTGTCCATAGATAGTCGGCTACCTCCCCGGAAATAACAGGTTCCAGCTGACTGCTTTCTCCATGGGGAATATTGAACACCTGTCCGGACGCAATGACGGGTACAGGGTAAACCATAACGCCGATGCTATTCGATTTGGCCAACCCACAGGGGGCATTACTGCTGATCTGACAATATACAACGCCGCTCACATGGCTGGTATCGGCGAAGAGCGCAGTGGTGTCGCCGGTGGCAACGCCGTTCACAAACCACCGGAACAGGGGCGGAAAGCTGGCATTGGCCACCGTGGCGGTAAAGTCCACCGGAGTGCCGGCGCAAACGGCGGTATCGGAGGCGGTGATCTTTACGGTAGCATAGCTCTCCGGATCCACGCTAAGGGTGATGATATTGGAGGTATCCGTTTCCAATGCGCAATTCATTCCAACCGTGGTCAGCAGGCAATATACTTTATCCCCATTGGCAAAAAGGTCATTGGAATAGCTGCTGCTGTCACCTCCCGTGTTGACGCTGCTGACCTGCCATTGATACGATGGGTTGGTGCCGCCGTTAGTCACCGTGGCCTGGAAGTTGACGGGCTGGCAGAGATCGACATCGACGGCAGACGCACTGATATGGATCGAGGGAGGCGCGGCAGCGGGAGAAAAAATGCTAATGGTGTCGGAGCTGGAGGTGTATCCGTTCACGTCGGTTACTACGGCATAATATTTTCCCGGAGCTGCGGGTTGATACGTGAGATCGATATGGTCGGATTGCGGCAGCACCTGCAGGTGGTTATCACGGGTGCCCATGCCATAGATGTTGCCCTTGTTGTCGACAAAAACGTCGAAATAGCTGGCGACAGGTCCGCTGACGACGATGGTGCCTGCAGTAGCCCCGGGCGCCCATTTAATGATCCGGTCGCCGGCAAATTCTGACACATATACATTGCCGGAATTGTCGACAAACAGACTATTGGGCGTATTCAGCTGACCATTTCCCCCGGCCACTGTCACCCCGCTCGACGCCCCGGGCGCCCATTTTTGTACGCGACCGTTGCCGGCATCCGCCACATAGACATTCCCGGCGCCATCCAGCCAGACCCCATACGGCTGGTTAAGTTGGTTGGCAGCGCTGCCGGGACCGTTCCCTCCCGCCACAGTAATACCGCTGCCCGCGTCCGGCGCCCATTTTTGTACCCGGTTATTTTCCTGGTCGGCAACATAGATGTTCGACGCGCAATCGACATAAATGCCATAGGGCTGTTCAACCTGGTTGGCGTTGGGACCTGAGCCATTACCACCTGCTACCGTCACCCCGCTGGTGGCGCCGGGCGCCCATTTCTGTATCCGCCAGTTGCCGCGATCGGCAATATATAAGTCACCGGCCTGGTCGACAAAAACTCCTTGCGGGCTATTGAGCTGCGCAGCGCCGGAACCTGCCACCCCGGTCCCCGCAACGGTGGTCCAGCCGCCGGAGGCGGACCATTTGACGACGCGGTTGCCGGTATTATCCGCCAACCAAATATCACCCTTGTCATCCACAAACAGACCTGTATTATAGTAGCTCACCTGCGAAGGCAGGTTAAACGGCGTGGCGCTGCCGCCGGCGGCCACGGAAAGCGAACCGGTTTGAACAGTGCCGGTGACCGTTTTTACCGGTATATTATCCTGGTACCAGACGATGCCGGACAGGGCGCGGAAGGTATTGACGGAGAGCGTGGCTCCCACGCAGGAAGTGCCGGAAGTCCGGAGAGTTACGGGATATGGACATTGCTCAAAGCTATCCAATGCCAGCAGGAGAGAAGCAAACAGGAGGGTTGTCTTCACAAGGCAAATGTAAAAAAAGAACCAGGGCCGTCATTGTCCGCCGCTCTTGTACAGCCCAATCCTATCTTTTTTAACGAATCTTTTGATTATTTTTCAGCCCGCTCCTCCACGCCACCCTACTTCCCCCCGCTGGGGAATTTCCGGAAATGCCAAACAAAGCTCAACAACCACAGACGCCCCACGATATTGCTCCGGCTCGATGCAATGAAATTCGGACCGGCAGACTGGGAAACATTGCTGGCGCTGTTGAGGAGATTGAACACCGACAGCCGGATCTGGCCGCTGTGGTTGCGGAAGATACTTTTATAGCACGCCGCATTCCAATAGCTGGTGGCATGCGCCGGCAACGAACCCTGTGCACCTGTCTGCTGCCAGTTATAATAGCTCGATATCGTAAGGGCCCAGGGCAGCTCATAAGAGAAGTCCGCCGTATAGTTCTGAACCAGCACATTTGAATTCTGGTCTTTGTTCAGCGAATAGGCATTGGAGCTATAGTTCAACGATCCATTGACATCGAAGAATGCTTTCTCCGCAGGGTGATAGCTCAGCTGCAAGCTCCCGCCTAGCCCGCTGGTGCTCGTACTGTTCGGCTCCCCGTTGATAAAACCGTTCTGATGCGCATAATTGCCTTGTATCCCGACGCTGCCATTACCATGACGGGCCCATAACGGGAAGCCATAGGCAAGATTCCCGGATAGTTGATAATTGCCTTCTATATTGACATACTGCAGCTGTTGAACGCCTCCCGCCAGCAACGTGGTAGAGGCCGTGATAGCATGTTCCATAAATCCTCCCTGCATGGAGAGCTGCCAGTTTTGAAGACTCTTTGGGTTGATGCTGTTGAACCCAAGGTCCATGTTGTGCTGAAAGGATTGCTGCAGACCCGGATTGCCTATACGCACCAGGAAAGGGTTCGTCAGGTCCGGCAATGGCTGTAATTGATCGATGGAAGGAGCCGAGCTGCTGCCAGAATACCCTAACCGGATGCTCCGGCTCTGGGACAGCGTCCAGATAAGACTTGCTCTGGGATACCAGTTGGTAAAATGTTGCAATATCGGGTCCTTGATGGAATAGTTCTGATTATACAGGCTCGTCAGCTGTACCGCCACACCCAGCTGATAGTGCAGCTTTGTCCCGTCCGAGTTGAAGTCCGCATGGATATTCTGGTTGGTATTGCGGTTGAAGAACTGGTTGGTGGTCAGCGTATCGGGATGATCATACCGGCCCGTGGCGCTGTCATAGTCGAAGCTTTGCTTGTTGGAATGACTCGTAGACGAGCTGAACTGGTAACCAAAATCGACTATCTTTTTTTTGCCCACCGGCTCCGTATAGTTCGCTCGTACGGAATAGTTCTCGTTGTCCGACGTCTGCGTGGATCGCTGGTCCTGCAGCATATGCTGAATATTGTTCCCCAGACTGTCGAATGCATCCACAAGAGAATAAAGACCCGCATCCGCATGCTGCTGGTTGCTCGACTGGCTGAGCCCTATATAAACAGTACGCCCCTGTTTTTGGAATCGCTGCCGGAAATCCACGCTATTGTTCAGCGAATAGCCGTGCGTCTTGTTCGTATTATCCGTCAGCCCATGGCTGCTTCTCCATGTATTCGCCTGATCCCCCGTCCCTTTCTGCGTATTGATCCCCACCGTGTCCGTAGAATGACTGTTGCCCGCCTGGGAAGACCAGCTCGACTGCAGCGTCATGGTACGCAAACTGTCCATTTTATATTCCATCCGCACATTGAAATGCTCCACATTGCTCTTATTGGATGAATTGCTGAGACGATTCTCGATCAACGACGAGTCCCCAAGAAAGGTCTGACGGCTCGACGACTGCATCACCGTGCTTTGATTCTGAAAAAAGCCTCCATTGAAAACAGCTACGATCTTCTTCCCCAGGTTGTCCCTGTAATTTAAGGAACCATTGGAAAGGGTCTGCAACCCACCCGACACAGGTCCCGAATTATTCTCCCTTCCCGTAAACAGATTGCTGATATTATTGGTGCTGCCGTTAAAGAAAATATTACGCGTAGGGTCCATGCTGGCAGCCGTACCACCCACCGCATAGCCGCTGGCGCTGCCCGCACCCGCATAGGCATTCCCGAAATACCCCTTCTTTCGATCCTTCTTCAGCTTGATATTGAGCGTCTTGCCGCCCGTTGGATCGCGGACGCCCGTCAGCTTCCCCTGCTCCGTCTGCGTGTCATATGTCTCTACCTGTGCAACGATCTCCGCGGGCAGGTTTTGTGTCGCCGTCTTGATATCGCTGAGAAAGAACTCCTTCCCATCGATCAATATCTTGTCTATCTTCTTACCCTGCATGGTAACATTGCCATCCTTATCTACCACGATCCCCGGCAGTTTCCTCAGCAGGTCCTCCACGCTGGCATACGGCCTCGTGGGAAAAGCCGCCGCATTGAAGCCGATCGTGTCCGCCTTGACGATGACGGGAGGAATGCTGGCCTTGACGATGACCTCCATCAGCGGCTTGGAAGAGGGTCGCAAAATGAATTTCGCGAACACCGTCGACGTATCCTTGTCCGAAATGGAAAAAGCTATCGTATCGGGAACATACCCCAGGTAGGTGGCTATCAGACGATAATCGCCCGCCTGTGACAGGTGAAAGGAAAACCCGCTACGGCCGCTGCGCAGACTATGAGAGGGGTGATCCGCTGCAACAGGCCAGCAGGAGATAGTTGCCTCTTCCAGAATGGTCCCGCTTGCGCTGTCACGCACAGTTCCGCGGATGTAATGGGTGGGGGATGTACGGATCTGAGCCCGAAGGGACAGGCTAAATAGGATAAGTAAGGTAGAAAATATCGGTCGCAAATACATACGTACGGTATAATGAACACCTCCTTCCCCGTCCTGACATACGTCTCATGAACGCCTGTCCGTCTGGCTGATAAAGGTGCTTTCGAATATCTTGTCAGCATTGCCCGCCTCAAAACCTTCCCGACGATGCTCCCGCTGTATGGCTGCAGCGGGAAGATGAGCAAAAGCAGGCAATACACGCCTTTCGGCAAACTCCACATAGGACCCCGGAATAGACACCTTCCGGCCGCCGGCAAATTCCGCTTCCACCAATCGCGCCACTGTCGAGCTCTGCAGGAGCAACCCATCCGGGCTCTTCTTGATCTTGCCCCCCGAATCATTGAGGACAAATCCATGCTTCTCTAAAAATATATTGAAGTCCGCGACGGTGTTATACCCCTCCGGCAGATTCTGAACACTGATAGTAAAATGATTCAGATAATATCGGTTATAGATAGCCCAGGCAGCATACTCGCTGACTGCCGCCAGCGCATGATAATCCTCCCAGCTTGGAACAGCCCAATTGCTGCTATGCAGGAATTGGTCGATGACAGCCGCATTATCCAGGTCCAGCGCGTCGACGGGATCACTGGTAATGGCCCCTGTATACCGGCGGATGATCTCCCGGGCATCCTCGGACAGGTCCTGTACACGCAGCTCGCTAAGGAAGATCCTCGGCAGCTGAGGCTCCGGCGGAGCATACCACCAGGCATTCAGCTTCTTCGCAGGGAAGAAATAAGGATCACGCTTCGTATAGCCCAGGTGCAGGAATATTTTCTCCAGCGAGGCAATACCCAGATGCGGAACCCCCAGACTGCGGAAGGCAATATGGTCATTCTCGATGTCTGACGGGGATTGGATAAGCCCTTCCCCTATCATCGTTTGCAGGATGGCAGCCACATCCGGCACCCGCTCCTGGTACCTGCGCATCAGCCCCTCCAGCACCTGCTCCAATAGGTCCGTTCTCCGGATATTTGAGTCACGTTTGTTGATCATAGCACGAATATAGAACACCCCGCTCAAAAACCGTGTTTATACGGATGTAAATCCTGATTGGATTATATACTTTTAATCCGTAATTGATAGGACCATATCTCCTAACCTCAAACCCTTCTTATGGATGTCTTCAAATCGAAAAGCGGCGTCAGCGTACGAGCCCACAAAGGAGATGCTATGACCCTGCTGGCCATGGACCTCGACAAATCCAAAACAAAGGATTTCACGGGCTTTAGCATCTTCGTTATCCCCCCTATTCTGGGCTCCAAAGGCTTTTTTCTCTTCAACAGGATCTCTTACAGCCTGGAAGTGCAGAAAAAGAACAACATCGACCCAAAGGCCAACGTCACCATGGATACAGCGCCCCTGCAGAAATTTCGCTGGGTGCACACCCCCAACACCAATCACAACATCAATCAGTTCATTTACGGCAAATACATCTACCAGGTCACGCCACGTTATCTGGTAGATAACGTACTACAGCCACTCGACCCAACCCTCACCGTCAGCGTCGCCATCGACGTCAGCCCATATAAATCCGGCGACTTCCAGATCGGCTTTACAAGAGGCTTCATCGAATCCCAGGCCTTTACCCGTCATTTTGGGCTGAATAATGCTACCCGCCCTAACAAGACCGACCTCATCTTTGATATCACACAAAAGGCCGGGCCGCTTGCCGCCGACAAAAAGAAATTCCCCCAGCTACAGGATTATACCTACGAGGACGTACACAAATGGCTCGGGTGGCAGGCCAGGGTCGTCGTGATGGACTTCCTGGAAGAGGCCAAAAAGCCAAACAATACCCTCGATGTCTTTGCATTCGACCTCGACGAACCTCTCATATGCGACACCCTGATAAAATTTGGCGCCGCATCGGCCGGTAAGGTCCGCATCATCCTGGATGACTCCAAAGATCATACAAAAACAGGCGCCCTCGAAGCCGTTTTTGACGAACAATACCGCCAGAAGGCCAAAGACCCCAATACGCTGGTAAGAGGACATTTTGCCTCCCTCGCCCATTCCAAGGTCTTTATCCTGAAGACAGCAGGCAGACCCGTAAAAGTCCTGACAGGCTCCACCAACTTTTCCACCAACGGGATTTACATCAATGCCAACCACGTGCTGGTCTTTAACAATCCCAAAGTAGCAGCGGCTTATGAACAGGCATTCGAAAGATCCTTTAGCGTCGCGCTCATGAAGGTCTTTAGCAGCACCGATTGCGCTATAAACCCATTCGAATTCAATATAAAAAAGACACCCGTCACCACCATCCGCTTTTCGCCCCATACAAAGGAAGTAGCCACCGGGTTCTTCGATGAGATCTCAAAAAGGATCCTTGCTGCCAGATCCGATGTCCTTTTTGCCATCATGAAAGACAACAGCGCCAGCTCCATCCTTTCAGCCGTGCTGAAACAGGTGAAGAGCTCAAAAATATTCACCTACGGCATCACCGATGTCATTGGTGAAAAAACGGAGATCATGCTCTACAAACCCAATAGCCGCCGGGGAGTACGTATCGCAGGCAAGCCCGGCGCTTTTATCCTTCCACCCCCATTTACCGCGGAGGCAAAGATCCCCGGCATCAGCGTACACCATAAGTTCGTAGTGGTGGATTTCAAAGGCGCAGATCCCACCGTCTATTGCGGCAGCAGCAACCTTGCCTTCGGACCCGAGCAAAAGAATGGCGACAACCTCATCACCATCAGGGACAAGGACGCCGTCACCGCATTTGCCATCGAAGCCATCCGGCTCGTGGACCATTTTCATTTCTTTAACCAGCTCAGCCTCGAAGGACAGCAGACCGGCAAGACCACCCTATTCCTCCACGACAGCTCCGAAGCGCAATGGTTCACTCCTTACTATGATTCGAAAGACCTGTTGTTCGTGGAAAGGACCTTGTTGATAAAGTGATCAGGGACGCCTGCTCAACATTTTTCCACCCTTGACCACCAGGTACACGGCATCGAGATTATCGAGGTCCGCCAAAGGGTTTTTGTCCAGCACGACAAGGTCCGCTACTTTGCCGGCCGCCACCATTCCATGCGTGCCTTCGATACCTATTGCCTCCGCACCGTATTGGGTAGCCGAGATCAACGCATCGATAGGGGAAAAGCCTGCATCCTTTACCAACAGCTTTATTTCATATTGTACGAACTGCTCCTGGTCGTCATCTGTACCCGCACATATTTTTACCCCCGCCTTATAAGCCGCGGCAGTCACCCGCTTGGTCAGCTCGTAATCCCATAACATGGAGCTGTCGCTCTGCGCCCAACGCTGGTAAGTGATCATGGTGGCGTCCAATAATGTATTATGCTGTTTCATCAGCTTGAACAAGACATCCATCCTTGCCGCCACGGAATCTCGCCAAAACACCTCCGACAGCCCCGCCTTTTTCCACGCATCCGGTACATTCCCGAATGCAGGACGATACAGCATCTCCCCCGCCATCAACGGGGCATGCGACAACGACCCCACGCCCGCTCGCACAAGGTCCGATGGTATCGCAGGGAACAACCACGCATGACCCCATACCTTTATCCCTTGCCTGTGAGCCTCCGCCACGATGGCCGCCACCTCCTTCCCGCTCAGGTCCGCATACAGCTTGATACCCGTCGCCCCCGTCCCTTTCGCAGCCGCTATGGCCAGGGGGAGCTGCGTACTGTCGCTCACCGCCTGCATAAAAGGCATCCGGCCCGCCACACCTCCCCGTGTGCTGACCACCGTTCGCGGGTCCGTAAAAAAATCAGGCCCCGCCATCAATGCCGAGTAATAAATATCCGGCGAGAGGATCTCACCCGTCCCAGCATCCCGCGACAATCCTGCCAGCACCCGCGCATCCCCCGCCATATCCCTCACCGATGTGATCCCCGAATACAGCATCCTGCTGAGCACATTCAAAGTTGCGGTACGATTGTCCACGCCCGACGGGTCCGTAGCAAGATGCACATGCGTATCGATCAGCCCCGGAATGATATACCTCTCTCGCATATCCATCACCGGTACACTGTCCGGCAGTTGCCTGCTTCCATCCGGGAATACCTGATCGATCACCCCGCCCCTGACCAGAATAGTTTGGCGCGCCAACGGCGTACGATGCCCTGCATCTATGATCTGTACATTAGTCAGCGCATAGGCTGGAAGCGCTATCTGCGCATTTGCGAAGACGGCCAGCCCCGCAATAAAAAGGGTTAGTATGGTTCTCATTTGATAAATATAATAAAAACACAATACAAATCTTTCTCCCCTCCGCCCACGCTAATTATCCAAAAACGCCGTAAATTATTGCGTCAAATACCATCGACATGAGAAGATCATTGCTACTGCTCCTGCTGCCATTGCATATTATGGCGCAATCTGATTCGTTCCGGCCTTTTAAAAAATACCCCTTCACCTCCGGACTGGTCTCTTCCCCAAAAGGATCTGCCATCGCATGGACCATGGATGAAGAGGGCCGGCGCAATATTTATGTGGCCGGGGCGCCCGACTTCAAGCCAAAAATGATCACTGCCTTTTCAAAGGACGACGGACAGGAGATCACCAGCCTTTCCATCTCAGGCGACGGCCGGTGGGTCATATTCGTCCGTGGAGGCGATCATGGTGCCAACTGGGATTCCGAAATGCCCGTCAACCCCGCTTTTGACACCGAACCCTTCAAGGTACAGGTCGCCAGTGTTCCCTTCGAAGGAGGTACGGTAAAATATCTGTCCGAAGGCGATGATCCCATCATCTCCCCCGACAGCAAAGAAGTCGCATTTATAAAGAATGGACAAGCCTGGAGCGCACCCATAGATGGCGCCGCTGCTGCGAAAAGCTTGTTTACCACAAGAGGACGGGTCGGTTCATTAAAATGGTCCGCGGACGGCCGGCGGCTGCTGTTCGTATCCTCCAGGACCGACCACTCGATCATCGGCATATATACAAAAGGAAATGCCACGCTGAAATGGATAGCCCCTTCCTTCAGCCGCGATGCATCCCCCCAATGGTCCGGCGACGACAGCCATATTGCATTTATAAGAAGGCCCGGAGCAGGCGGCGCCCCCGACTCCATCCTGACAGCCAAACCCGACCGTTGGAGCATTTATATTGCCGACACCGCCACCGGTATCGCCAATTTATTATGGAAAAGTCCTCCTACCTTGCGGGGATCATACCCCACCACGGATGGCGGAGCCAACCTCCATTGGGCCGCCGGGGATCGTATCGTTTTTCTCTCTTACCAGGATGGATGGCCGCACCTCTATTCCATCGATGCATCGTCCAAAGATCTTCTCCTTCTTACTCCCGGTAATTTCATGTGCGAGCATATCAAGCTGAGCCCTGATGGACGAAAGCTTATCTTCAGCGCCAATACAGGCCCCGATCAGCACGACATAGAGAGAAGACACGTCGCCATCGTCAGTGTCGGCAAGCCCGATATGCAGATCATGACACCCGGAACAGGCCTCGAATGGACGCCCACCATAACAGGGGATGGCAATACCCTCGCCTTTATCAGCGCAACACCCCAACGCCCCCCCTTACCCGCCATCATGACCTTGAATGATCGGTATACAAGCATCAAGACCCTGGCCGCCGACAGGATCCCCGCGGATTTCCCGCAGGACAAATTAGTTACTCCCACTGCCGTCACCTTTCAGTCCGCCGATGGCTTTATCATACACGCTGACCTCTTTCTTCCACCCGCGGGCGTTGCCCGCAAACCCGCTATCGTATATGTCCATGGCGGTCCCCCAAGACAGATGCTCCTCGGCTGGCACTACTCCGACTATTATTCCAATGCCTATGCGTCCAATCAACACCTCGCCAGCCTCGGATTTGTAGTGCTGTCCGTAAACTATCGGCTGGGCATCGGATATGGCTATGAGTTCCACAAGCCCAGGAACGCCGGCGCCGCAGGCGCCTCCGAATACAGGGATATAAAAGCCGCCGGGCGTTGGCTCCGCCAACAGCCATTTGTCGATACGAACAAGATAGGCATCTACGGCGGATCCTATGGCGGCTATCTGACAGCCCTCGCCCTGGCCAGGGATTCCAAACTTTTCTCCGCCGGCGTCGATTTCCATGGCGTCCACGACTGGCTTGGCCAGACCTCGCTCTACTCCACCTTCAAGGATAGCTATGAAAAGGCCCCCGATTATGACAAGGCCCTAAAGACAGCCTGGCAATCCTCTCCCGTCGCCTCTATGAACACCTGGAAGTCCCCCGTGCTCGTCATCCAGGGAGACGACGACAGGAATGTACGCTTTAACCAAAGCGTAGACCTCGTCCGGCGATTGGAAAGCAAAGGCATCCCTTACGAGACCCTCGTCATCGTCGACGATACCCATCACTGGATGAATTTTGACAACGCCGTCACCGTATACGCCGCCGCCGCGGATTTTTTCATAAGGAAGTTTATGAAGTGACCCTATAGTACCAGCGGCTTTGTGACGGTAGTGTCCATATGGAAGACGCTGCTATCTATTTTTTGCTCCCGGATCTCCACCGCCGTATAGGTCCTGGTGATCAGATCTCTATCCCCCACCCTGTAGCTGGTCTCGAACTTAAGATAGAAAACACCCGCTTCGTTGACATAGGCATTGAAATGCCCGAAATTCCAATCCTTAAAATGGCGCTTGTCCACTTTCAACACCTCCGGAGAATATAAAAAGCTATTGTATACATTAAACTTTACTCCTCTCTGATATACCTCATCGAACTCCATCTTTTTACAAATATGTCCCAGTATCCTCGTATCCTCGGAAGACCGCTTCGTCGACACAAGAGTGGAGCCCCCCTGGTCCACCATATCATACGTCAGTATGGTATCGGAAGCAGCCCGCTGGATAAGATACCGGTGGCTTTCCCCGTAAAAAATATCCTTTCGTACTGCATCGGGGCCCTGGCTGTTATATACCCTGGCAATATCCCCCTTCGAATAATATACCTTCATCGTATCGCCGTACAACGAAGAATAATCCTTGTTTTTGTATAATATCTTATAGGTGATCACCCCCTCGAACTCCTGCTCATTTTTTGTGCCGCCCGGCTCATTACACCCCGTCAGACTGCCCAGCAGCAACACCATAGAACAGCCGATTA
>DASZXP010000192.1:0-3673 GCA_035545935.1 Puia sp. | reverse complement strand
CCTAACCTGTATTGCGCCACTGTTTATCAACTGAATACGGTAGTGATGGGGAATAACTTCTCTCCCATCGTAGCGTCCCGTAATTATCTCTATGCCAATGTTGCGGCGTATGAGGTGATAGCAGGCGGCTACCCGGATCAGTATTATTCATTAGCCGGACAGGTCAATGGATTAAAAGCGGCGCCCAGGCCCATCGCCGGCAAGCCTATCGACGCGGAGTTTGCCGCCCTGCTGGCTTTTTGCAAACTGGGTGAGGCGGTGACCTTCCCTGCAGGCAGCATGAAGGATTATGTCGACAGTTTGAAAAGGCTGGCCGAAGATCACGGCATGCCGTCGGACGTATTTTCAAATTCCGTAGCCTATGCGGACACGGTGTCTGCCACTATCATGAAATGGAGCCGTAAGGATAATTACCTGGAGACACGCGGCGCCCCGGAATATACGGTAATGGATTCACCCGGCAGATGGGTACCTACACCACCTGCCTATACATCGGCCATGGAGCCGCACTGGAATACTATCCGGCCGGCGGTCATGGAGAAGGCCAGCCAATTCACGCCGCCGCCCCCATTCCAATTCAATGTGACGGATCAGAAAAGCGACTATTGCAAAGAAGTAATGAGCATCAAGAACGCCATCGACAGCCTGACGGAAGAGCAGGCATGGATCGCGGATTTCTGGGACGACAATCCTTTCAAGCTGAATGTATCGGGTCACCTGATGTTCGGCACAAAGAAATTCTCTCCTCCGGGCCACTGGATGAGCGTTGTCGGTATTGCGGCCAAAAAGGCAAAGGCGGACTTCCCCACTACGGTATGCGCCTATGCAAAAACGGCCATCGCCCTGTTCGATGCCTTTATACAATGCTGGGATGAGAAATATCGTCACAACACCATGCGTCCTGAGACCGTGATCAATAAATATTTCGACGCCAACTGGCGTCCACATCTGCAGACACCTCCCTTCCCGGAATATACCTGCGGTCATTCCACCTGCTCATCCGCTGCGGCGGAGGCGCTGACCAGCATGTTCGGAGATAATTTCAATTATACGGATACCACGGAGCTGGAGTTCGGCATTAAGAGCCGCAGCTACGCCTCTTTCCGTGCTGCCGCCGAGGAGAATAATTGGGCGCGGTTTTACGGAGGCATCCATTTTCACCACTCGTGTATCATCAGTACGGAGTATGGTAAGAAGGTCGGGGAACTGGTGGTGAATAAGCTAAAAATGAAAAAAGTTTCTAACCAATAATAACACCAAAACCAAACTAAAATGAGAAGAGTATTTTTATCGTTGCTGACCCTTGTTCTGATCGTTGTTGCGGAAAGGACCCATGCCCAGGGGTGTGTCGCCATCCGCAGCGCGGGAGGTTTCTGCGGGGTGGGTGAGAATCATGTAGATTCCGCCAGCAAATGGCAGCTTAGCGTTAACAACCGGTATTTCAAATCCTTCCGGCACTTTATCGGCACGGATGAGCAGAAACAACGGATGGCGCAACAGACAGAGGTCATCAACCATCAATATACTACGGATGTTACGATCTACCGGCTGATCAATCCCCGCTGGTCGATCATGCTGGATATGCCTATCGAGGCCAATACCCGGAGCAGTCTGTACGAGCATAACAGCCTGGGCAGGTTCCAGACCCACAGTTTCGGAGTGGGGGATATACGCGTGGCTGTTTATAGCTGGCTTCTCGATCCGGCAAAGATGCCAAAAGGCAATGTGCAGGTAGGTCTGGGTATCAAGCTGCCTACGGGAAGCTATAATTACCTGGATTATTTCCACGTAACGGACTCTACCAAGCGACTGGGCGCTGTGGATCAATCCATACAATTGGGTGATGGCGGTACGGGTGTGACGCTGGAAGTGAATGCCTTTTACAGCTTCTCCCCCAAATTCAGCGTCTACGGCAATTTCTACTATCTCAGCAATCCCCGCGAGGTCAATGGTACTTCCACTGCCCGTGGAGCTACCGCATCCGCATCGGCCGTCAAGAATGGCAGCGATGTCATGAGCGTTCCCGACCAGTTCATGTGGCGTGCCGGATTCAATTATATGGTGAGCCGGTTTACTTTCTCGGCCGGCGTGCGGGAGGAGTGTCTGCCCGTGCATGACCTGGTGGGTGGCAGCAATGGTTTCAGGAGGCCAGGTTATATCATCTCCGCGGAGCCGGGCGTCACCTATAGCATAGGGAAAGTGTCCGTTTATGGTTTTGTTCCCGTGGCGCTCGTACGTAATCGCACGCAAAGTGTTCCGGACATATTGACGACCCAACAGACGGGTAAGACGGCGCATGGTGATGCGGCCTTTGCGGACTATGCTATCAACATCGGACTGAACTATCGTTTTTAAAAACACCAATACCAAGACTTATGCTTAATCCATTATTAAAAAAGCTTGTTCTTCCGGCGATGCTGCTGCTGCCCGCATCGCTGTTGCGAGCGCAGACGGACCTGGACGCCATCATGATGTCGAAGAATAATTTTTGCGTCGGGGGCAGCTACATGTACAGCAGCTGGGATCATTACTGGGAGGGGACTTTCAAGCGGAACAACCAGAACCTGGGAACGGTGTCGACAAAGATGATCGGGCTGATGGGCACTTATGGCATCAACAGGAAGCTGAACATCATCGTCGGCGCGCCCTATGTCGTAACGAAGGCGACGCAGGGAACCCTGCATGGTCAGAAAGGCATTCAGGACCTTTCCGCGTGGGTAAAATGGATGTTCCTGGAAAAGAACGCAGGTAAGGGCGTGCTGTCATTGTATGCTTTGGGCGGAGCGTCTTTGCCATTGACGAATTATATCGCCGATTATTTGCCGCTGAGTATCGGACTGCAGAGCAAGACGCTTTCGGGCAGGCTGCTGGTGGATTATCAGCTATCGAAATTCTTTGCGACCTTGTCGGGCACCTATACCTGGCGGAGCAATATCAACGTGGATGAGCCTTCTTATTATACCACGGCCATGCACAATACGAATGAGGTCCAGATGCCGAATACGACGATGTTCAACCTGCGGACGGGTTATCGTAGCGATCGCGTGATACTGGAGGCGGTAGTAACGCAAATGAACACGCTGGGCGGATTCGATATCCGTAAGAATTACATGCCTTTCCCCAGCGCGAAGATGAATGCGACGATGATCGGAGCACACGGCAAGTATAATTTCACGTTTGCGCAGGGACTTTCACTGGAAGGTGGAGGCAGCTATACTGTCGCCGGTCGCAACGTAGGACAGTCGACGGGGTTCGACATCGGTGTGTTCTATATTCTGGATTTCTCTCCTAAAAAGAAAAGCAAATAATTATGCGTAAGATATATATATCGGTCCTGGTGATCCTTCTGGCGGCCTGCAACAAGAGCATTTCGGACAGGACGGCCAACCTGCCTGCGCTGGCGCCTGCTGACCAGGACCTGAATGCGGGTTCGTGGAAACCTATTTTACTGTCACGTCCCGATACGTTTGGGGTGGCGGCGCCGGCGGCTACCAATTCAACCGGCTATCTGGCGGACCTTTTTGAACTGAAAGGATACCAGAAGAGTGCGACGGATGCGCAACGCGCAGCCATAAAATATTGGAGCGCGGGTAATGTGCTGCGGTGGAACGAGATCATGCGGGAGCTGGTGGCGAAGTATAATCTCCCTCCTTATCAAAACCCGGATGGAACG
>DASZXP010000191.1:0-71551 GCA_035545935.1 Puia sp. | reverse complement strand
CTTATCAAAACCCGGATGGAACGTATCCCGCACCCAATGCCAACAATCCTTTCTCTTATCCTTATTTTCCTTTTTCGAACCCACCCTATGCGGCGAGAGCATATGCTTATGTCAGCGCGGCGCAGTATGATGCGCTGGTGGCCTGCTGGTATTACAAGAATCTGTACAAGCGTCCCGCGCCTTATAAAACGGACTCGTCGGTGGCCGTATTCGTTACCCGGACAGATCTTCCCTCCTATCCTTCCGAAGCAGCAGTGCTGGCGGGTGTGACGGCGGAGATGATGAAGCTGCTGTTCCCTGATGAGATCGCTTCTATCCAGCTGAAGCTGCAGGAAGCAGAGCTGGCGGCTATCATGTCAGGGGCGGCTACCCGTAGCGATATCACGGCGGGTGAAGCACTGGGCAGACAGGTAGCACAAATGTTCACGACCCGTGCGCGTGCGGACAATGCGGGTAAGGCTATCGGTACTCCCGCAGATTGGGCTAATTTTGTCACCGTGACGGAAGCCAAGAGTCAGACGCCCTGGTTGAGCCTGGAAGGGCCTGCGCGTCCTCCCATGCTGCCGTTGTTTGGAAAAGTGAAGTGTTTCCTCTTCGACAGCGCCACGATGGTGGCACTGCGTCCCGGACCGCCTCCTTCCACCAGCAGCGACTCGATGAAGTCGGCAACGGCCGAAGTCTATGCCAAGATCAAGAATCCCACACGCGATCAGATGAAGCTCGTACAGTTCTGGGCGGATGGGGCGAATACATATACTCCTCCCGGCCATTGGAACTCTATCGCCGCACTGGATTTTATAAAGAAGAATTTCAGTGAAGTAAGATGGGCCCGTAATATGGCGCTGCTGAACTGTGCGGAGATGGATGCCGCGGTGAGCTGCTGGGATATCAAATATTATTATTTCAACCCACGTCCTACGCAGATGAACGAAGACATCAAGACGTTGACGGGCATACCGAATTTCCCATCCTATGTGTCCGGGCACTCGATGTTCAGCGGCGCTGCCGCGACGATATTGGGGCATATCATTCCGGAAAGGGCCAGCGACTATATGCAGATGGCGCAGGATGCGGCCAATTCAAGGTTTGTCGGAGGGATCCACTACAAGGTGGATTGTGAAGTAGGGTTGACGGTGGGAAAGAATGTAGGTAATTACGCGGTGCTTCGCGCTACGCAGGATGGAGCCGAATAGTATCCGGACAACGGGCCGGAGGCCCGTTATGAAAAAGTGTTTTATTATTGGATCATAAGCAAAAGTCAAAAAACGCCGCGATTCTTCGCGGGGTTTTCTTTTAAATCCTTCGGGTTATCGGGCCTGCCGGCGGTGAGAAATGATCTCTCCGGATGCCGGCTAATTGGTCCGAAGCCTATCTAAATATAGAATTTTTTATGAAAATGACCCGTATCGGCTGTTTTTCGGCCCTCGCCTTGCTTTCCTTTTCTGTCTCCGCCCAGGAGAAGCCCGTGGTGCGTATGTTGGATAGTGTATTGATACGCAGCACCATACAACCACATCTTCCCGAGGTGCAGGGGGTGTATATCTTCTCGGGAAAGAAGACCAATGACATCATCCCGGATGCCAGCGGGGCCAACCTGGCGGCGAACAATGCCCGGATGGTATTTGCCCGGATACCCGGTGTCAATGTATGGGAAATGGATGGCGCGGGCACACAGGTGAATATCGGCACGCGTGGAACGGATACCCATCGCAGCATAGAAATGAACATGCGGCAAAACGGCTACAATACCAACTCCGATATATTCGGCTATCCGGAAGATCACTATACGCCTCCCATGCAGGCCATCCGGGAGATCCAGTATGTAAGAGGGTCGGCGGCCCTTCAGTTCGGCAGCCAGTTCGGCGGGATGATGAATTACCTGATAAAGAACGGCGACAGCACCCGGCCTTTTGTGCTGGAAAGCGAGCAGACGGCGGGTTCGAATAAGTTCTTCAATTCCTTCAATGCGGTGGGCGGCACGGTGGGTAAGATCAATTACTACGCCTATTTCGATCAGCGTCAGGGTGATGGATGGCGTCCCAATTCGGCCTTCGTGTATCAGGCCTATTATGCGGGGCTGACCTATAATTTCAGCTCCAGGGGCAATATCGCCCTGCAATTCTCCCGGATGAACTATCGGCAACAGATAGCCGGAGGTCTCGATGACGCACAGTTCAAGGCGAATGCAAAGCAGTCTTTCCGCGCACGTAACTTTTTCAACCCGGAGATCAATATCCCGGCATTGCTGTTCAACTATGCATTGTCTCCCAACACGCAGCTGTCCGTCACTTCCCATTATTTAGGAGGACAGCGTAACAGCGTGCAGTTCATCAATACGCCGAATATCCTGGATACGATCAATACGTCGCTGGGCACCTATAATCCCCGCCAGGTCGATCGGGATTATTATAGTGGTTTTACCACGGAAGCCCGTTTGCTGCATCGTTATACCCTGGGTAAGGTGAATGCCGCGCTGACAGGCGGTGTCCGTTATTTTACGGAAAATACCCGCCGCAAGCAAAAGGGGGTTGGGACGATCGGCAGCGATTTCGATCTCAGCCTGGTAAAACCTTATGGTATCGATCTTCATCTCCACACGGACAACTATGCCGCCTTTGTGGAAAACCTGTTTCGGATCACGCCGCGTTTTTCCGTTACGCCGGGCGTACGTTACGAAGTTATCAAGTCTACGCTCAATGGAGTGATCAACAATGCCAGCTTCCCGGTAGCGTATACGGGTAACCGGAATTTCGTGCTGTTTGGCACGGGGCTGCAATACCAGGTGAGCAAGGGTACGCAGCTGTATGGCAATATCTCGCAGGCCTACCGGCCCTATCTGTATGCCAGCATTACACCCGCCGACCAGATAGGCGTCATCGACCCCAATCTGAAGGACAGCAGAGGTTACGACGCGGACCTGGGTTATCGCGGCCGTGTCGGCGACTGGCTGCATTTCGACGTCAACGCCTTTTATGTCTATTATGGTAACAGGGCGGGGCAGCTGACGCTGACGAAACCGGATAACAGCACCTATCTGTATACGACCAATATCGGCAATGCGGTGGCGAAGGGGGTGGAAGTGTATGCGGAGGTGAGTCTGGCGGGAGCCGGATGGGATATGGGACGCGGTATCGACATACGCGTGTTCAATTCGCTGTCCTATGATCATGCCAGATATACCAGTGGACAGATCAACAATGCAGGACATAATATACCGTTGAAAGGCAATTGGGCGGAAGGTACGCCGACATGGATCAACCGCTCGGGGCTTATTTTCCAGTCGGGGTCATTGCGGAGCACCCTGCAATACAGCAATGTAGGAAAGAATTACAGCGATGCCAACAATACGGTGCTCAATCCTACGGGCGCAACAGGTATCGTGCCTGCCTATCATGTATGGGACTGGTCGGCCGACTGGGCTTTTCTCACGCATTATCATGTGTCGGCGGGGATCAATAACCTGGCGGACGCACGATATTTTACACGGAGGATCAATATGTACCCCGGGCCGGGGATCTTGCCGGCGGATGGGAGGACTTTTTATGTGTCGTTGGGGTTGAAGCTGTAGGTAGCGGGCGGGTGAGGAATTTTTCGTAGGTTTATAGGATCGGAGGATGCCCGTGGCATCCTGACCGCACATAAAACCGTGGAATATGAATGTGAAAAGAACCTTCTACTCCTTTCTTCTGTTCCTATGTACCCTATCGCTGTCCGCACAACCTGTCGTCACCACTCCACCTGACAAGATCTATGGAAAACTATTCGTAGATGTGCAGATGGGCAAGGTATTCCCCGATGGAAAGACATTCGTCGACTGCATACCCAAGCGCAAGCCGGCGGAGATCGTAGCGGATTATGAGGCAGGCAAGGGCGCTGCGGGTTTCGATCTGAAAAAATTCGTGCTGGACAATTTCGAAGTGCCGGCCAGTCCCACCGATAATTACAAGACCAACGTCTCCGAGGATGTGGTCACGCATATCAAGAATCTTTGGACCGTATTGAAAAGAACGCCGGATAAGGTAGTGGAAGGCAGCTCGTTGTTGCCCCTTCCGTATCCCTATATCGTACCGGGCGGAAGATTTCGCGAAGTATACTATTGGGATTCCTACTTTACCATGCTGGGGCTGAAGGAAAGCGGCGAGACGGAGACCATCGACGATATGGTAAAGAACTTCGCCTATCTCATCGAGAATTACGGGCATATACCCAATGGCAACAGGACGTATTACCTGGGGCGTTCGCAACCGCCGTTCTTTTCGGTGATGGTGGAGCTGCTGTCCGAGATCAAGGGGGACAGTGTTTACCAGGAATTCCTGCCTGCCATGGAAAAGGAGTACCAGTATTGGATGGATGGCAGCGACAAATTAAAGCCGGGACAGGCTTATCGGAGGGTGGTGCGGTTGAATGGAGAGGATGTGCTGAACCGTTATTGGGACGACGCCACTACGGCGCGTCAGGAGAGCTGGCGGGAGGATATATTGACGGCGCAACGTTCGGGAAGGGACAAGGTAGAGATGTATCATCATCTGCGCGCGGCGGCGGAGAGCGGTATCGACTTCAGCAGCCGCTGGTTTGCCAATGGGAAAAATCTCGTGACCATACGGACGACGGATATGGCGCCGCCGGACCTGAATGCTTTGCTGTATCACCTGGAGGTGTCCATCGCCAAGGCCCGGCTGATGAACAAGGACGACAGTACTGCCGGTGTCTTTCGTAAAAAGGCGGCCAGGCGGGCGGCCCTCATCGACAAATATTGCTGGAACAAGCTGCGCACTTTTTACACGGATTATAACTGGAAGACAAAAAAGCAAAGCAATCACATCAATCCCGCCGGGATGTATCCATTTTGTTTTATCAACGAACATCCGGATTATATGAGTTTCCTGGGCGTCAAGGTAGCCGGCGTCATTCGCGAGAAGCTGTTAAGGCCCGGCGGTGTCGTCACCACGGAGTTCAATACGGGTGAGCAGTGGGATGCTCCGAATGGGTGGGCGCCGTTGGAATGGATGGTGATATGGGGTCTGGATCGTTGTGGTCAGCAGGACCTGGCGGCGGATATCGCGGCGCGCTGGGTGAAGTTGAATGAGAAAGTATACAAGGAGACGGGTAAGCTGATGGAAAAATACAATGTGGAGGATATCAATAAAGATGCGGGCGGAGGCGAATATCCCGGGCAGGACGGTTTTGGCTGGACCAATGGGGTGCTGCTGAAGCTGATAAAGAAATACAATCTGCCGAAAGAGTAAGTGCCGGACGATCTTTTGCGGACCCGGTCTGTCTATTCATTGCCCAGCCAGAATTTCAACAGCCGTCTGCGATGCAGACGGAACATCTCTAAACTTTTATTCACCGGGATGCGCACTTTGAAAAAGGTCGACTCCCCCATGCCGTATAACAATCCGCCACCGCCTCCGACCGCCAGGCCTCCCAGGAGCGCCTGTCCAAAAGGTGGATAGTCGGGATTCCAAAACCCTTCCCGCCAGTAGTAACCGACGATGAGGGCTGTCGTCACGCCTATGCCAAAAGAAAAGTCCAGCAATACGGATCGGAAGAATCTTTTTTTGACCTTTATGGTGTAGATGAGGCGGGCATCGATGTCCATCCTCGTCCTTTCTTTTATCAGCATGATGGAGATGGAGGAATCGGTCATTTCGATCATCCTGCCTTTGAAATTTCCGTTGTCCGTAGAAACGTGGATCATCGAGGTGTAGACAGGTGGCTGGTTCTGGTCCGCGGATGACTGGCTCCGCAGGTCGCCGGGACTGCCCAGAAGGCAGCAAAGGAATAGAGGGGTAAAGGGGAGCTTCATGTAGTCTTAAATTAGTAATTTCGCGCAAATTTTTCCATGGTAAGGACTTTTTTAACAATATCGATACTGGCCTTTTTATTGGCCGGCTGTTCCCAGGGTAATGTAACGGAAGATGACAGCTTTAAGCAATATTTCGATGCCGCTGGCGTCAATGGCAGCTTTGGCATGTTTGACAATGGACAGGGTCATTTCACCATTTACAATCTCCACCGCTACCGAGACAGCAGCTATCTGCCCGCGGGTACGTTCGACATTCTGCAATCTTTGATCGGGGTACAGACGGGGGTGGTAAAGGACGACAGCGCGGTGATCATCAGGGACAGTGTTCATAGTGCGGATACTCTCTGTGGTGGTACGCTGACCCTGGAAGATGCTTTTCGTAACAATTGCGCTCCGGCGTTCCGGGAACTGGCCCGGCGCATCGGCAAGGACACGCTGAAAAAATGGATCGATTCATTGGGCTATGGGAACAAAGATATCGGCAGCGATGTTTTTTGGATGGACAATCACCTGGCTATCACCTCGGATGAGCAATTAGGTCTTGTAAAAAAACTCTACTTCGACCAACTGCCGTTCTTCCCGCGCAGCCAGAAGGTTGTCCGGCAGATGATGCTGATGGAGGGCAATTCCAACTATAAGCTGAGTTATAAGATAGGTGAGGGTATGCGAAAGGATGGGCATGCTTTTACCTGGTTTATAGGTTGGATCGAGGAGAATAAAAACCCTTACTTCTTCGTTCTGAACCTGGATACCGTTGGTGACGGAAACAACCTGAGATCCAAAGGATTGAGTATATTAAGGAATATCCTAAAACAGATGGACTTCTTTCAGGGGAAAAAATAGACGGCCTCTCGCGCGCGCTGGCCGGGACAGACCATGAATTGGCTTTCTTTTTGCACCCTTCGTTGTGCAAAGTTGCGTAAATTGCATATCCATGTTGAAATGGCAACATATTGAATATCTGTTCGGTCTGGCCGCCCTACCCTTGCTGGTCCTTCTGTTCTATACCCTTATAAGCTGGAAGAAAAGGACAAAGGCGCGGATAGGCGATCCTGCGCTGGTGGGACAGCTGATAAAGAATTTTTCCTCTCTGCGGTTCGGAATAAAAGCGGTGTTGGCATTGCTGGCCCTGGCCGCGGTGGTGATGGGGGCTGCCAATTTTCAACGTCCGGGGGCCATGCAGAATGTAAAGCGTCAGGGGGTAGATATCATGATCGTATTGGATGTGAGCAAAAGCATGCTGGCAAGGGATATCAAACCGAGCCGGCTGGAAAAGGCCAAACAGCTGCTGATGCGTCTGAATGATAAGCTGGAAAATGACCGTATCGGGCTGGTGCTCTTCGCGGGCCGGGCTTATCTGCAGATGCCGTTGACAACGGATCATGGGGCCGCCCGCATGTATATACAGGATGCATCGCCGGACATCGTTCCCACACAGGGTACGGTCATCGGAGAGGCCCTGAAAATGGCCAATACCTCCTTCAACAGCAAGGAAAGGAAATACAAGGCTGTCTTACTGGTGTCCGATGGCGAGGATCATGATCCCGAAGCTTTGAATGTCGCCAAGACCCTGGCGAACAATGGCGCTATGGTCAATACGGTGGGTATCGGCTCGCCGGAGGGTTCGCCTATCGTGGACCCTGCCACGGGTGAGCTGAAGAAGGACGAGCAGGGCAATACAGTCATCTCGAAGCTCAATGAGGCCGAGCTGCAACAGCTGGCCGACGCCACGCATGGTCATTACATCCGTCTGGACAATGTAGACGATGCCCTGATCACCGAGTCCCAGCAGCTGGAAGGGGTAGAGAAAAAAGCGCTTAGCGATGCGGAGTTCATCGACTATAAAAGTTACTTCCAGTGGTTCCTGGGCATTGGCCTGGTGCTGCTGGTGGTAGAATATTTCCTTTCGGAACGTCGAAAGCAAGGGCTTCGTGCGGCTGGGCCTGTTCTGCGGACAGCTGTGGGCGTCCTGCTGATGGGCGTTTCGCTGACCTCTTCTGCACAGACACTAAAAGTAGATGCCCAGATCCGCAGCGGCAATCGCTATTACAAGAAAAAACAGTTGGATCAGTCCCAACAGCAATATGAGGAGGCGGTCCGCAAGGCGCCCGAAAATCCCACCGCCAATTATAACCTGGGAAATGCCCAGTTCCGGAAGAATAATTATGCGGATGCGGCCAATTCCTATAACAACAGCGTGGAACATTCGGCGGGTGACAAGGCTATGCAGGAAAGGGGGTTGTATAACAAGGGCGTAGCGCTTATCAAGCAACAAAAGCTGCAGGAAAGCATCGAGGCATGGAAGAATGCCTTAAGGCTGGATGCCAACGATGAGGACGCCCGTGAGAACCTGCAGAAGGCGCTCATGCAGCTGAAACAGCAGCAACAACAGCAGCAGCAACAGGAAAAGAATAAGAAAGAAGAAAAGAAGGATAAAAAAGATGAAAAGAAAGATCAGCAGGAACAGCCACAGCAACCAAAGCCACAACCCAGCCGTCTGAACAAACAGCAGGTGGAGCAATATCTCAAGACCCTCGCGCAGAAAGAGAAAGAGATCCAGGACAAAATGAACCAGAGCAAGGTAAAAGCTCCCAACCAGCCGGATAAGGACTGGTAGCCAGCCCCTGGCGACCCGTAGGTCCTGGCGATCCCGACAGATATTGATAAATGGTAATATTCAGAATGGGCCAGAGCGAACCACGGGTTCGCTGGCCGAAGGCCCATCATAAGATGGTGAGCCGGGGTCGGGTTAAATTTCTGTGATAAGCCGGCACCGGCTCAGAAAGTGTTAATTTTACATTATGCAACTATATAGTGATTCCCTTACAAGCTACAGACGCCTGAAGACCCTGGAAGTAAAGATCGGCGATCTGCTGCTGGGTAACTGTCATCCCATACGGATACAGACGATGACCACTACGGACACCATGGATACGCTGGCCACGGTGGAGCAATCTATCCGTTGCATCGAGGCGGGCGCGGAGCTGGTACGGATCACGGCCCCTTCGAAAAAGGAAGCGGAGAACCTGCTGAACATAAAGAATGAGCTGCGGCGCAGGGGCTACCATACACCCCTGGTGGCGGATATACATTTTACGCCCAATGCGGCGGAGATCGCTGCCCGCATCGTCGAAAAAGTGCGGGTCAATCCGGGGAACTACATCGATAAGAAGAAATTCGAATTCATCGAATACACCGACGCCGAATACAATGAAGAGATAGATCGTATACGCGAGCGGTTTACACCGCTGGTAAAGATCTGTAAGGAATATGGCACGGCCATGCGTATCGGGACCAATCATGGTTCTCTTAGCGACCGGATCATGAGCCGCTATGGAGATACGCCGATGGGTATGGTGGAGAGCGCCATGGAGTTCCTACGTGTGGCCAGGGATGAAAGCTATCACAATATCGTCCTCAGCATGAAGTCGAGCAATCCGCAGGTGATGGTGCAGGCATATCGTCTGCTGATCCGGACGATGGAGGATGAGTTCGGCGCCTGCTATCCCCTTCACCTGGGGGTGACGGAGGCGGGTGATGGCGAGGATGGACGTATCAAGTCGGCGATAGGCATCGGCAGCCTGCTGGAGGATGGCATTGGGGATACGATCCGTGTGTCGCTGACGGAGGATCCGGAGTTCGAGATACCTGTGTGTAAGGACCTGGTAAAAAGGTATGCAGGTCGTTCGGAGGGAGGACAAAAAGATAAGAAGGCGGAACGGGAAAACGAAGCGGGCGCCAGCTGGGGGGCCGGAATGATAGGGGAATACCGTCGTCGTGCGGCAAGAGAAGTCATCAATATCGGAGATCATCATGTGCCGGTGGTGGTGGCGGACTTTATGCAGGCTGTCACGATCAGCCGGGGTGATCTGAAGGCCATCGGCTATAGCTATGATGCGGCCAGCGATAAATGGAATATCGGCGATGCGGCCGCGGATTATTTATACACGGCGAAGAAGACAGTGGATTTCGATCTGCCGGGTACGTTGCGGGTCATCTGTGATCATGCTGTCTGGCTTCAGACGGACAGGAAGCAGTATTTTCCCTTGTATCAGGGGGTGGAGTATCTGCGGGCGGCGGAGCGGTCTTCGGCGTTGAACTTTGTCTCTGTCGATGCGGCAGCTGATCTGTCCGATATACTGGAAGCCGTTCGTGGGGATGAGACAGCGGTGTTGTGCTGCTGGTCTTCCGCGTTGTATCCGATGCTGTCCGTTCGCCGGCTGATCATGGAGCTGATGAACAGGGGCATACATTGTCCTGTTATCCTTGCGGTGGAAAGCGAAGACAGCACTATCGACGAACAATTGATCCATTTCTCCACCGAGGCGGGCGCGCTTTTGCTGGATGGCATGGGTGACGGGATCTGGCTGATGAACGATGCTAAAAAGATCGTCAACCACCGGGTGAGCGGCCGTACTTATTTAGAGACGAAGAACAACCATCAGTTCATCAACAACACTTCCTTTTCCATATTACAGGCCACACGGACGCGTATATCCAAGACGGAGTATATCTCCTGTCCTTCTTGTGGGCGAACCTTGTTCGATCTTCAGGAGACGACGGCCAGGATCCGAAGCGTGACCCATCATCTCAAGGGAGTAAAGATCGCCATCATGGGATGTATCGTGAATGGTCCGGGAGAAATGGCCGATGCGGACTTCGGATACGTGGGCAGCGGACCTGGAAAAATTACGCTATACAGGGGTAAGGAAGTGGTCAAACGGGGTGTAGACAGCGCTATAGCAGTGGACGAGCTTATCAACCTGCTAAAGGAAAACAGCGTTTGGGTAGAGCCCGAGCCTGTGGTCAGTGAAGGGAGGGGCGTATCATGAACAGGATCGACAGGCTGCATGCCATCCTTACGCATCTTCAAAGTAAAAGACGGGTGACGGCGCAGGAGATCGCCGACCGGTTCAATATTTCCCTGCGTACGGTGTACAGGGATGTGAAGGCGTTGGATGAGTCGGGCGTTCCTGTCATTGGGGAGGCTGGTACGGGCTATACGATCATGGAGGGCTATCGGCTGCCGCCAGTGATGTTCAGCCGGGAAGAGGCCAGCGCTTTGCTTCTGGGCTCGAAGCTGGCGGAGCGGTTTGCGGATGAGACCTCGAGGAAACATTATAGCGCCGCATTGTACAAAATAAAGGCGGTGTTAAGGGGGACGGACAAGGATTATGTGGAGGACCTTACGGACCATATCGCTGTCCTGACGCGTACGACCCCTGCCAGCGAGGTCTCGCATCAATACCTGCCCGTGTTGCAACAGGCGGCGGTGCAAAAGCGGGTCATCGATCTGAAATATCATTCTTCCGCCAAGGAGGAAACGACGCAGCGGCAGGTGGAGCCTATCGGATTGTTGTATTATTCCACTGCCTGGCATCTGATAGCCTGGTGCCGATTGCGAAAGGGGTATCGTGATTTCCGATTGAGCCGTATGCTGCATGTCCTGCTACAGGAGGAGTGTTTTGATTCTTCGGCCCATCCATCGGTGCAGGAGTATATTCGGGAGGCGACGAGAGGGCATGAAGTGGAAGAGGTTATCGTACAGTTTGACAAGAAGGTGGTAAAATATTTGCAGGAACAGAAGTATTTTAATGGATATGTCTCCGAAGAGGACCTGGGGGACATGGTTCGCATGAAGTTTATGACCTCCTCCGTCCATTGGTTTGGGCACTGGCTCCTTACCTACGCCGACACCGCCCTGGTGGAATCCCCTTCCTCCCTAAAGAACCTTATGAAGGAACTGGCTGAAAGATTAATGTCCCGTTATGGCAGCTGCTGACATAGGGCTGTCATTGTCCGGGTGTTCTTTTGTAGTAAAACTTATTTTATGACGCTGATCCAGAACAATTGCAAGAAAAGGACCTGTGCCGTATTTATTTTCGACGGATTTGCCGACCAGGATATATCCCTTACCATGGCCTGGCTGGGCGGGCAGAACTCGGATTTTGCCATCGAGACCTTTTCTGCCAACGGGCACCCGGTGACATCCGCCAGCGGACTCCGGGTAATGCCTCATACCGGACTCAAAATGATGGATCCGGAGGATTTCGACCTCCTCTTATTACCCGGAGGGGACAAATGGAAAGAGGGGGATAACCTGGAGATCTTCCCCCTCATCACCGCTACGATGGGTAAAAGGCCTATCGCAGCCATCTCTGCCGCCACCCTGGCGCTGGCGGACCTGGGGCTATTGGACGATGTTCCCCATACCAGCAATTTCCCCGGCTTTTTGAAGCATTATTGCCCCGAATACACGGGAGAAGACCTCTACCAGGGCGTTCCCTGTGTCAATACCGGTCATGTCATCACTGCCAATGGGGTAGCGCTCATAGAGTTTGCGTATGAGATCCTGAAGACATTCGACGTCTTCGACGACCAAAAAGCGCAGGAATGGAAGGAGCTATACCTCAGCAGCGGTGAAGTGATGTCTTTTTTCGAATAGCGGGGCGCAGGACGTATATTGCATGCATTATCTATTGATATTATGAATTTTTCTATCCGTCATTTGGAAGAGAACGGTCTGCGTCTGATAACCCTAAGGGAAGCGTCTACCAACACTGAAATTACCTTATTACCCGATTATGGAGCTTTATTACATGCTTTTAGGGTCCGCGCGCCCAAGGCGGGCGGACCGGATGGCCTGTTCAATGTCATCGATAGCTATCTCGACAGGGACCATCTGGAAAGAGAGATAGGGATATCCTATAAGAGCTGTAAGCTTTCTCCCTGGCCCTGCCGGATCCCGGATGGGAAGTATGTGTTCGAGGGGAAGGAATATCTTTTAAGCCGTCTGTTCAAAGATGGCACGGCCATCCATGGACTTTTATATAACAAGCCTTTTACTGTTTTGGAGGAGACCACGGACGAAACTTCCGCGTCGCTGGTCATGGAATACCGGTACAACAGGGAAGATAAGGGTTATCCTTTCGACTATGCCTGCGGCGTACGTTATATCCTGCATCCGGACAGCATGCTGGAAGTGGTGACGACCCTGACCAACCTGGATGATAAGGTCATTCCCATTGCTGACGGCTGGCATCCTTATTTCCGGCTGGGGGGAAGGGTCAATGACTGGCAGGTACAATTCCATGCCTCGGCCATTATAGAGTTCGACGAGCGACTGGTCCCAACCGGGAAGCTGTTGCAATACGAGGCATTCGATAAGCCCAAAAAAATGGGCGATACTTTCCTGGATAATTGTTTTGCCCTGAAGCAGGAGATCGTAAGTGCCTCATGCGAGCTCTTTAATCCGGCCAACGGGCTTCGGGTCTCCTTCTTCCCGGATGCCAGCTATCCGTATCTGCAGCTCTATACACCCGACACCCGTCAGAGCATTGCGGTGGAGAATCTCAGCGGCGTCCCCGACTGTTTTAACAATAAAATGGGATTGACCCTTTTAGAGCCCGGCCGTTCACAAATATTTACCACAAGATACAAGGTCAGCGTCGAGTAAAGAATTAATTTACATCCCACACAAATAAATACTAATGAAGATCTTCAAGTACCTGCTACCCTTATCCTTTGCCTGTCTGATGATGGGTTGTCTGGATATCAACGAGAATGTAGAAATCAAGAAAGACGGCAGCGGCACCATGGCTGTCGATATGGACCTCAGTCAAATGGTAGAGATGCTCCAAACTTATATGGGCAAGGAAGAGCTGGCCAAGAAGGGAATGGAGAAAATGGATACCACTATCCAGATGAAAGATATCGTGGATACTGTCCAGAGTCTCAGCGCGGAGAAAAAAGCTTTGCTGCGTCCCGGCATCGTCCATATCAAGATGGACCTGGATCAAAAGGTCTTTACGACGCATATGCAATTCCCTTTTACCAGCCAGAGCCAACTGCAGAGCTTGTACAAGACGATGAGCGACGGTTCCCTGGGTAATGCCAATTTGCTCAGCGGCCTGGCCGGACAGAGTGAATTGGGCGGCGCGCATGAAAGCCCGGATATCAACCAGTTCAATGGCATCTATGATTTCACCTGCAAGGATGGGGTCATGATCAAAAAACTGAATAACGAAAAATGGAAGGCGTTAAAGAGCGACCCGCAGTTGTCCCAGATGCAGCAGGCGTCGCAGATGGGTATGGAGATATTGTATACTACTACGATCGCGTTGCCCCGTCCCGTAAAGAAGGTCGACAATCCGCTGGCGAAGCTTTCCGACGATAAGAAAACGGTGACCATCAAGTACAACCTGGTGGATATATTCGAAAAGCCGGATCAGTTCAGCTATAACATCGAGTATTAAGAGCTGGTGACGGACCGGCCGGACCAGGGATGGGCAGCTATTGCAGGTAAATGGAATTTATTCTATTTTGGGTGTCTAAACACACCGTATGCAAGCCGCTCGTCCTGTGCTATCAGCCTTTATACTTTTCCTATTCCTGTCAAGCAATTCTTCCTGCAATACTTCTTCCGGAGAGAAAGGGAAGACTGTTCAGCCTGCGACCATGCCGGCTATTTATACGGTGGACGGCGGCGCGCGATTCATGGGCGTCTACAGCGGTAATTTTGGTAACGACGGGATCATCACGCTGGTGTTAAATTATATTTCGGGAAATACGGTTTCCGGATACGATGTACATAAAGGTCTCCGGCGAAATGTCAATGGAGAGATGACGAGGGATGGAGGTAAGCTGAACTTTGTATTGAAAGAGCCGGGGGATAATCGTTTTGACGGGACCTTCAGCTTTTCGCTGGATACAACCAGCCGTAAGATAGAGGGTGAATGGACGCTTGCGACGGGCATGACGGCGCGGGTAGTCCGGTATAAGCTGACGCGTCTGCAGTGGGATGAAAATGCGGAGGACAATAAGTGGGTGCATGCCGACACGGCGCTTAGTTTTCGGAACAATGGCACCTGTCAGCTCGAGATCATGCCACCGGAGGTCGATTATTCCAAACAAAGGGCGGTTGTCCAGGGCAATTACGACAGAAGGGGAGATACTTTCCGGATAGAATGGGAGAAAAACCCCTATATAGCCGAGACGGTGAAGATGGTGGAATTTACAAAGAAAGGCATTGGCGACGGGGGCGATTCCTCCGACCGACGATTTCTTCGGGGGGGCGGGATGTTATTTGCCATCAAAGGGGAACCGATAGAATGAGTATCCGCTATTTTTTACGCGTTGCAGCCATTGCTGCGCTGGCTTTCTTCACCTTCCTCATGGTGCGGTTATCGCTGCCCTATACTGCCATGAACAGCAACGTGGGTTTCCTTACCACCAAACAACGGGTCTATCATATTTTTTACTGGCGCGTGAGCTTTTATACGCATGTCTTCACCAGCTGTCTGGTGCTGATCGCGGGCTTTACCCAATTCAATCCCTGGCTGCTGCGCAGGTATCCGCGTGTGCACCGGCGAATGGGCTGGGTCTATCTGGTGACGGTGGTGTTTGTCAGCGGTCCGGCGGCTTTTATGATGGCGTGGCATGCCAATGGGGGACTGCCTGCCCGTACCAGCTTTACGTTGTTGTCATTGCTATGGGTGCTGTTCACGTTCTATGCGGGATGGAAGGTGGTGAAGAAGGATTTTGCCGCACACGGGGCGTTTATGTTCCGCAGCTATGCGCTCACCCTGTCGGCTATTACGCTGCGATTGTATACCTATATCAGCGCGTTCCTGCCGCTGGCTGCCAGTCCGAGGGAGATCTATATTACGACGGCATGGCTCAGCTGGGCGCCCAATCTTATTATCGCCGAGATGCTGATCCGGAGCGGATGGGTAGAAAAGATATACAGGAGTCCTGTCAGCGCATAGCCAGGGGAGCGTCGACCTTCTCGAACCTGCCTTCAGGCGTGATGCGGTAATCATTTACGCCCAATGGCTCGGAGCGTACTACATAGTTCTTTTCATATCCCACTGATTCGGGATCGTTCTTGTAGATGTTCTTGTAATCCCTGATCTCGAAGGTGAGGTTGGGCTGTATGGTAAATACCCTGAAGGTGTCGGTGAAATCTCTTTGTCCGGCGGCCCGCATCTTATCGATGATCTTCCCATTGTGGTCGAACGACGTCAGAATAAAGGATGTAGGGGTATAGTGGTTGGCGTCCGCCAGCTCTTCATTTTTCTCCGCATAGAGAAGCACCGTAAAGTTGGTGTCCTGCTGGATGAGGCCTGTGTAATAGTATTGCGCTTCCACATCGCGGGAGAACTGTGCATTACGCATTTCGGTGATAAACTTCTCATAGTCGTAGCTGATGAGATCGCTGGCGCCTGTTTTATGAGATTGGATCCATACGGTGTTGATAATTACAGGCAGCCGCATCTGTTTGAAGTCTCTGCGGAATGTCTCCCAGAAAAGCCTGCCGGGACTGGAGCTACCGGGTCCGGCGGCAATGGCTTCGTCGAAGGTGGCCTGGAAATTCCTGGCTCTTCGCAGGCTCTCGAATGTGCCATTCCTGAGAAATTCTTCGCTGTGAGGATAGCCCATCTGGATGGCCACCTCCATATAGTGCAGCATAAGGGAATCCCGCAGGCTTTCCACGGCGATGTTCTGATTGCTGACGGCTTGCGCCATCCGGTACATCAGGTTGGCCAGCGGAGTATAGCCCAACTGTTCGGCGATGTGCAGGGCCTGGACGGACTCGTCATAGAAGCCGCCGTCCGCGAGGGCGCTCCCCAGTTCGAAGTAGGCCTTGGCGGAAGGTTCCCGGCAGATGGCGGATTTGAACAGGTCGATGCCGGCGGGGAGATCCTTTTTATTGACATAGGCGTCCAGGGCCCGGGCGAAGATCTTTTGGCTGGCGGCCGCATCGCCTGTACCCATGGCAAGACGGATTTCGTATATATTATAGATGTTGCCTGTCCAAAGGACGTCCTTGCTGTTGCCGGCTGTTCCGGCGGACTCCTTGTCCGTATGGGTGTTACAGGCAAAAAGGGTGGCTGCGATGAGGGCGAGGGGGAGGAGCTTTTTCATACCAAAGGTGTTACCGAAAGATAGAAATTATTTGTTGACAATCAAATGGGTCATCGTGCGTAAATTTGACCCCACCAAACGGACATTGGTCTGTATGATATATTATGATAAAAACTGATTTCCTGGTCATCGGTTCCGGTATCGCGGGGTTGAGCTATGCGTTAAAAGTAGCTCAGCATCACCCTGATAAGAAGATCCTTGTCATTACGAAGACAAGGGCGGACGAGACCAATACCAAATACGCACAGGGTGGAATAGCGGGTGTTACGGACCTCGAGAACGACAGCTTCGACAAGCATATCCAGGATACCCTGATAGCCGGCGATGGGCTTTGCAATCCCCATACGGTGGAGATCGTCGTAAAGGAAGGTCCCGAGCGCATTCAGGAGATCATCGACTGGGGGACCCGATTCGACAAGGATTCGGGCGGCGAGTTCAAGCTGGGGAGAGAAGGCGGTCATTCCGAATTCCGCATCCTGCATCATAAGGATGTGACGGGAAGAGAGATAGAGCGGGCTTTGCTGGAGACGGTGGGCAAGCAGCCTAATATCACCATCATCAAGCATTGGTTTGTCCTGGACCTGATCACGCAACACCACCTGGGCTATCTTGTTACCAAATCCACTCCCGACATCGAGTGTTATGGCGTATATGCCCTGGATCAGCATACCAATAAGATCGTAAAGATATTATCCCGCATTACTTTGCTGGCTACGGGAGGGAATGGACAGGTCTATCGTACGACCACCAACCCGAAGATCGCTACGGGGGATGGGGTGGCGATGGTGTATCGCGCCAAGGGTCGTATAGAGAATATGGAGTTTATCCAGTTCCATCCCACGGCTTTGTTCGAGGCGGGTGTCAGCCCTTCTTTTCTTATTACGGAAGCGGTAAGGGGGGATGGAGGCATTCTGCGAAATAGCCGGGATGAGGCTTTTATGGCGCAATATGATCCGAGAAAGGACCTGGCGCCCCGCGACATCGTGGCAAGGGCGCTCGACAGCGAGATGAAAAAGGCGGGTACGGAGCATGTTTATCTCGATTGCCGACATATGGATCAGGCGAAGTTCATGGAGCATTTCCCCAATATCTATCAAAAATGCAAGTCCATCGGCATCGATGTGGCGGAGCAGATGATCCCGGTGGCGCCCGCGGCGCATTATAGCTGTGGCGGTATAAAGGTGGATGAATGGGGGCGCACTTCCATCGTCAACCTGTATGCCTGCGGGGAATGTTCTTCCACGGGACTTCACGGGTCCAATCGTCTGGCCAGCAATTCCCTGCTGGAGGCGTTGGTGTTTGCCCATCGTTGTTACCTGGATACGGTGAATAAGGTGGAAAATATCGGTTTCAGGGAAGACATCCCCGATTGGAATGCGGAAGGCACGATGGAACCACGCGAGATGATCCTTATCACGCAAAGCCTGAAAGAGCTGCAGCTGCTGATGAGCGATTATGTGGGTATCGTACGGACCAATATGCGTTTGCAGCGGGCTTTGAAAAGACTGGATCTTTTACACGAGGAGATAGAGGCCCTTTATGAGACGACGGCGGTGTCGCCGCAATTGTGCGAGGTGAGGAATCTTATTACGGTGGGATATCTTATCGTCAAGGAAGCGTCCTTCCGGAAAGAAAGCCGTGGTCTTCATTACAATACGGATTATCCGGAGAAGAGCGCGCTGGTGCAGAATATTGTGTTATAAATTTGATTCTATGAAGGACACGCTCATCTCCAAAGCCATGATATTCGCAGCAGGTCTGGGTACCCGGTTCAAACCCTGGACCGACCATCATCCCAAGGCGCTGGCAGTGATCAATGGAAAGAGCTTGTTGCAACGCAACATCGAATACCTGCAAGGTTACGGTATCCGCGACATCGTGGTCAATGTGCATCATTTTGCGGACCAGATATTAGCGGCGTTGGAAACCAACAAGGGCTGGGGCAGCAAGGTCTCCATCAGTGACGAGACGGATGAAGTGCTGGAGACGGGTGGAGGTTTGATAAAGGCCCGGCGGCTATTGGATGGAGCTCCCTTTGTCGCGATGAACGTGGATATCCTTACGGACCTCGATCTCCATGCGTTGATCCGGGATCATTTTCAACATAAGCCCTTAGCTACCCTGGCTGTGACGCAACGGGAGACGTCCCGGTATTTCCTTTTCGATGAGACGGACAGGTTACGGGGATGGAAGAACGTAAAGACGGGTCAGGAGAGGTGGGCCGACGGGCAGCCATTTGCCGGTGCGGTACATCCAATGGCCTTTAGCGGCATCCATGTCATCGATCCTGTCCTTTTCCCTTTGATGCGACAGGACGGAAAGTTCTCGATGGTGGACGTTTACCTGGAGCTGGGTGCCAGCCATGTCATCCGGGGGTTCGATCACAGCGGGTCGTTGCTGATCGATGTGGGTAAGCCAGCGGCGGCCGAGCAGGCGGCGATAATGTTCAGGTAACAATAAACAGCTACTGTGCGGGTGAGGAAAGAGGATTAAAAAAGGGTCCCGAAGGGCCCCTTTAAAAAGGCCCGCTTGATACGGGCCTTTTAGTTTCGTTACCACCTGCCGCGGTGACCACCTCCGTGATCATAACCACCACGTACATTCCTGAAGTGTTCACGTTGGAACCTTGCATTGTCGAACCTTCTGCCGTTGAAGTAAGCCCTATTGTCCCTTTCGAAATATGGACGATAGTGTTCATAGTAGACACGGTCGCGGAAGTGACCATTCCAAACGGGGTAGTTATAATAAGCATACCCGGGGAAGTCGTTCTCATATACGACGGTAGTAGGAGACGGTGCATAACCATAGCCATCCTGGTATTGGTCCTGGCTGTACCCATCCTGATAAACAGGGGCGGGTGCGGGAGCAGGATATTGTTGATATACTACAGTGGGAGGGGGAGGTGTGCTAAGGACTACTCTGACCCCGGGGATACGAACACGGGCGTTGACATATACCTGAGAGTAGGCGGAGCTGGCGATGAGGGTGCCTGCGAGGATCGTTGTAAGGACAAACAGCTTTTTCATTTTCGTAGATTTTAATTGTTACGGATGCTTTTCAAAGGTCAGCTTTTACATCCTTGTATATTGGAACGAAACCGGTTTCGAAGATTTAACCGGGGTCTGTTAAAGTTTCCGTAAAGAGAGGGAATGGTCGTCGTATAATATTGAAAATGAAATTGTTGTGTATATCGTGATTGAAATTAAACCCAGGGCTAGGCTTTATACCCTGTGATAGCCACGCCGGTGAGCCTATCGGCGTCCTTATAACGAATGCGTATATCGGTGAGTCCTGCCTCGATGTAGTATTCCTGGATCTTTTCCATGGTGTGGCGCACGGTCCTTTCCTGCTGGGGCCATTGAGGCTGTAATATGGTTACCAGCCGTCCGCCTGTTCGCAATAAATTGGACAGGCGTAAGTATTCCATGGCCGGGTCTTTCCAGGACAGGTGGATATTGGTCCCATAGATGGTATGAAAATAATGAGAAGGATAAGGCAGCTGGTACAACGAACCTATATGCAGCTGCACGAGCTGGTCTTCGATGGCCCGTCTGTTCCTTCGGGTGGCGCGTTCATACATGGAGACGGAGCAGTCTGTGCCTGCGATAAACCCGATCTTCAACTTTTTAGCCACGGCCTGCAGCATCTTCCCGGAGCCATAGCCTACTTCCAGCAAGTGCTGATAGGGCAGTATGTTCAATTGTTCCAGGGCCCAATCCTGGGAGTATTGTCCGGGGACAAGCCACCCGGCCAGGCGGGCGGTAATGCCTTCGGAAGGAAGCGTCGGTGAAAGTCCTGCGGCCATAAGCTTTTTTCAGTTGATAGGTTTATATGTATGAATGCCTTCTAGGATGCGCTCTCGGTGGGTGGTATCTTTTCATCGGAGAAGGGGCCACCCGATGCAAAAGGGTCTTTTTCGAAGGGCCCTCTCATGGGGCCTCTGAAAGGGCCACGGCCTCCGCAGCGTCTGCTCCACTCCTGTTTGAACTTCTCCTTTTCTTCCGGCGTCATGTTCATCCAGTGTTGTTTCATTTTGTTCTTCCAGTGATGTCTGGGGCCGCCGCCGCGGAATCCGCCGAACAGGATCTTAGAGAGGACCAGCAATCCCAGGGCCTGGGGCCAGGTGATGGCGGATAAGTGAAAGATAGCCGGCATCAATGCATTCCACAATAACATGACGATGCCTGAAAAAACTGTTATTCCCAATAGGGCCAGTACGATAAATCCTGCAACCCTTCTCATCCAAAAACGTTTCATGATCTTTTTATTTTAATGATTTATGATCTCGTTGTAAAGGGTCATCAGCCTTTCCCGCAGATACAGCACGGCGTATCTTTTACGCGAGATAAGCGTGTTGACATTTTCTCCTGTATGGGCGGCGATCTCTTTAAAGGAGACGTCTCCCAGCTCATTCCAGACGAATACGTTCCGCTGGTCTTCCGGCAATTCCTGCAGCGCTTCTTCCAGGGTCTTCCAAAACAGGCTGCTCAGATAGGCTGTTTCCGGATTGTTGCTTTTGTCGAAGAGGATCTCGGAGAAATTTGGTCCTTCGTCCTCTTCGTTGGGTTGCAACAGGCTGTCCAGGGAGTCCGGCTTTTTCTTACGATAGCGGTCGATGATCTTGTTGCGGGCCACTTTGAACAGCCAGCTGCTGACCTGTTCGATGGGTTCCGTGTCCACTGTCGTCGAGAATTGATACCAGACGTCCTGTAAGATGTCTTCAGCATCCGCCGGGTCGGATACGCGCTGGCGGATAAAGCTCAACAATCGCTTGCCGAACTGGCTGATGACAGACGTGATATTTTTCCGCGATGGTTGGTTCATGACCGGTGATATCGTCAATTGCTCGTCCATTGTTTTGTCCGACCCGGGGCCGGGGGCTGGTCTGACCTTTGAGGGCCGAGACCGACTTTTGATCCTTTTGTTAAGGTAGACGGATGAGGAAGACGGATATTTTAAAATTTTCAAGAAAAAGGTAAGAATTATCGAGGGGAAAATGTAAGCGTTGGATTGTCAGGCGATTACTTAACCTCTTTCAGATCTTCCCAGCGGGTGCTGTGTCGGGGGGATCGCAGCTCCTGGCGCATTTTCCAGTCTTTGTTCATCCCGGAGGACCCGAATTTGACGCTGTCGTCCCGCATGCTGAAATTGATATTATCGATGGCGTGCATGAGATGGCGGTGTTCGCCCGCCGCATGAGGAGAAAAGAGGTTGCCCTGTATCGAGGCATCGGGCACCAGGCTGCTGAGCATGACGCCCGCCTTTTTATATTCCTTGCCTTGCTCGAAGAGCCTGTCTACCAGTCCTACCGCCGCCTTGATCAGCTCGTGGGTGAGGGAGGTGGCCCTGGGAAGGGTGATGTAGTTGCTGATGGTGGCGCCCCGCCGGAAGTCGGTGAGATGGTCCTGCTCTTTGGATACGATGAAGACGCTGACGGCCCCTGCGGCGCTGTGTTGCCTGCGCAGCTTTTCCGCGGCCCGGGAGATATAGGTGGCTACGGCTTCCCGGACCTCGCAAAGGTCGGTGACGGGCCTCCCGAACATGCGGGTGGTGGCGATCATTTTTTTGTCTACCAGCTCTTCTTCCATATCGATGCTGGGCAATCCCCGTAGCTCGCGTATCAGTCTCACGCCGACGATGCCTCCCATATTGGTATGCGCCCATTCCCCGGACATATTGGATAGCTCCCAGGCGCTGGTGATGCCCCAGTTGATCAGCTTGGCGGCGTAGGCCCTTCCCACACCCCACAGATCATCTACACGTGTCTGTTGCAAGGCTGTCCGCAGCTCGTCCTCCGTCGTCAGCACTTTTATACAGCCCGACAGCTGTTTATTCTTTTTTGCCAGCCGGTTGGCCAGTTTGGCCAGGGTCTTGGTAGGCGCCACGCCAATGGAGACGGAAATGCCTGTCCATTGTTCCACTGTCTGTTTGATATGGCGGGAATACGCTTCCAGCTCATGGACAGGAATATGATCGAGGTCCATAAAGGCTTCATCTACGGAGTACACTTCCACCTTTGAGGACTCTCCTGCCAATGTCCGCAATGTCTCCATCACCCGCCAGCTCATATCTCCATACAGATGGTAGTTGGAGGAGAATACGGAGATCCTGTGTTTGTCGATGAGGGGGCGGGCCTGAAAGTAAGGGATGGCCATTCCGACGCCCAGGCGCCTGGCTTCGTCGCTGCGCGAGACGATACAGCCGTCGTTGTTGCTGAGGACCACGACGGGCTTGTTCCACAGATCGGGCCGGAAGGCCCGTTCACAGGAGCAGTAAAAGCTGTTGCAGTCGACGATGGCTTTCATTATCTTATTATAAAGAGTGGATCACGTAGGTGACTACTCCCCAAATGGAAAATTCGGAGCCGGACAGGTCCACGTCGATGGCGGATAGTCTGGGTGTTTCAGGCACCAAGCGGATCTTGTTGATCGTCTTTTCAAAACGACGGATGAGCATTTCTCCATTGAGGGTGGCGATGATGACCTTGCCGCTGGTGGCTTTGATGCTGCGGTCGACGATCACCACGTCGCCATGAAAGATGCCTGCTCCTGTCATGGCATCGCCGCTGACCCGCATAAAAAAGGTAGCGGGCTTGTTCCGTACCAGCTGCTCGTTCAGGTCGATGCCTCTTTCCATATAGTCGTCTGCTGCGGCGCTAAAACCGGTGGCGTTGGCGGTGGGGATCTCGTGCTGCGTAAAGCGCTTGGTACCTTTATAGGTCATCCCAAAGAATTGTTCAAGTTCCATGTGAATCTGTTTTTAGTTGTGTGCTAGCGAACTGTTTGGTGCTCCCGGCAAAAAATGGGCAGGGAGAAAAATTATTTTTTAATATACTAATTTATTTAGTAAATTTATGCTAATTTCCTGATCAATTAAATTTTTTTTTATGGATACCGGGTTAGTAAAACAATCATCAGCTTTTGCCCCCAGGCATATGCCTGCCGCGGATAGAAGCGAAGCGGGGCGGCGGATGGAATACCTATTGGTCATCTATCCTTACGGCGAGCTTTTCGAAAAACTGGTGGAGGAGCAGCAGCAGTTCCTCAGCGATTATGGATTGGCGCCCAAACGAACTGAAAGTTCGTCGTCCGGGACCGAAGGCCTACAGACATCAGATATTTCCGGAAAACGGGTAACATTTTCCCAGGGCCCGTTTTCCGGACATTCACTGGCGCGTAACAGGCCGCATATTACGGTAGCTGCGTTCCAGGCCGGGGAGCAGATGGAGGACACGCTGATACGTTGGATCCACCGGATATGCCGTCGCAACCAGCGTTTTGATATAACGCTGAACAATTACAGCGGATGGCCTCCGCACACCATTTATCTGCGGGTACAGGATCCGGAGCCTTTCCGTCAATTGATGCAGCAGCTGAGGGCTATCGACGACTTTATCCGCAGTTCGGGTTGTCCCCCTGTCAACCTGATCAGCCGGCCTTATCTGAGCATTGCGGGTGGATTGACGGAGCAGATATATAATAAGGCTATGGCCGATTATTCTCAAAGGACCTTTCATGAGTCGTTCCAGGTGGAAGAGCTGGTGCTGCTGAAAAGGGAGCATAGTTTCGATGCCTGCAGGACGGTGAATGTGTTCCGGTTATGACACCTGAACGAACCAGCGGTTCGTTGTCCGATAGGACAGACATTAGATCTTTCCGGAAAACGGGGTACATTTTTTGAAAGCCCCGTTTTCCGGACACTTAATACAGAAATCATGCAGAAAGCAATCAAACCTGTAGCAGCCGTACTTAACGAGAATTATAAGAAACAGCTCGCTACCAACGAATACCTCCTTATCCTGCATCCGCATGAAGAGCTGCGCAACAGGATACAGCAGGTGAAAAAAGACTTTTCGGAAGCCTTTCAGGCTCCGGGCGCTGTCGGGGGCAAGCCCCAGGTGACGCTTGTACGGTTTACGCAGCTGGCGTTGATGGAAGAACGTATCGTCCAGCGTCTCCGTACCGTTGCCATGGGCTTTTGTCCTTTCAAGGTGGAGCTAAAGGATTTTGGAAGCTTCCCTACCCATACGATCTTTATCAATGTCCTCAGCAAGCTGCCTATCCGCAAGCTGGTGACAGAAATAAAGGACGTACAGCGGCTGATGAAGCTGGACAAGGACCATAAACCTCATTTTATAGACGATCCCTATATCACCATTGCGCGTAAGCTGTTGCCTTTCCAATACGAGAAGGGATGGCTGGAGTACAGTCATAAAAGCTTTACCGGCAGATTTATAGCCGACAGCATGCTCTTGCTTAAGCGCAAGGAGGGGAGCTTTAACGATAGTGCGCCGTCAGGCGGGTGGGAAGCCCGGAATGCCGGCGCCTGGCAGATCGTCGAGCGGATGTCCTTCCAGAATCTACCCATAGCCACCCGGCAGGGAGAGCTATTCATGTAGGAGCCTCCTGAAAATTTGCGTGTCGGCAAACGGGCCGAAGGCCCGTGTATTGTTTATCCTGAAAATCGTTAGTATGAATGAAGATCAAAACAATCGGGAAGGGGAAGATACTGCCCTATCCCGTCATAAAATAATCCGTGGCAGCATCAAGGAAAAAAAGAAAGAGCCCGAAGGAACAGACCCGGAGGAATACAAAAAAGGAAGGGGCGCTCAGTTCAATCCAAAGAACAGGTTCCTGAAGAACCAGCGGGTAAAAGAGCATATCGAGGCCATCGATGAATGGATCGATCCCAATCCGGAGACCATCTACCTGGAAGAGCATGCCAAGAGCATCGTCAATAAGGTGGACAGTCCGGATGTGGGGATGTGGTACAGTATGAACCCTTATCAGGGTTGTGAGCATGGCTGTACCTATTGCTACGCCCGCAACGTACATGAGTACTGGGGGTATAGCGCGGGGCTGGATTTCGAGCAGAAGATCATCGTGAAAAAGAATGCGCCCGAGCTGTTGCGTAAATTCCTGATGAACCCCAAATGGGAATGCCTGCCTATTTCTCTCAGCGGCAATACGGATTGCTATCAGCCGGCGGAAAAGAAATTCGGCATCACCCGTCAATTGCTGGAAGTGTGTAATGAGTTCAACCAGCCGGTGGGTATGATCACCAAGAATGCCGGTATCCTCCGGGATAAGGATATACTGGCGGATATGGCCAAAAGAAGACTGGTTTCCATTCTTGTATCCATCACTTCCTTCGATGAGGACCTCCGCCGGGTGATGGAGCCCAGGACCACTACCGCCAAACAACGTCTTCGTACCATCCGTGAGCTGAGCGAGGCAGGAGTTCGCATGGGGGTCATGCTGGGGCCGATGATACCCGGGCTCAATGAACATGAGATGCAACGGATCATGGAGGCGGCGTCGGAGAATGGAGCTACTTTCTCGGCCTATACTTTTATACGTCTGAATGGAGCGATCAAGCTGATCTTTCATGACTGGCTTTATAAGAATTTTCCCGACAGGGCTGATAAGGTGTGGCATTTTATCGAGGCCAGTCATGATGGAAAGGTCAATGACAGCCGGTGGGGAGTGCGGATGCGGGGAGAAGGGAATTATGCGCAATTAGTAGCACAGCAATATGCGCGGTATACACAGAAATATGGGTTGAATGCGGAGCGATGGGAGCTGGATTGCACACAGTTCAGGAGGCCGGGGGAGCAGATGAGGTTGTTTTAAACGAAGTTTATTATCTACTTTTATGGCCCTAAACCTTATGTTATGAAAAAAATCAGGAAATCCCAAGTTGTGATGTTGGATCATTCAAGGGCGAAAGTTGAACTCTTAAGAAAGTACCTTGAAAAGTATCTTAATATTATTGCTAATGATGGCTTTACACAACGGATTAATGTTTTCGACCTTTTTTGTGGTGAGGGAATCTATGAAAATGGAGGTAACGGTAGCCCAATTGAGATATTGAAAGTGTTGAAGGATCTTCACACTCACAATAAAGCAAAACTTGAGAAGATACCAAAGGTCGATATATACTTTAATGATAAAAACGCAGAGAAAATAGAAAAGTTAAAGAAGGCTATTTCAGAACTAGACTTACATAGCATAGATTATGGGAATCTACATTTTAGTAATAAGGACTATAAAGATATCATTGATTCGTTAGCAAAGTATACCCAAAACTTAAGGAATGAAAAGGCTTTCATTTTTATCGATCCCTATGGATATAAAGAGATCCGAGCGAGTGAAATAAAGAAATTATTGATTTCAAAGAAGGCTGAAGTTTTACTTTTTTTACCAACTCAATTCATGTACCGTTTTGATGAAAAGGGTACTCCACAATCATTGATTGAGATATTAGAAGAGTTGGTGGATTTAAAAAAATGGAAGTCTAATAATGTTTATGACTATATTGATCAATTTAAAGAAGCCTTAAGAATACACTTAGGGAGTGGTTTTTTCGTTGATACCTTTACAATCGAGAAGGATCCAGCAACAGTATTTTGCTTATTTTTCTTTTCAAGTCATATTAGAGGATTTGAAAAAATGTTGGAAACCAAATGGCAGATTGACGAAGATGAAGGAAAGGGTTGGAGTTATGAAAAAACTGGTAATCTTTTTTCAGTTCATAAGACAAATCCGTTGGAGCAAAAGTTATTAGATTTGGTAAAAAAGCACCCTAAATGTTTTAATGGTGAAGTTTATGAATATTGTTTAAGGCTTGGATTTTTGCCAGTTCATTGCAATGAAGTGTTTGCTTCTCTTCAAAATGGTGGACGACTGGATGTTTTATCTGAAAATGTGAAGACCGTAAGAAAAGGAGCTTTTTATATTAGTTATGAGAATTATAAAAATGAGCCTCAAAAAGTGTACTTTAAAGTTAAATAATATATGGCACAATCCAGCATAGAGTGGACCGAAATGACCTGGAATCCTACTACAGGATGTACTAAGATTTCAGCGGGCTGCAAATATTGTTATGCAGAAGTAATGGCTAAACGATTACAGGCCATGGGGATTGAAAAGTATAAGGATGGATTTGAGATAGCAATACATGAGGATGCTTTGACTGTTCCCTATTCCTGGAAAGGCGCTAAATTGGTTTTTGTCAATTCCATGAGCGATCTATTTCACCCAGAAATACCCCTTGAATTCATTAAGAAGGTGTTTCTTGTAATGAATGATAACCCTCAACATACATTTCAGGTGTTGACTAAAAGAGCAGAAAGACTGTTTGAGGTGCATGAAGAGTTAGAGTGGACCAAAAATATTTGGATGGGTGTTTCAGTAGAAGATCATCGAGTTGTAGATCGAATTGATTTTCTAAGAGAGACCAATGCTAAGGTTAAGTTTCTTTCCTGTGAGCCGTTGATAGGCCCTTTAATTGATATGAGGCTTGACAATATTGATTGGGTAATTGTAGGAGGCGAAAGCGGGAGAAAAGCACGACCCATAAAGGAATGGTGGGTATGGGATATCCGGCAACAGTGTCAAGAAGCAGGAGTAGCGTTCTTTTTCAAACAATGGGGTGGTACAAATAAGAAGAAGGCTGGTCGTGAATTGGGAGGGCGGGTTTATAATGAAATGCCTGCTGTTATTTAGCAACAGAATATGTCAAATAAAACCATAAAATACAAAAGCGATCTCTTTCAGTAAGAGGTGACTTTAACTGTGGATGAAAATCTCAACAAGTTGAAAGGGAAGGTCCTTGCTCCTAAGAAGCTGGCTGCTGCCAACAGATCGCTGAAGCGATTAAAAGACTCTTTGCCGAAATAGCTATCAGAGGTTGTTTTAAACCTTCCCCGGCGTCACGCCGAACTTCTCTTTGAACACGCGGGTAAAATGCTGCACGGAACTATATCCCAGCTGCCCGGACACTTCCTTGATCGACACGCCTGACAAAAGACTGGTCTTTGCCTCATTGAGACGGAAGTCATTCAAATAACCAAAGACGGAAGTATCGAAGATCTCCTTGAACCCTTTTTTCAGCTTGAACTCGTTGAGCCCCGCTACCCTTGCCAGCTCCGTAAGGGAAGGAGGACAGGCCGCATGATCCACGAGATAGTCCCTGGCAAAATAAATGCGCTCTTTGTCGGGCCTTGTCTTACAGACGCGGCTGACCTTGTCGCCGGCATGCTCATATGCCTGGGCCTGCAACATCAGCAGCTCGATACATTTGGATTGCAGGAACAGCCGTTTCAGGCCTTCGGCCATCTGCATATGCATGATCTCATGGATACACTGATGCATGGCAAAGGAGATGGGAAGGTTTCCCGCACTGACCTCTACCGCTTTGTCATTGGCCACCTTTTCGGCAAAGTCCATCAACATCGGACTGCTGTCCTCCGCCAGCGACAAAAAGAAACTTTTATTAAGCCGTATTTCGAAGAACTTGTGAACGGAGCCCTCTTCATAATGACTCGAACCGATGAATTGAGGCGTATAATGAATGTTCTGCTCATTATCGGAAAAATGGTATTGCTTACCGCTGCTCAGGTTTTCCAGGCACCCCTCCCCCGCCAGCGTAAAGTGCATTTCAATATGTTCCGGTTGGGACAGCGCATTGAACTGAACAGTTTGCGTCTCCTTCATCAGCATGCCTCCATATATGATATCGATGTCCCTGGCGGAGAGCTGGGTAGCTTCCCCCTTCATAAAGGGAAGATCGAGTGTCTTATGTATCTCCTGCACGTTGGGCCGGTCGTACGGCATAAAAGAGACGTCGGAGAAATCTACGTCCGTCCTCTTTCCCTGCTTGTCACAAAAGCTCACTTCCATAAAAATCCTTTTTATACAAAATTTGCTCCGGATGGTATAAAAGCCCTGCAAAGGAGAGGGCGTACCTTCATAAAGATAATAAAACGAGCCGGAGGTTCGTCGTCATTACTAAAGGTTAGCGTTATGTTTTTGACAGAAGGTAAGTATCATTTCTTTTTTGGGGACGAAACGAGCATTCGTTTTTTCGACAATGCACGGAAAAGACTTCGCTTCCCCGAGAAAAGATATATTGGCGTATTGGAGATGGAAGAATGTTACAAAGCGCTGCCCGAGGAGCTGGGGCTGCTGTTGGATGTGGTCCCTCACAAAGGGGTATCCGCGGAACAGGCTATTCAATTCCTTCACAGGCTGGAACCGGAGCTGTGGCAGCTGTGGAAAGACGGCATTTTCCATTTAGCGGGACGATGGAATATAATCCATTCTTTCCAAAAGGAGCTTACGAGAATGGGAATACCGGATGAGCGGATCGTGCTGTACGCCAGAACCCCTGTCGGCGGCTTGTCCGAACAGGCGCCGTTACCCCCAGTCAAAAGTCCTGATCTCGCCGTCAAGTTTCCATTTTGCGGGCTGTGAGCTGGTCAGCCAATCCAACGGCTCGCCGGGCGGCTGCCGGCGGGCCGCCCTGGTAAAGGAATCCCGGATCGTCTGTTTTTGTTCGGCGCCCAATACCTCGGGTTGGGGAGAGATGAATAAGGGCGTACCGCTGCCGGCCAGGAGCTGCATCCATTGTTTGTTCTTCTCCCAAGGCACATCCTTTGTCAGCCCCACGCAATCCCCGTCGGCGGCATAAAAATTATCGTGCTGGATCATCCTGAACCCCAGTGTATTGACCCCCATCTTCTTTGTTCGCCCCCACTCCTTCCCGCTGGTGTCGTCGCCGACCCGGCTGAGCTCGAAGATGCCGGCGCCCAGATGGCTGAATGTATTGCAACCGATGATATACAGCGCATCCCCCGCCGTATCGCGGATGGCCTTGTATAATGCAAGGGTTATTTCCGCCGTCGTCCGGGTCCTGTCGGCAAAATGCCAGCCGGGGCTTGTAATGTCATCCTTCATCTGGCTGCCCCACTTGCCCAGTATATCATAGGTGGTATAATCGTGCTTCACCAGCTCATAACCCCATTGCCGGTACAACCGGATATTATGCCGGACACGTTCGACGTTCTCTTCAATGGATGGGTCCAGGATAGGATACTTGCGGTCGTCCCTCCCCGGTATGGCAGGCAGCAATAATGAGACAGGATCGTTGTATTTCGCACACAAGGGACGCGTCCATATACCGGGGCGCATGCCCAGCTTGCGCACATCCGCCGCCACCTTATCCATCCCTTCTTTGAACTTATCGTTGGGTTGCGAGAAATCGTCCATCCAGCCACCGTCGCCGGGATGATAGGGACTGTACTTTGCCCAGCCGGCATCGATGACGCTAAAAGGCCGGTTGTTCGTATCCGTCGCCAGCTCCGACATGATACCCGTGAGCTTTACTATCAGCGCGGGATCGTTATTGCCATATGCATAGTACCAGTCGTTGACGCCATATACGGGCTGCCGGCTCAGCCGCGGCTTTTCGCACAGCATATGACAGAAGCGTCTGCCCGTGGCAAACACATTCTCCTCTCCCTTGCCGCGGACGACGACAATATCGGCCGCATGCAAAGTGCGATCACCCAGGAGCACGCCTGCGCCGCCATTACGGGCATCCATGGTGAGCCGTAACCGGTCCGGACCCGCCTGCCAACTGGCAATGACAGGGCATCCTGTTTTGACGCCTATACAGGTAGCGGACTTCCCATCATGCGCTATAAAATACCAGGGCAGCTTTTTATCGGGGTCCAATGGCTGGAATTGCAGGTCGCCGTACGTACGTTCCCAGTGATCGCCCAGTATGCCGACCGTGGTCTGCAACGGATAAGCCCATTCCAGCAGGATGAATTGCAGCGGGGCTTGGGGGCAGTGGACGGAGACATGCATTCCCGCGGAGGAATTGGTTATGGCGACCGTAATATCCTTATAGGTGTAGGTTCCATGTCCGCTCAATGTAAAAACGCCGCTGTCCAAAACGACTTCTACTTTGGAGGGCATCGCGAGCTCCTCCCAGGTGGCGGCCGGCATATACGTCGAATGGGCGTACGACCAGCGGGATGTTACCAGCGCGCCCAATGCGGCTCCGGACATCCGGATGAATTGCTTTCTGTTCATAAACCGAAAATAATAAACAATAACAATTGTAATTTGCTAAAAGCTAAATATCATGCCATGCACTACCGGCGAATGCCTATCGAAATAGAATCCCCAGAACAGATAGGATACAGCAGTATCCGCAACAACCTGTCGGAAAGCTCCTATACGGATGCACTATTCCAGGACATAAAAGTGCCGTCATCTGTACTAAAGGACCTTGTACTTTGTTATGGATCGCATATGGGTCACGAGGGATTGCGAGACCTGGTCGCGAAAGACAGCCCCAAGGTGAACAGGGAGGATGTATTGCTGACCATCGGCGCGGCCGCCGCTCTTTTTATCGTTGCCACCTCCCTGCTGGAACCCGGCGACGAGCTGGTGGTCGTGCGCCCCAACTATGCTACCAACCTGGAGACGCCCAGGGCCATCGGCGCAACCATCCATTATATCGACCTGCATTTTGAAGAAGGCTTTGCGTTGGACCCGCAGACGGTGAAAAAGGCGATAACAGCCCGGACAAAATATATCTCCGTCACCTACCCACACAACCCTACAGGCGTCTGTCTTGGGGGCCAGGACATGCAACAGTTAGTGAACATTGCACAGGAGCGTGGGATCTCCCTGCTGGTAGATGAGACGTACAGGGATATGCGATTCGGCGAACCGCTGCCCCTTGCATCGGAATACGGCGAGCATGTCATCAGCGTCTCTTCCCTTTCCAAGACCTACGGCCTGCCGGGTCTGCGCATGGGCTGGATCATCTGTCGCGACAGGCGGCTGATGGAGACCTTTCTCGCGGCCAAGGAACAGATACATATCTGCGGCTCGCCCCTGGATGAAGAGGTAGCCTTTCGATATATGCTACAGCGGGAAGAACATTTCCAGCGGATAGTGCGGGACATTCGTGAAAAATTCGAGATGGTAAAGACATGGATGGGGCGGCAGGGAGAGCTGGAATGGGTGGAGCCGGATGGCGGTTGTATATGCTTTCCCCGCATGAAAGATCCGGGAAAGACAGATATAGACCTGTTCTATAAGCTGCTGCTTGAGAAATATGGTACTTATGTGGGGCCCGGTCATTGGTTCGACATGCCCCGGCACTATATGCGCATCGGGTTTGGGTGGCCGGCGGTGGGGCCGTTGAAAGAGGGGCTGGAGGGCATTACGGCAAGCATAAGGGCGGCACGGCGCAGGTGAGGTCCCGGCATGGGTGATGCAAAAGTTTCATCAGGAGTTAAGGAAGGCTTCCAGCCTTGCTTTTTCTCCTTCGATCAATGCCTTTGCCGAGGACAAGTCTGTAGACAAAGCCGCGAAATCATCATGCAGGGAAGGGAATACATCCCGCTCGCAATTACTTTCGAAGGTCTGGCATTGGGACTGGAGCGTGGTCAGTCCTACGTATCCCAAAAGAGGTTTTATCCGGTGGACCGCGCTTTTCAGGGCGGGAATATCGCCGGACCGATAGCAAAGGATCACCTGTTGCAGCATGGGACTGTATTCCTTTAGGACGTCGGCAAAAGTTTCGTCGATCAAAATAGGATCATTGTCATACAACTCATTGATATATTGACCGTTAAACGGGGCCGAGAAGGTGAATTCGGTATTGTTGGATCCGCTGTTCATAGTTGACTAAGGGTTTTATCCTAACGAAGAAATGTAATATTTTATTATTTGTGCCGTTGTCTAAATGGAAATCCTTAAATCCTTTACCACACGGGTAGAACCCGTGGTCCGAGAGGACAAAAAAAACCACGTTGAGCAACTATTTACTTCTGACCACCAAATCCTTCTATGAGGACATCGTCTATTCAGGCCTGGGTAGGGAGCCTTCTATTCCCCGGCAGAAGCAGACGATTCGATTTAATCAATTCATCCTGCTGATCCTCGTTGCCAACTTTATCTGTGTTATTTCCTATTTCATCTATGGCCTGTATATAAGCGCGCTGATCAATCTCAGCGCCGCCTATGTCTTTATAATGGCCTATCAGCTCAATCTGCGAAAGCAGTACCTGATAGCCCGTCTGCTGTCCGTCGTGACCCTGAACGGATACCTGGCCGTCATGAACTATATGGAAGGGCTCAAGGCGGGGGAATATTTCTATTACTGGCCGTATTTTCTGGTGATCACGTTCATCGTCAGCTTCAAGCGGAGCGTGCTGGAGCTGGCCTTTGCCTATCTGGCCACGATCCTTTCCCTTTATTTCTGCTATACATACTGTCCGCAGGAAAATCACTACCAGGTGCATATCACGCATATGTTTACCAAGCTGCATGACAGCAACCTGGTGATCTCCATGGTGCTTACGGCCTTCTTTTCCTATGCCATCCTCCGGATCAACCGTAACAATGAAGCGGCCATCCTAAAGGAAAAACAATTTGTCGACACGATCTACAATACTTCCCTGGACGGTGTATTCATTTTGGAATCCGAGGCGCTCATCATTACGGACTGTAACGACCGTGCCGTCGAGCTGCTGGAGATAGGCAACAAGGACGATATCGTAGGTGCGTCCATGGATAGTCTCTTTACCCGTGAGCATATAAAGCTGTTCAAGAACATACGACAGAACCCCGAGGGCGACAACAAAGGATGGCAAGGAGAATTGTCCTTTACTTCCAAAAAGGATAATACCGTCTTTGCCTATGTGAATGTGGTCCCGTTCATAGACGGCGAGAAGCATTTCTGGAAGATCAGCATCCTGGACCTTTCGGAGATCAAGATGACGAAGTTCGAGCTGATGAAGGCCAAGCAGAAGGCCGAGGTCGCATCGCTGGCAAAGACCCGGTTCCTTTCCAATATGAGCCATGAGCTGCGGACGCCGCTGAATGGTATCATCGGTACGTCCAACCTGCTGCTGCAAGAAGATTATCTGCCGGAGCAGAAGGCGCACCTGGATGTACTGAAGCTGTCCTCGGAGCATATGATGGTGCTCATCAACGAGATCCTTGATTTCAACAAAATAGAATCCGGCAAGGTGGAGCTGGAGAACGTACCGGTCAATATCCGGGCCTTGCTGAGAAAGGTGGAAGCGCAATTCTCCATGCAGGTGCAGGATAAGGGATTGTCTTTCCTCATCGATGTGGATGAAAAGCTCGAGGTCGAATATCTTACGGATGAGACAAGGCTCAACCAGGTGCTTAGCAACCTGCTGTCCAATGCCATCAAGTTCACGCATAAAGGATTTATAACGCTGGGGGCAAGGAAGATCTCCTCCAACAGCAAGCGGTCCGTCGTCCAATTCATGGTAAAGGATACGGGTATCGGTATCCCCGCGCACAAGCAGCAGGAGATCTTCGAGAGCTTTACACAGGCCGATACGGATACTACCCGAAAATATGGGGGCACGGGGCTGGGGCTGGCCATTACCAAAAAGCTGGTCAGTCTTTTTTCCGGCGAGCTGATGCTGGACAGCCGGGAAGGATTGGGGAGCACGTTCTATTTCTCCGTCGAGCTGGAGATCAATGAGAATGCCCGGCCTTATATCAATGATGAAAAGGTAAAAAAGCTGCCATCGTTTGGCAAGATCAGGGTGCTGATGGCGGAGGACAACGCCGTCAACATGTCGGTGGCCAGGAGATTGCTGAACAAATGGGGGATCGAGGTACATGAGGCCGTCAATGGCAGGGAGGCGGTGGAGAAATTCAGGAAGGGGGTGTATGAGCTGGTGCTCATAGATCTGGAAATGCCTGAGATGGATGGCGTTACGGCCTTGTCCGAGATCAGGAAAGTGGACCGGGATATCCCTGCGATCGCCTTTACGGCAGCGGTATATGAAGACATGCGCGCCGACCTTATAGGGAAAGGATTTATGGAAGTAGTGCCGAAGCCCTTCCGCCCGGAAGAGCTGCATAATAAGATCTCACTCCTGCTGCAAAAGACAGCGTAACAAAAAATTCTTTTGTAAAAGTTGGTCAAAAGGAAAAAAGAATTTTTCTTTGCATAGATAATCAAACGTCAATGCCCATGCTTCTAAATAAGTTTACGAACAAACAGGTGATCCGCTGGTCCGCGCCGGTGCTTGATCCTATATTAGCGGGGCAAAAGATGCTTTCATAACGAGACCGATAAATGAATTCAGCATATAAAAGCCCCGCGAACTGCGGGGCTTTTTCGTATACATCGATACACATGAGAAGCAAGCGGCCATCGCCGGGGTATTCTATTGCATAGACTGACTGTAAACAGTTATAGATAATAGCAGACCCGGTACCGACGTACCGGGTTTTTTCATAATAGGAGGGAAAATAAAAAGGGGGACAAGATGAATTTGAATTTTAGCTTGACAACGGACAAACAAAGGGAGTTATATGAAACGCTCCTTTTCGCGCATCTTTATGGATCTTTCTATGATCAGCCTGCGGAGCAGCTGGCCGTCATTCGGAAGCTGATCCGGGACAATGATCCGCTCTTTGTCGCGCGGCTGGCGGTATATTTCCGGGAGGAGCTGCATCTTCGGACGCTGTCCTTCGTGCTGACGGCTGAACTGGCCGGGGTTTGCAAGGACAAGGCGCTTGTCGGGAGGCTGGCCGCCCGTGTGATACAGCAGGCCAGCGAGATACCGGCATGGTTGGACCATTATGCGCGGGTGGGAAATAGCAGAAAGACTGTGCAGGCGCCTTCCTTCCTGCGAAAAAGCCTGAGCGCTCATTTCAATCGAATGGATACTTACCGCTTCGTCCGGATGACCAAAGTGCAGCAGGTGCGGTTGCGCTATGCTTTATCCATTGTTCGTCCCAAGGCGGCGGGCAAGGCGCAACAGGCTTTGTTCCGGAGGATCCTGCAAGACAAGCTGCCTGCCCGTAATGCGTGGCAGTCGGAGTATGAGGCGCTGTTGCAACAGCATTACGATAGCCGCGAGCTGAGACAGGCGGCGTTGCGGGAAAAATGGAAGGAAGGCATCTCCACTTTCCGGATGGGATACAGGATCCTGGTGGAAAAGCTTCCCGATGTCCTGGCGGCGGGCGTCAGCGGAAAGGTGTTGAAGCTGGCGGCTGAATACCTGGGCAATGCGGTCGCTGTAACGGGAAGCCGTCTATCGCCGCAGCAATTCCTCGAGGCATACAGGAGACTGCAGCGGATGGAGAAGGGTGGCGCCGGATTCTTACAGGAAGCCCTGGAACAGGCCATCCGGCACAGTGTGGAAAACCTGGCCGGTGTCGATGCGCATGGCAGGGTGGTCATCGCCATGGATATCAGTCCCAGCATGCGTCGTCCGGTGAAGGAGGGCAGTTTGGTGGAACGGTACGACATAGCGCCGTTGCTGGCCATGCTGCTGGCGGGAAAGGGAGCATCCGTCTCCACCGGCATCATCGGTAATACCTGGAAGCATACGACATTGTCTGCCTATAACCTTTTTGGTCAGCTGGATCAGCTGCGCAGGAGAGAAGGCGAGGCGGGATATGCCATCCATGCCCATCTGGTGATCGGGGACCTGCTGCGGAAAGGAGAAGTAGTGGACAAAGTGATGGTCTTTACGGATTGCACGTTGTGGAATCATCGCTGGTTCAATCAACCGGCGGGTGCCGATATGGGAAGGCTATGGAGACAGTACCGGGAAATAGCGCCTCAGGCAAAGCTCTACCTTTTCGATCTGGCGGGATATGGCAAGAAGCCGCTGGAGTGCCTGGAAGATGGCGTATACCTGATGGCGGGATGGAATGAACGGATCTTCGAGGTAATAAAGGCCCTCGACGAGGGAGAGATGGGGATGGACGCGGTGGAGAAGATTGTTTTGTGATCAAAGCATTTCGATGACGATGTGTCCGTTCCGGCACTTGAAGATGGGCTTGTAAGGCATCTTGTAAAGGTCCAGGAAGTCATAAAAGCCCTTGAATTCGTGAGCGGCTTTGGTGGTGGTAAAGAAGTCATCGAAAATAATGATATCGCCTGTACGGAGATAGGGTTGTAATAGTACCAGCGTGACCAGGGTAGCATTATAAAGATCCACATCGATGTGTATGACCTTACGTTTTTCAGCGGGGATGGTTTTTGTAAATTCCGGCAATGTATCCTGTATCAATCCGACGTGAAATTTGCTTCTCGCGTCTTTGATATCGGGTAATTTGCCTCCCGCCGAGAAGCTGCCTTCTTTGATATTACCCCAGTCCTCCGGTAGTCCCGTAAAGGTGTCAAATCCCTCGAATGCGGAGCCCGGACATTTGTTATTGTTTACCCAGATGGAGTAAGTCTCTCCTCTGAAGACGCCGAACTCCATAAAAAGAATGGGGTCTTCCGGCCTGATATACTGACTGGAGAGATATTTATGCAGATCGAGCCTGTCGGGGAAGTCCGGCACGTTTGATTTGTTGTACAGGGACTCGCTGCGAATGAGATAGCCCCATGAGATCAGGAAACTGGAAATAGAGTTGGTCTTTATCTTAGAGAACAGCCTGAAAGTTCCGAATGCCAGGCCTTTAAAGAGATTTTTCATTTTGGAGAATAATGCTGTAAGATATTATATTATAATCACTTCACGCGAAAAACCTTATCAAACGGGGATATGCGTGAATTATTTTTCCAGGGCCTTAAATTTTAGTTTGTGCAGGGTTGTGTCGCCGTTGAAGTTGGAGTTGCGAATGATATAATTTTCCGTGTTGGCGTCGTTGAGGAGATAGTTGACCCCTAAGTTATAGACGTCTTTGTCCATGTAGCGATGCAACAAGGACCCTCCGATGAGCGTCTTATTGTTCTTTTGCAATGCAGGGATATCGAAGGAGCTGTACATGTCGATGTGCGGATATCCATTCATAAAAGTGAAATCTGTGAAAGAGTGGCCTGTGGTATTGGTGTTGGAGAACCGGATCGATCTATGAGCGGGGTCCACGGAGACGACATACGTACCTGTCGGGAGCATAGGCATGTCCGGCCGGGAGCCTACCAATGGCAGCACATCGCCCTGTACATTGACGAGGGTGTTACTGCCTGCTGCGAGGTCGCCTGTGAATGGTGGATTGGCATATACATAATAGTCGGCCCAAAGGGACTGGGTCATGCCTTCGCGCATGCCATAGGCGAGGTTGCCAAGGAAAACCTGATCGTGATCGATGCGCTGGATGATGCCGACGGGGTATGCGGCGGCTGTCAGGGTCGCCAGTTGGTCCTGGTAGGGCAGTCCGGAGGTAAAGATAAAATCGCCGGGACGGAGGTTGTTGGCGTCGGCTGGATTGGCGAGCCTGAACCAGCCTGTCCATTTCGAGAGATCCACATGCAGGGTGGGTTTGCCGCTGAGGGGTACCGTTCTTTCATAATGGTTGTTATAGGTAAAGCGGTATTGGACGCCAAGGTTTGAAAAAGGGTCTGTATAGATACAGGTATTGCCATAATAAACAGGGTCTCTGACCCCGTTGGCCTGTTGGTAGCTGGAAGGGGAAGAGACGGATACAGGATGGCTATTGGCGAGTATCCCTCCCGAGTAGTACATATAGATGTTCCGGAAGGATGGTGTGGCGTAGGCTATTCCGTCCACGGGCGGCATTGCTACGGGCGGCTCGTTCATCACTCCTCCGTCGTAGGTATTATTGGTGCCTGTGAGGATCATTCTGAAACCCTTAACCCCTGTGTAGCCTCTTAGCATACAGTTGCGGAAGCTGACTCCCCATCCCTGGATATAAGCATCCGGATACGGGACGCCCGGGCCCTGGGTAAAGTCCAGCTGGCAATCCTCAAAGGATACGGACGCATTGCCACCGACAAAGCCGATCTTGAAAAGCTCTTCAGAATAAATATTGCGGAAGACGCCCGGGAAGGAGGAGGCGTGGATACGGCATAGCTGTTTGACGGAGCCGGCTATATTGACGCCGTCGACCATGGGTACGGCGGCTCCGTCCGTATGATGGAAGCCGTAGCTGAGGTTATCGAATACGGTGTGGGTAGCGCCCCAGCATTTTAGTTTCTCCACATGGCATTCTTTGGACTGCGCCTGTCCCATGGCATAGGCTACCTTATTAAGACTGATGTCGCAGTCTATCACGTCTACCAGCTCTCCATTCTGCTGGTTGGAGGGGGTTATCATTACGCCGACGATGAAATTGGTGATGGAGCAACCCGTGATCCGGATGGCCGTCGAGCCGCTGCGATTCATGCCCGCGGGGCACCAGGCATGGAGTCCCGGATACATATCACTGTTATGAGCGTAGGAGTTGGAGTCGGAAAAAGGGTCGATCGAGATGCCCGTGTAGGGGGAGACGGGGTTGTCCCGGGATGACCCGTCCTTCCAGTCGGCAAAGGACAGGGTATCGATCTGGATGGCGTTCAGCTTGTTAGGAAAGAGGAAGCGGCCCGAGATCAAAAGATCTTTTATCTGTACTCCTTTTCCCAATTGTATGCCGATGGCAAAGGTGTTATTGAAGGTAGGGACGATATTGGCCGAGCCATAAGCGATATCTTTCGCGTTGGAGGGGCCTTCCAGGTTCATGCTTACCTGCCGATAGGTGTTATTTTTCAACCTGGCGATGATCAGGGGTCTGGATATTTTGTATACGCCGGGTGGGAAATAGAGGGTCCTGCCTTCCTGGGTGTTGTCGAGGATATAATTGATACCTTTTTGTATGGCGTACCAGTCGTCTGCTCCACCGTTGCCGGTGGCCCCGAACCAACGGACATCCAGCATATGCTGATCAGTGATCCTTTTTAACCGCAGTCCATCGGCGGAGACGATGGTCATGGCGCTGTCATCCGGTGTCGTGCGGTCAGCCGGATCGGGGAGAAAAGAGCCCTGGCGTCCCCGATCTGTGATAAAAACGGTCCTGTTTGCCTGGAGGATCATCCTGCTTTTCCGAAGTCCGATGATCGTATTGGAAGTAGCGGGTATGCTATCCGTCCCCGGAAGGCCTGTTTTTGGAGGTTGTTGTGTAAAGGCAAGCGAGCCTATGATCAGGCCGAATGGGATCAACAGTATCTTTTTCATATTAGACTGATTTTATCTAACTTTCCGTTGCAAAGATATAAACCAGCTAAATACATGAAACCTCCATTGTTGTCGCAGCGGCTGAGTCGTTTGCGACGGATGTTTTGGCTATTTTTTCTGCTTACCATCGGGTATATGATCTGGGTCAGAAATTATCTTTCCCCTTTGCGTTCCGGCGAGATCGTGCAGCTGGAGATCGCCAAGACCGTCAGCAAGGCGCAATTTATCATTCAGGACTGGAAAGCCAACGGCAAGTACGAGCAAGGTATGAAAAGCACCTCTATTGCCTATCTGTTCATGGCGCTGTATACCGTGGCGATCGTGCTTGGCTGCCGATTTGTTTCCGTGTGTACGGGCAACGAGATCCTGATCAAGGGCGGGCGTCTTTTTGCGTGGATGATCCTGCTAGCGACAGTCTGCGATGTAGTCGAGAATATTGTGCTGTCGAGGACCCTTTCCGGCGATATTTCACAGGGGAATGTCCTGATCGCCTATAACCTGGCGCGGATAAAGTTTTCTATTGTCATTGTTTGTGTCCTGTTCATGGTGGCATGCGCCCTTTATTGGATCATGGCACAGTTCTCGAAGGAGAAAAAATAACGGAGGTCTACACTTTTATATAGATCTTTTTTCTATCGAGCAAGTAGCAAAAGGACCACATCAGCAATATGGTAAAGATGGCATAGGCCAGGCTTCCGTTGAGCATTCCAAAGGCTGGTGCGAACAAATGGTCATACGCCCACCCGCTGAGGCTTTTGAAGCGTGCGGCTCCTTTCTCATCCATGCCGTCCTGTATCCGGATCAATCCGTAGATCCGGGGTAATATTCCGCTGATCATAAAAATAAAGAGGGCGTTCTTTCCAAAGACGTTAAAGAATTCGGTCAGAGCGTTCCTGCGGCCCGGCATTTCGATGACATATATCATTACGCAGAGGACGAGGGTAGCGAGTCCTGTGGTATACAGAACGAATGAGCTGGTCCAAATCTTCTTATTGATCGGAAAGATCATGTCCCAGCAGAAGCCTGCGAATATGAGTATGCATCCAACGACAAAAAGACCGGAGATCATTTCATAGGTCTTGCCTTTTTGGAGGATATAATTTCCTACGAGGTAGCCGAGGATGACCTGGACGGCGGCGGGAAGGGTGCTGGCGAGTCCTTCGGGGTCGAATGCGACCCCCTCTCCTTTGTACATATGGGCGACCCCCAATATTGATTTGTCGATGGCGGTGCCGAAATATCCCTGAAGGCTGTAGGGGTCGCCGGGATCTCCGGCCAAAAAGCACAGCGCCCAGTAGCCGAGTAAAATGACGGCGCCGATGACAAAGGCGCCTCTTATCCTACCATAGTAGACGATGATGGCTGCCAGGACATAAGCCAGCGCAATACGCTGCAGCACGCCCAGGATACGGACGGTGGCCCAGGCCTTAACCACCAGGTGATCGCCCGACCATTTTATAAAGGGGAACCAGTTCAGCAAAAGACCGATGGCGAATATTGCCAGTCCTCTTGTGAATACTTTTTTCAGGAAGGCGGCATTGCCGGCCTTCTCCAGTCCGGGCATGACAAAGGCGAGGGCGTTGCCGACGGCAAAAAGGAAAAAAGGGAATACGAGATCGGTGGGGGTGCAGCCATGCCAGGGGGCGTGTTCCAGCGGGGCATAAATATGGGCCCAGCTGCCAGGATTATTGACCAGGATCATGAGGGCGACCGTTGCTCCGCGAAAGACATCCAGGGAATAAAAACGTTGTTTCAAGTGCGGTGGGTTTGGGGGTCAAGTTAAGCAATTATGAATTTACGGCTGCCCTTTAATGGCCTGTTTTTCAATCGGCAATTAAAGGTATTTAATATTAAAATCTCCTATATTTGCACGAAACGTCCATGGAATGGCCTGAGCGGTGGAAATTGTGATACAATGGATACAATAAATCCGGGACATTATTAGTTTTTGTGTGGCCTGAAATCCCCCCGGGGACATTTTAAATTTTATGAATCCTGTGAAGAATAAGTTGAGCGACCTGTTAATATAAACTATTATTTCAAGGGTATAAGGAGTGTATTTTAAAACGCTTCTTATACCTTTTTTTGTTTAAGCCAATCCCCAACCTCCTGAAAATTATAGCCCTGAAAATCAGTCGGTTACGAAGATGCTTTGTGACTGAGGTGGCGAAGCTATGCCTGAGGACAAGATGACCTGGTATGTGGTGTATACAAAACCCCGGTGGGAGAAAAAAGTATACGGGCTCCTCGGGGAGGGGGGAATAGAGGCATACTGTCCTTTGAATAAGGTGCGGAAGAGGTGGAGCGACCGGATGAAATGGGTGGAGGAGCCGTTGTTCAAGTCTTATGTTTTTGTGAGGATCAGGGAGGAGGACAAGGCGCGGGTGAGGCTGGTCAGCGGGGTAGTGAATTTTGTCTATTGGCTGGGCAAGCCGGCGGTGATCCGGAACAAGGAAATAGAGACGATCCGGAAATTTTTGAACGATTATAAGGAGGTGCAGGCTGTGCCGTTGGATGTTCCCCTTAATGCAAAGATCACCATTCGCAAGGGCGCGCTGATGGATAAGAAGGCCAAGGTCACCAAGGTTCTGAAGAACAAGGTGCAGGTGATCATCGAAAGCATCGGCTATTCGCTGGTCGCGGTCATCGACAAATCGAATATTAGAATTGAAAATTGATATATTCGGGTAAATATTTAAATGATAAGCAATCTATATCTCGTGAAGAATAAACCCCTTGTCTTTTTTTTCTGCCTATTTATATGGGCGTTTGGGATGATGTCCTGCGGGAATATGCGGCAGCTGACCTATATGCAAGGTAAATTCGATACGGCGGCATTGAGTCAGATCAATGTCAAAGAGCCACAGGTCCAGAAAGGCGATCTGTTGAGCATTATCGTATACAGTGATAACCCGGCGGCCACCACTTTATATAATCAGCCCCTGATCGTGGTGAGCAATGCTACCGGCGCTGGTGCTGCAATGGGTGGCGAGGGCGCGGCGGGTGGGGGGGCTTCCGCCAGCTCCCCTGTCGGCAATTCGCCTTCCACTCCCGGGTACCTGGTAGACGAGTATGGGAACATACAGTTCCAGGGGCTTGGCATACTGCATGTGGAGGGACTGACGCGTCAGCAGCTCCGGGATACGCTGGATGCGCGGCTGCAGCCTTATCTTACGCATCCTTATTACACCATACGATTCCTCAATTACAAGTTCACCATGCTGGGGGAGATCCAGCATCCGGGGATATTCAGCATTCCCGGCGACCGCATCAACCTGTTGGAGGCGTTGGGGCTTGCGGGCGACATGACTTTTTATGGCAGGCGGGACAATGTGCTTATCATCCGCGAGAACAATGGCAAAAGGGAATATGCAAGATTGGATCTTACCAAACCGGAGATAGTAGCCAGTCCTTATTTTTATCTTCAGCAAAAGGATGTCGTCATCGTGGAGGCCAGCAAGAAGAAAGCTGCCGCGAGTGACCAGGTCACGACGCGGAACCTATCCATTGCGTTGGCGGCGGCATCGACGATTGCCGTCATTTACAGTATTTTTAAGAGATAACCCACCCTATATTATGACTGCACAAAATAATGGTTTGGAAAACAGCGAGCTTGGCGGGCATGTGCACAAGTCCTGGTCGATGGGACCCAAGGAGTTTATTTTCAAATACCTGAAGTATTTTCCATTGGTGCTTGCCAGTATCGGGTTGTTCATGGTGCTGGCTTATATAAAGATCCGGTATTCGACAGTGATCTACAGGGTCCAGTCTTCCATGCTGATACAGGACGATCAGAAGCTGACGGGAGGTCAGGGGAACGAAAAATTCGACGAGCTGTTCATTACCAGCGGCAAGTCTAACCTGAATAATGAAATAGCGGTCCTGAAGTCCAGGTATTTTATGGAGCGTGTCGTGCGCAATCTGGGGCTGCAGACCAGATATTATGGTGAAGGAAAGGTAAAGACGAGTCTCATTTATCCCGACCCTCCTTTCTTTCTGAACATTCAATCCCTGGCGGACTCCACGAAGGCGTTGGATGTCGGGCTCACCATTCTGGACCATGACAAGTTCCTGCTGCGCGAGGAAAAAACTCCTGTCCATTTCGGAGAGGTGTTGGAAAGGAATGGGTCACGGTTCAGCATCACGCTGAACCCTAATGCTTCCCTGAAGGGGTTCGAGGATATAAAGTTCAATGTGGGATGGTATCCTTCGCTGGTGGCGGCCCAACAGCTTATTTCCGGCCTGAACGTCATGCAGATGGACGATCAGGCTACTATCATCATGATGACCTTTGAAAGTGAGAATGTCAAGCTGGGCCAGGATGTGCTGAACATGATGATGTCGATATACGACAGTTCGATCATCGAGGACAAGAAGAAGATACAGGAGAGCACTTTGCGGTTTATCAACAGCCAGCTGTTCCAGCTGTCCGATACGTTGAATGGGGTACAGGGCAGGTTGCGGAATTTTATGGTAGAGAACCAGGTATTCGATATCGACCAGCAGTCAAAGACTTTCCTGGATAAGCTGGGTGAGTCCTCCAAGACCAAAGAGGACCAGGCTTTGAAATTAAGCATCGTCAACTGGCTGATCAATTATATAGGGGATAAGAAAAATACGTTCGAGCTGGTCCCTACCAATCTGGGTATCGAAGAGCCCGCGCTCATCCAGCTGATGGGGGAATACAATCGTCTGCAGCTGCAGCGGGAGGCCAACCTGAAGACGACACCGGCGGAGAACCCTTTGATCGTTGGATTGGAGACTTCGCTGTCCAAGGTCCGTCAAAATATGTACCAGGCGTTGCTGAATGTCAAGCAGGCCCTGATCATAGCCGGCGCCAACATTGCCAGGAGCGAGCAGGAGCTGCAGGGACGGGTGACTTCGCTGCCCGGCAAGTCGATGAGCATGGTAAATATCCAGCGACGTCAGAAGATCCTGGAAGAGCTGTATTCCATGCTGCTCCAGAAAAAGCTGGAGACGCAGATAGCTGCCGCCAGCATTGTATCGAATTCGAGGGTGGTAGAACCTTCCGCGGGTGATGGGGTTATCGTGGGTCCGGATAAAAAGAAGATCTACACCATGTATTTCATCCTGGGGCTGCTGCTGCCGGTGGGTGGCGTTGCCTTAAAGGAAATATTGCAGGATAAGGTCAGCGGGCGGGCGGATGTGGAAAAGAATACGGATGCGCCCATTCTTGGCGAGATCGGGCATTCGGGGACGTCGCAAACGCTTGTCGTTACGCAGAACAGTCGCCGGCTGATAGCCGAGCAGTTCAGGATCATCCGTACCAATCTGCAGTATATGATCAAAAAGAAGGAGAGGCCGGTGATCATGATCACTTCGTCGTTCAGCGGCGAGGGTAAGAGCTTTATCAGCACCAATATGGGCGCGGTGATGGCTCTTTCCGGAAAGAAGACCGTGATCATGGAGTTCGATATCCGCAAGCCGAAGATCGTTTCCGGTCTGGACCTGAAGCGTAAGATGGGCATCACGAATTATATCATCGGCAAGGCCAGCTTCAATGAGCTGATCGTAAAGGTAGAGGGCGTGGACAACCTTTATGTCATTCCCTGCGGACCTATCCCGCCCAATCCCGCGGAGATCCTGCTGGATCCCAGGCTGGATGAGCTGATGGAGGAAGTGACGGCGAATTTCGAGGTAGTGATCATGGATACGGCTCCTATCGGCCTGGTGAGCGACGCCGCCACGCTGGGGAGATTTGCCGACTGCACCCTGTATATCGTACGGCAGGGGCAGACATATCGGAAGCAGGTGTTGTTCATCGATGAGCTATATGCACAGCGGAAGCTGCCCGGGCTTTGCCTTGTCATCAATGATGTCAAGCCGGAAGGGGGCTATTATGGATATTATGGAGGCGGTCGTTATGGTTATTACAGCGGCTATGGGTATGGTACGGGCTCGGGATATTTTGAAGATGAAAATGTTAAACGGAAGAACATACGTTTTAAAGGACTAAGTCGTTTATGGAAAAAATAGTTGGACAATGGAGGAATTGATCATAGAAGCAGGACGGGCGGAGAAGAACTATTGGAAGGATCTGTGGAAGTACCGCGAGCTATTTTATATTTTGAGCTGGCGGGATATCAAGGTCAGGTACAAGCAGACGGTCATCGGGGCTGCATGGGGGATCATACGGCCAGTGCTGACCACCATCATCTTTACCGTCATTTTCAGCAAAGTGGCTCATCTGACCGCTCCCGGATCGGCGCCTTATGCATTGATGGTCTTTGTCGGGATGCTGCCCTGGCAATTCTTTTCCAATGCCCTCAGCGAGGCCAGCAATAGCCTTATCGGCAATACCAACCTGATCACCAAAGTTTATTTCCCAAGGATGATCGTACCTGCCAGCTCCGTTATTACCAGTCTGGTCGATCTGCTCATCACGGTGGGGATCCTGGTGGTCATGTTCTTTATTTTCAGGTTTGTTCCTTCCATCAAGATCGTACTCCTGCCTGTGTTCATACTTTTGTCCTTTATTGCGGCTTTTGGAATAAGCCTTTATGTGACGGCCCTTAACGTAAAGTACAGGGATTTCCGGTATATCATTCCTTTTATAGTACAGTTCGGTTTGTATGTTACCCCTGTAGGTTTTAGCAGCAGTGTGGTGCCCATGAAATGGAGGTTGCCCTATTCCCTGAATCCCATGGCTGGGATCATCGATGGGTTCAGGTGGTGTATACTGGATGAGCCGCTGTACGTACCGGGTTTTCTCGTATCGTTGGCCGTAACCGGATTGTTTTTGTGGGTGGGCGTTTATTATTTCAGAAAAACGGAAAAAGGCTTTGCCGATAATATTTAATTATGTCGCAACCTGTCATTAAAGTCGAAAATCTTTCCAAACAGTTCATTATTGCGCATGAGGCCAGGGAGGGCTACAGCACGCTGAGGGATACGGTGATGAAGAGTGTCAGTGGGATGCTGTCGTCCCGCAAACGGGAGGCGAATAGGAACGGGCATGCGACCAAGGAGACGTTCTGGGCGATAAATGATGTATCCTTTGAGATCAGTAAAGGCGACAGGGTAGGTATTATCGGAAGGAATGGCGCCGGGAAGAGCACGCTGCTCAAATTGCTGAGCCGTATTACGGAACCCAGTGCGGGGCGTATCACGCTCAATGGCCGGGTAGCCAGCCTGCTGGAGGTAGGCACCGGTTTTCATCCGGAGCTTACGGGAAGGGAGAATATCTATCTGAATGGGGCCATTCTCGGTATGAGCAGATCCGAGATCCGAAAAAAATTCGACGAGATCGTGGCGTTCGCCGAGACGGAGAAGTTCCTGGATACGCCCGTCAAGCGTTACAGCAGCGGTATGTATGTACGGCTTGCTTTTGCCATTGCGGCTCATCTGGAACCCGAGATACTGATCGTGGATGAGGTGCTGGCGGTGGGAGATGCCCAGTTCCAGAAGAAGTGTCTGGGTAAAATGGAGGATGTGAGCAAGAATGAGGGGAGAACAGTGCTGTTTGTGAGCCACAATATGGGGGTCGTATCGCAATTATGTCAGACGGCCATCCTGATGCAGAGTGGACGGCTTGCCAGCATAGGGAATGTGAACGAGGCCATCCAGCATTATATAGCCATCAATGCGGAAAGTGGGAAGGGGTATATTGCCGATGCGGAAAAAATAGCCGGTAAGAGCAATTATCTGTCGAGGTTCAATACTACCAAGGCGGATGGCAGTTCCTGCAACGAATACATCTTTGACGAACATATGTACCTGGAAGTGGATTTCGTTGTTAGGGACATGAACCCCAACCTGCAGATCGGCATTGGGTTACAGGATAAGATCCAGAACAGGATATTTACCATCATCCGTGAGATAGGCAAGTTCCAAAAGACAGATGAACATACATATAAGGGCAAGGTAAGGCTTCCTGCATCTTTGATCGCTCCGAACATTTATTCTTTCGTCGTGGCTTTGTGGACGAAGGATGGGCAGGTATTCGATATTTTGGAAAATGTCTGTTCCATTAAGATCCACGATTCAGGGACGGATCTGGCAAAATACGAGGGGGTTGATAACGGATCTGTGGTTGTAAAAGCGGAGTGGTTATGCTAAAGCGGCTACTCAGGAGACTGGCTTATCATATCTATAAGCTTGGCGAGTTCGAAGCCAGGCAGGAGGCCAATGCTCAAAAGAGGGAAGCTTATGAACGTTTGGCCGAAATAGGGGAAGGCGTTATCCTGGATGGATGCGTAATTTTCAATAATCAGCAAGACAGGAGCCGGATAAAGATCGGCTATAAAAGCGTTATCAAGGGCGAGCTGTTGATATTCAGGCATGGCGGTGAGATCACGATTGGGGAACATTGTTTTATCGGCGGGGACAGCAAGATCTGGTCTTCTGTGAAGGTGCATATCGGTAATAGGGTCCTTGTGTCGCATAATGTCAACATACACGATAATATTTCACATCCGCTGGATCCGAAATTACGTCATGAGGACATCGTACATATCTTTTCCAAGGGGCTGCAGGAGTCCGTCGATCTGAGAGAGGCTGAAGTGATCATCGAGGACGATGCATGGATAGGGTTCAATGCCATTATACTCAAAGGAGTGAGGATCGGGAAGGGCGCCATCGTCGGCGCAGGGGCTATTGTTACGAAGGATGTGCCTGATCATGCCATCGTAGCAGGCGGTACGGCCAGGATAATAAGGAACATTAATGAAGAGTAAGTTTTTAAATCTTTAATATGCTTTTGAAAGCAGCAAAAAAAGTAAGGAATCTATTAAATCTGCCGTTGAAGGTGGAGGGGCTGCGTCCCGTAGAAATTTTGGATATCAAGCATCCGAAGGTCATTGCCGGCAGGACGCTGGCCAACCTCAACAATCATATTTTTAAGCAGGTGAACCGGCTGTCGGACGTAGAGTTCCAGGTCTATTCCCAATGGGGGGATGATGGGATCATCCAATGGCTCATCAATAAAGTGGATATGCCGAACAAGACATTTGTGGAGTTTGGCGTACAGGATTATACGGAATCGAATACGCGGTTCCTGCTGGTGAACAACCAATGGGAGGGGCTGGTGATGGATGGCTCCGAGAAGTATATGAATTTTGTAAAGAACGACAGGATCAGCAACCACCATCATATCCACGCAAAAAATGTCTTTATTACCCGTGAGAACATCAATCAGCTATTGTCCAATCTTCCGTTTGACAAGCCATTGGATATACTGAGCATCGACATCGATGGGAACGATTATTATATATGGAAAGAAGTCAATGTCGTAAATCCGATACTGGTTATCTCTGAATACAATGCCATTTTTGGGTTGAATCCCTGGACGATCCCTTATAAGGCCGATTTTGTAAGGCCCTATGACAATCCTACAATGATCTTTTACGGCACTTCGTTGCAATCGCTTTGCGATCTGGCGGAGGAGAAAGGCTATTATTTCATCGGGTGTAACAGCGCGGGGAACAATGCCTATTTCCTGAGGAAGGATAAAATAGGGGATATTAAGCCGTTGACCGCCGCGGAAGGGTTCGAGACAGCCAAGTTCCGGGAGACAAGGGATGAGAGGGGGGAATGGATCGCCGATAAAGACAGGTTCCGTGTTGTCGATCAAATGGAAGTGTATAATACAAGGACCAGGTCCGTGGAAAAATTTACCTCTTAATGTCTGTTAAGCCAGAGCTTGTAATGTTCAGTCAGTATCTCCTTGGGGGAGGCACCAGCTTTAACAGGAATATGCTGGCCTGCTTCCCAAGAGATTATTTTGATATAAGGAATATTTATTTCAATCCAGAGAACTGGAATGGGGCCAAGGCGCTGGATATTGAGATCGGTCCTTCGGATACGATATTTTCTGTTGGTAACGAATCTGTAAAAGCCAGTGCAAAAAAGCTGGCCGGTCTGATATCCGAAAGGGAAGGAGCCATAGTATCCAATCTTGAAACAGAGCTTGTATGTCTCGACATTCATAAGAATCCGGCAAAGACAGTATTCTTTATCTGTCATGATGACGGATTTATCCCGCTGGCGGTAAAATATCAGTCGGTGATCGATGTATACATATCTCATAATGCAGCGGTGCATGAGGAGCTTCAGAAGCTGCTCGGCGGGAAGAACAAGGATATATTTTTTATACAGCATGGCGTGAAGATCCCTGAGGTGGAAAGGTCATTTCAGGCGTCGCCTTGTTTAAAGATCGTGTTCCTCGCGCGGCATTATAAATTCAAGGGTATCTATGATCTGCCTGTTATCAATGATCTTCTTGTAAAAAGGGGTGTGCAGGTGGATTGGACCGTATTGGGTGATGGTCCTGAAAGAGCTGCGATCATGAAGCAGGTAGAGCATCTGCCGAATTTCAGGTTTGATATCCCCCAAACTACGGCGGATGTGATCAAGATCCTGAGGGAGCAGGATGTCTTTATTCTGCCCTCCAGGGCTGACGGTCTTCCTGTTGCATTATTGGAATCAATGAGTGTAGGGTGTGTCCCTGTTCTCGCCAATTTCAGCGAGGGCATCCGGAAAGTGGTGACGGATGATATAGGATTTGTGGTGCCTGTGGGTGAAAATGAGCAATTTGCGGACAAGATCGCCACTTTGTCGGCCGACCGGGAACTGCTTGTGCGTCTTGGGAAGAATTGCATAGAAAAGGTCAAGAGAGAGTTCGATATCAATAAACAGGCCATGGAATATTTTAACCTGTATAAGAGGTATAAGGAGTTCAAAAAGAAGCGCAGGAGCGGACTTTCAGATCTTCGGCGAAGGTTGAGGTACAATGATCTTTTCAATAAGGTGGATTTCTTTATCAGGAATTTCAGGACGCGGTTCTTTTCGCGGCAGGCTACGACATAAAGCATCTATGAATACGAAAGAAAACCAATATTTCAGGCAATTGGACGGGTTCAGGTTCATTTCGATCACCGCTGTCATGCTATCGCATTTTGCCGAGAAGAGTTTTTTGGACAGGCTGCCGCTGGGTTTCGGCGTCCTTTTCTTTTTCGTCCTGAGCAGCTTTCTCATCACAAGGATATTGCTTACCGCCAAGAATAACAACGAGATCACAGGCACCGGGAATCTGTTCAGCTTGCGTCAATTCTATATAAGACGTTTTCTCAGGATATTCCCCATCTATTATCTGCTGATCATCTTTATGTATATCATCAACTGGCATCCCTGTCGGGAGATAGTGGGCTACCTGCTGACATATACTACTAATCTGAAGATCGCCTCCGGTACGGACGCCGGCAGTTTCAATCATTTGTGGTCACTGGCAGTGGAAGAGCAATTCTACATATTTTTCCCATTCCTGATCTTTTTTATCAATATCAGGCATATCCTGAATATGCTGTTTGTATTTACGGCTGTGGGACTGGTTGGGAGGGCGTTGCTTTATCTGCACAATCCGTCGTATATACCATATTCCAATTTCAATACCATCAGCTGCCTGGATTCGTTGGGTATAGGGGGTTTGCTGGCCTATCTCAGCGTATACAAGGAGGATCTGCTCAAGAGGATCATAGCGAACAGATGGTTGTTTGCGGGCGCTGCGGCTGCTTTCCTGTTAACAATGGTCTTTAGCTATAGCCTGCGCAGCGGTGTGGAGAGATACAGCTTTTACTGCCTGGTGCTGATGCGATTCCTTTTCAATGTAATGAGCTTTTGGATATTGGGTGTGGCGGTGACCTTTGGATACAGAGGTCTGATGCGCTCCTTCCTGGAAAATAAGTTCGTCGTATATGTCGGCCGTATAAGTTATGGCATGTACCTCTATCATCTTTTTGTGCCTATCATTATGAAGATCGTGCTGGGGCATTTCCGGATGACAACTCTGCTTAACAGCGAAGTGGGGTGGGCGATCCTGTTGAGAACCGTGATCTATGTGGGCGTCACGATCATCATTGCTTCCGTGAGCTGGTATCTGATCGAGAAACCGCTGAACAATATTAAGAAATACTTTTCCTACAATAAAAAGCCTGCTTTGGTCGCGGCTAATACAAGATGAAAATAGCTTTTGTAGATAATTTGCCTGTTGGCGGTGGTCTTTCACGGTTTTCATACATGCTGACGCGTAGCCTGATGGAGGAGAGGCCTGATATAGAGATAGATTATTTTGCGCATGCAACGAATATACAGCGAACCCCTGAGCTGAGATCGATGGGAGGCAAGGTAAGATTAAAAACCCTTGAAGCAAGTCGGTCTCCTTCCTTTTTGCGAAGGGGGATCAGAAAGGCCGGGTTGAAGGTCGGGATAAAGCCACCGCAGGCTGATCCTGTCATCCGTGAGATAGAGCAAAGAGTAAAAGGATACGATCTTGCATACTTTCCTTCCGCGCATATGATGGTGAAACCACGGCTCGACGTGCCAGTAGCAGGAACTATACATGATTTCAACTGGAAGTATTTTTTTGGGCAGCAAACTTTTTCTACAGGGTTTGTCAGGGAGATGGATATGGCTGTTGTCGAATGGATCAACGATGCATTTACGGCCTGTTCGTCTTACGATGTTGTCTCAGAGGCAAAGAAGCTCTACCCTGGCCTGAAAAAGCACCCGAAGGTAGTACATCTGGCGCCGGTGTCTTTTTCGAAGGATGTGGAGGAGGCGGCGGCGCAAAAAGTGCTGGATGCTCTTGGCATAGATCACCCTTATATAATATTCCCCGGGAATTTTTATCCGCACAAGAATCACCTGAATCTTTTTACGGCTTTTTCCATTTTGCGGCAAATGCCGGGGCATGAGGAGCTCAAGCTGATCCTCACCGGGTTGAACACTGACCAGATAGCGTATGGCATTGCGGAGCGGCTGGGGGTTCGTCTCCTGACAAAGAGCTCTGGTGAAAGCTTTTTCGATGTGCGGGGATTGGGATACCAGCCCAATAGTGTGATAGAGGCATTGATCAAAAAAGCGAGGCTGCTGGTGTCTCCCTCTATTTATGAGGCTATTTGCACACCGGGTATGGATGCCTGGCAAATGGGCACGCCAACGGCCATTTCTGATATTGCGCCTTTCCGTGAGCATGAGCAGGTCTGGGGAGTCCGGTCGGCCTATTTCGATCCGATGAACCCTTTAAAGATCGCGGAAACATTGCATCAATACCTGGGAGATTATGATCGGGCGCGGGAGAATGCGCGGATATCGAAGGAGAATATTATGGGTTATGGGTGGGATAAGGTAGCGAGAGGGTATCTTTCATTATTTGAAGACGCTATAAAACAATCTGCATGAGGGTTCTTATTATGGGATCGGAAGGGTTCATCGGTCATAGTCTCGTAAGATATTTCCTGACGAAAGGGTATGATGTGCATGGCTGCGATCTGGGCGAGACTCCTTCTTTGAATTATACGTACACCAAGGTCTCGGCTTCTTTTCCTGAATGGGACCCTTATTTCTCGGAGGGGAAGTTCGACTATTGCATCAACGCCGCCGGGAGCGGGAATGTCAACTATTCCGTGACCCATCCCCTGGTGGATTTCGAAGCCAATACATTACAAACCATCCGGATATTGGATGCCATCCGTCGTTCGTATCCGTCCTGCTGCTATTTATTCATCTCCAGCGCGGCTGTATATGGTAATCCTGAAACATTGCCGATCACGGAAGAGAGCCGCACTTCTCCCATGTCGCCTTATGGATATCACAAGCTGATGTCGGAGCTGATATGCAGGGAGTATACGGATATCTATAGTATCAAAACCGCCATCGTACGTCCTTTTTCCGTATATGGTCCGGGTCTGAGAAAACAATTGTTCTGGGATGTCTACAAAAAATTTGCTTCCGGCGAGCGCAGGCTGGAGCTGTTCGGGACGGGCGACGAGAGCAGGGATTATATTTATATCGACGATCTTGTAAGCGCTATTGGCCTTATTCTGTCCAATGGGCGCGGGAAAGCTGAGGTTTACAACCTGGCCAGCGGCATCGAGACCTCGATCAGGGATGTCATGGACATTTTTTCCGCTGCGCTGGACCCGAGGCCTGGCGTTGTATTCAATGGCATGGTGCGGAAGGGCGATCCTCTTAACTGGCGGGCGGATATCACCAAGCTGCAGTCGCTTGGATTCAAGTCCGGCACTACGCTTCAGCAAGGCCTTACCACGCATGCTCAATGGCTCCACAAGGAATTCAAGACTCATGACATCTAAGCCGGAGTATATTTTTGTCATCGAGGATAAGATCGGAGGGGTCGCCTATTTTAACAAGAATATCATCGACCATACTTCTCTTCGGGACAATGTGACCATAAAGGTAATTTGGGTAGATCAGGTAGATTCCGATCATGCACGTTTTCCGGATAAGATAAAAGCAGACGAGATCGTGCGTTTCACTTATGCGGCATATGAGAATAAATATGCCGTCCTGCAACGGCTGCAACGGTTGTTTGGTGATGGGCCCGGAGCGGTGATCTGCAATGACGGGCTCGAGATGGAGGCCATTTATCTTTTTGGCGCCCGGAAGACGGTTTACCAGGCTATTCACGATTTTTACAATCTGGGCCTGGCTGTAAAATATGGGAGTATCACGGATGTCTTCTTCTCCCACAGCCGGCTGTTCAGCGATGTGCTGTTGAGCGCGGACCCATCCGGGATCCAAAGCTTTTGGATAAAACAGGGGGTGCCTCTTCCCCCAATGGTCACGCCGCGTGTGGATGGCCGGCCACTGAATATCGTATTCGCGGGCAGGCTGGTTGAAGCCAAGGGGGTGCTGGACCTGTATTTTATCAATAGCCTGCTGAGAGAAAGAAAATTGGCTGTTCACTGGACCATCATGGGGAGGGGGCCGCTGAAGGAGCGGCTGGTACAGCAGTGGAAAGATGAGAAAAATGTACGGTTTGTCTCCCCTGACGACCAGGCGGGGGTTCAGGAGATATTATTGCAGAATGACCTTTTTATCCTACCCACCCGGTTCGAGGGTTCGCCGGTGACGGTGTTGGAGGCGTTGGGGGCCGGCCTGGTCCCCCTGGTTAGCGACCTGCCTGGCGGTATTACGGAGACCATAAGTGACGATATAGGACACAGGATAGCCCTGGGGGACATTTCCGGGTTTGCCGATGCGATCGCAAATCTCGATTGCGATCGGCCGTTGTTGCATCGGATGTCTCTTGCCTGCAGAGCGCTGGCAGAAAAAGATTTCGATATCAGGAATACGTCCAACAATTATTTTTCGTTATTCGGGCAGTTTGGCGTTCTGAAGAAAGCTCATTCCGGTGGCCTTCCCATTCGAATAGGGTTTCGTCTCGATAGCAAATGGCTGCCGAATTTCGTCGTGAGCTTTATAAGAAAAAAAATAAGAGCATTCAGATGACATCTCAACCCCTGGTAAGTGTGCTGATGACTTCCTATAACAGGGAGAAATACATTGCCGACGCCATCGAAAGCGTGCTGGCTTCCTCCTATACGAACTTCGAGCTGATCATTGTAGACGATACTTCCCGGGATGGTACGGTGGAGATCGCCCGTAAGTATGAACGGCTGGATAGCCGGATACGGGTGTATGTCAATGAGACCAATTTGGGAGACTATCCCAACAGGAACAGGGCCGCCTCCTATGCGACGGGCAAGTATCTGAAATACCTCGATTCCGACGACCTGATATACCCGCACGGGCTGGAGGTAATGGTCAGGGCTATGGAGAAGTTCCCCGATGCGGGAATGGGAACGCCCTATCACAGAGAGCAGGATACAAAGCCCTATCCATATCTTGTAGACCCCGAATCCGCCTATAAGGAGTATTTTCTAAAAGAAGATTTTTTACAGACGGGTCCTTCGGGGGTGATCATGAGAAGAAGCTCCTTCGAGCAGGCCGGCGGTTTTTCGGGCAAGCGTTTTATCGGAGACTTTGAAATGTGGCTGACGCTTGCAGCCAGAGAGCCCGTCGTCAAATTCCAGTCTGCTCTTTTTTGGTGGCGGCAACATGAGGGGCAGGAGTATAAGCATGGACAGACAATGGAGGGTTACTATACCCTCATTTATGTTACAATGCGGAACCTTTTGATGAGCCCCGGCTGTCCATTGAACGAACAGGACAGGAATTTTATACTTAGCAAGCTGAAGAGAAGGCAAAGCAGGTTTGTCCTGGGTTTGATGGTTAAAAAGCTCAAATTCAGTGAAGCAAAGTTTGTAATGGAGAAGTGCGCCCTGCCATTGGGTGATATACTGAAATATTCATTCTCATGAAGATCATTCATGTTATTCCCGGCTTTTTACCCGACCACGTCGCAGGGACGGAGATCTATTGCTGGAGTCTCTGCAAATATCTGCAGGGGCAAGGGATAGAGACGGAGGTAGTGACGCCGGGATATGGCCGCCATGAGAGGACGGAATATGTATACGATGGGATAAAGGTGGTCAAATATGCGGAGCCGACCGTTCAGACACGGGCGCATATAGCCGGGTTGGCGCTTCCTGAGGGGATCGTGGATTTCAGGGAATATATGCGGACCGCCAGGCCGGACTGTGTGCATTTTCACGGCATTTATGCCGGCATCGGCATCAATATCCAACATATTGCGGAGGTAAAGGCCTTGGGATACCGCACTGTTTATACCATGCATCTTCCCAATCATGTATGCGCGACGCATGCCCTGGTGCATAAGGGTAAAGAGCTATGCGACGGTATTATACGACCTGTGCGATGCGCGTCCTGTACGTTGATGAACCTGGGAAAGAGCGAAATGTTGTCGGATACCCTGGCCTATACGGGCGCGGCCCTGAAAAGGATGGGAGTAGACCCGGGAAAGTGGGATAGTTCGTTGGGCACAGGTCTGGGTTTTGTACATCGTATCCATGATCTGAAAAGAGATTTGCAGCGGCTGGCCGGTCTTTGTGATAAGGTGGTGCTGTATGCAAAGTGGTTCAGGGAGATCATCGTCGCCAATGGGTTCCCGAGGGAGAAGACGGCTTATGTACCTCCGGGGCTGTCATTTTCGGGAGAGGCCGGCCATACGGTGAAGCCGCTGTCCTTTTACCGGCCCGGCTCGATAAAAATGATATTTATCGGTAGAATAGATCCCCTGAAGGGCGTTCAACTTTTATTGGAGGCAATAAAGGACCTGCCGGAGGACAGGATCGAGCTAAGTCTTTATGGGAAGCCGATAGAGGAAAAATATATGCGGGAGTGCCAGGCGATGTCCGGGGGAAAGAAGAATATCCACTGGCGTGGTCTGGTTGCGAGGGAGGACCTGCTGGCTGTCCTTGGGCAGCATGACATGCTTTGTCTCCCGTCCGCCTTTTCCGAAATGTCCCCGCTGGTGATCCAGGAAGCGTTTGGGGCAGGGATACCGGTGCTGGCGAGTGAAGTTTATGGCAATGCGGAGCTGATCCGTCATGATGACAACGGGTTGTTATTTCCTTTCAAGTCCCTGACCGGGCTGCGGCATCAGCTGCAAAGATTGATAGATGAAAAGGATCTGCTGCCGGCCCTGAAGCGGGGCGTCAAGCCGCCTATTCCCTTCGAGCAAGTGGCAGCGCAATATGTAGATATATACAATGCATTTGTAAAAACGCCTCAAATCCAATGAAACAGGAAAACCGTATCGTTCAACTGGATGGCCTGAGAGGGATCGCCGTGCTGCTTGTCATGGCCTTTCATCTTCTCAACAATCAATATGGCACCCAGGATATCAGCCATCTTAACAAGGTGGAGAAAATATTGATGAAAAGCACCTACTTCGGATGGTGTGGAGTGGATCTTTTCTTTGTCATGTCCGGCTTTCTCATCGGATCGATATTGTTGAGGAACAGGGGCGGGGAAAACTATTTCAGCACCTTTTACATAAGAAGGTTCTTTCGCATCGTGCCGATCTATTATATCCTTTTGCTGATATTTATCGTACTGACCTTTACTTCCTTTTACACCACGGAAGCCTATATTTTCGAGAAGCCGCTGCCCATACCGTATTATTTCCTTTTTTTGCAGAATTTCCTGATGTCGTCGCATGGTCATTTTGGTCCCGAGGCGCTGACCCCTACCTGGTCGTTGGCCGTGGAGGAGCAGTTCTATCTCATCATGCCGTTGATCGTCTATTATATGCGGCCGAAGAACCTCTTGTATGTCATTCTTTTCCTGATAGTGGCCGCGCCTGTGTGCAGAGCTTTTACTTCCAACTGGTATCAGGAGTATACGCTGCTGACCTCGCGGATCGACAGTCCTGCTTTCGGATTCCTACTGGCATGGCTTTTACAGAATGAAAGAACGAAAGCATTTATAGAGGTCCATATACAAAAGATAAAGTGGATATCGCTGCCCTTTCTCATTATTTCCAGCATTCTGTATGCGACGGCCAGGGTAGGCGTCATCAATCACAGCATTCTGGCGATCAACTTCACCCTTATTCTTCTTATCACCTTATATCTGCGGAAGGGGCTGCTGTTCAAGGTCCTGACCTCGCGTGTGCTGGTGGTGACGGGCGGCCTGTCGTATTTCCTTTATCTATATCACCAGTTGATCAATGGCATGTTCCATCTGGCGTTCCTGAAGCAGCATATGCCGATGCTGGACAGCAGGACTGCCTATGGCGTGACGTTCCTGGGGCTGCTGGTGTTGTATGTACTGGCGCGTCTGTCCTATAAATACCTGGAACAGCCGCTGATAAAGTACAGTCATTCATTCAAAGTTGCCATGCGGGGGGCACCTGCCAACCAGCTATGAGGAAGAAATTAGCTATTGTCATCTCCCACCCCATTCAGCATTTCTGTCCGCAATATGCCAGTCTGGCTGCTCACCCTCATTTGCAGATCAGGGTTTTTTTTGCATCGGCGCTGGGGTATAAAAAATACGTGGATCCGAATTTTAAGCAGGAGATAGCCTGGGATAATCTGCGGCTGGATGCGTTCGATCATCAGTTCCTCAACGGAGAGGTGGTGTTGCCGGCGGACAAGGAGCTGGATGCGGAGGGGTTGGATGAGGCGTTGACGGCATTCAGTCCCGACCTTGTGATCGTGCATGGGTATTTTCAAAAGCTGCAGCGGAGGGCCTACCGGTGGGCGCGAAAGAATGGGGTGAAGCTGGCGTATATAGCGGACAGCGAGCGAAGGCAGAAAAGACCGGCGATAAAGGAGTGGTTGAAGTATCCTTACCTGGCGCGCTATTTTTCGGGGATAGATATTTTTCTTACGGTGGGGGATGCCAATGAAGCGTATTACAGGCATTACCGGGTGCCGTCCCGAAAGATGGTCCGGATGCATTTTTCCATCGACCAACATCTGTATCAACAAGCCTATCCGTCCCGGAAAGAGCTGGCCTTGTGCGTCCGTGGGAAATTTGGATTGAATGATAAGGACCTGGTGCTGTCGGTAGTGGGTAAGCTGGTGAGTTGGAAGAACCAGGTGGATATTGTGGATGCGATGAAAATACTGGAGGCGAAGGGTATCTTCCTTCACCTGTTCGTTATCGGGTCCGGTGAAGACAAGGAGCTGCTGGAAGAGCGTTCGGGGGGGTTGTCCCGGAGCAGGGTAATTTTTCCCGGATTTGTAAAGCCGGGGGATCTGCCCGGATACTATGCCGCAACGGATATATATATCCATCCGGCGGCCATCGAGCCTCATTCGCTTGCTATCAGCGAGGCCATTTATATGGGCTGCCCGGTGATCCTCAGCGATCGGTGCGGCAGCTATGGCGAGAACGACGATGTCCAGGAGGGCAGGAATGGGCTGATATTTGCATGCGGCAATAAGGAGGAGCTGGCCGATAAGATATCGTCGCTGGTGAGGGATAGTGTCAAACGGGAAGCATTTGGGATCTTTTCGCATCAGCTGGGCGAAAAGTTCCAGAAAAGATCGCATGGAGGGTTTGTAGGGGAACTTGTCAATCGTCTGAAAAAATGAGTGTTGTTATATGCAAGCTGCCCAGGGCAGGGTTGGGCAATCAATTGTTCCCCTTATTGAAGGCGGCGGTCTTTGCGCGACTGAATGAGCTGCCGTTGATCGTCACCGGCTACAATCAGTTCAAGATAGGACCCTACCTTAGGGGAGAGAAGATAAAGCGGAATTACAGGGGATATTTTTTGTTTGAGAAAGGTCTGCTGGGCGAACAGGTCGATCAGTTCAGGATCTGGAGATCGAGGGGAGATGAAGATCGGGTCGAGCCTACAGTGGAAGTGTTGCCGGCGGCGGCGAGGGAGGGGAAACGGTTTATTTTTTCGGAGATCCCTCATTGGAGCGATCATTTTGCCGGGTTGCGGGAGCACAGGCAGCTGACGCTGGAGATCTTCGAGGAAATGGTCTGCGAAGGGATAAAGCGTAAGGCGGAGGTGATCGATGCCCCTTGTATCGGGGTGCATATCCGAATGGGTGATTTCAGGAAGTTAAAGGAAGGCGAGGATTTCCAAAGTGTAGGGGCCGTGCGGACGCCGGAAGAATATTTTATGCAGATCATCCGGCAGATAAGGGAGATAGCCGGGATCGCGCTGCCCGTTTCTGTTTTTACCGATGGGCGAAGGCATGAGCTCGAGACCTTGTTCACGATGGAAAATATCTCGATGGTGGAAGGCAATCCTGATCTGGTGGATATGCTGGCGCTGAGCAGGAGCGGGATCATCGTGGCATCCGCGAACAGCACTTTCAGCTATTGGGCGGGATTTCTTTCGAAGGCGCCGCTCATCCTCCATCCGGATCATATCCATGCGCCTATTCGGTACGGCAAGGGGGAAGGGGTGTATGAAGGCCCCTTCGATGTGATGGATGACGACATGGTGTCGGGCATCAAAAATATCAAAGAGGGTGGAGACGTTATAACTAACAGTAATGAGAAATATGAAAACAGTCATAAATAGATATCTCCGGAGGATGGGGGTGGAGCTGCATGGCACCGGCTATTTGCAGGCTCTTGCAAAAGGTGAGTTCAAGAAGGATGCTTTTGCCATGCAACGTGAGCTTACGAAGCCTCGTCCTGTAAGAACGATCTTCGATGTAGGCGCCAACAGAGGCGATATATCGCATCTTTACCATGATGTTTTCCCCGAGGCGGAGATACATGCTTTTGAGCCGTTCCCGCAGACCTACGGAGTGCTGGAGGAAAATTTTTCCGGCGCGACGTTCATGCATTGTGTCCCCAAGGCCCTTTCGAACACGGAGGGGGTAAGACAATTGTATGTGAACAAGAATGTGGATACCAACTCCCTTTTAAAGCCAACGCGGATGGGGCTTTCTTCCGACAGCCAGGTAGAGAACCTTTCCAGGATAGATATCCAGACCACTACTCTCGATATTTATTGTGCGCAAAACGGTATCGAGCGTATCGATATTTTGAAAATGGATGTGCAGGGAGGCGAGCTGGATATTTTAAAAGGGGCTCAAAGGCTGTTGGAACAGAATAAAATAGGGCTGATCTATACCGAGACCTATTTTCTCGAGCAATATGAGGGGCATCCTCTGTTCCATGAGATCTCGGGTCTGCTGCATAAATATGGATTTTATTTACAGGATATATATTCGCCTATTTATGGGAAAGGGTGTTTGGCCTGGGCGGATGTCATTTTTGTCAAAAGGGATCATTGAGGATCTTTGTTATCGAGGGCATGAAAATATTAATTGTAGGCTCGGATAAGGTATACTCCATCGAAAATTTTTATGTACGTCATATGCGTCAGGCCGGCGCGGACGTAAGGAATTTCCCGGCGCAGCGCTTTTTTTACGATCATTATCAAAAGAGCATTGTCAATAAGATCATTTTCAGGGCGGGGCTTTCCGGCATCCTGCGGCGTATAAATGCCGCGCTGCTGAAAGAGGTGGAGGCTTTTAGGCCTTCGGTGGTCTGGGTATTCAAGGGTATGGAAATATATCCTTCCACGCTGGAAAAGATCAGGCAGCGGGGAATAAAGCTGGTCAATTACAATCCTGATAATCCTTTTATCTTTTCGGGCGCCGGCAGCGGCAATAAGCATGTGCAGCAATCCATCGGGCTATATGATCTGCATTTCACCTATAACCTGGCCATTCGTGATCAGCTGGAAAAACAATATGGCATGAGGACCGCCTTTTTGCCTTTCGGGTATGAGCTGGATGATAGGGAGTACCTGGAATTCGCGAAGGAGAAAGAGGTTAGCAGGGTGTGTTTTGCCGGGAATCCGGACGCGCAAAGGGCTTCTTTTTTGATGTCGCTTCTGGAAAGCGGCATTCCTATCGATGTTATCGGAAATGACTGGGATAAGTTCATCCGGCATCCTTTGGCCGGATTGTACGGTCCTGTATATAAGGATGCGTTCTGGCGTGTGTTGAGAAAATATCGCGTGCAGCTGAATCTGTTGAGGATACACAACGAGGATTCTCACAACATGCGGACTTTCGAGGCGCCGGGCGTAGGGGGTATCATGCTGGCGCCGCGTACTACAGAGCATATGCTGTTCTTCACGGACGGCGAAGATGCTTTTTTGTACGGGGATCTCGACGAATGCAAAGAGAAAATAAACTATCTGCTGAGCATGCCGGAGGGTCAGGCGGCGGAGATAAGGGCAAGGGCCCGCGCAAGGTCCGTCACTGCGGGATACAGCTATAGAGACAGGGCTATGCATGCGCTCAATATTTTGGAGGGATTGAATGCGTAGATTGTCGATCATTCATTTTGCTCCGATAGAGTGGTATCCGCCGGTGATGAACTGGCTGAACTATCTTGCCTCCGAATGGCCTGAATGCGAGGTGCGGGTGTATACGTTGCGTTCGCACAAGCCGGAGGAGCGATTTGAGCCTGCCAATGGCGTCATCAGGGTCATTCGTCCTGTCACTGTCAGCTATGGGGGAACGGTGGCCCGCAGTCTGAGCTATTTTCTTTTTTATTTGCGGGCTCTTCTGGGGCTGATCACATGGAGGCCGGGCGCTGTGCTGTATTATGAGACCATGTCGAGTCTGCCCGCATTGATCTATAAAAGATGGTTTGGGAAAAAGGCGCGGCTGTTGATCCATTATCATGAATATGTTTCGCCGCGGGAGTACCAGGAAGGGATGAAGCTGACGAGGTGGCTTCATGAGAAGGAGGCTCATTTTTATAGGGATGCCGATTGGCTGTCGCAGACAAATGATCAAAGGGCAGCTTTTTTCAGAGCCGATCATAAAGAGCCGGGGTTGCCTTCTATCAGCATATTGCCCAACTATCCCCCGGCCTCCTGGCAAAGGACCGGGGAGGAGGCGGGAAGGGCGGATGGTGTGGTAAAGGCTGTGTATGTGGGGGCGTTGAGCCTGGAGACCATGTATGTCCGTGAGATGGCGGAGTGGGTAATGGGACTCGGGGGGCGTCTGACCTGGGATATATATTCCGGCAATTCGGCGGCGGGCGCCAGGGAGTATATCGAAGGGCTGAACAGTCCCTGGATACGGTTTCATGGTGGGGTGGATTATTATTCCCTGCCCGCCATTTTGAAGCAATACCATGTAGGATTGATCTTATATAAAGGGCATATACCTAACTATATATACAATGTCCCGAACAAGCTGTATGAATATCTCGTATCGGGTCTGGATGCCTGGTTCCCCTCTGTAATGACGAGCAGTCTCGGGCTACTGACAGAGGGCGCTTATCCCAGGGTTGCGGCCCTGGATTTTACCCGGCTGAAGGAGGTGGATCTTTTTTCTTTGTCGACCCGTGAGGGGTTGATCTTTCGGGCTCATCGCTATAGCTATGAGCAGGCATTGAGGCCTTTATTGGAGAAATTAAAGCAGATGGCGTGAAGAAGGTCTTTTTACTTATTTCGGGTATCCTCTATGCTCTTTTGAGCTATGGTTCGACTACCCTGACCGGGTGGGAGGTGATATCCATCGTCATGATGGTCTATTTCCTGCTGGAGTTCCTGGATGATCTTGGGAAGAAGATAGCTATTTTCCATCTCACCATACTCATCACGGTGTTTATGTGCCTGCTGATGCCTATTCTTTTCTATCATGTTTTTCCAAAGGGCAATTTCTATGCGCGGGTATGGGCCAAGTATATGCCGGTGGATTCGGAGACCTATTTCTCTTTTATGGTGCCGGCGACGCTGACGATGATATTAGGATTAAGGCTGCCGCTGGGGAAACTAAAGCTCAATAAGGACCCCAAGGCTTATATGGAGAGGGTGCGGGAGCATCTGCGGACCAATCCCAAACAGGGGACTTATCTTATAGTCATTGGGGTGGTCAGCGGATTTTTGAACCCTTTTGTCCCCAGTGTGCTGAGCCAGATATTATATTTCCTGGAGCATCTTACTTATGTCGGAGTATTCTACGTATTGTATTCGCCAACGAAGGGGAAAAGGCTGTACATTATTCTCGTAATATTCCTGATGTTATCGCAAACGATGATAACCGGCATGTTCGGGGAGTTTGTTTTCATCCTGGCGCTGTCGCTGGTGCTGATCATGCTGGGTAAGGGGTTTCGATTTTATTGGAAGCTGCTGGTTGCCGTTGCGGGCATAACGCTGATCCTGCTGATCCAATCGGTGAAAGCGGAATACCGGATGTATAGCTGGAGGGGAGGGGGCGCCTCACCGGCGTATTTTTTGTCATTGATCGGGGATAGGATCGCCAATCCGTCCAGCATTTGGGAAGAGAAGAGGATCTTTGCCATGAGCGTGCGGATGAACCAGGGCTGGCTTATCGCCATGACCATGTATAAGGTCCCGAATAAGCTGCCTTTTGCCAATGGAGAGACGATCTGGCAATCGGTGGCGGCGTCTTTTGTACCCCGGTTTATGTGGCCGGACAAGCCGGAGGCGGGGGGGCGTTTCAACCTGCGAAGATTTTGGGGGTACAAGACTTATTCGAGCGTGAGCATGAATATTGGCCCAATGGGTGAGGCATATGGAAATTTTGGAGTGACGGGCGGCATCATATATATGTTCTTTTATGGTCTTTTTTTCAACTGGATGCTTTTCATGATCCTAAAGCTTTCGGAGAAGACACCTACGCTGGTATTGTGGATACCATTTTTGTTCCTTTATACGATCAATATAGAGACCGACCTCGTGACGACCATGAATTCCCTTTTAAAGGGGGTGTTCTTTGTGTGGCTTATCTATACGGCATTCCGGCGATTCTTCCATATGCAGCTATGAGTTCCAGACTTGTTTTTTTCTTCCGTCGCAAGAATCCCGCTTTTTTCAGCATCGAGCGAGTCTTTCATCGTATAGCCGCCAGTCAGGCGATTGCCGGAGCTGGTGCGTTCTCCGTGGAAAGCAGGGAGCTGCCCTTTGAGAATAAATTGACCCGGCTTCGTGAAAATATCCGGTATGCAAGGGGCAGCCAGGGGGACGTCAACCATATGACGGGCGATGCACATTATATCATGCTGGGCTTTTCCAGAAGAAAGGCGAATGTGCTGACCATACATGACTGTGTGCTGCTGCACCGGCTTTCCCGGACCAGTCCCCGTTTCTGGTTCATCAAATGGCTATGGTATGATCTGCCTGTCCGGAAAGCCGATGTTGTGACCGTGATCTCTGAAAGTACAAGGAAGGACCTGTTACGTTTTGTGCCTGCCGCCGAAAAAAAGATCAGGGTCATCCCCAACTTTATTGATCCGGCTTTTTCCTATAGTGCGCGGGATTTCCGGGAACAGGAGCCAAGGATATTATTTGTCGGTGTGACGCCGAACAAGAATTTAGAGCGGCTGGCTGCGGCGCTGGAAGGGATATCCTGTACCCTGGTCATCATCGGCGAGCCCGATCCGGCGCAGACTGCGATACTTGAAAGGTTTGGCATACGTTATGAGCGTCATGTACGTTTATCCCAAGAAGAATTGCTTGCGCAGTACCGGGATTGTGATATCCTGGCCTTTCCCAGTCTGTTTGAAGGTTTTGGGCTGCCCATCATAGAGGGGCAGGCGATAGGGAGACCCGTACTGACCAGCCGGCTGTCCCCCATGCAGGAGGTGGCCGGCGACGGAGCTTGTCTGATAGACCCTTACAGTACCGCTTCCATACGGGAGGGGTTGCTCAGGATCATCCGGGAAAAAGGGTACCGCGAGGCGCTGGTGGAGGCAGGCCGGAAGAATGTAGGCCGTTATGGTTTGGAGGAGGTGGCGGGACAGTATGCGCGATTGTATGAGGAGCTGATAAGCGAAAAAAGAATAAAAAAATAATTACATGTGCGGTATTTCAGGTGTCATCGGTAGTGAAGGCCGTGAATCGTTGCGGCGGACCATCAAAAAGATCAATGATGCGATGTCCCACAGGGGCCCGGATGCCGATGGTTTTTTTGTGGAGGATACGATAGCGCTGGGTCACCGGCGGCTGTCGATCCTCGATCTTTCCACGGCTGCGAACCAGCCTTTTGCGGATGCTTCCGGCAGGTATGTAATGGTGTTTAACGGGGAGATATACAATTTTCAGGATATAAGGCAAAAGCTTCCCGACTATCCTTTTGTCACTTCGGGGGACACGGAGGTGGTCATAGCGGCCTATGCCAAATGGGGAAAAGATAGCATACGTCTGTTAAAGGGTATGTTTGCGCTGGCGATATGGGACAGAAAGGACAATTCTGTATTTATGGTGCGGGACCGATTTGGCGTCAAGCCGATGTACTATTATCACCAGGATGACCAGCTCATTTTTGCTTCGGAAATAAGGGCGATCCTTGCTTCGGGCAAGGTCCCCAAAAAGATCAACAAGCGGGCCATCATCGACTATCTGAAATATCAATCCTTTGTCAGTCCCTATACGCCTGTGGAGGGGGTTTATCAATTGCCTGCGGGGACCAGCATGACGTTCAGGAATGGCCGTATCAGCCAGGAGGTATACTGGGATATCACCCAACAGCGGCATCAGGAGACGGAGACGGATATATCAACAGTGCATACCCGGATCAGGGACCTGCTTTACCAATCCGTCGAAAGAAGGCTGGTCAGCGATGTGCCTTTGGGCGCCTTTCTTTCCGGTGGCATCGATTCCAGCCTGGTGGTGGCGATCATGTCGCAGGTCAATCGGAAGGCGACGAATGCTTTTACCATTGGATTTGAGGAAAAAGAATTCGATGAGCTGCCTTATGCGGAGCTGGTGGCCAAAAAGTTTGGGGTAAACCATTCGAAAGTGATGTTGCGGCCATCCGATTTTTTGGATAGTCTGCCGGCGGCGATGGATGCGATGGATTGTCCCAGCGGCGATGGTCTCAATACTTATGTGGTATCGAAGGCGATAAAGGCGAATGGTATTACGGTAGCGCTTTCCGGCATTGGAGGTGACGAGCTGTTTGCCGGCTATCCTTTTTTCAAAACCTTTTCCAGTCTGAAGAAATGGGGCGGTGTTTTCGACGCCAGCCGGTGGCTGCGGCGTGCCGGCTCTTCTTTGATACCCCAGTCGGATCAAAAGATGGGAAGGATAAAGGGGCTGCTGGGCGCTTCTTCTTCGCATATTGCGGATGTATACCCGGCTTTTCGTCAGATACAGGACGAATATACGCTGAACAGGCTGCTGACCAGAGAGGCATTTGCCGCGGGAGGTGGTCATACGCTGGAGGAGCAGCTTCGGGAGAAGGAAGGGAACATCGATGATTTCGATGTGCTCAGCCAGGTGTCTATTGCGGAGTATATGGGGTATACCCAGTCCGTATTGCTGAAGGATGCCGACCAGATGGGGATGGCTGCGTCGCTCGAGATAAGGGAACCTTTTTTCGATCATGATCTGGTGGAATATGCGCTCAATGTTCCCGACAAATTCAAATACCCCGAATATCCGAAGAAATTGCTGGTGGAGTCGTTGAAGGGGCTGCTTCCGGATGAGGTTGTACACCGGAAGAAGCAGGGTTTTGTCATTCCGTATAATATCTGGATGAAAAATGACCTGAGGAAATTTTGTGGGGACAGGATCGAGCGGCTGGCGGACAGGGGTTTTTTCCATGCGCATCAGCTGCGGCAGTATTGGGCGGATTATTTACAGGGAAAGAATCATATACGGTATGCCGATGTTTGGATCTTTGTGGTGCTGGAACACTGGCTTGAACAAAATCAGGTAGCTTGACGGATGGAAAACTGAATTTCGCGATCATAGGCTGTGGGGCCATCTCTCAGCGGCATGCCATACAGGCTGCTTCTTTTGGGCGGCTGACGGCTAGCTGTGATATCGTCGGCGAAAAGGCGGTCCGTCTGGCGGAAAAATATGGAGCTACGGCTTATAGCAGTGTGGAGGAGATGTTGCGGAGGGAGAATGGTCTGGATGTGGTAGCGGTCTGTACGCCGAATGGGCTGCATGCATCACATACTATCCAAGCATTGAAGGCGGGATGTCATGTCGTTTGTGAAAAGCCGATGGCCATCCGGACGGAGGACACTGTTAGCATGATGCGTGCCGCTGAAGAGGCCGGCCGGCATTTGTTCGTGGTGAAGCAGAACCGGTTCAATCCTCCTGTTGCGCTGGTGAAGCGAATGCTGGATGAAGGACGTATGGGGCGTGTCTACAGCCTGCAGATGAGTGGGATCTGGAACAGGGGCGTGGAGTATTACAAGGATTCGTGGCATGGGAGCTCCGATATGGACGGCGGCATATTGTTTACCCAATTCTCTCATTTTATCGACCTGTTGTATTGGATGTTCGGTGATATAGCGGAGGTGAAAGCATTTAACGGCCATTTTGCGGATAAGGGGAACATTGCGTTTGGGGATACGGTGGGAGTGACCTGCCGATTTGCCAATGGGATCATCGGTGTTCTGCATTTCAGCATCAACAGCTACCGGAAGAATATGGAAGGGTCTTTGCTGATCGTGGCTGAAAAAGCCACTGTCAAGATAGGAGGGCAGTATTTGAACACGCTGGAGTACCTGGATTCCGTGGAGGAGTGGCCGGGATTGGCCGGGATTGGTGTTTCGGCGCCGGCGAATGATTATGGATCTTACCAGGGGTCGATGTCCAACCATGACAAGATGTATCAGCATGTAGCGGCGGTGATCTGCCAGGGATCGCCCAATCAGTTTGGAGGGCTCGAGGCGGGCAAGACCGTAGAAATAATTGAAAAGATCCATCGGGCGGTAGTATGAAGCCAACCATCAGACAATCCGGCATTGTAAATACACAATTTGGCGAAGATGTCGTTATTGTGGAGCCTGTCAATCTTTATGATTGCGTCATCGGGAACAGGGTTTTTATCGGTCCGTTCACAGAAGTCCAGCGGGGTGTCATTGTCGGCGACGGGACGAGGGTGCAATCCCACAGCTTTATCTGTGAAGGGGTAACCATCGGCAGTAATTGTTTTATAGCGCATGGGGTTGTGTTCATCAATGATACGTTTGCTTCGGGGGGCCCCGCGGGTGACAGGAGCAAATGGAAGGAGACGCGGATCGGGGATAGGGTCTCGATCGGGAGCAATTCGACTATCCTGCCGGTGGTGATCTGCAGCGACGTCGTCATTGGCGCCGGGGCTGTCGTGACGCGTGATATAACGGAGCCCGGGTTTTATGCGGGGAACCCTGCGCGGTTGATAAAAAGGAAGGGGCAGGAAAAATAATGGAAGAGAAAAAGAAGATACTTGTGCTGGTGGACTGGTTTGCGCCCGGCTATAAGGCCGGAGGACCTATACAGTCCTGTGTGAATTTTGCATTTTCGCTGAAGGATTCATTCGACGTGTTTGTGCTGACCACCGATACGGATCACGGGGAGACCGTTCCGTACAAAGGGATACCGACGGGGCGATGGATATCCAATCTGGACGCGGATTTCAAGGTAAACTATATGGAGAAGGCCACGCTTACGGCGGGGCGGCTAAAGCATGAGATGCAGGTGTTGAATGCGGATTATGTCTATTTGAACCATCTTTTTTCTCCCCTGTTCGTCGTATATCCATTGTGGCTGAAATATACAGGAAGGTTGAAAAGCCGTATCGTGCTTTGTCCCAGGGGGGCATTATATGACAGTGCGCTGGCGGTGAAGTCCTGGAAGAAGACCCCATTCCTGAAGCTGTTCAGATGGATGGGTATTCATAAAAAGGTCCTTTTTCATGCTACGAATCAGCGGGAAAAGGAGGCTATAGAACGTTTTTTTCCTGGCAGCACTGTCCTTATCGCGGACAATCTGCCGAAGTCGAGTCAGCAGGCATTCCGAAGTCTTTTGAAGGAGCCGGGTCATATAAAGTGCGTCTTTATCGCCAGGATATTCCCTATCAAGAACCTTTTGTTCTTTCTGAATGCGCTGGAGGGGGTCAGGGTCCAGGTAAAGCTTACGATCGTGGGGCCGGTGGAGCACCAGGAATACTGGGATGAGTGTTGTGAAAAGATCAGCCGGCTGGGTTCCAATATCCGGGTGGATTATATGGGGGCCCGGCGTAATGACGAGCTGCCGGATATCCTGCTGGAACATCATGTATATGTGCTGCCTACGACGGGTGAGAATTTTGGTCATTCGATCTTTGAGGCGCTGCTGGCCGGGCGACCGGTGCTGATCAGCGATCAGACGCCCTGGCTTGGGTTATCGGCCCGCAAGGTGGGATGGGACCTGCCGTTGAGTGATCCGGGCGCTTTTGCCCGGGTAGTGGAGGAGGTGGCCGGCTGGGACCAGGACCGGTTTGATGAGTGGGCCCGGTCCGCATGGGAGTATGCCCGTCAATTCATAAAAAACCCGGAACTTCAAACCCAGTATCTTAAGCTGTTTGCATGAGCATAACGCGCAAGGAAGTAAATAATGCGGCTTACCGGACGACGATTGGGATCGGCGCCTCCAGGATAAAGCAGATCGCCTGGTATTTTGTAAATATTATTTTCTTCAAAAATCCGTTTAATATATTTTCCGCGACGAAAGTCGCTTTGCTTAAGATGTTTGGGGCACGTCTTGGAACGGGGGTTGTCGTAAAACCCGCCGTCAATATCAAATACCCGTGGAAATTAACGGTAGGCGACTATTCGTGGATAGGTGAGGAGGTCTGGATCGACAATTTATCCGACGTCGTCATTGGCAGGAATGTCACGCTTTCCCAGGGCAGTCTGCTTCTGACGGGGAGCCATGATCATACCCGTACCAGCTTTGACTTTCTTTCCCAGCCCATTGTCGTGGAGGACGGGGTATGGATCGGGGCCAGGGCCGTCGTAAGTGGAGGAGCCACTTGCGGATCACATAGTATATTGGGAATCAATTCTGTAACTGAAAAGGACCTGGAGCCGTATACGATTTACAAGGGCAATCCCGCGGTACCTGTCAT
>DASZXP010000190.1:0-6695 GCA_035545935.1 Puia sp. | reverse complement strand
CGCAATACAGGTTAGGGTCCTTGAAGACCACATCGTAATCTTTTTTACCGTTACATGCTACTAAGCCTGTCATCACGCCGATGATGACCAGAGATCTGTACATACATTGAATTTGAGAACCAGGACTCCGTGCGCTGTATTCATATCAGCGCCGGATACAACGGAACGGCTTGTCCGTCGAGCCCACCTTGGGCATAATTAGCAGGAAAAATGATCGGGCGGCTGCTCCGCTATGAGGTGATAAGAAGAGGAAAGAGTGGGCACAAGGTTCCTGTACATAGGAGGTCTGATGGTATTGAAATGCAATTGACTCACTGAAAGGGACGACACCGTCTCATAGTCAGTGGGTGAAAAATTCTTTGAAAGGGAATGGTCTGATCTCTTCCCCTGTCCATCCTGCTGCTGGATATCGTTCACCAGCTGGAAGAACTGATTCCTGGCCGTCTGCAGACGCATGGCCGTGTGGTTGGGGATACAAAGCAGCTCCAGGGAGTCGTTGAACAGCCGGCGTTTGACATATTTATATTGTACGCCCCCGACCTCGATCTGGCCGTCCACGCGTTCGAACTGGGTAGAGCTGTTGAAATAGGCAAGATGGGAAGAAGGGACTTTAATGGAGATGAGCTCGGATTCATCATAACGATCCTCGTCCAGACGGGCTTCCAGCTGACGGTTCGCCTTATCTTCCAGATAGAAAGATACCAGCTTGTACCCGTACCAGGAAAAGAGCAATATCCCCATTAGCAGTATAGCAGCAACCTTCTTCATGTATACTTTACGCACTCAAATTAGGGAATTTTATTAATTAATGAAGAATTTTTTAGATCCTCTCCCCTCCGGAAGCTCATCCGGGGCGATCAGCCATGCATTTTTATGGTTTATTGTATAATTTAGCGCATGTCCCAGCAACTTTGGATAAGAATGGCCAATCTTGTTTTCGAGCTCGAAAAGAAACTAGGCGACAACGACTCGCCTGGCCTTAAACGGAATGTACAACGTATGAAAGATGTCCTCGACGAAGCAGGCATACTGCTGATGAACCCTATGGGAGAACCCTACCAGGAGACACGTACGGACCTGGAAGCCAATATCACATCCCCTGCCAAAGGCGGTCTTTTTGTGCTGGATGTCATCAAGCCCGTGCTTTATGCTCACCAGGAACAGGGAAAAGCGCTTTTGCAAAGAGGCGTGGTCATCGTGGGAACCAGGTCATAAATCGCGGAAATTCATGGAACACACGATCAACTTCGCAATCGACCTGGGAACGACCAACTCCCTGATAGCCAAAGGAGGCAACGGTTCGGTGACTATTTTCAAGAACCCTGCCGGCATGAAAATGACATTACCCAGCGTAGTCGCCTTCCGCAAGGATCGCATATTGATCGGCGACAAAGCAAGAGAATACATAGAAAAAGACCCCTCCAATGTTTTTGGGTTCTTCAAACGTAAAATGGGGACCAGCGAGACTTTTTTTGTACCCCATTCCGGGACTTTCAAAACACCTATCGAGCTGAGCGCCATTATTTTGCAGGAGCTGAAAAATTTTATCTTCACCGGCGAAACACCCGGTTCGGTCGTTATCACCATCCCCGCCAGCTTCGACACCATTCAAAGCAATGCGACAAAAGAAGCAGGGTATGCCGCCGGATTCAGGGAGGTGCTGCTACTACAGGAACCCATCGCCGCCAGCCTGGCATTCGCCAACAAAGAAAGCAAGGAGGAATTGAAAGGCCAATGGCTGGTCTATGATCTGGGGGGCGGTACCTACGACGTAGCCCTGATCAGGATCGAGAACGACGAAATGAAAGTCATCGACCACGAGGGGGACAACTATTTCGGCGGTGTTGACTTCGACAACCTGATCCTCTCCGGGATCATCGTTCCCTATCTGGCGGAGAAATACGCTATCGAAGACCTTTTAGTGAAAATGCGCAGCGCGGACGGCCCCTTTAACAAACTGTATTACCAGCTGCTGTACAAGGCGGAGGAAATAAAGATAGCCCTGAGCGCGCATCCCACCGCCGAAATGGAATTTGATTTTACGGACGAGCAGGGCCGGACCAGCGAAGAATATGTCACCATCACCCGCGATCAATTTGAAGGCTGTATCAGGGATAGGATCCTATCGTCCATTACCTTTATCCGCTCCCTGCTCGAGAGAAATAAGCTGACACCGGCCGCTGTCGCGGAGATCGTTCTGGTGGGTGGCAGCACCTATATTCCCCTGGTCCGGAATTTATTGACAAAGGAATTGGGCATCCCCGTAAATGCTTCCATCGACCCTACCACCGCGGTAGTGGAAGGCGCCGCCTGGTACGCCGGCAGCCGGTCCAGCAGCCTGGCCGCCACCGAAATAGAAAGACCCGCCGTTAACCCCTCACCTTCCGATCCGTCTCCATCAACGGTCGAAGTCCGAATGGCTTATTCGAAGAACAGCAAAGACAACGAGGAGTATTTTGCGGCAGCCATTCAAAACGCACCGGAAGGAAGCCGCTACCGCATCGGACGGTCGGACGGCGGTTACGACAGCGGATTGAAACCGTTGGCCCCGCGTATAAATGAAATGCTGCCGCTATTGCCTAATACCGTGAACGTTTTCCGTCTCCGGTTCTTCGATGCCAAGGGCATGCCTGTTGCGGCAAATTTGCCGGATATCACCATCGTACAGGGGAAATTTTCGATCCATGGTCAGCCGTTGCCGAATGATATCTGTCTGGAGGTCGATGACACCCATAGCAAAGTCACGCAGCTCGAGGTCATATTCCAGCGCAACGCCATCCTGCCGCTAAGAAAGACCACTACAAAGGTCCTGAGCCGGACGATCGCCAAAGGCAGCGACGACCAGCTATTGATCAACGTCCTCGAAGGCAGCCGCTACTCGGCGCCGCAAACCAATCTGCCCATCGGCTTCATCAGCATTGGCGGCAAAGACCTCCAAACCGATCTGATCAAAGGCTGCGATATAGAGCTAACCTTTGAGATCAGCGAAAGCCGCGATATCACGGTCACAGCTTATATCCCGATGATCGACCAGGAATATAAGGAGGTGTTCAATCCCTCGTCGCGGGCAGTCAACCTCTCACGTCTGAAAGAAGAGATCGACTTCCTTCGCCGCACCGCCAACAGCCGGTTAAATATTTTGCTGGCCAACGAACGCTATGAAGAAGGCGCCGTACTACAGCAGGCCGTTCAGGATATTGACGCTATGCAGGAAAAATTGAGATCCATCGGCCCCAAAGATGTCACCGATGTCAAATTCCAGCTGGACGATCAAAAAAGGAAAATAGCCCAAACCATCGAATCCGTAGCAAAAGGAGAGACCCAAACATTGCTTAGGGAAGAATATTTTGAAAAGAAAGAATACTACCGCGAATTACTTACCGCTTCGGGCCAACCGGAGCTGTTGAGGAAATTTGACGAGATGAATGCACAGGAAACAGAGTGGATCAACACGGCCAGCACCCAATTCCTCCGGGTGAGGATCAAGGAAATGGACCGCCTGGTTTGGGAAGTCCGGAGAAAGGACCTGCATTATGTCACATGGCTCTATACGGTATATGCTATGAAGCCGCTGGAAGCATTCAGTAACCCAAAAGAGATAAAAGCGTTGCGGGCAAGAGGGGACGAAGCGCTCACCCGAAAGAACATCGACGAGATCCTGACCATTATCTATCGGATGTATGACCTTCTGATCGATAAGAATGATGGAGAAACGATCAAAGGCACCGGACTACGGGGATGATGACCGGGCTTGCCGGTGGTGGGCGGTATCTTTCCTCTTTGCAGTAACGACCACGGAATCCTGTATCACCGTAGTCGGAACGGGCTGTGGGTACACCAAACTATCACGGGTACTGTTTGGACTGGAGGAATCATCGAAATTATCGAGGAGGCCAAAGACAAAGCATACGCCGATAATGATGATAAAAACAATACGCCTGGTACGTTTCTTTTCCTGTTTCTTCAGCAGACCGTTCAGTTCGTTCAATTTGGCCTGAATACGCTTTTTCATCCCCTCCGATACGGCCAGGTTCAAGGCATCTTCGATCCAGATCATCGACAGGGAACGATTCCGCAGATCGCGGTTGAAGACGGCTATCGCCGGATGCTGCATGTTAAAGGCATAGCTGTCCTTGATCCGTGCAAACCGGCTGTCCGGCAGCTGCCGGATCACTTCGATATAAGCATGGCCGATAAAGTCGGAGATGCGCGCAATAGGCATCATAGCAGGCGATGTCCTTTGACCCCGGCCCCTGTATCTGTCGAACAAGGCTATGTTCTTTTCCAATACCCGCTCGATGAATAGCCATGACCACTCCATGTCGTCGGCCGTCATGATAAGCTTGTTGTCCAATATGGTCCGCATGCCCGTCGCATCCGTCTGCCTCAAACAGACTTTCGCCAACTGGGTAAAGGCGGTACGAAAATAAGGGCTTACCCAACGGATGAAATTCGGATCATGGTAAATACCGGCATGCCTGAAACGGGCGCCCGCATCGATCCACGCATACTGCAGGAACCCGAGAAGCACAGGATCTTCGCTTATCACCAGGTGGTAGGCCGCAATGTCCTCACGCTGCAAGTCCTCGAAATAGTCGATCAGCTCGTTCTTCGTAAATGACCGCCCATGGAGTATAAGCGTATCTCCACCCCCCAGCTCCAGTTCTGCCAATAGCTTTTTTTTCTCCCTTTGAAGGGTTTTGACATCGAAAGGAAACTGAAAATTCTCGCCGAATAAAAATGCAGGGCCCAGATAACGCATGTGGCAAAATACAAACAATTGTCAGGAATGCCAGCGTCTTATCCAGTAGCTGCTCCCTTGGCTCGGTTTTTTTACACACTAGTGAAGCTGGAGGGTTTGGATCGAGTCCGGGGATTGTCTTTTGTGCAGCACGGAATCCAGCTGTTTGATGTCATGGATGGTGATGGTGTCCTTTCCATTGATATAATCGAATCGGGTGAAACTGGGAGTATTGTTGCTTGAGCCCCAGTTTTGGTTGGCTAATAGCTTAAAAACTATGATGCCCAAGACGACCGCAAAGCGTATGTTGCGGGCATTGCTTTTTTTCCGGAACTTCCGCATTTCCCGGATCTTGTCGTCCACGCCGGCGGCTACCGCTTCCGACACGGCAAGCAGCCTGGCATTCTCTATCCATTCCTGGGCCATATCCCTGCTCCCCTTGAGCTTATTGAAGATATGTATCGAAACCTGCATGAGGGCGAATGCATATCTATCTCTCACCCCGGCAAAGGGGTCTTTGGGCAACATAAGGATCATCCCGATATAAGGCTCGGTGACAAAGGGAGATATGCCGCTGATAGATAGACCCGCGGCGCTTTGAGCGCCCCGTTCATGATAATGGTCAAGCAGGGAAACATTGTTCTCCAACAATTGTCCGATCTGGATCCAGGCGCGCTCCCGGTCATAATCGGTCAGCAGGAGACGGTTTTGCAAAAGGGTCTGCAGTCCTCTCTCATCGATCTTTTGCAAACACTCCTTGACATATCCGGTAAAGGCGATATAGAAATAGGGGCTTATCCATTGGAGGAACTGGATGTCGTCATAAAGATCGGCTTGTGCGAAGACTGCGCCCTCAGGTAGTTGACCTTCTTCCAGGAACGCTACCAGTATCTTGTCCTTACCGACCTCCCCATGGTAAAGCAAAACGGACTCATCCTGCAACGTTTCGAAATAATCCAGGATATCGCTTTTGGAGAACGGCCGGTTTTTGATATACAGCAATCCGTCTGCGTTTAGCTCCAGCTCCGCCAGCAACTTTCTCCGCTGGAACATCAGAGCCTTTTTGTCGAGGGGGTGAGTGGATGGACTATCCGGTAAAGAGAAAGGGGACAGGTAACGCATGTTTACAAGATAATAAAAATTAGGTAAACCATGTTTTGCAAGCCTGCCCGGGATGAAGATGCTATCGCTGTTTTAAACGCTTCTATATTCACAATATTAACTCTCGGAAATGCAACTGATCTCAGCACCGAAAAATGTGGTGAATTTTTCCCCTACAAATACACGTTTGAAGAATACGCGCACACGGGCCACAAAGAAGAAAATAGCAGCCGCTTAATATCGATACAAACTACAACATCCCGGAGCCAATTTTTCTAATGCTTATCCCTTTGGGCACTCTTCGCCTTTCGATAAACCCCGACAATCTCCCATCAGGTGTTCTTTGTTTATAACTGAATTTAATATAAGGTCTGCCGCCATCATTTGGATGAAATGCTGCAGTTAGGTAGTCCTCATCCTCTTTCGACACTTCTCTAACCGAACCATCATCCTCAACATATACATATTTGAACCCCGGCTCTTTTTTTCTCAGGAGACAATATTTAAGATAGCTTAAAAATGGTGTCACTCAGCTAAGTTAAACATTTCATATTCTACAAAATCCTTAACGAAGTTATTCCGCCTCAAAAACTAACAGTCATTAGTTTTTTCAACTAACTTTGTACGATTACTAAACTTTAACCCAATGAGTTACACCCCTTTGCATAAGGTTCGTCTCGTGACAGCCGCAGCCTTGTTCGACGGCCATGACGCCGCCATCAACATCATGCGCCGCCTGTTGCAGGCCAAAGGGGCAGAGATCATCCACCTGGGACACAACCGCTCGGCCGCCGACATCGTGGAATGCGCCATCGAAGAGGACGTCCAGGGCATCGCCATCACCTCCTACCAG
>DASZXP010000189.1:0-79806 GCA_035545935.1 Puia sp. | reverse complement strand
TATATGAAATTCAACAATGGTCCCAGTCTGAGTCGCAGCCCCAGGGCTATCAATGGTGCGGACTATGTAGCGACTTCGAATGATTTTCCCAACAGCGCCTTTAATCATAGTGTGAGTCATCATCCTCTGGGAGAGGTGTTGGGGCTTTCTTTGGGCGGGCGTCTCTTCGGCAATAAATTAGGCGTCATGGTAGCAGGCAGCTATCAGAACACTTACCGGAATATCAGCTCCCTGGTGTTCCAACAGCCCGACCAGCTCATCGACGGAGGCTTCCAACTGGCGAGTGTCGAGCGGCGGAATATTTCCGCCCAGCAGGAACGCAGCGGCGCGCATTTACGGCTGGACTATCGTCTGGATGCCCATAACAGCATCAGTTTTTACGGGGCCTATGTAAATCTCATGCGGCAGGAGTTTCGCAGCTCGTCCGATACGAACCTCGAGCTGGCCAGGACGGGTCCGGGGCTGGGGCGTATAGAGAACAGCTACCGCGATCTGCACGAGACCCAACAGATCTCGAACTATACTTTGAAAGGACAGCATGCGTTGGGTTCCGCCTTTTTCGTGGACTGGACCGCCGCCTATTCCAAGGCGACATTGAACCGGCCGGACGAGGCTACCCTGAAGGTGAATGCCGGTGTGCAGCTGGACCCTGTCACAAAAGATACGGTGAAGGAACCTACCAACCTGGAGCAGTCCGGCAGGGAATTCACCCACAGCACGGATGAGGACAAGAGCGGCTACCTGAATTTCCTGTATAAGAGCAATTTTGGCACTGCCAGGGTCGATTGGTCTGTTGGCGGCATGTATCGTGATAAACACCGGACAAGCAGCTATGACGATTATACCCTCGACCCCGGTAGCCAGCTCTATGACGGCGACATCAGTAAAAATACGTTCACTGTGTCCAACGGGCAGGGGTCACCGCAAAGTCCCCTGAACTATACGGCCAATGAGAAGGTAGGAGCCGCCTATGGCATGGTCAAGATCGAGGCGGGAGCGCTGCTGATCACGGGGGGAGCAAGGTATGAGCACACCACGCTGGACTGGCTGAGCAATGTCTCCGATGAGGTGGCCGGCAAGACAGGTAAAATATCCTATTATGATGTATTGCCCAGCGGCAATATCAAATACTCGCTGGACAGAAAGCAATCGTTGCGTCTCTCGTACTATTCGGCCATTAGCCGTCCCAATTTCTATGAGGTGATACCGTACACCTTATACAACCCCGAGACGGGTCAGACGGAGCGCGGCAATCCTTACCTCAAACGTACTACGGCCGACAATTTCGATCTCCGGTATGAATATTATCCAAAGGGCCTCGACCAGCTGCTGTTGGGCGTGTTCTACAAGCGGCTGAAGAACCCCATCGAATATTCCATCACCAATGCGCCCGATCCGCAATCCGCCACCGGCAATAGCAATATGACCTATTATGTACCTGCCAACTTCGGGAACGCCACCAATTATGGAGCCGAGCTGGACCTCACCAAGTTCTGGCGCTCGGTGGGTATAAGGGCCAACTATACCTACACCAATTCTTCCATTACGACGACGAAGGAACATGACTATCGCGTGTCCGGAGGCACCACCGCCGAATACATCGAGCAAAAACGGCCTTTGCAGGGACAATCCAAGCACATCGCCAATGTGTCGCTCCTGTTCAAGGATGACCATAAACTGGGATTGAACGCACAGCTGGCATTCGGCTACACCAGCAGAAGGATCAACACCGTATCGCAATACTACAACTACGATATATGGCAAAAGGATTTCGAGCAGCTGGATTTCTCCGTGGAGAAGAAGGTAGCTCATCGCTGGTACATCTATGCCAAGGTGAACAATCTGCTGAATACGCCCCTGGAGCTGGAAGTGCCGCAGCCTTATACGGTGGGCACTACGAACAACTATCCTCCCCGGCAGTCGCAAGGCAAGAACATATTCATGCGTAAGGACACCTATGGGATCAACTACCTGCTCGGTGTAAAATTCAAACTTTAACCAACTTCAATCACAGCAACATGTATACGAAATATAAGATCATACCTGGCATGCTGGCGGCCGTCGTCCTTTCCATGGCTGCCTGTCACAAGGCGGAGAATGTCTTCGTCAGCCCCAAGAAGGTGGAGGCCAGCCATCCAATCACTACCGATACGCTTACCGGCGCCGTATCCGGAACGCTCCTCAGCGGAAAGACCTACTATTTTTCCACCGATATCACCATCAATGAGCACGATACGCTGCTGATGCAGCCGGGGTCCACCCTGATAGCCATCGGCGATGGGATCAAGACGGAAACGAGCCCTCAGATCACCTGCAACGGCACGTTCATCAGCCTGGGCACGGCGCAGGACAACAATTATATCACCGTACCCGACACGCAACGCACGTCGGCCAATGCGGGTAAGGGATTCTGGGGTGGTATCCAATGCGGAGAGACCAGCGGCGATGTCATCATCAAATGGACGCATGTCGAATTTGCCGGCGGACCCGCGGGCGATGCGGCCGACCCCAATGTATTTGCCTCGGGCGATCCGCGCAACAGCTTATCTTATACGAATATCGACGGCAATGTCATCGTCGAGGATTCCTGGTTCTATGGCACCAGGGACGACGGCATGCGTATCTTACATGGACATGTCAGCATCATGCGTAATACTTTCGAGGATTGCGGCACCACCGGCGGCGAGGCGGTGAACCTGAAGAATGGCGTGGTAGGGGATGTGGGGTACAATCTCGTCATCGGATCGGCCACGAATGCTTTCAAGGTCTCCAACAGCGGCGGCGGTCCCGTACAGAATAAGACTTATCTTTACAATAATACGATGCTCAACGGCGGCTTCCGTCAGCTGAAGGCCGGTCGCGGCGGCTCCATCGACTATGAGAAGGGGGCACAGGGAAAGATCTATAACAATATCATCATCAACTGCCGGTTTGGCCTGCGGGTGACACCCGATGCGGATGTGGTCAACACCACCTACAACAACCAGTTCTTCTATGGCCAGGCACAGTCGCTGGTGAATCAGTTCTATTCCGCCGATGGCGTGGCGACTCCACAGGACCAGGATATCATGGGAGCGCAGCCAAAGGACAATAACCCGCGATTCAAGATTTATGACGTGGACCAGTTCGATTATTCCGCCGTCACCTTCCCCATCAGCGGGGCCAGCATGCCACAGAGCATCGTCACCGCGGGGGGGTATGATTTCGGCATCCTGACCAGCAGCCCGGGCTATAAAAAAGGAACGACTTCCTTCAAGGCTCAGCGAACGGTGCCGCAGGGCGGGGATCTTGGCGCAACGACGCTGGACCCCAACGAGGATATGGGCGCCTATCCTACGGATGGGACGGGCAACCAACATTTTACTTCAAGTCTTTATAAGAACTAGATCCTGCATGAGATCATTCAACTTTTTATTCGTCTGCCTGCTGACGCAGGCAGACGTTTTTGGCCAGACCTATCTGGGCACCAAGACACCCTATGCGCCGTCACATGCCGCGTATACAGCCCCTCCGGCAGGCTATCAGCCCGTATTTATCGACTATGTCGGCCGGCATGGGGCGCGGTTCTTGACAAAGGCCGGCGCCGACCAGCAGGTATTGGAGGCATTACAAGCCGCGGAGAGAAGCAACGCGCTCACGGACATGGGCAAAAAAATAAAGGCGATAGCCCAGCGTCTGCAGGCTGCCGGGAAGGGCAATTATGAGAATATCACGCTGCTGGGTCAGGAGGAACAGGAGGCCATCGGAGAAAGGATGCGTTACAACTATGAGAACGTATTTTCCGGGAGGGGCGTCGAGGTCGTGACTACCTGGAAAGCCCGCACGCAGCAGAGCGCGGAGGCTTTTCTAAAGGGACTTGCTGGTTATGAGGGGAAAAAGAAATATGAACATGCTCCTGATTCGATGGATACCACGCTGCGTTTTTATGATCTTTCACCCGCCTATACGCATTATAAGAAAGGCGGTCTTATCAAAAACTGTCTGGACAGCCTGAACAAGGACGGCAAGACCCTGGCAACGGCCCGACGCATATGTGGGCGGGTCTTTACCCCTGCCTATGCAAAAGAGTTGATGAAGACCACCGGCGCTGCCGGCAAGACAGGAACGGTCAGGGGTGTAGCCTTTGCCGACGATCTGTACGACCTGTATTCCATTGCGTGGTCCATGAGCGGAGAGCTTCGTGCTGCCGGTCACCCCGAAGACAGCGAGGGGCTGGGTATCGCATTTGACAGGGACGATCTCGAGTGGATGGATTTCAGGAATGGGGCCGCCGACTTTTTGGAGAAAGGGCCTGGTTTCGATAGTGTAGGCATCCAGGTGAAGGTGGCCGCGCCGTTGCTGGCGGACCTTATCAACAGTCTGGACAGGGCCATCACCCGTCCCGATGGGAATGACGCCGTGCTGCGTTTCACCCATGCGGAGGCTATCGCTCCCCTGGCGGCGCTCCTGGATATACGTGAGGCCAGTACGCCCGTGACGTCCATCTATAAATACCATGACCATTGGGATGCGGGTAAGGTCATACCCCTCAGCGCCAATATACAATGGGTGCTCTATACCGGGAGCGGGGGCTATCTGGTAAAAGTGCTGCTCAACGAACGGGAAGCCGTGCTGCCTGTGCGTACCAGCCAGTGGCCGTACTACAGGTGGGAAGATCTACGCGCCTATTATGTACAGAAGCTGGGCGCCGTTGGTGCGGGATTGCAGCAGGACATGCTGGGATATTTGAAGGGATTGGAATAGAAAACCTTATTTTTAGGGTCATATCATTATTCACATGAAAAAGACACTATTCTTATCCATGGCCTTATTATTGGCCGGCGCGATCAGCCTGCATGCCCAGTCGATAAAGGGCACCAACTGGAAACTATACATCGATGAGCTGCACGATACACTGACCTTCCATATCAAGGGGGATAGCTCCTTCGTAACGGATGGAGCAGGGGAAGTGGTAGTGCGTAGCATCTGTAAGATCAGCAAGGATACCATCACGCTGAAAGACATCGATGGGAAATATGTTTGCCCTGACCAGGCAGGTGTATACACCTATGCGTTCGTTGCGGATACGCTGACCATGACCCTGGTGAACGACCCTTGTGACAATCGGGCCAATAGTATCAACGGGGCGCGCTGGATACGGGCTAAGGACTAGTCCTCCAGGTCTTCCAGGGCCTCCTGGAAGTCATCGTTGAGGTCCATATCGCCTTCATTCCTGTCCAGGTGTTCGCCTTCCCGGCTGGAAGCTATTACGCAGAGGTAGTAGTATATTTCTTCTTGGAACTTCCGGGTCAGCAGGGACTGCCAATGGGACAACCCGGGTTTTATATTGCCGTCCTCGAAGAGGATGGTGCTGGCGATGGGATTTTCCAGGTTGAATGCTTTATTCGCCAGAAGGAAGTCTGCAATATCCAACTTGAGGTCCATGGGACCGGCTCCTAATGCATCCTTGGCGTCGTAGGTAAGACAGTATTTAGCCATGGTGTAAATATACAAAAACCCGCTTATGCGGGTTTTTTTTACTCGAGGGAAGGATTATTTACAATTTGGTAACAACTGTATTTTCAGTGATCGTGCGGGTAACGGCGAACTGACGTGTGATCTCGTTACTGTCATTACGGATGATGAAGGTCGGACGGATGTCGGACTGTTCATTCTCGAAATATACGTTCTTGCTGAAATGATTTCCGCTGAACTGTTTGCGGTATACAACGTCACCGTTGTCGTTGCGGATGATCAGCCAGAACTTTTCACCAGTGGGGTTTTCAAAATCCACATGGAATACTACATGATCTTCGTTGACGCCTACGTACTGAACGGTGACCTGCTCGTCGTTGAGCTTGGCTTTGTCGTTCTTTCCACCGTTGGCCCGGCTGACGATGGGGTTGGCGATGATAAATACGAGGGCTGCTGCAGAGATTGCTTTCAAAATGTTTTTCATAACTGATTTTTTTGTCTGTGATTTAAATGGTAGGCTAGAATCGGAAGACGCAGACAATCGAGAGAGTTTCATTTGCTGGAGAAGCAATCCTTATTAGACGATACAAAAATAGAAATACATCGATGGGTGTGCAAACCATGTTTTGGAGGATTTCATTATGCCAAACGGCGACTGGCGGCCTTCAAATTATTGATAATGAACTAGTTGATGCCTATTTTTTTATGATGATCAAAGAAAATTGTCTGTAAAACAATAAGAGGCGGCCGGGGCGATACCGGCCGGGCACAAAAAAGCCCCGGAGTGGTCCGGGGCATGTTCTCGCTCTATTGAATCAATGGCTTCTGAGATATCCTCTCTAAATCCTGATCTAATATCCAATTCCTACGCTTATTACAATTTAGTTACTACCGTGTTCTCGGTAACAACATTGCTAACGGAGAACTTACGTACTACTTCGTTATTGCTGTTACGGATGATGAACGTGGGGCGGATCTCGGTGTCTTCCTTCAGAACGTAAACGGATTTGCTGAAGTGAGCGTCGCTGAACTGTTTGCGATATACTACGTCACCAGCGTCATTCTTGATGATCAGCCAGAATTTTTCGGCTGTAGGGTTCTCGAATTCTACGTGGAATACGACCTGGTTGTCGCTGGAGCCTACATATTGTACAGAAACCTGATCGTCCTTGAGGTTGGCTTTCTTGCTGCCGTCATTGGCGAAAGTCGCCAGGGAGAATACTAATGCTGCTACAACTGCCAGGGTCTTTGCTACATAATTGCTTTTCATAACTTATCTTTTTTTTATCTTTTACTACTATTTGGGTGCGGCAAGCAATTCTGTGATCGACGATGTAAAAGTAATACGGGATGGGAGGGCGTACAAGACCAGTTTTCCCGGATACCATCATGCCAACCAAGGGGTGCGCCCTCCGAAACCCTTGTGGGACAGGGGCTTTAACAAAATTTTGATATGACGACCAAGCATTTTTTCCCTATTGGGCGGAGTCAAAAAATGCTTATTTTCATTCCATGAAGAAACTACTGCTTTCTCTGGCCGCCGGATTTTTCTTTCTGGCCGCTTTTAGCCAGGACAACCCCTTGTGGATGCGTTATCCTTCTATTTCGCCCGATGGTCAAACCATCCTTTTCAGCTACAGAGGCGATATTTATAAAGTATCCTCCGCGGGCGGTACGGCCGTGCCGCTAACCATCAGCGAGTCATATGAGTTCGCGCCCGTATGGTCGCACGATGGGAAGTATATTGCGTTTGCATCGGACCGCTATGGCAATTTCGACGTGTTTGTCATGCCGGCTACGGGCGGTGAAGCGCGGAGGCTGACCTTTTATTCGGGCGGGGAGATACCCAGCAGCTTCACGGCGGATGATAAGCAGATCATTTTTACGGCCCATCGTCAGGACCTCGTCACCGACGCGCAATTCCCCGTCAGTGTCATGGAAGAGCTGTACACTGTGCCTGTGGCGGGTGGCAAGGTAAGCCAGCTGCTGCCCATATCCGCCGAAGAGGTCACCATCAATCCCACCGGTGACAAGCTGTTGTACGACGATCAGAAAGGTTATGAGAACGACTGGCGCAAGCATCACACTTCCTCTATCGCCCGGGACATCTGGATGTACGATATAAAGTCGGGGAAATACACCCGCCTGACACAATTCAAGGGCGAGGATCGTAATCCTGTATGGGACGCCAACGGCAGCGACTTTTATTATCTCAGCGAACAGGACGGCAGCTTCAATGTCTATAAGTCCTCTATACAAAACCCTTCCTCCTCCACGGCCCTGACGCATTACAGCAAACATCCCGTGCGGTTCCTGTCACGCGCCAATGACAATACCCTGTGTTTTGGGTTCGACGGAGAGATCTATACACAAAAGGTTTCCGGACAGCCGCAAAAAGTATCTATAAGGGTTGCGGAAGATGGCCGGTATGTGCTGGAGAAAGTGCTGCCCGTCAACGGCGGGCTGACGGAAATGAGATTATCACCCAATGGGAAGGAGATCGCCTTTGTGTTCAGAGGCGAGATCTTTGTCACCAGCGTCACGGGTGGTATCACGAAGCGGATCACCAATACTCCCTGGCAGGAGCGCAGTGTCAGCTTTAGCCCCGACGGACGCAGCCTGGTGTATGCCGCGGAAAAGAACAGCAACTGGAATATCTATAAGGTGTCCATTATCCGTAAGGAAGAGCCTTATTTCTATGCCTCCACCGTCCTGAAGGAAGATACGGTGATAGCGACACCGGCGGAGGAGTTCCAGCCCGCCTTCTCACCGGACGGGAAGGAAGTGGCATATCTGGAAGATCGCGTGACGCTGAAGGTGGTCAATCTCGCCAGCAAGCAGTCCAGGACCATTCTTCCCGCCGACAAGAACTATTCTTATGCCGACGGGGACCAGTATTATCAATGGTCGCCCGATGGAAAATGGTTCCTGGTGCAATTCGGTTCGCCTGAGCGGGTGATGTCCCCCGAAGTAGGGCTTGTGGCCGCCGACGGCAAGTCGCCCGTGAACAATCTGACCCTTAGCGGCTATGATGATTTTGGCCCTAAATGGTGTATGGGTGGAAAGATGTTTATCTGGGGCACCGACAGGAACGGCACCCGTCAGCAGGCAGGCTACCCTGCATCGGCGGACGTATTTGGGATGTTCTTTACCAAGGAAGCCTTCGACCGATTCAAGCTGTCGAAAGAAGAGCTGGCCCTTTTGAAGGAACAGGAAGAGAAAAAAGAAAAGGATAAGAAGGAGGCGGAAGAAAAGAAGAATGGCAAAAAGGATGATAAGAAAAAGGACACTGCCGACAAGAAGAAAGATTCCGCCAAAGACATCAAAATAGACTGGGACAACCTCACGGAAAGAAAGCTCAAGCTCACCACGCACACTTCCGACGCCAGCGACTGGCTGCTGTCCAAGGACGGCGAGAAACTGTATTATCTCACCCAGTTCGAAAAAGGATATGATCTCTGGATGACGGAATTGCGTACAAAAGAAACCAAATTGTTCTTTAAGCTGGGCGCACGGTATGCCGGCATGGAATTGTCCGAGGATGGCAAATCCATCTTTGTACTGGCGGAAGGCCGTATCACCAGGATAGATGCGGAGAGCGGCAAGCCCGAGCCCGTGGCCATCAATGGCGAGATGGTGTTGAAAGATGCGGGCGAGAAAGCCTATATCTTCGATCATGCCTGGCGCCAGATGAAGGAGAAGTATTATGTAGTAAATATGAATGGCGTGGACTGGGATTTTTATTACACGGCCTATAAGAAGTTCCTCCCCTATATCAACAACGACTATGACTTCGCGGAAATGCTCAGCGAGATGCTGGGTGAGCTCAACGTATCTCATACTGGCTGCTATTATTTCGGCGGCAGAAAACCCGGCGGCGACCAGACCGCTTCGCTGGGCGTATTCTACGACTATAATTATAAAGGGCCAGGCTTGAAGATCTCGGAAGTGGTCGACGGCGGTCCGTTGGACAAGTCTTCCTCGAAGATCGGCTACGGCACTATCCTGGAAAAGGTAGATGGAGTGGCTATCACCGATAGCATGGATTATTACAGCCTGTTGAACCGCAAGGTGGATCAGCTCATCTTATTATCCCTTTATAATCCGGCGACGAACACCCGCTGGGAGGAGACGACAAAGCCCATCTCGATCGGAGCAGAGGGAGAGCTGCTGTATCAACGTTGGGTGAAGCTCCGGCGCAAGGAGACGGACTCCCTGTCTAAAGGTAAGATCGGGTATATCCATGTACGCGCCATGGATGACGAAAGCATGCGCACCGTATTTGAAGAGGCGCTGGGCCGTAACATCGGCAAGGAGGCATTGATCATCGACACCCGATTCAACGGAGGAGGTAATATCCATGAGCAGCTGTCGGATTTTCTCAATGGTAAAAAGTACTTCGATATCATCCCGCATGGACAGTATGTAGGCTCGGAGCCCTCCGACAAATGGGTAAAGCCTTCCATCGTTATCATCGGGGAGGCCAACTATTCCGACGCGCATCTTTTCCCCGCAGCCTATAAATTAAAGAATGTGGGCAAGACCCTTGGCATGCCTGTTCCCGGCACAGGCACCTTTGTCTGGTGGGAAACGCAGATAGACCCGGGACTGGTCTTCGGCATGCCCATGGGTGGCTGGCGTACGCCCGAGGGTTATTTCGAGGAAGGCCATCAGCTGGAGCCCGATATTCCCGTACGTAATGAACCCGATGTGTTATCTGCCGGTCATGATCAACAGATCGAGGCGGCCGTCAGGGATCTGTTGAAGAAATAGACGAACTGCTCTACGGCCGGTGGATGCTGCTCGAAGAAGAGGGTAGGTTCTACCAGCTCCAGCTCCATCAGAGTAAAGATGCCCTGGCGGATGACACCATCGACGCGTGCGTAAAGCAGGTCTGGCTTGCTCCCCGGCGATCCGGAAAAGAGGGATGCTGCCTTGTCCAGGATAGCTGTCGCCTGTCGTATGATGTCCGGTGACGGCTGGGTAGGGAGGCTGATGCCGCCATATTTTTCCTGCACTCTGAAATCGCCTGACCGGGCAGTCTTTTTCACCGCATGACTGTATTGCTCACCGAAGAAGAGCAGGGAATATTCTCCATCCGTCTGTACTTCCTCCATGAATTCCTGGATCATGAACCTGTCTGTCTTTAACAGCTCGTGTAGCCGTGTGCTGTCGGCGGCCGCCGTGGCCGGCCGGGTGACCCATGTATTATGAGCCGTAGCGGAGATACAGGGTTTGATCACCGCCTGTCGCCAGCCTGTGGTCCGGAAGATGTCATCCAGATCGGGCTGACTGTCCTGGTCCAGGAACCGGGTGGGTGGCAGCGGCACGTCCAGCTGTTGCAAGTGTTCGAGATAGCCTTTGTCCATATTCCATTCCAGGATGTCAACGGGGTTGAACAGGCGAAGCCCATAATCTTTCAATCGATGCAGCCAGTTCCGGAATGCCGCCGGATGCAGATGATAGTTCCAGGTGCTGCGGATGACCACTGCCTGGTATTTGCTCCAGTCTATGTCTTCGTCGTCCCAGGGAGTCGCTTCGACCGTATAGCCGGCGGCTGTCAGGGCAGTGGCCAGCAGGACATCGTCCCCGGCCAGGGCGGGGAAGGTATGGCAGGTAGCGAAGGCTATGCGTTGATCAGCAGCCACAGACGAGGGGATTGGATGATATAGGACCTTTTTCCGTATCGTAGCCGTCGTATTTCCACCATTCCAGACCGCCGAGCATTTCTTTTACGGCAAAGCCCAGGCTGGCCAGCTTCAGGCTGCCTTTGGTGCTGGCGTTGCACCCTATGCCATCGCAGTAGACCACCATCATTTTATCTTTTGGAAGGAAGGCTGTCGTCTCCAGGTTCATCAGGCGGTGAGGGATATTGATGGCGCCGGGGATATGCTCTCTGGCAAAGCTTTCAGGACTCCGGGCGTCGATAACGAGGAAGTCGTCGACCCCATTTTGCATGTCGGTGTATACATCGGAAGCTTCTGTCTCGTAGCAGAGCTTGTGCATGAAGTAGGCGAGGGTCGACTCGCTGCCCTTTGGCAGGTATTGGGTGACCCGCCCGCTGGTGTTGAAATAGGTGCTGGTGCTGTTGAGTGTTGTCATGACACAAAGATATTCGTAATTTGGTACTATATTTTGGTCCAATTTGTATATATTTTATGGTACCATTTAAACTCCCACTATGAGCAGAAGCTCCCGGCAAATATCGCTGCCTTTTATACGCATCGACAGGAGAGGGGCGCGTCCCGTGTATGAGCAATTGTATGAGGGGATGCGGGAGGCCATATTGAATGGGCGGTTGCAGCCGAATGACAGGCTGCCTGCTACCCGGCTGATCGCGGAGGAGCTGGGGGTGTCGCGGAATATTGTGGTGATAGCGTTCGAGCAATTGTTGATGGAGGGGTATATACGGAGCAGGGCGGGAGCGGGGAGTTTTGTGGAGGCCGTGGACGCCGGCTTCCAGTCTTCGAGGGCTGCCTTCGGCAGCCAGTCATTGGATAGTGAGATGGCGGACAGGTTGCATCGGGTGGTGCTGCACCGAAATACATTACGCGAAGACACGGTCCCCTTTCAAACTTCGCAGCCCGCCTTTGACGCCTTCCCTTTTGCCGTGTGGAGCAAATTGGCGGCGAAGATCTACCGTTATCTCGACTTCCAGCACCTGGGATACGAGGACGCAGCGGGACACCTTCCCTTACGGGAAGCCATAGCCGACCATCTCCGTGTCAATCGGGGCGTGCAATGCGATGCCAACCGCATACTGATCGTGAATGGTACTCAGCAGGCATTGTTCCTGGCCGCGCAGCTGCTGTTACAGCCTGGGGATTGGTTTTGGATCGATGATCCTGGCTATGTAAACGCGCGATCCACCTTTTTGCTGCATGGCGGCGTGGCCTGTCCCATACCGGTGACGGCCGAAGGCACGGACATAGACTATGCCTGTCAGCATTATCCAACTGCCCGGCTGGCCTATCTGACGCCTTCTCATCAGCATCCCGCAGGCGGCACGCTACCGCTGGCGCAACGGCTAAAGCTATTGACATGGGCCCGTGACCACCGGTTGTGGATCATCGAGGATGATTATGACAGCGAGCTGCGCTATCGCGGCAAGCCCATTCCTGCCCTGCAGGGGTTGGATACGCATGGGAATGTCATTTATATCGGCACGTTCAGCAAAGTGTTGTTCCCTGCCTTGCGGGTAGCGTATATGGTGCTGCCGGACGATGCATCCTTTCAGTCCTTCCGGTCGTTAAAGGCGTTGAACGATCGGCAATCGGCGCTGGTGGATCAGCTGATACTCACGGACTTTATAAAAGAAGGTTATTTCCATCGTCACCTGCGCAAGATGCGCTCCATTTATAATGCCCGGCTCCAATGTCTGCTGGAAGAGCTGGAGACACATCTTTCCTCGTACCTGTCCTTTACCGATCCCGCTGCGGGCATGCACCTGGCCGCCTATTTTAAAAGACCTGTCGACGAGGACAGGCTGTTGCAACTGGCCGCCAAAAAGGGGCTGATATTGCTGAGTTTGCGGGAGTATACGATCGGCGTCTGCCGCCGCCCCGGCATCCTGCTGGGATATTCTTCTTTCTCCGAGGACAAGATCCGGCAGGCGGTGCGGACATTGAAGACGGTGTTCAAGACAATTAGTTGACTTTGTCAACTAATTATGCTATCTTAGCTTTATGAAACAAAGAGTAGTGGATGAAGTCCGTGCCTTCAGCCGGTTTTACACGGCGGTGATCGGGTTGTTGGACAGGCATGTGCTCAACAGCGTCTTTAGCCTGCCGGAGGCGCGTATCATGTATGAGCTGTATCACCGGGATGGGGTGCAGGCGGGAGAGGTCACCACGCTGCTGGGACTGGATAAAGGGTACTTGAGCAGGATGCTGGATCAGTTTGCCCGCAAGGGATTGATCACGCGGAAGCGTTCCGTCGAAGATGGAAGGGTGCAGCATATCTTCCTCACGACAAAGGGCAGGGAGGCGTTTGAAGCATTGAACAAGGCGTCGGACAGACAGGTGAAGGAGATACTCCGGCAGGTGCCGGACGAGGATGGGGACAGGCTGGTGCATCATATGAATGAGATAAAGAAAATAATAACCAATTATGGAAACACCCATCTGCCTGGATGATATCGTTATTCGCACCGAGCTGCGACCGGGCGACATCGGGTATGTCACCTATCTGCACGGCCGTCTGTATAAGAAAGAGTATAATTATGGGATTGCCTTCGAGGCTTATGTGGCGTTGGGCATGTATGAGTTTTATCAACAGTACGATCCTGTAAAAGACCGGGTGTGGGTCTGCGAGCATCGGGGGAAGATGGTAGGGTTTCTTTTGTTGATGCACCGGGAGGGTAATATGGCGCAGCTGCGTTATTTTATCCTGGAGCCCGAATACAGGGGCATCGGGCTGGGGAAAAAGCTGATGGAGCTGTATATGGAGCATTTCAAAAAAGCGGGCTACGGGGGCAGCTATCTTTGGACGACGCACGAACTGGCTACGGCCGCGTCCCTTTATCTGCGGCATGGCTTTGTGCGGACGGAGGAGAAGGCATCCGAGGCGTTTGGGAAATCGTTATATGAAGTAAAATACGAGCTAATATGATACAACGTCATTGGAAGGGGGTGGCTAAGAGGGGGGAAGCTAATAATTATGTCCGTCACCTGGAGACGGAGACGTTTCCGTTGATATCGGCCATTTCGGGCTTTGTAAAGGCCTCTGTTCTCCGGCGCAGCACGGCCGATGGCATCGAGTTCCTGATCATCACCATATGGGAGTCCATGGATGCTATCCGGAAATTTGCGGGAGATGATCCCGGACGGGCTGTCGTGCCCAAAGTGGTAAAGGGCATGATGCTGAGCTGGGAAGACCGGGTCAGGCACTATGAGGTAGTGTCGGAAAAAGAATAATAGCGGGCTCTTCGATCAATTCGCGTTGATCATGCCTCCCCATTTTTTCAGCATGGTGACCAGCTGGTCCAGGTTGACGGGTTTGGAGAGGTAGTCGTTCATGCCTTCGGCCAGGCATTCATCTCTGTCCCCCGACATGGCATTGGCCGTCATGGCGATGATGATGGGTTGAGGACCATCGCCGTTGCGTATGATGCGGGTAGCTTCCAGGCCATCCATCTCCGGCATCTGGATATCCATCAAAATAAGGTCTATCTTTTTCTCCTGCAGCTTGGTGAGGACTCCTTTTCCATTCTCTGCGAATTCCGGCTCATAGCCCATCTTTGTCAGGATGACCAGCGCCAGCTGTTGATTGATCGGGTTGTCTTCTGCTACTAAGATTTGCAGCGGATACTTTTCCGCTAACTGAACGGGTAGGGGTGTGGTTGCCATAGGGATCTTTCTTTTTTGTGTGCCGGGCCGGCAGAGGATAGTCCAACTGAATACAGAGCCTTTACCGGGCTGGCTTTCTACTTTTATTTTGCCGCCCATCAGCTGGATCAGCTTGTCACAGATGGTCAGGCCCAGTCCGGTGCCGCCGTATTTGCGGGTGATGGACGAGTCTACCTGTGAGAAAGCTTTAAAAAGCTGGTCTAATTTATCATGAGGTATGCCAATGCCGGTGTCTTTCACTTCGAAGCCTATCTCCAGCTTGTCGCCGTTGTCGGGGCTTGCGGGCCGGGTGAGGAAAGCGCGGACGCGAACCTCTCCATGGTGCGTGAATTTGATGGCATTGCCTACTATATTGATCAAAACCTGGCGGAGACGGCCAGCATCCGCCAGGATGGGAGAAGGAATGGAGGCGTCGATGTCATATTCCAGCCCTAATCCGGACTGGGCTGCCTTGACGCTAAAGATGGCCAGCACTTCCTTTATACAGTCGTGCAGGTTCATCTCCTTTTCATCCATCTCCATTTTCCCGGACTCTATTTTAGAGAAGTCCAGGATATCATTGATGACGGTGAGCAATGTCTCACCGCAGTTTTGTATCGTCTCCGCATAACCCTGCTGCTCGTCGTCGAGCTTTGTCTGAGAGAGAAGGGCCGCCATCCCGATGACACCATTCATAGGCGTACGGATCTCATGGCTCATGTTGGCAAGGAAAATACTTTTGGCGCTGTTGGCTTTCCGTTCGTCCTCCATGGCCTGGGCCAGCTGTTCGGTACGTTGGTCGACCAGCTTTTTCAGCCTCCATTGCTGCGCTTTGATACGATTGATCCGCATCCTGTACAGGGTGACGGCTATTCCCAGCAGCAGCAGGGTGGCGCTCAATCTGAACCACCAGGTCATCCAGAAGGGTGGAGTGATGGTCAGCTGTATGACCGCCATGCGGGGAGACCATCTGCCTTCATAATCCCGGCCTTTCACCCTGAAGATATATTTACCCGGGTCCAGGTTGGTATAGGTGGCCGTGCGCTTGCTGCCCACATAGTTCCATGTCTTGTCAAAGCCTTCCAGCATATAGGCATACTGTCTTCTTTCCATGGTGCTGAAGTTCAGCGAAGCAAACTCAAGGGAAATGACGGAGCTGGCATAAGGCAGCGTGATCTCCCTCGTCTCCGTGATGGACTTTTTCAAAGGGGATGGGTCCGTGCTGTCCCCGGCAATGGGCACGTCTTCGTTGAAGATCTGGAAACCCGTGATCAGCAATGGCGGATCGGAACCCTGCTCTTTGATGCTGTCGGGGAAGAATTCATTGAACCCATTGACGCCGCCGAAATACAAGGCCCCGCTGCTGCTCTTGCAATAGGCGTGCTCCTTGAACTCATAGCTCTGCAATCCATCCGATGTGCCGTAGTTCTTTACTTTATGGGTAGCCGTATTGAAGAGGCATAACCCTTTGTTGGTGCTGATCCATAGCTGGTCCTTCGTACCCGGCAGGATGCCGAAGATGACATTGTTGGGCAGACCGTCCTCCGTGGTATAGACATGCACCTGGTGCGTGGCGCGATCGAAATAGTTCAGGCCATTCAGCGTACCTATCCAAAGATTACCTTTTTCATCCTCGTAGATCTCGCCCACCCTGTTGTCGCTGAGACTGTTCTGTCCTTCGACATGGAGATAGCGGGTGAATCGATGGGTCTTTTTATCGAAATGGTTGAGACCTCCTCCATCCGTGCCCAGCCAAAGGCCGCCCGCCTTGTCTTCGAATATGGAATGGATCTTTCGGCTGTTGACATTTACGGGGTCTTTGTCGTCGTATGAATAATGGCTAAAGCCGCCCGTTTCGGGATGATACAGCTCCAGCCCGCCGCCATAGGTGCCGATCCAGATATTGCCGTCCCTGTCCTCATGTACGGCGTAGGCATTGTTGTTACTAAGGCTTGCGGGGTCGGCGGCATTATGACGGAAATGTTTATAGACGCCTTTTTTGGGATCGAATACCGTAACCCCATCACCCCAGGTGCCGAGCCAGACATGACCTGTTCTATCCTGCAGGGCGCACAGTACATAATTGCCGCATATCGTATTGGGATCACCTTCTTTGTGCAGATAGTGCTGGAACTGACCTGTGAGAGGATCGAACCTGTTGAGCCCGCCGCCATCCGTGCCGATCCATAATTTTTTATCCGCCGCCTCCGTGATGCTGAGCACATTGTTATGGCTTAGGCTGTTGTTGTCCAGCGTATGACGGTAGTGCATGAACTGGCTGGAATAACGCTTGTAGATATTCACGCCGCCGGCAAAGGAGCCCAGCCACATATTGCCTGCATTGTCTTCATAGGCCGTGTGGATGGAGTTATTGCTGAGGCTGGTAGGGTCGATGTCATCGTGCAAATGGCGCTGAAAAGTATTCGTGTAGGGGTTGTAGATATCGAGCCCCGCATTTTCCAGTCCTATCCATATAAAATGTTGCGGGCCTTCGCCTATGCCATAGACGACATTGCCGGAAATGCCTTTTGCATCGCCGGGTGTATGTTTGAAATGATAAAAGCTGCCGTTGGGGCCCGGGTTGTCCATCCTGTCGAGGCCACCGCCATCCGTACCGATCCAAAGACAGTGACGGCTGTCTTCGAAGAGACAGATCAGCTTGTTGTCACAAAGAGAAGATGGGTCTTTCTCGCGATGGAGGTATCGGGTGAAGGTCTTTGTCTTTTTGTCGAAGAGGTTCAGGCCGTTGCCATACGTGCCTACCCAAAGGTTTTGATGGCTGTCGACATATACCGCGCGGATGTAGTCGCCGCTGAGACTGGCCGGGTCGTTGTCATCATGGTGGTAATGATAGAAGCGATTGCTGTCGGGGATAAAGTAAACGACACCCTGGTCTTCCGTGCCTATCCAGATATTGCCCGTGGCGTCCTCCGCCAGCCGGGTGATGAGATCGCTGGGGATGGATCTGCTGCTGCTGTCCTTTCGGAAGACCTGGAATTGATCCTTTGTCCTGTCATACCGGTTGAGGCCTCCGCCACGGGTGGCCACCCAGATATAGCCTTTACGGTCTTCTATGATATCGGAGATGAAGTTGTTGCTGAGGCTGCCTTTGTTACGGGGGTCGTTGCGATAGATGGTGATCTGATAGCCGTCGTATTTGTTGAGTCCGTCCCGGGTGCCAAACCACATAAAACCACGGCTGTCCTGGAGGACGGCAAGGACATTGTTTTGGGAGAGTCCTGCATTGATATCCAGATGTTCGAACTGAAGACCGGGCTGTTGTGCTACAGCTATGCGACACAGGAGTATTGCCAGCGATATAGCCAGAGCTTTGGTTTTGACAGGTTTGAATAGCATGCATCGGGTTTCAGAGCGTAACGAATAGTTGTTCTACGGGCTTGCACACAAGGAGTTAACGGTGGGTAATGGATGGTATTTTGCCCTTTTGGGGCTTTCTACCCTGGATAAGGGTTTGCTCTTACATCCGGATGGCGTCTGCGGGTGAAATAGCGGAAAAGAGCCTCGGGTTTGCTGCAACCATCCTGCACTGTCCTGCTTGTAACGGCTCATTTACAGGGCTTCCGGGACGAGCTCCCGGCGCCTCCTGATAGGAAGGGCAGGCAAAAAATATTTGGAATGATCGTTCCAAATATTGTATCTTTGTTCTGGAATGAATATTCCAAATAAATTTAAAAATACATTTTATGAACAGGTTATTGAACAAAACAGCTGTTATTACAGGTGGGAACAGCGGCATCGGACTGGCTACCGCTAAAGAATTCATTGCGGAGGGCGCCCGGGTGATCATCACCGGCAGGAACAAGGCCTCTCTGGATCAGGCCGTGGCCGAGCTGGGTGCGCAGGCGCGGGGTGTCATCTCCGACGCATCGGATATAAAGAGCGTGCTTCAGCTGGGGCAGCAGGTGTCGGCCTTCTTTCCGAAGGTCGATGTATTGTTCATCAACGCGGGGATCGCGAAATTCTCTCCCATCGAAGGCGTCAGCGAAGCATTCTTTGACGAGCAGTTCGACACCAATGTAAAGGGCGCTTTCTTTACGATCCAGCAATTGTTGCCGTTGATGGGCGAGGGCGGCTCCATCGTATTGAATACGTCGATAAATGCTCATGTCGGTATGCCAGCCGCATCCATCTACGCCGCCACCAAGGCTGCCGTGCTCACCTTTGCGAAGAACCTTTCCGCTGAGCTGTTGCCCAAAAAAATCCGGGTGAATGCTATCAGTCCCGGCCCGGTGACAACGCCCCTTCACACCAAATTAGGCGTGCCTGAAGATGAACATGTGAAACAAACGGCTGCTCTGATACCTCTCGGACGATTTGGCACGCCGCAGGAGATAGCAAAGATCGCCGTCTTCTTCGCGTCGGAAGATTCCAGTTTTGTGCTGGGCGCGGAGTTGATCGCCGACGGTGGCATGGCGACCCTCTAAATTTTTTTCCGGACATTTGCAAAGCGGAGGTTATTTATGCCGAAGGAAGTTTTATTCGATGAAGAGGATGTGTTACGCCGGGGGACAGAGCTATTCTGGACAAAAGGATACAATGGTACTTCCATGGACGAGCTGACAAGGGCCACGGGTTTGAGCAGGTCCAGCATCTACAACAGTTTTGGAGGTAAGCACGAATTGTTCATGCGATGTCTGCGGTACTATCTGAATGACCAGGAGGGGCAACTGCGCGGGCTGGCGGACAAGATCCGGCATGTGGATCAGCGGATCAGGGCGGCCTTTCAATATGCGGTGGAGGATATTGTGACGGACAGGATGCGGAAGGGGTGCATGATGGTGAATACGACGACGGAGATGGTCAATCAGGATAAGGAGATCGCGGCCGTTGCGGCCGAGAATATGGAGAATATGGAGAGGATATTTACGGATTGGATCAAAGAGGGGCAGGCGGCGGGAGATATCCATACGAAGCTGGCGCCCCAGGCGCTGGCGAAACACCTGTTCAATACGTATAGCGGGTTGAAGGTCTATGGCAAGACCCGGCCCGACAGGAAGACGTTGGAGGACATCATCACAGTAGCGTTATCTGTGTTGGAAGGCCAGGGGGCGTGATAATTTGTTCGCGGAGGAGCATGACCGTCTTTTGATCTTTCAATTCTCCCTGTTCGTCGATGTGCTGGACCGAGATATCGATGTCCTGCAGGGCCTGACCGATGAGCTTGCTGCGATGGCATTTTTCCGGGCTGCGTTCGCTGCACAGGAGGGTTAGTTTCAGTTCCTGTTTGTAAGCTTGTTGTAGTCTTTCGATACCTTTTTGGAAGATGTCCGGCGGAGCCGGCGGACGGCCACCCAGGCTGTCACCAAGGTAGACGTACTGTATATTGTCATTTTTCAGACTGCGATGGAGTGACTCACGATTGTATTGCGGGTTGAATTTGGAGTAGGGTATGGTGCGTACATCGGCGAGCCAGGCGATGTCGTATTTTTTGAGCAGGGCGAGGAGCTCGTGGATAGGGCGGGTGCCGTGACCGATGGAGAAGATGGGCATGAAAGATTTTTTGGCTACAAATTACTAAAAAAATTAGTAAATTCATATAAGAGGAGACAGAATTTTTAAAGACTGGACTTGCCCTATGAAAGGAGTTGAATTTTATGTGGATGCTATTACCAATAGTATTGTTGACGCAGTGACCAGGGAGAGCATTGAGACTGACATTGCGCCAATAACCTTTCACGATCTTAAAAAGATACTAAAGAAGAATGGCTGGAAGTTCAATTGGAAAAAGGAATCACAATACCCGGGCCGGCAGTTGTATAAATTGGTGATCCGGGGTGACGAAGTGATACAGGGGTTGATCAGTGTTCAGATACTTGAAAAATATGTTGAAATGTATCTTATCGAAACCGCCCCCCATAATTTCGGGCGTAAAAAAAAGTACATTGGAGTAGCTGCCAATATGGTGGCATTCGCCTGTAAAATGAGCTTTGAAATGGGCTTCGAAGGGTACGTTGGATTTAGGGCTAAAACCAAGCTGATCCAGCATTATATCGATACCTTAGGGGCTGAATTATTATTCAAAGATCGCATGCAAATCTCTGAAAAATCCGCGGAAAAATTAGTAAATTCGTATTTCAAAGATTACCTCAAATGAGTAGGATACCTAAGCGATATTTGATGCTGGATGAAATAGGTTTTGTGGGTGTACAGGATAATAGACCCGAGGCCGAAATAAAAAGGGACCAGAAGCTGACCGCCGCCTATATAAAAGTTCACAAGGCCATGATGGCCGAAAAAGAAGCCAAAAAGGCCTCCAGGAAGAAGAAAAGCTCATGACCAGCAACAGAGTCATCTTTTTCATCAACAAAGGCACCCATATCCTCGACCTGGCAGGAGCAGTGCAAACCTTTTATGAGAGTGGCGATTATGGCAATCCTTTCGAGATCCTCTACATGTCACACAAGGGATATTGAAGATCGTTCCTGACTACAGCATCGACGACGCGCCGTCCTCGGACATCATGGCCTTCTTTGGCGGAAACGCGGGGCCATCTTCCATGGACAGCAGCATCATAGCCTGGATCAAGGGACGCAGATCATCCACCTCTTATTTCTTTTCCGTGTGCACAGGCGCCTTTATCATCGGCAGGGCAGGTCTGTTGGATAGCCTTACCGCCACCACTTTTCACTCCAGCATTGAAAACCTGCGCAAGGCGCTGCCCAATACAAAAGTGTTGTCGGATGTACGGTTTGTCGACAATGGTAAAGTGATCACCACAGCAGGTATTTCGGCCGGCATCGACGGAGCGCTGCATCTGGTGGCTAAGCTCAAAGGCGACGAGATGGCCAAACAGGTGGCTGCCTATATGGAGTACGATAAGTGGGTGCCGGGCCAGGGGTTGGTCGTAGGGAGCAAATAGATTTTGGCTTCTGTGAATCTGACAGGATGACACCTCCGGGCCGCACGGAGGTTAAGCCATTTGTCAAAGCTGACAGAGAATATAGCAAAAATGTTATAGATGTGTTATAACCAATGTTATGAATTAACCTTGGCCAGTTTTTTACGTCTATCCTATACAAGGAGAAATAGAATATGAAAACGAAAATAGCAAACTATCTAAAAGCAGCGAATGGCAGGATTGGACGTCGTGTAATGATCGTACTGTTCGCCGCAGGACTTTCCCTGGGCGCATCTGCCCAACGGGGAGTGCACTATAGTGGTGGTTCGGCCATCCACGGTGGTGGTGTTTATCATGGGGGCGGCGTAGTATATGCTTATCCTCGTGCGCGTGTCGGTATAGGATTGGGATTAGGTTTTGGTTATGGCCCATGGGGGTATGGATATCCCTTCTACGGTCCCTGGGGCTGGGGATATTATCCTTATCCTCCTTTCTATTATGGTTATGGGTCGATGCCTTCACCGCTGGCCGCACAGATCAGCGATATCAAGAACGATTACAATGCCCAGATCAAGGATGTAAAACATGATAAGTCCCTGACCCGTAAGGATAGAAAGGCAAAGGTCAATCAGCTCAAGCAGGATCGTGATGCAGCGGTGATCCAGGCAAGACATGATTATTTCGATCAGCATTATCGCCGGAATAATAGCAATGGACCTCAGCCGTACAACGGTAATGGTTCACAGCCTCCGCAACAACAAAAAGATCAGAAGCCGGTGAGTGGGAATGATGAGCAGCCGGAATATCAAAATAGTCAATCCTCTCCCGGAGGATCTACTACACAGGAGTAACGACTCCAGAAGTATTCATTCAGTATCTATATTTTATGATAGCCCTTCGGGCAGGATACCTCTGGTATCCTCTGAACAATCGCTCGGCGGCCTCTTCGTGAGGCCGCTTTTTTTGTGTGCGCCGACGCTAATGGACCGCATTCAGCGCATACATGATAATATTCACCCCGAATTTCGTATTGTCCTCCGCGAGAAAGCGCTTATTACGGAAATCATAGTCCCATTCACAGCCATAATCCTTATTGCTGTACAATACGCCGATGCGGCCGTTTATGATGATGGCCTTGAGATAATCATGCACCAGATCGTCCCCCCATCCATTCAGCTCGAAGGAGGTATTGGGCGGACCTTTTTCAAATGAAAAGAAGGAATGATATATCCTGTGGTTATTGGGTATTTTCTGCAAGGCATTGGCGCCGAACAGGGTATGCATCTGCGCTTCGAAACTGCGAGCAAAGAGGCCATCGATGTCGTGATTGCAATCGTCCGCAAAGACAAACCCCCCGTTTTGAACATACCGGCGGAAATGTTCGCTTTCCTGGGTACTGAACTGTACCAGCTTGTGACCGCTGATATAACAAAAGGGGTATTGGAAGATGTCGGAGCTGTCCAGGTCGATGACCTTTTCCTGCAGATCGACGGGGAGGGTCGTATACTCTATCAGCGAGTTCAGCAGGTTAGAGGGCATCCGCTGGTCTGTATCCCAGTCTCCCGACTTATATCTCAATCGTGCGAACGTAAATTTCTCCCCCTTATCCACCGGTGGTGTAATTTTTTTAAAGTTGATGATTTTATCTTTAATTTCCTGTTTTTCCATCGAATTTTTTAAACACATGGGTTTGGAAATCGTTGAAAGCGACGTACAGTCATTATTGGGAAAACTATCTCAACTAAAAAAGGAGATCCAAAAGGTTATTGTCGGTCAGGACGCCATCGTCGAAGAAATACTGATCACCCTCCTTGCGGGTGGGCATTGTCTGCTGGAGGGGGTCCCGGGTTTGGCAAAGACCCTGATGGTGCGAACGCTCTCGCAGGCGCTGGATCTTTCCTTCCGGCGGATACAATTCACTCCCGACCTGATGCCCACGGATATCCTTGGTACAGAGATACTGGAAGAGGATCATACTACGGGGCGCCGGTTTTTCAAGTTCAACAAGGGGCCGCTTTTTGCCAATATCGTGCTGGCGGATGAGATCAACCGTACTCCTCCCAAGACGCAGTCGGCCCTGCTGGAAGCCATGCAGGAGTTCGAGATCACCTATGGCGGGCAGACCTATAAGCTGGACCGTCCCTTCTTTATACTGGCTACGCAAAACCCTATCGAGCAGGCGGGGACATATCCCTTGCCCGAGGCGCAGCTGGACAGATTCCTGCTGTACATCAAGATCGGCTATCCCAGCGCGGAAGAGGAAGCCGCCATCCTTAGTCATACCACCGGCACCCGGCGTCCGACCGTTCATCCCGTTGTCAATGGTCCGGAGATACAGCAATTGCAAAAGCTGGTGCGCGAGGTCAGCATCAGCGAGGACATGATAAAATATGTGGCGGAGATCATCCGCGCCACCCGTCCGGATACGTCCACGCAGGCTTATATCAAGGAGTGGGTGCGATGGGGGGCGGGTCCCCGTGCCGGACAGGCCCTTATATTGACAGCTAAAGCCAGGGCCCTGTTCAAGCAGCGCTATGCGGTGATCCCCGAGGACATCCATGTCATGGCCTATCCCGTCCTGCGGCATCGGATCCTGATGAACTTCAAGGCGGAAGCAGAGGGCATCACATCGGACCAGGCGACCGCCGTATTGTTAAAGGCTATCGAGAGGCCCGCTACACTGTAACGACCTGCCAGGACCAAAAAGGACAGCACATGAGCGAATTACCAGATCACCATATTCTAATGGCCATAAAGGACCTGTCGCTGGCGGCGCGCCGGACAATCGATGGCTTTATGACCGGCATCAATAAAAGCAAGGTCAAAGGTCCCGGGCTCGAGTTCAGCCAATACCGGAGCTATCAGCCCGGAGACGATCTGCGCTGGCTGGATTGGAAAAGATATGCGCGTAGCGATCGGTATTATATCCGCGAGTCGGAGATAGAGACCAGCATTTCCATCCGTCTGCTGATGGACGCCAGCCATTCCATGGCCCACCGGGATGGGGACTATACCAAGCTGGATTATGCCCGTCTGCTGGCCGCCAGCCTGGGCTGGCTGGCGCATATGCAAGGCGACAGCTTTGGCCTTTATACCTTCCGGGATGGGGATGTCTTTACGCTGCCGTCGCGAAAGGACCCTCAGCACCTGGCCCGCTTCTTTTATCAGCTGGAAAATATCCAGCCGGGGGGGCGCATGGGAGAGCCCAGCCAATACAAGCACATCTTTACGGGCGAGGGCAAGCGGGAGCTGCTGGTATTTATAACGGATATGTACCAGCGGAATGGAGAGATCAGCCGTTTGCTGGAATTGCTGGCCGCCCTTCGCCATGAGGTCATCGTCTTCCATCTGATGGGAAAGAACGAGCTGGAGATGGATTATAAAGGTTATCTGCGGCTACAGGACCTGGAGACAGGCGAGCAGATCCCTTTTTCCGGAGTGCAGGGGCAGAAGGAATATATGCAGCGGCTGCAGGATTGGCTGGCGGCAGTGCGGATGCAGGTACTGGATAAACAGATAGCCTATACCATGGTGCGTATGGATCAGCCGCCGGGCGACGCCTTGCGGGATTTTTTAAAACAGCGGCAAAAACTCATCGGATAGCTTGTTAGGATTCTTACAACCCATATGGTTATTCGCTATGGCCGGGATCATCGCCCCGGTGGTGATCCATTTGTGGAATAATAAGACGGGACGGGTGCTCAGCATCGGCAGCATCGACTTCCTGGACAGGGTATCCCTGAAGAAGGCGCGTAGCCGCCGCATATCCGACTGGTGGCTGCTCGTGTTGCGTTGTCTTTTGTTGATCCTGCTGGCCTTGTTGCTGGCGGGGCCTGTTTGGAAGCAGCGGCCCGGCGCGGACGGAAAAAAGGGCTGGGTATTGGTGGGCGGGGCGATCGCGACAGGTACATCACAGGTGGATTCGCTGGTAGCCGCGGGATTTCAGCGACATGATATGACAGGCGATTCCTGGTGGGAAAGCTTCCATGCATTGGATCAGCAGGCCCCGGCCGGAATTCCCTTTTATGTATTTACGGATGGGCTGTTGCGGCATTTCTCCGGGGTCAGACCTGTCAGCAGCCGACCGGTGTATTGGTATGTCGGCGACCCGAAGGACAGTACCGTTCAATGGGTGCAGGCAGCCTGGAAACTGGGGTTCGATAGTATGCGTGTGATCACGGCAAGCAGCCGGGCTAAAGGAACATCCTATAGCTATCGGATATACGGAAGGGATACGACGGCGGTGGATACGACCACACTGCATGTGGTGATATATGCGGATGAAAAATATACCCATGATGGGCAATGGGTGGATGGCGCCGTGAGGGCCTTGCAACAGTTCACGCGGAGGAATATAGTGATCTCCGGGCGGCTGGATGGTCCTGCCGACTGGGTCTTCTGGCTGTCCGCAAAACCGCTGGATATAAAGGGCGCCAACATCGTGTCATACGAGCCGGGCCGTGAGACCCCCGTAGACACCTGGATAAGGGGAAGCGATATACCCGTGGAAAAAGAAGCGGGACAATCCCGGCAATGGCTGCCCGTCTGGACCGATGGGTTTGGAAGACCCCTGCTGGCGCTGGAAGAAACGGACGGCGGCAGGCGCTATCATTTTTATAGTCATTTCGATCCGACATGGAACGGGCTGGTATGGAGCAGGGATTTCCCCGTCCGTATGGGGGAGCTGTTATTACCGGATGCGCCAACGAAGGGGGCGGACAGGAGAGTGATCGACTCTGCGCAGGTGACTCCTTCCGGCGGGGACAACGGACAACGAGGCAACCCCGTGATGGAGACCTCCATCGACCTATCGAACCTTGGATGGCTGCTGGTCTTTCTAACGCTGGCGGCCGAGCGAATTCTATCTTTTAAAAGAGCTAAGAATGGCTAAAGGGGTGAATATACTATCATCAGTGCGACGCAGATGGATGCTGGAAGGCATCGTCTTTTGCGTGCTGTTGTCCCTGGCCGTCAGCCTGGCGCTTTGGCTCTTGCTGAGCCGGTGGGGCTATGGATCGCCGCTTTATGGAATATTATTGTTCGGGATGCTCATGCTGGCTGCCTTGATGCTCTTCCGTTCCTGGCGAATAACGCTTGCCGACACGGCGCGTGCCCTGGACAGATGGCTTCCCGAGCTGGAAGAGAGCAGTCATTTGCTGTTGAGGCCGGAACATGAGCTGGGCGCGCTGGAAAAATTGCAGGTCGTCCGGATAGAGGGAAGACTGGGTCAGGCGCGGCTGCCGCATCCCTTTCGCAAAAGACTGATCATTGGGAGCTGCCTCGCCGTGATGGCAATCGGGCTATGGGCCTTTATCGGCGGCGTTCGTTCAGCCGCAGCGCCCGTCGAGGTTATCTCTATGCACCGGGAGACGCCTAAAACCCTCCCCGCCATACAAGCCGTACAGGTCCGTGTCACTCCGCCCGCCTACACAGGCAGACCTGTGCGCAGTCAGCAGGACCTCGATATACAGGTGGAAGAGGGCGCTCTCATCACCTGGGAGATACAAACCAATATCGCTTTGGATTCCGTGCAATTCATCCTGTCGGACAGCGCTCATATTCCATTACATGCCGCGGGCGCGGAGAGAAAAGTATGGCGCTGGAGCACCATAGCGGCTCATTCCGGATTTTACCAGCTGCAGATGGGCCAAGAGCTTTCGGACCTGTATAAGATAGAGGTGATCAGGGATGAAGCGCCTCGTATCGTTATCCGCACTCCCAAGCTCTACACCGTTGTAGACATCGGAGAATCCAGGAAGATACCGCTGACAGCCAATGTGCAGGACGACTATGGTGTCAGGGATGCCACTATCGTAGCGACCATTGCCACGGGCAGCGGCGAGGCGGTAAAATTCAAAGAGCAGACCCTGCCTTTCAACACCGTCTTCACCGGCAATGTACCCGCCTACGATCTGCATCAGACCCTGAACCTGGATGCCCTGGGTGTTCATCCGGGGGACGAATTATATTTTTATTGCAAGGCAAAGGACAATCACGGTGCGGAATCGCGTAGCGACATGTATATCATTTCTCTTCCCGATACGGCCAAGCTCATGAGCCTGGAAGGGCTGACATTGGGTGTGAATATAAGGCCCGAGCTTTTTCGGAGCCAGCGGCAGATCATCATCGAGACCGAGCAGCTGCTGCATAATAAGGATAGCGTATCCGTGCAGGCCTTTAACGACAAGAGCAATGACCTGGGCGTAGACCAGAAGCTGCTGCGATTGCGCTATGGCAAGTTCCTCGGTGAAGAGGCCGAAGAAGGCGGGGCCGGGGAAAGCTTTAAAAAGGCCGGAGATTCGCCGGCGGATTTCGGCAATGCAGGAAAGGTGCTGGATGCTTTTACGGACAAGCATGACAATGCGGAGGACGCCACCTATTTCGAGCCCGCCATCAAACAGCAATTAAAGGCGACTCTCAACGAGATGTGGAATGCCGAGCTGCGACTCCGGACATTCAAACCCCAAGAGGCATTGCCATATGAATACAAGGCCCTGCGCTTATTGAAGGACCTGCAGCAGAAGTCAAGGGCTTATGTGGCGAAGACGGGTGTGAAACTGACGCCATTGGACCCGGCCAAAAGGCTCAAGGGTATTCTCGATGGGATTGGGCAGCCGGTGATGCAGACGGGCAAGACGCAGGAATTTTCTACGGAAGATAAGCTGCGCAAGGCGTTGAGCGTATTGGAGGTCATCCATGGGTCTATTCCTGCCCCTTTCCTGGAAATATTGCGGGAGGCCGAGCGGCAATTGGGGCGGCAGGCTGCCGAACATCCGGCGGAGTATTTGACGGGCTTTCAGGCCCTCAAAAGAATATTGGCGGGGACCAGTACCCCGACCGATACGCGTTTAGCGCAGCAGGCCCTGCGCAAGCTGGTGCCGATGCCGGAGTCCAATCCTTCCGCGCCCAACACCCCGGCGGATGCCGGTCTTTCAGAGCTGTATTTTAACAAGGTGAAGAAACAATGAGCTATTGGAACTATATCGTCGTATGTCTTTCGCTGTCGTTATTGGTGATCCTGCTGTGGTGGGAGATCAGGAGGGTCAATAAGGCCCGGCGGACGGGACGTATCATGGCGACTATCCTGCTGATAGCCGGTCTGGCTGCTATTGCGCTGCCTATCACCTACAATAGCACGTCTGCGACAGGAAGCAAAGAAGGGGTGTTCCTGACGGAGGGCTATGATCCCGACAGCGCGCGGATCTATTTGTCGTCGGGCGTGGAGGTAAAAGACCTGCAAGACCTGCATGTGCCGGCGCTGCATGTATTGGGATATGGGTTGACAGAGGAGGAACGGGCTGCTATATCCGATGTGCCGGTATCGTTCCATCCTTCATCCATGCGAACGGGTATCGGGTCGTTGCATTGGGAAAAGCAGCTGTTGTCAGGACAGCTGTTCAGGATACAAGGTAGCATTTACAATACCACCGGCGGACCTGTAAGACTGCTTTTATTTGGGTTGGGCAGCTTGCTTGACTCGACCGAGGTGGCATCGAAGGAGGAAGACTTCGAGCTAAGGACGGTACCCGCTCACACCGACCTTGCGGTATACAGACTGGCGGTTGTTGCGGGGAAAGATACTTTGGAGCAGGAGTCGATACCTGTGGAGGTGTTGCCTGCGAAAGAGCTAAAAATATTGGTGCTGGCTGCTTCGCCGGATTTCGAGAATCGATTTTTGGCGGGATGGCTTTCGGAGAAGGGGCATGGAGTGGTCGTAAGAACCGCCATCAGCAAGGATAAATACGATCACGCCTATCTGAATACACCGGCGACAACGGTGGATCATCTTTCTCCCTCCCTTTTGGATAAGTTCGATGTCGTTATAGCGGATGCCGCCGAGCTGAGGACGATGGGGGCCTCCGAACATGCCGTTCTGTGGAATGCCATTGCCGAAAAGGGACTGGGATTGGTGATCAAGGGAGATAGCTTGTCGAAGCCGGGTGAAAGATCTATGCTGCGAGATAGTCTCAACCGCATCCTCGTCAGTGAAAGCATGTATGGCGCCGGAAAAATACTGCTCACGAGACTGACCGCCACCTATACGCGGCTGCTGGCGGGTGAAAGAAAAGAATATGCCGCTCTTTGGACCCGTATCCTGCGGCAGGCGGCCCGAAAGGGGGAAGCGACGGAACACTGGCATTTTTCCCCCGCCTTGCCCGAGGTGGATCATCCGGTGAATGTCCTGCTTCAGACCGCTGCATCGATGCCTACGGGATGGCTGGAAGAGGGTGACGATGAAACATTTGTCTACGTATACCTGGCGCAGCATCCTTATTTGCCCTTTTATTGGTCGGGTATTTACTGGCCCAGGACGCCCGGCTGGCATGCAGCGCATACCGAGAATGGAGAATATGGCTGGTGGTATGTCTGGAAAAAGGGCGACTGGGCGCCTATTCATCGCAGGGAGAGGCTGGAAGGAACGCAGCGGTGGATCGCCGCACGGGGGGAAAGGAGAGCCGCGGCAACAGAGGGGGGCGGGATGCGCAAGTTATTGGTCGCCAAGGGGTGGTTTTATTTACTCTTCGTGCTCAGCGGTTTGTTTTTATGGGTAGAAAGGAGGATTTGATGGGATGAGCGGAGTAAAAGTTATTTAAAAGTTCTTTAGATTGAGGACATAACTTAAATGAGAAAACCTTGAAACGAAAAGATTTTATTCAAATGGCAGGGATGGGCTTAGGCTCACTCGTCCTGCCCAAACTTCCCTTCGGCACAAGAATGATCGACCCTTCCGAGGTGCTCAACGCCGGGATGGATGTTGCTGTAAAAAAGCAACTGTCCGATGCAGCTCTTAATGCCGCCAGGGCCAAAGGCGCCACGTACACCGATGTACGTATTGGCCGCTATCTTAACCAATTTATCATTACACGGGAGAACAGGGTTCAGAACATCGTCAACCTCGAATCGTTCGGCGTGGGTATTCGTGTGATCGCCAACGGTAGCTGGGGTTTTGCCGCCACCAACGATGTTACCAAGGAGGGCGTGGCCCGCACCGCGGAGAGAGCGGTAGCCGTTGCCAAGGCCAATGCCAGGATCATCTCCGAACCCGTACAGCTGGCTCCTCAGAAAGGATATGGAGAGGTGAGCTGGAAGACGCCTATTGTAAAGAATGCGTTCGAGGTACCCATCAAGGAAAAAGTGGACCTCCTGCTGAATGTCAATGACATCGCCATGAAGGGCGGCGCCAATTTTGTCAACTCGGCAATTTTGGCTGTCAATGAGCAGAAATATTTTGCTTCCACCGACGGCAGCTACATCGATCAGGACATCCATCGGATCTATCCTTTCTTCAATGTCACCAAGATCGACCAGGCCACCGGAAAATTCCAGACCCGGCAGGCGCTGAGCTCGCCCGTGGGCATGGGGTATGAATACCTTACCGCCACCGACAAAGACAAGGTACAGGGCGTCGTCACCCGGTATAAAAGCCGTTATGACATGGTGGAAGACGTCAGGAATGCGGCGGCAGATGTCACGCAAAAGATCGCGGCCAAGTCCGTGGAGCCCGGCAAGTATGACCTGATACTCGACCCCTCCCATCTCTGGCTCACCATACACGAGTCCGTGGCGCATCCTACGGAGCTGGACCGTGTGCTGGGATATGAGGCCAACTTTGCCGGCACGAGCTTCCTTACGCTGGACAAATGGAAATCCGGCAATTTCAATTTCGGCAGCAAGCTGGTGAATATCGTGGCCGACAAGCTGCAGCCCGGAAGCCTTGGCGCCGTTGGATACGATGACGAAGGCGTGAAGTGCGGACAGTGGGACCTGATCAAGGAAGGGATCCTCGTCAACTACCAGGCCATCCGCGACCAGGCGCATATCATCGGATTGAAAGCGTCGCAGGGATGTTGTTATGCCCAAAGCTGGTCCGATGTACAATTCCAGCGTATGCCCAATGTGTCCCTCCGTCCCGGCAAGGACCCGCTGAGCGTCGACGATATGATCAAGAATGTACAGAAAGGCATCTATATCATCGGTAACGGCTCTTTCTCTATCGATCAGCAACGGTATAATTTCCAGTTTGGCGGTCAGACCTTTTATGAGATCAAGGAAGGAAAGATCGTCGGTATGTTGAAGGACGTAGCCTACCAGGCCAATACCCGTGAGTTCTGGAACTCCTGTGTAGCCATTGCCGACGAGCGTGACTACAGACTGGGAGGGGCGTTCAACGACGGAAAGGGGCAACCCAGCCAGTCCAATGCGGTATCGCATGGCAGCTCGACTACCCGGTTCAACGGAGTGAATGTCATCAACACGGCCCGGAAAATCTAACAGGACGAACTGGAAGTTCGTTGTCCGAAGGACAGACATAAAATATTAACTACTACAAGTAATTCCTATATATGGCAATTTTAAGCAAAGATGAAGCGCAACAGCTGCTGAAGAAAGTGCTCGGCTATTCCAAGGCGGAGGAATGCCAGGTCTCTCTCACGGGCTCCGACGGAGGTAATATCCGGTATGCCCGCAATTCCGTTTCGACTGCCGGCGATATCAGCCAGCTGACCCTTGTCGTCAATTCTATCTATGGAAAAAAATCAGGTATCGCCACCATCGATGAGTTCGATGACGCCAGCCTGGAAAAAGTGGTACGCCGCGCCGAAGAGCTGGCCCAGCTGGCTCCGGAGAACCCCGAGCATATGCCCTTGCTGGGTCCGCAGGATTTCCCCGAGTCGATCACCTATGTGCCTGCAACGGCCGCTATCACGCCCGACACGAGGGCGGATGCCGTAGCTAAAAGCATACAGACCTGCAAGGATGCCAATCTGCAGGCGGCGGGCTACCTGGAGAATACCACCAGCTTCAACGCTACCATAAATTCAAAAGGTCTTTTCGCCTATAATAAGGGCACGGATGTCGTATTCACCGTCACCACCCGTAATGAGGAGGGCACCGGCTCCGGCTATGCCGCCCGTGGCTACAACGATGTCAGCAAGCTGGACACGCTGTCCGCTACGAAGATCGCTACTTCCAAGGCCAATGGTTCCATCGGCGCCAAGGCCATCGAGCCGGGAAAATATACCGTGATCCTGGAGCCTGTGGCCGTAGCGTATCTGCTGGAAAGCCTTTTCTTTGGGCTGGATGCCCGCAGCGCCGATGAAGGAAGGAGCTTTATGAGCAAGGCCGGTGGTGGCAACAGGCTGGGAGAGCAGTTGATGGATACGAAGGTGAATATCTATTCCGATCCCTTCAATACCGAGCTTCCTTCCGCCACCTGGAACGGAGAAGGTCAGCTGCTCACAAAGAGGAACTGGATCGAGAAGGGAGTGGTAAAGAATTTGAGCTACTCGCGGTTTTGGGCGGACAAGAAAAAGGTCGATCCTGTACCGGGACCGTCCAATGTTATCATGGATGGAGGCACTGCCACGCTGGAAGAATTGATAAAAAGCACGGAAAAAGGAATACTCGTATCACGTCTGTGGTATATCCGCATGGTGGACCCGCAGACATTGCTGCTCACCGGCCTCACCCGTGACGGTACCTTTTATATCGAGAATGGCGAAGTGAAATTCCCTATCAAAAATTTCCGGTTCAACGAAAGCCCTGTCATCATGCTGAACAATGTGGAAGCATTGGGCAAGCCTGAGCGGAGCATCAGCGTGGAGTCCTACCGGAGCTACCTGGTGCCACCCATCAAGGCGAGGGATTTTACTTTCAGTTCGTTGAGCGATGCTGTGTAGACGGCATAGTGAAGCTCGCTAATATATTTACATTCGGGTCCGGAACGATCGTTGTTGGCTCAGCTATCAGCGGTATCCGGACCTGATTTTTTTGAGCCGTCAGCTGGATCGTATACGGCTTGCCGTCGATGGACAGCTCCAGGGGGAATTCAAAAGGAACCGGCTGCCGTTGAGTTGTGGTTATATAAAGCGCGTCATTGGCGCCGTCATAATACCATTCCAACTGTACGGAAGGATGGCCCGGCGTGTACAGCCATTGATGGAAGAAAGTATGCAGGTCCTGTCCGCTCACCTTTTCCACGATCTTTTCAAGGTCCTCTGTCGAAGCGTTGCCGTTCCGGTAGGTGGTGTAATAGGTGGAGATGGCCTTCCAGAAAAGAGAGTCGCCTATCTTGCGCCTCAGCATGTGCAGGACCCAGCCGCCTTTCTGGTAGCTGTTGGGGTTTAGCAATTCCATATAGTCGCTGTGCACGCTGGAATCTACCACGGGCGTCATTCTTTTCTTTTCAAAGGCGATGGCGGTAGCTCTGTCTTTCCGCAGACCTGCTTTCAGGGTGTCGGCGCCATACTGGCTTTCCAGGTAGCAATGGGTCATATAGGTGGCGAACCCTTCGCTGAGCCAGAGATGCCGCCATTGTATCTCCGTCACGGCATCGCCAAACCATTGGTGCGCTATTTCGTGCGCCATAAGGGATTCCACACCGGGACTGTTGACGGAGTTCTCGAAATAGCAGATAGCGCTGGCATTCTCCAATCCACCAAACCGTGTTTTAGATTGTACGTTGCCGCATTTTTCAAAGGGATAGGCACCGATGTGATGGATATAAAAGGGGAGTATCCGTAAAGCGTTGGCATAACTGCGGAAACCGGCCTCTTTGTCTTCCGGATAGACATAATTATATACTGGTACGCCTTCCGCGTCGCCCGGATGATCCACGGCAAAGTCGGCAATGCCTACCATCATGATCTTGGGGGACAGAGGGACGGATTCCTCCCATCTCGTAGATCTCATGCTATCCGGCATCGGATGTTCATACATCAGCTCCCCATTGGCTACTACCGTATAATGATCCGGAGCCTTGACGGTAAACGACACTGTCGCCTTGTCCGAAGGGTCGTCTACACAGGGCAGCCAGTTATGGGCGCGGTTGGGCCAGTTGTCCCCAAAGAAGCCACGGTGTCCATATTTGTTTTTAGAGATGATCAAACCGTCGGCGGGGATGCCTTCGTAGTAGATGAAATAGGTTCGACGAGCGCCCTTGTCAACCTTATCGGAAATGGTAAGATGATCTTTTTCATGTATGAAGGGAAGTTTGGATCCTGCCTGCGACATTATCATGATTACCCGCATGCCTTTGCCCTGGCTGTCGATATTCTTTAGGTCCAGCTGGAAACCGGATGCCTGCGTCTTAAACAGGACATCGATGACCGCCCTGCCTGTAATGCTATCGTTGTGATCATTGACCTCGAGCAGAAATTTATAATCTTTCACATCCACAGCAGGATTATAGTCCTGCGCCCGTGCGCGGGGATGGAACAGGCAGATCAACAAAGCAAGGAACGACAGGCGCAACACCATAACAAACGATTTACTTAAATATACCGTAAATTAGAGGTATGAGCGAATATATCAAAGCCCCACACTGGTTTTATCGAATCAGAGCCATCTACAAACTGCTCATCTGCCTTTCCATTGCTGCCGCCAGCTACCTGTTGATACTTCCTGTCCGGATGGAAGGTTTTACGCGCACCATGGTCGGATGGGACATCTTTAGTCTTTGCGAAATAGTCATCAGCGTGGCGATCTTCTATGCCGTATGTCCCAAACAGCTGCGGGTACTGGCCAGCCGGGAGGATGCCAGCCGGCCTGTCGTATTCGTCATCGTCATCACCGCTATCCTGGGCAGTCTGGGCGGCGTGCTGCTCCTGTTGAAGAACCAGACAGCCTGGATGCTGAGCGAAGGGCTGGAGACAGCTATTTATATCGCCGGCGTCACTTTTTCATGGATCCTGTTGCATATCCTCTTCACCAGCCGCTATGCCCATCTTTATTATGGGGATCATCCAACTATGAAAGGACAGATCGCCAAGGGGCTGGATATACCCGGGAATGAATCTCCCGACTATCTCGACTTTGCCTACTTCGCCTTTGTCATCGGCATGACCTTCCAGGTATCCGATATCACGATCTCTTCCCGCCATATGCGAAGGGTGGTGCTGGTGCATGGTCTTTTATCCTTCATATTCAACACCGTCATCGTCGCCCTCACCATCAATGTCGTGGTAAATCTAAAGGGGTAGCAAAAAATAATTTTTTTACCTGGGAAAATCCTTATATTTGAAAATGATTACGTATTCATGAGCAATTCGACTAACCAACCCAAACCTGACGCAAAGACGAAAAAGAACTATACATCCGAGGATGTGGCGGCCATCGCGGGTGTTTCCCAGTCCACGGTGTCGCGGGTCTTTGCAGGGAATACCAATGTGTCGGAGAAAAAGAGGAAGAAGATCCTGGCCGCCGCGGCCAAGCTGGATTACAAGCCGAATGCTCATGCCCGAAGCCTTATCACACGCAAGTCCATGATGATCGGTATCGTCATGCGCAATATCCGCAACCCCTTTTATTCCGCCGTCCTGGAGATCTTTCACAACAGGCTGTCGGCCAAAGGGTACCACCTTATCTTTATCAATTCCGAGAACGAAGAGATCCAGGAGAGCGAGATCAACCGGCTGCTGGAGTACAATGTGGCCGGGGTTATCATTACCGATGCGTTGCTGTCCTCCTCCGCCAGCCAGAAGTTCAAGCGTTATGGCATCTCTGTAGTGCTGTTCAACAGATACACCGAGAACCTGGAAAGCAGCGCCGTATTCTGCGACAACTATATGGCTGCAAAACAGATCGCGACGTACCTGGTGGAGCTGGGACACAAGTCGTTCGCCTTTATCTCCGGACCCCTGGACACTTCCACTACCATCGACAGGCTGAGGGGTTTTAAAGAGGTGCTGGCGGAAAGAAAGATAAAGGACCTGACCATCGAGCCGGGGCATTATACATTCGAGAGTGGATTCCGGTCCGCCCAGGAGCTGCTGACAAAGAACAAGCACATCGACTGTATCATCGGCGGGAACGATATCATCGCCCTGGGTGTCATGGATGCCGTACGCGTGCTGGGGCTGCGGATCCCCGAGGATGTGTCCGTAGTGGGGTTCGACAATATCCGTATGTCCGAATGGCCGTCCTATGCCCTGACCACCTGGGAGCAGCCGCTGGAAGAGATGACTACCAGCACGGTGGAGCTGCTGTTGAAGGAGATAGAAGAAGGGAATACCTCTTCGCAGGTGTTTATGATGAAAGGGCATCTGGTCGTGCGAAATACGGTGCGTTCGAGGAAATAATTTTTTTTGCGCTGACTTTTTTTGAATACGTATTCATTAAGCATTTTTAATTAAGGATCAAAGGTTAAGCTCTATCAGGAACAGACGATTGTCAGGCCGCCCTTGATTGGTATTGGCAAATCATTTATTCACCCAATAACTATCAGTTTTATGAGAATTGCTGCATTTTTTCGGTATTTCTTCTCACTACTGCTATGCTGCTGCATCCTTCAGGCAGTAAAAGCCAACACGACATCGTTCGTGCTTTCCGGTACTATTCTAAACGAGAGGAGCGAACCCATGCCTGGCGCCAACATCAAGGTTATTGGGGCTTCCGGGCAAGGCGCTACCGCCGACACCTATGGTAAATTCCTGCTGGAGGTGGATGATATCAACGACTCCATCGTCGTCACCTTCATCGGCTACAAGTCTCAGCGGCTACGTGTGAGCTCCCTGGGCGGCAGGAAAAATATCATCATCAGGATGACGCCCGACCAGGAGGGGCAGAAGCTCAACGAGACGGTCGTGGTAGGTTTCGGCTCACAGAAAAAGAATTCGGTGACGGGATCCATCGCCACTGTCAAGGTTGGGGACCTGCAGCAGGTAGCCACACCTTCCTTATCCAATGCCATCGGCGGAAGGCTGCCGGGTGTCATCACGCGACAAACATCGGGTGAGCCGGGCTATGATGTCGCCAACGTATTTATCCGGGGTTTGGGAACATTCACCGGTAGCCAAAGTCCGCTGATCCTGGTCGATGGAGTAGAAAGGGATATGAACCAGCTGAACGTCCAGGAAGTAGAAAGCTTTTCCATCCTGAAGGATGCGTCGGCTACCGCCGTATACGGTATACGTGGCGCCAACGGGGTAATACTCATCAATACCAAGCGTGGTAAAGATGGTCCCCCCAAAGTGACCTTCCGGACGGAGAATGCGACGCTGGCCCCTCTGCGGCTACCGAATTTTATCAACAGCTATCAATATGCGACGCTGTCCAATGAGGCCATGGCCCGCGGTGGCGCGCCGCAGCCATTCTATACGCCCGATCAGGTAGAGGGATACAGGACCCACTCCGATCCTTATCTCTACCCTGATGTGGATTGGGTGGATGTCGTGCTGAGAAAGCATACTTTCCAAACGATCAACAACCTCAGCATGACGGGCGGCAACGCAACGTTCAAATACTACACCAATGTGGGATACACCGTGCAGCAGGGGCTTTACAACGAGGACAAGACGGTGCCTTATCCCACCAACACCAGCTATAAGCGCTACAATTTCCGGAGCAATGTGGATGTCAATCTGAGCAAGAGCCTGTCCATGTCGCTGAACCTGGGCGGTATTACCTCCAATGGCAACTATCCCGGCAACAGCGCCTTTCTGATCATGGAATCTATCAACCTTACTCCCAATAACGCATATCCCGTGCGTAATCCCGATGGCTCTATCCCTGGGTCGGGCACCTTCCTGGGGATGAGCCCTTTTTCCAAGTCTACCCAATCGGGGTATACAAAGGAACAGAAGAGCACCATCCAAAGCTCGCTGGGAACCAAATGGGACCTTTCCTCCATCGTCACCAAAGGGCTTTATCTGAAAGGGCTCTTCGCCTATGACTTTTATGATGTACAGGGCAATGGCCGTCCCAAACAGCCGCAGACCTATCAATATCTCGGCAAGGACGTCAATGGCGTGGACCAGTACAAGCTCATCCTCACGGAGACGCCGCTGGGTTATACCCAATACAATGTCGCCAACAGGGCCTATTATCTCGAAGCTTCCGTGAACTATGACAGGACCTTTGGCGAACACACGTTCAATGGGCTGCTGCTGGGCAATAGAAGGGAGTACGTAGACCTTACGCCCGGCAATTCCACCGGCAATATCCCCTACAGAAGACAAGGTCTTGCCGGCAGGGTCACCTATGACTATGCCACCCGTTATCTCCTGCAGTTCGATATGGGCTATAATGGCAGCGAGAATTTCCCTTCCGGAAAAAGATATGGTTTCTTCCCCTCCGTAGCCGTGGGCTGGATACCTTCCAAAGAGAAGTTCTGGAATTTCAATGCGATGAATTATCTGAAGATAAGAGCGTCATGGGGCCGGAGCGGTAACGACCAGATAGGCAATCAGCTGGGCATCGCGCGTTTTCTTTACCTGACCACTATCAACAAGACGGCGGCCAATTACCTGTTCGGTCAAAGCCAGACCACCGTCACGCCGAATGGTTTTGCGGAAGACAGGATCGGTAATAACAATATCTCCTGGGAAGTGTCCGAGAAGACCAATATCGGCGCCGATATGGAATTTTTCAACGGCCGTTTGACATTGACCGTGGACGCCTTCCGGGAACACCGTACAGGCATCCTGTTGCAATTGCAACAAATCCCCAGCTCCGCCGGCTATCCTACCTCCATCATTCCCTACGCCAACCTGGGTGTGGCGAACAACCAGGGCATCGAAGGCAATATCGAAATACGCAACAAGACAAGAGGCGGCTTTTATTATTCCTTCCAGGGTAATTTCACTTTTGCGCGGAACAGGATCGTCGAGGACAATACTCCCAAGAAGCCCTATGCGTACCAGAACTCGAGAGGTCAGACCATTGGCCGCAACTATGGTTTTATAGCGGAAGGGTTATTCAAGGACCAGGCCGACATCGATAAAAGCCCCGATCAAACCTATCTGCAAGGGCTGATACGTCCGGGCGATATCAAATACAAGGACCTCAACGGGGATGGCAAGATCAATGCGGACGACCAGACCTTTTACGGGTATTCCCGCACACCCGAGATCATGTTCGGCTTTGGCGGCACCATAGCCTATAAAGGCGTCGACTTTAGCATATTCTTTGCCGGCGCGGCCCGTACGGATATGTTTATGAGCGGTCGCAGCACCTGGGCTTTCGCGGACGGCGTAGGCGTATACAATGTCACCCACGAATATTTCGACAATCGCTGGGTATATGGCGCGGCCGACAACTCCAAGGCCGAATACCCCGGCATCCTGAACGTGAAGTCCACCAACAATTTCGTCCCCAGCACGCTGTGGATGAAGAATGGCAATTACCTGCGGGTCAAGTCGGCGGAGATCGGCTACAATTTCCCCCGCAGCCTGACACAGCGGGTGAAGATCAGCAATTTCCGGGTCTTTATCAATGGCGCCAACCTGGGCCTTTGGGATCATATCAAGATCGTGAACCCCGAGGACAATGGCCCCAACGAGAACTATCCTTTGCAACGTAGCATCAACTTTGGCGCGCAAGTGACCTTTTAGCGGAACACGGTTCCGCTGGCCGAAGGCCCATCATTAGAGGTGTACCGGGGATGGGTTATTTTTCGAAGAAAACCATACCCGGTACACAAAAAAAAATAAAAAACATTATAACGTGAACGCTATTATAAAAACATCCGCCGCTGCGCTGCTTCTTTCCCTGGCGGTGTCGTGCAAAAAAGATTACCTGGACAAGGCGCCGGACGACGACCTGACGCTAAGCAAGGTATTTGCCAACAGGGATTATGCCCAGAGCTTCCTGAGCAATATCTATGCGTCGGAGCCGGTGGAGCGACGCATGGTGGACAACGACCCTAACGGCAATCCTTTCGTGGGCGCATCCGACGAAATGGAGGAGATGTATGCACCCTCGTTCAGCAATTCCCTGAATTCCGGATCTTGGGGGCCGTCGACCTATACCATCGACCCATGGACAGCCAATTATGTCGGCATCCGGAAAGCCAACCTCTTTATCGAGAACATCGATAAAGTGCCCCTGGATGATGTCTTTACCGCGAATGCCCGGACCCGTCTGAAAGGCGAGGCTCTCTTCCTCCGCGCCTATTTCCATTTCCTGCTGATGCGGGTATACGGCCCCGTGCCCATCTCGGACCATAGCGTAGCTGTTACCGAGGATTTCAAAGCCATCCGGAGAGATCCCATCGACAAATGCGCGGCTTTCGTGGCATCCGAATGTGATAAGGCGGCTGCCTTGCTGCCTCCCATCATCACCAATGCAACCGAATATGGCAGGCCTTCGAAAGCCGTATGTCTGGCGCTAAAGGCAAGGGTGCTGCTCTATATGGCCAGCCCGTTGTGGAATGGCAACTCCGACTATGCGGATATCAAGAATGATGACGGGACCCGTCTGTTCCCCGACAACGACCCCAACAGATGGCAGGCGGCGGCCGATGCGGCAAAAGCCTGTATCGACCAGGCGGAATCCGCTGGCTATGGATTGTACAGGAGCGCGAACAACAACCCGGTGCTGAACTACCAGGAAATATTCTATGTCAACAACAATAAGGAAGTGTTTTTTGCCAATAACCCCGGCTTCTTCAATGACAACGATGTGTACAGCGACCCCCGCAGCACCTATCAGGGATTTACGCTCAACAGCATCACACAGAATATAGTCGACGATTATGAAATGGCCGATGGCACCCGTCCTATCCTGGGTTATAATTCCGACTATACTCCCATCATCAACCCCGCATCCAGCTATACGGAGACGGGATTTGCCGCCGCCGACGATCCCAACGGTAACTATATAGCCGGCACCAGCAATATGTATGTCAATCGCGAGCCCCGTTTTTATGCCAGTATCCATTTCTCCGGTCAGCCCTGGAAGAACAGCCCCGGACTTCAGTTCTGGTACAAAGGCGTCGACGGCAAGCTGGCAGGCGGCGCGGGTAACTTTACCAAGACGGGTTATCTCCCCAAGAAATGCTCCGATCCCAGCTTTACCTGGGTGCCCCTGCACTCCGTACTGCGTACCTGGATCCTTTTCAGGTTGGGAGAGCAATATCTGAACTATGCCGAAGCGCTGAACGAAGCGCAGGGACCCGTAGGCGACGTATACAAATATGTGAACCTGATCAGGGACCGCAGCGGTTTACCCGGTCTGCCGACAGGATTGTCCAAGGACGACATGAGGGAACGGATCCACCACGAACGCCGGATAGAGCTGTTCTATGAAACGCACCGCTATTTCGATGCGCACAGGTGGAAGATCGCGGAACAGGAGGAGGGAGGTGATATCCTTGGCCTGAATATTTTCGCCGGGGAAAATGCCACCGACCCCGCCTTTTTTCAAAGAGTATTGGTGGAAAAGAGAGTCTTCGATAAGAAGGATTATCTATGGCCCATGCAGCAGCGTGAGCGGGACAAGAACCCCAACCTGGTGCAGAACTATGGATGGTAAGATTGGTTATAAAATGAATCGTACTATATGAGATACAAAGCAGTCATTCTTTTTTGCTGTCTTTTGCCGATGGGTCTCTGCGCACAACAGTTGTTCGATCTTCCAAAGGATGTGGAGAGCCGATGGATCAGCTTCGAGAACCCCACGGGCGCGAAGGGCAAGGGAGGCATGGAGAACAAGGGCGCCAAGGGTGATGCCAGTCAATGGATCAAGGCCGGTGACAGTATCGTGCTGGCGGATATTCATGGCGCCGGCATCATCAACAGGATCTGGATGACCATCATCGACAGGAACCCCAGGGCCCTGCGGTCCATCGTCCTGAAGATCTATTGGGATGGAGCCAAAAAGCCCGCCGTCTCCGCGCCGCTGGGAGATTTCTTCGGCATCGGATTGGGAAGAATGACTGCTTTTCAAAGCGCGCTGTTTACCGACCCCGAGGGCCGGTCGTTCAATTGCTTTGTTCCCATGCCTTATAAGAAAGGGGCGAAGATGGTTTTTATCAATGCGTCACAGCAGGATCAGCTTTTGTTTTACGATATCAATTACTCCGTATGGAAGACCGCTCCGCAGGGCATAGGTTATTTTCACGCCTATTGGAGCAATAATGACGGGGCAAAGCTCGGCGAGGATTTCGAGATACTGCCGCGCGTCGAAGGTAAAGGACGCTTCCTTGGCGTCAATCTAAGCGTGGTGGCCGACAGTATCTATGGCAATACCTGGTTTGGAGAGGGAGAGGTTAAGACGTATCTCGATAATGACGGACAATATCCAACCTTGGTAGGGTCGGGCACGGAAGATTATATCGGCTCCGCCTGGAACCTGGGACCCTTTAGCCAGCTATATTCGGGAGCGCCCATCGTTGATAAGGCAAAGAGACAATACGCCTTTTACAGATACCATATACCCGACCCGATCTATTTTCAACAGAACTGCCGGGTCGCGATACAACAGATGGGAGGCGCCGGCAGGGACCTGATCCGGGGCATCATAAAGGCCGGCGGCCGGGCAAAACCCGTCAGCGTCATGACGTCCAAAGGGCTGATCAAGCTCCTGGAAAGACCGGATCTTCCCGACCTCTTCGATGATAAGTTCCCCGGCGACGAGTGGGTAAATTTTTACCGGGTGGACGATTATTCGGCTACGGCCTATTTCTATCTCGATGAACCCGAGAGTAATCTCCCGACCCTTGTACCTTTGACCAAAAGACTAAAAGGACTGTAGCTTATGAATTGGAACCAGCTGGATATTTGGATCATAGGGACTTATTTATTGATGATGCTCGGACTATCGTTATGGCATAAGCGATTTGCATCCGCCAATCTGGAGAACTTCTTCCTGGGCGGACGCAAGATACCGGGATGGCTCAATGGCATTTCCTATACGGCGGCGCTGGTAAGCCCCGATGCCGCAACGGGATATGGAGGGCTGGCCGTAGTGACGGGAGCTTTTATCTCCTGGTGGTATCTTAGCAGGTTTGGCCTCGCGCTTTTCATTGGCGGGGTGCTCTTTTCCGGATTTTGGAGGAGGCTGAACCTCTTCACCTCGCTGGAGTTCTACGATCTCCGGTTCCCCACACGGGCGGCTTCCGCCATGCGTATCTGGATCGCCGTGCGTACCTCTTTTATCGCCATGCCTGCCTGGACGGGCATTACGCTGCTGGCGGCATATAAGATCATGGGCCCTGCGTTCGGATTGACAAAGGTGCAGACCCTGTACCTGGTAGTGCCTGTTTCCTTTCTTTTTGTTTTCTTCTCGGGATATAAGGGTGTGGTGATCTCCAATCTTATTCAGATGAGCATTTTCTTTATCGGCGCCGTTACGCTGGCGGGGCTGACGCTTGCTCATTTTGGGGGACCGGCGGCTATGAGCGCAGCCGTGCATCATGCTTTCGACAGCACGCATCCGGAAGTATTGCAGATGACGCCTCCCGTCCGGCATGACGTCTTTCCGCTGGCCGCGGCCATGGCATGGCTGTTCGGGCAAAGCATCGGCTACGGTGGTGATGCGGCTCCCATGGGGGGCGCCATGGAAGGACAGCGGATCCTTTCCACCCGTACCCCTTCTGAAGCATTGACCATGTATGTGGTGGCGGCTATTACCATGTTCGTGCTTCTGCTGCTCGTCACCCTTCCCAGCATCTCCGCCGCCGTCCTCTGGCCCGAGCTGCGGAACGTGAATGCAGACAGGGAGCTGGTATATGGCCGGCTGATGAAGGAGATGCTGCCGCATGGCGCCATGGGATTGCTCATCGCGGCCATGATGGCCGCCACCATGTCGGTGGTAGGCGACAATCTTAATTTCGGCAGCCAGGTAATGGTCAGCGATATCTATCGTCGCTGGTTTGTCCGTGGCGCCAGTGAAAAACATTATATGTTGATGGGAAAAGTCGCTATGGCTATTATCACAAGTCTGGCCGTGGCCGTCGTATTCAATGTCAGCATCATTACCAACGTCGCCATTTTTATGCTACAGCTCAGCGCTGCGGAGCTGCCTGCCAACTGGGCGCAATGGTGGTGGTGGCGATTCAACGGTCCTGCCCGTATAGCAGCGTCTTTTGGCGGAGCGGGTATCTTTTGTCTTGTCGTGCTGGGGCCGCAGCTGCTGAGCTGGCTGGGGATGCATTGGGCCGATCGGCTCGTGCTGCCCTGGTACTGGTCCACCTTGCTGGTGATGGGATTGACCACCATGCTATGGGTAACGGTAGCGCTGTTGACAAAACCCGATCCGGACAAGATGCTGAATGACTTCTATCAACGGGTACGCCCGCTGGGCTGGTGGGGACCGTATGCTAAGATCAGGGACAAACGCCCGGATGTAAAACCCATCGTACGGGGGCTGCTAGTGGCCATCTCCGGCTTTGCGGCTACCTCCCTGCTGATACAGGCGTTGACGGAGATGTGGTTTGGGCGATATGGCGCCGGGACGGTCGAATTGCTGTCATCCGTGGTACTATTCATCATTTTTAAAAAGACCTCGAGGTCATTCCTCGATTGGCTGGAACAACGTACAAATTGAAAATAAAATATTATGAGAGCAAAAACGCTGGTCAGGACAAAAGAAGAGCATGTACTTTATCTGGGAGACTGGGTCTTCCATGTAGGCCCCACCTTTATCGAAACACCTTTTGGCACGGAGACCAAGGATGCCGATCTGCATTTCTATGGCGAGCGGCTTACAGAGGCATTGGAGCACCAGGTCGATGTGACGCCTTTGTCCAACTGGGAGCTCTATCGCCTGGAGCCGGGCAGGCTGGAGGCCTATCTGGATCAGTCTTCATGCCTGATCATCAGCGATGTGGAGGCGAAATGTTTTCATTTATATCCCAGCTTTTTCGACAGGGCCCGGCGTGAGCGGCGTATCGTCACTTTCCCTGACAGGCTGGAGGTCATCAAGGATTGGATCAGGGACGGCGGCGGCATGATGATGCTGGGGGGATGGCTGTCTTTCAGCGGCGTGCAGGGTAAGTCAGGCTGGGGCAGGAGCAAACTGCAAGAGGCGTTGCCTGTGCAATGTCTGGACGTGGAAGACCTCGTGGAGTCTTCCGCCGGATTCACCGCCGAAGTGGTGGCGCCCAATCACCCCGCGGTGAAAGGATTGCCCTGGCATAGTTTTCCTCCCATATTCGGATACAATGAGGTCAATACGAAGACGGAAGGCGAGGTACTGGTACGTGTAAAAGAGACGGGCCATCCGCTGGTGGTGACAGGCGAGTACGGCAAGGGCCGGCTGCTGACCTATATGTCCGACCCCGCGCCACACTGGGGTATCAACTTCGAGCTGTGGGAGGCTTATGACGCCTTCTGGCAACAATCTTTCAACTGGGTTAAAAAGAATAGCTAATGCAGTCATCTCGATTATTGGCAGGGGCTGCCGTGGCGGATATTACACCGCCGCTGGAAGTGGGTCTTCTTACTTCTTCCGTCAGGGGAGAATATGGCGCCTTCGAATCCGTGCGGCTGCCGTTGAAGGCGCGTGTGCTGGTCATACGGTCCGATCAGGAAATGGTCGCTATCGTGTCCCTGGACCTGCTGGCGCTGAACGACACCTCCGTAGGAGGATGGCAGGCTTTCAAGAAGGGAATGTCCGATGTCATTGCGCCCGAAAAGATCATTCTCACGCATACGCATACGCATAGCGCGCCCGAATCCGTGGCATTGTCGCCCCTGTATCGCACGGCTGAATACCAGCGGTGGCTGGTTCGTGTACAGCAGGGCGTCCGGGAAGCCATCGGACAGGCGATAGATGGCCTCGAACCTTGCACGGTGACATTCGCTACGGCGGAGCTACAGGGATTTTCTCTACAGCGGAGGATACCCGTGGCGGAAGGCGTTATCATGTCAGATTCTGTACAGCCTATCTCCGAAGAGCTGATGGCACGCACGCCGGTGGACAGACGTGTACATACCATCCGGCTACAGGGATTGGCGGGCGAAGGCATTGCCACGGTGGTGCATGCTATTTGTCATCCTGTACATGAAATGTGTCTGCCGCATATATCATCCGAATATCCGGGTGAAATGTGTCTCGAACTGGAGGCATCGGGTGAATATGGTGTTCCCTTGTTCATAAATGGCGCGGCGGGTGATACGAATCCACCCACTGTGTCGATGGGACCTTATTTTGCACGACAGCATGGTCAGGCATTGGCGCGGACGGCGCGGATGCGTGATATGGACAGGACCGCCGATGTGCGCATTTTCAAATTTGCGCATAAGGAGATTCAGCTTTATGCAAGAAAGGAAGCAGGCGTCGCCAATCAGGGAGATGCCCTGGCCCGGCTGAGCGCCATCCGTATAGGAGCGCTGGCCATGTTATTCCTGCCGGGAGAGCCTTTTGTAGAGACGGCCCTGGCTATCGAAAGGTCGTCCCCTTTCGAGCACACCATCATCGCGGGCTTTGGAGAAAATAATATCGGCTATATCCCTACTGAAGCGGCCTTTGAGCAGGGCGGATATGAGGTAGGGCCCGGGAAATGGTCTTTTTTGGAAAAAGGCGCGGATGAGGTGATCCATGCCGCCGCCATAAAATTGCTGGAGGAGCTTATATGATACGATATTGTTTAGGGTTGGTCCTGGTGCTGATAGCCGGCGTCGTACAGGCGCAGACGGTATATACGTATGGAAGTGAACAGAACGATCTTTTCCGGCTGTTGCGGAGAGAAGGCGTCACCGTGAAGCGATTCGAGTCGCCGCAGGCTGCTGTCGAGGCGGCTACCGCCGGATCGGGTGTTTTTCTCATTGCCCGTGATTATCCGAAGCCCGATCCACAAAATAGTATTACGCAGTCGTTGCTGGATGCCGCAGGAAAAAAAAGGTTAAGGCTTTATGTCGAATATCCTGCGCAGTACCCCGGGCTGAATATCGCCGACTCCGTAGTGGAGACACAATTGGAGCGGGGAGTAGTCACCAGTGCTATTTTTGGTACGCGGCTGCCCTTCATGGCGTTGTTAGGCATCCACAACGCGCATATATTACCCGTCGAGGCAGACAGTCCCCTGATCGTGCTGGCTAAGGTCGTCGGCGTGGACAAGGCTGAATATGGGCTGGCGGATACAAAGACATGGCCTTTGTTGTTTCGCCGGGGCAATGCTTTGATCAGCGTCACCGGTCTGAGCAATTTCGAGACGGGGCGATACGGACCCGATGCGTCCGTCAGGACGCTGTGGACCTATATCCTTCGTTGGGCCACTGGCAGCAAAAGTTTTACACTGCATCATTGGCGTGAGGATGTCCGCCCTATGTATGGCAGGGCGGCTGTATTGCCGGCCAGCGCCCGGCTGATCAGCATTCGAAAAGGCGTGCAATGGTTTGACAACGGCAGGTTCCTGATCCATCCCAGCTGGCGGGCGGATTGGGAAAAATATGGCAGCAATGGAACAAAGCCCGTAGGGCCGCCCGTGAGTCAAAGCAAGCCGGGCGGAGATGGCAGCCTGGGCATACTGGAAGGGCACACTTCCACCGTATTGTATGATGGAAGTCAGCTGTACCGGTATTGGATGCGGGCCGATGTGCAGGGCGAAGCCAGCATGACACTGGCTGCAGCCGGGAGACTGCTGAATAATGAAAAATACGAGGAGGAGTCTGCCAATATCCTGAACTATTTATTCGAGACGTCCAATATGCGCGCCGGAGCCAAGAACGATCCGGCTAGTCCTGCCTATGGGCTCATCGGCTGGGCCACTACCAATGCCGGCACTTTTTATGGCGATGACAATTCCAGGGCCATCCTGGGCGCCATTGCCGCGTCGTCCTATCTGCACACGGACAAATGGGATAAGCAGCTGGCCGAAGCTATCATGGGGAATTTCAGGACCACGGGTCGCCAGGGCTTCCGGGGCGAAAGGTTGGAAGAAGGGGATATTATAAAGAACGGTTGGCCTTTTTATTACAACCGTGATCTGCGGCATCCTTCGCCGCATTTCGAATCCTGGATGTGGGCCTGTTATCTCTGGCTGTACAGCAAGACGGGGTACGAGCCTTTGTTGACCCGTACGAAAGAAGCCATCCGCATCACGATGGGATCCTATCCCGACAAATGGCTTTGGGGTAGCAGCCTGCAGACGCAGCGCGCCCGGATGATCTTACCTCTCGCCTGGCTCATCCGGATAGAGGACACGGAAGAGCATCGCCGCTGGCTGGACCGCATTGCCACCGATATGCTCAGCTATCAGGACAGCTGTGGCGCCATACGGGAAGAGATAGGGAAGGGCAAAGGCATGTTCAAGGAATTGAAGAAGAACTCCGACTACGGCGCCGACGAGGGATCGCTGATCTTCCGGAATGGAGAAGAGATATCCTGTCAGCTGTATACGAACAACTTCGCTCTTTTCAGCCTGAACGAGGCCGCCAGGGCCACGGGTGACAAACGCTATGTGAACGCGACACAACGGCTGTCGGACTATCTGACAAGGATACAGGTGGAAAGCGCTAAACATAAGGACCTGGATGGAGCCTGGTTCAGAGCCTTCGACTATGGCAAATGGGATTATTGGGCATCCAATTCGGATGCAGGCTGGGGCGCCTGGTGTACGTTGACAGGATGGATACAAAGCTGGATCGTCACGACACAGGTGCAGATACAGGAAAAACAAAGTTTTTGGGAGCTGACTAAAACATCGGGCATCGGTGCGACGGGTAAAGCCGTCATCGACCAGATGATGAAATAAGTATGAATATGAAGATCCTATTGACCTTACTATTAGGCTGTGCCTTATGTGCAAATGGACAGGACCTTTCCTCGCTGCCGGTGATACGGCAGGGGGTGGCCTCCCGCCGGGTGAGCAGTTTCGACAGGTCGGGCGACAACCATGACAATATCCCTGTCATAAAAAAAGGCGAGCGCCGGACTATTTTCGACGTGAAGGGCGCCGGAGTCATCGATCATATCTGGATCACCATGGGACCCGAGCCGTCCGTGCTCAGCCGCAACGATGTCATCATCCGCATGTATTGGGATGGGGCGTCTTATCCTTCGGTGGAGAGTCCTATAGGTCCTTTCTTCGGTCAGGGCTGGAATGAATCCTATCTTTTTACTTCCGCGCCGCTGGCGGCCACGCCTGTCAATGGGCAGGGATTGGTATGCTATTTTGCCATGCCGTTCGCTAAAGAAGCGCGGATCGAGATCGAGAACCAGGCCGGTACCGATATACATCCCTTTTATTTCTATGTGGATTACCAGGAGATGAAAAAGCTACCCGCGGATGTCGGCCGATTTCACGCATGGTATCACCGGCAGCTGATGACGCCCGTGGACAGCATAGAGAATGAGCATTGGATGTTCGGTCCTAACAGACCGAACAAGGACGGACAGCACAACTATGTCATTGCCGACATACAGGGCAAGGGGCATTTTGTGGGTGTAAATTATTATGTACACAGTCCCACGCCCTACTGGTTCGGGGAGGGAGATGATATGATCTTCATCGATGGCGACACGCTGCCGACCCTCAACGGAACGGGTACGGAGGATTATTTCAATACGTCATGGGGCGCGCCGCGGACGCCTTATTGCACGCCTTATTTTGGGTATGCAAAGGTCAACGACGATATAGGATTCCTTGGCAAGACGCATATATACAGATTCCATATAGCAGACCCTATCTTCTTCGACAAGTCATTGAAATTTACCATCGAGCATGGCAGCAACAATGTGCTGACGCTTGACCTGGCCAGTGTGGCTTACTGGTACCAGGACAAAGCTTCACCTGTACCTGCGATACCGGATGCGGCGGGCAGACAGGTGCGGCCGATGATCGGCCCTGCGGAGATCCATCGATGGCGCGATGCATGGCGAAAGAGCAGGGGTAATGATCCGAAACTATGGGGAAATTAGTTCATTAAAAAATACAGTAATGGCAAGGTTTTTAAAAAAAGGAAAGAGTGCGTCGGAGAAGAAGGCGGCGGATTCGAAAGTAAGGGACACCGTGGCGCTGATCATCAGGGATATAGAGGATGACGGGGATGAGGCCGTGAGGAAGTATTCGTCGAATTTCGACAAGTGGAGTCCGGATTCATTCCTGCTGACGGATGCGCAGATCAGGGAGATCATCGACCGTACGCCACAGCAGGTAAAGGACGATATCCTTTTCGCACAGCAACAGATACGGTATTTCGCACAGCAGCAGCTTGCTTCTATCTCCGACATCGAAATAGAGACCTTACCCGGCATTTTTCTGGGACATAAGAATATCCCTGTCAATAGCGCCGGATGTTATATACCGGGGGGGCGTTATCCTATGGTGGCTTCCTCGCACATGAGCATCCTCACCGCCAGGGTGGCGGGTGTACAACGGGTCATTGCCTGCACGCCGCCCATCAATGGGCAGATACCCGATGCCACCGTCTGCGCCATGCATTTTGCCGGGGCGGATGAAATATATATATTAGGAGGGGTACAGGCCTTATGCGCTATGGCCATCGGCACGGCAACCATCGCCCCGGTGGATATGGTCGTGGGACCGGGTAACGCCTATGTGGCGGAAGCCAAGCGGCAATTGTTCGGGCGGGTAGGGATCGACCTTATTGCCGGGCCCACCGAGATACTTGTCATTGCGGACGAGACCGCCGATGCGGAGATGGTGGCTTGCGATCTATTGGGCCAGGCTGAGCATGGTCCTACCTCGCCGGCGGCCCTGATCACTACCTCGGAGGCACTGGCCCGTGAGACGCTGGTGGAGATACAGCGGCAGCTGCCCTTGCTGCCAACAGGAGATATAGCCGGCAAGGCCTGGGATAACTATGGGACCATCATCCTCGTGGAGGATGAGGGGGAAGCCATACGGGAGGCGGACAGGCTTGCCTATGAGCATGTGGAAGTGCTGACCCGGGACCCACAGGTATTTTTGGATAATATGACCAATTACGGAGCTTTGTTCCTGGGACCCGAGACCAATGTGGCCTATGGAGACAAGGTCATCGGTACGAATCATACCCTGCCTACCATGGGGGCTGCCCGATATACCGGCGGCCTTTGGGTAGGGAAGTTCATCAAGAACTGTACTTATCAGCGATGTACACCTGAAGCCAGCTTCCTCATCGGCGAGTATGCCATGAGGCTGTGTGAGCTGGAAGGTTTTGCCGCGCATAAGGAACAGGCAGCGCTCCGGGTGAAAAGATATGCGCCTGAACTAAAAACAAAATAAGATGTTCCGATGGTTAGTAATCATATGCTGCCCGATGATGCTCTGTGCGCAGCAGTCGCCCGAAGGGGTGGAAGCCTATCGCAGATGGGATCTGCTGCCGCAGCAGCGTATTGGCGTCCGGGCATATATGCGCAGCACCTATGATCGTATGAGCATGGGCGGGGATGCGGGACATTTCCTTTTTATGAACCGGGAGGACGAGAATGTGACCCTGGATGTAAAGGGCCGTGGGGTGCTGTATTTTTTCAGGGCCAACCACTGGCATGGAAGTCCCTGGCATTTTTCCATCGACGGCAGGGAGCATGTCATTAAAGAGACCGCTACCGACAGTCCTGTCAATGCCGTGAAGACCGTGCAGCGGGCGCAATTTATCCCCGGCGATGTTTTTCATGAGCCCATGGACTGGACATGGACGACCACGAAGGGGGCCGACCTGATCTGGACACCCATGCCTTTCCGGGATTCGTTGAGGATCGCTTATTCACGGACCTTTTATGGGACGGGCTATTATATATATCATTTATTTACGCAGGACCCGATGAAGGCATCGGGGCGTGCCACCCAAGACCCGCCGGCGGATGAGCCCGGTGAGGATGCGGCTTCGTTATTGAGCAGGGCGGGGACCGACATCGCGCCAAAGGATATCGCTACTGTACAGGGCCGGGTGGTTTTGGATAAGGACAGCGTACTGTTGAATGCCCTGACCGGTGGGCCATCTGTCATACGGGCCCTCAAGCTGAAAATTCCGCTGGATAAGGCGATGGGTATCGAACGTCTGCGTCTGCGTATCACCTGGGATGACGCTTCCTATCCGTCGGTGGATGCGCCCTTATGTCTTTTCTTTGGGGCGGGCACTTTTTTCAACCGGGAGAAAAAGGAATATTTTGTAAAGGGGCTACCCATCAATATACGATTTGATTATCCGCGCAATGAGGTGGAGCTGGCTTGTTATTACCCCATGCCTTTTTTTCGACGGGCTCGTTTCGAAATAGTGGGCACCTCCGGCGACCTGGCCAATGCAGGTATTCCCCTTGAGTATGAGATACGGTACGAGCTTTTAAAGACCCGCCCGGCGCTCAGCAGCTATTTTCACGCCACCTATGTGGATATCCCCGAGCCTGTGCTGGGACAGGATATGGTCTGGCTGGATACAAAAGGCATCGAGGGACAGCGCGACTGGTCGGGCAGCTTCGTAGGCACTTCCTTTATCTTTAGTCATGACGCCAATCTGTATACGCTGGAGGGCGACCCACGATTCTTCTTCGACGACAGCCAGACGCCGCAGGCGCAAGGCACGGGTACCGAAGAATGGGCTGGTGGCGGCGACTATTGGGGGGGAGAGAATATGACCCTGCCCCTGGCCGGCCATCCATGTGGCTCGAAAGACAAGGTTTCGGCGGTGAACGATAAAGACCTTATACAGTCCGCGTATAGATTCCTGATGGCGGATCTCATGCCTTTTGGCCGGCGCGCCGTCATCCGCTTCGAACACAGCGAGAATGTCAGCCGGGAGCATTATGAGGCCGTGACCTATTGGTATGGTCTGCCCGCGCCCTCGCTGATCAAGACCGACTCGCTGGACATTGGCAAAGTCCTCGATGAAAATAAACATAATTATCGTTCTCCCGATGCATCACCTGTGGAACGGCTGAGCTCGCGTTTTGAATGGGGCCCCGATGTACTGCCAAAGGGCGCATGGGGCATCGATGTCAATAAGATACCCGGCTATCAGGCCGGCGCCGAACTGTATCCCGCGCGGGAGAAGGATGGGCGGCATACGTTTGGGATATCGGAATTCACCATCATGCTCGACCCCGCCAATGTGGGTGTGCTGCTCCGGCGAACCCTGGACTATAGCTTTCCCAATCAGACGGCGGAAGTATATGTGCAAACCAGGGGCGGCTGGCAGGATGCAGGCGTATGGTATCTGGCGGGCTCCAATACCTGTATGTTCTCGGGACCTCGTGATGAGCTGGGGCAGCGGGAATATCATATACAGACATCCAACCGGCAATTCCGGGACGATGAGTTCCTGCTGCCCGCCCGATTGACAAAAGGACGATCTTTTTTGAGAATACGGATCCGGTGTATACCTGACCAGCAACAGCTATATCCTGGCAAGGCATTCCCCAAACCCAGCTGCTGGAGTGAGTTAAAATACGATGTATATAGTTATGTCATACCCAACTTTCAAGTTCGTGACCGGTAAAGGCTGGCTTCTTCTGTTTTCCTTATGTACCGCACTCTCCTCTCTCGCCAACGTGCGGCTGCCGGCGGTGCTGGCAAGCAATATGGTCCTGCAGCAGCGCAGCGAGGTGAAGCTATGGGGGTGGGGCGAACCCAACGAGAAGGTCGTCATTACCACCTCCTGGGACAATAAGACCTATCCCGTCGTCACCGTGACGGGATTCGCCGACTGGCAGATCACCGTTCAGACACCCGCGGCCGGAGGGCCGTATACCATCCTGATCAACGGCAATAACAGGATCACCCTGACCAATGTCATGATCGGGGAGGTATGGATCTGCGGGGGACAGAGCAATATGGAGATGTGCGGGAACTGGGGATTGCAGGATGTAAAGGCCGAATATGCCAAGGCGCATTTGACAGGACTGCGGCTTTTTCATGTGGCCAAGGCCGCCGCCTCCGAACCGCAACGGGATTGCGTGGGCGCATGGGAGGCTTGTGACAGCGTCAGCCTGCCTTCCTTCAGCGTTGTAGCGTATTTCTTTGGAAAGAGGCTGCAAGAGAACCTGCATGTTCCCATCGGGCTGATACAATCCTGCTGGAGCGGCTCTTCCGCGGAAGTGTGGACGCCGGACAGCCTGATAGCGCACGACGAGGCGCTGAAGGAAGCCGCTAAGAAAGTATTGGCCAATGGGCAGGTACCGCATCTGCCCGGCTATACCTATAATGCCATGATCGCGCCATTGACGAACTTTTCCCTGGCGGGCGTGATCTGGTACCAGGGCGAGAACAATACCATGGCCGCCGGTACTTATCCAAGACTGTTCACCACTATGATCGATAGCTGGAGAAGGGCATGGAATAAGGATCTTCCTTTTTATTATGTGCAGGTGGCTCCTTTCCGTTACCAGCTTGCCAATGTGGGCGCCCTGATGCGTGAGGCGCAGACGCGTTGTCTGGAACACGCGAACACCGGCATGGTGGTCACTACCGATCTCGTCACGGACGTGGGTAATGTGCATCCTTCCGACAAGCATGATGTGGGGCTGCGACTGGCGAACTGGGCATTGGCCGGGACCTATCATCAGACGGGTCTTGTATACAGAAGCCCGTTATTCTCCCGTTGCACCATCGATAAGGACAAGGCTATCGTATATGTGGACCATCCCGGCAGCGGTCTTGTCGTACGGGGTAATGCAGTGACGGAAATATACATAGCAGGCGAAGATCGTGTCTTTCATCCCGGGAGAACCACCGTGGAGCGTGACAGACTGATCGTTCGGAGTCCTGATGTCCCTCATCCCGTGGCCGTGCGTTATGGGTTCAGCAATGCGGCGATAGGGAATATATTCAGCAAGGAAGGGCTGCCGCTGGGGCCTTTCCGTACGGATGACTGGCCGATGGAGAATGCGGTATCCGCACAGCGGCCGGAGCTGCCCGTCATTACGGGGAAGTTCGTGCATATTTTCGATCCGAACGAAACACGCAGCGCGGAAGACACGACCTGGTACACCAACGATCATAGTTTCATCCGGGGCAAGGATGGTATATGGCATGCCTATGGGATCATCGGGCATCATCCTGTACGACCCTGGGGTGGAGAGACCAAATTCTTTCATATCACCGCGAATTCACTACGACAGGAGAAATGGGAAGATCGGGGCTATGCGCTGACGACGAAGGAAGGAGCGGAGCGGGTATTATGGGCGCCCTATGTGCTAGAGGATAATGGGCTCTTCTATATGTTCTACAATATAGGCAATATGCAAAAGGATGCACCCAATTACGCCTCCTGGGGCCAGCTGTGTATGGCGACCAGCGCCGATCTCAATAACTGGGATCGTCATCCGCTGAACCCGTTGTTCAGCGATCCCGGTCATGCGCGGGACTCCTACGTCATGAAGTACAACGAAAGCTATTATTATTACTATACCCGTACCTACAACGAGGTCGATCACCGGAGCGTGGTGGCTGTGCGGAAAGGACCGGACCTGACACATTGGAGCGGGCCAAAGATCGTACACGTGGAGCCATATGAAGTGGATTGGGGCGGTGATGCCGAGAGCCCTTTTGTCGTGCAGCGTAAAGGCATATTCTACCTCTTTATCTGCCGGGCTATGACGAACTACAACCAGACGGATGTGTACTGGTCCACCGATCCGGAGAATTTTCCCAGGGAACAGCTGGTGTGTACCTTACCCGTTCATGCCGCCGAAGTGATACACGACGAGAAGGAGGGATGGTTTATCTCCAACACCGGTTGGGACAAAAAAGGTTTGTTCCTTGCTCCCCTGGAATGGAAGGATACCACGCTCGTTACCCGGCATCGTGATACCGCTAAGCTGCCCGCGCTGAACCATGATTTCCCCGACCCCACCGTCATCCGCGTGGGCAATAAGTATTTTGGTTATGCCACCAATAGCATGGTGAATGGAAAATATGCGCATATCCAGCTCGCCAGCTCCGACGATATGATCCATTGGAAGGACGAGGGAGATGCATTACCGGCAGGCGCGGCCTGGGCCAGCAGGGATTTCTGGGCGCCGCATGTCATCTATGACCCGAAACAGAAAAAATACGTGCTGTTCTTTTCCGCGGAGAGCAAGGTGGATAGCTCGGGTAAATGTATTGGGGTCGCGTTTGCGGGCAGTCCCGAAGGACCCTTTGTGGATATGGGACAGCCGCTGGTCAGCGGTAAGGATTTCGAGGACATCGATCCGTGCGCCATCATCGATCCAAAGAGTGGGAAAAAGCTGTTGTACTGGGGTTCGGGCTTTCATCCCATACAGGTGCAGGAATTGAGCGACGACTGGAGAAGCTTTAAACGCGGCTCGGTCCCCAGGACCGTGATGTATCCCAAACAGGAAGGGCGGTATGACAATCTCATCGAAGGGACATGGGTCGACTATGCCAACGGGTATTATTATATGTACTATTCGGGAGATAATTGTTGCGGACCGTCTGCCAACTATGCCGTTATGGTGGCCCGGTCGAAGGATCCTTTTGGACCGTTCCAGCGGTTGGGACAGGCGAATGGCAGCGGCAGCAGCGTGATCCTGGAGAAGAATAGCGAGTGGACCGCACCGGGACATAATTCTATTTTCCGGGACGAAAAGGGAAAGGTCTATATCGCCTATCATGCCGTGGCCACCGGGGTGTCGGTGAAGCCGGCGGGCCGGGTGTTGATGATCAGTCCCGTGGTGTATGAGAAGGGGTGGCCTGTGGTGAAATATTAGGGTGTATCACCGAAATCTATCCGACAACGTGTAGCAGACCCTGTCATTGATACGCCGGAAGACCTCCGCATTGATCTTACGAACGCGTTTGAGCTTACGGCCTACCAGGAGATTGCCCTCGCTATCAAAATATTGGGGCTGCTGGAAATAGGTGAGGATATAATATTTCTTGTCCACAAAAGGGAAGTTGAAGGTGCGTGGCCATAGGGAGATATAGGTGAGAAAATGTTTTCGCTCCTCCGTGTAATAATCCAGGTTGTTGACCCAGGTACAATCCACGGAGCGCATACGGGTGATCAGGTCGTTGATCGCCGTGGTATCGAATCCGTATTTGCGTAAGGTGTCCTGCATACGGTCTTCCCCTACCCAGAATTCATAGATATAGGTGAGCGTATCTGTGGCCAGCTCCAGGGACACCCTGTCAAATTTCCGGTCCGTAAATTCAATGGAGAAAGGCTTATGGACATAGGCCTGTGTATACACGAGCTCGATACTATCCAGGATGGACTGATGGCGATGGTAGTAGCGGGTGATGTTCACCGTCCTGCACGAGAAGGCGAGGCCGGCGAGCAGAAGACAAAGGACGATATGCTGTTTTTTATTATTCATCATTGTCTTTTAAATACGTGACCCCATAGAGTATCTTTTTCAGGAATTGCGGCGTCACCTGCCGGAGTGTTCTTCCGCCATAATCCCAGTAGATGATCGTGAGTACATCATCCACTTTTTGTATCTCCGTCAGCACGATGAAATGGGTGGGGAAGCTGAATCGCGACTTGTTGTGATTCTTTACATGCAGATAGGTGTTGTTCACATAAAGAAAGGTGGTGCCTGTCTGTACGGCTTTTTGCAAATAGTCATAGAGATCCCTTATGCCGGGGCGTAGCAGGTCCGAGCCGATGGCCTTTATTTTATAGCCCATCATGCGTTTTATCATGCGATTGAACTTGCCAAGGTTGCAGGCGGCCCAGAAAGTATCTTCGGAGCCTGCATGGAACTTCGCATGGAAGAGGTTGAGGTAGCTTCTGAAATGATCTGCCAGAGAGAGGAACCACATCTGATCGGCAGGTCGTATATCCAGCACGCCTTTAAAATGGAGGGTGCCCGCGGCCAGCATTACTTCCGGAGAGGGGGTGAATTTTATCTTGTGCCAATGAGCCTCTCCGTCTGTATAAAGGGCCAGCATGAATTTTACGTACTGGAGAGGGTCGTAGTTGAGGGGCAGGTAGGATAGGGCCGCATAGCCGCAGAAATTGGTATTGGTGCCCTGGTACATGTTCAGCGGGTGCGTTACGTTGGCGCGCAGGTTTTCCAGGAAGAGATGGCTCCTTACATTGGGCCAGTAGAGACTGGTGTCGGGCAGGTGGGCGGTGTCCAGCCATTGGAGCGCTTCTTCCTTTGTAGAGAGCCTTTCCTGGGAGTGAGCTGACATAGCCAGACCAATCGCACAAATGAGTATGGCTATCAGTTTATGCATTATTTGAACACGATGGGTTTTTCGGAGAAATTTTCCCGCCAGCTATCGATGGTCTTCGGCAGGCGATGTTTGTAGTCCGGCCTGTTGGTATAATAATTCACGCTGTCCCCATTGATCACGGCGGCCCAGATATCCAGGTGGTCATTGATAAGGATGATATTTTGCAGCTCTGTGAACATATGTTTTACCGCTGCTTGATGAACGATGGCGCCGAGACTGTCTTTGTCTTTCTCCTTTTCGAATGTCATCTGCGAGGACCTCATGAAGAGCTTGTAATCGTCGCCAACCAATTCTCTGAATTTCTTATCCTGGACTTCGTTATCCAGCATTTCCAGACTAAGCAGCGTCTCTTCCGGTCTTTTGGGTGGATGTTTATAATATACGCCGCTGTAATATACGCCTGCGCCGGCTTCACAAGTGCCTGACTGCTGGTCTACATAGATGGAGTCTCCATAGAAGGTGAACTCTATCCGGCAGACACCTCCATATTCTTTCTCCGTAAATACGGCGCGATAGCCTTTTAGCCTGGCCGAGCCTTCCAATTCACCCGATGCGCCTCCATCGGTAGCTTCCATGGAAAAGGTAAACCATCCTTTTGATACTTCTGTTATCTTCAACCCGCCGCCATGAAACGTTCCTTCGTCGGTCCAGCTGCCTATCCAGTTTTTAGCGACCATGGGAGTGGAGGGTGTGTCGGAGACGGGCGGCCTGGGAGAATCGAGGGCGATGAGTTTGGAGCTGTCTGGGGAATTTTTGGCAGCGTCCATCGATGACCTGACGGTGTCTCTGGAAGGAGGACCGGATGACGAGGGACCATGACAGGACAGCAGGATCAACGGTACAAGGACGAACGGGGTGATTTTCATGGAACGAATATAGCTCCCCGGATATTTTTTCTAAAAAAGTCTGCCTAATATTTTGAACGTACGTTTTTTTACGTACCTTAGGTGTATGAAAAGATTTAAAAAGGAGGGGACTGATGGGCAGGAGCCTACCAAGGCTGAGCTGGCGGTATTGCAGGTATTGTGGCAGCATGGTCCTTCGACCGTCCGGTTCGTGCATGACGCCCTCAATGAAGGAAGGGAGGCCGCTCAATATACTACCACTCTCAAGCTGATGCAGCTGATGACGGAGAAGGGGATGCTGCTTCGGGACGAATCGAGCATGAAGCATGTCTATAGCGCCGGATTGGAGGAGAAAGGGACAAAAGGGCAATTACTGAACAAATTTATCGATAACATGTACCAGGGCTCCGTAAGCAATATGATGATGGCGTTGCTGGGGAATGAGAAGACGTCGGTGAAGGATTTGCAACAGCTGCGTGAGCTGCTCGATAAAATGGAGAAAAAGAAATAATTATGATACAAGCCGTCTGCTGGACATTGGTCCATTCTCTCTGGCAGGGTCTGCTTTTCGCCCTGATCGCCGGCATGGTTATGCTGCTGACGAGAAAGGCTGGTGCGGCGGTGCGCTATAATATAGTATGTATCCTTTTCTTTTTATTCCTTGCCGTCTGCGGTGGTACTTTTCTGTATGAATGGACGGGCACATCGCCGGAGGAGGGAACTTTTGCTGCGACGGCGAACAGCGGCAGCCGGATAGCGGTCTGGATCGATGTCCTGGGAAGATATTGTTCGGAGCATGCCGTGTTGATCGTGTGGGGATGGCTGTTCATCTTTACCATCAAGTCGCTGCATATGCTGGGCAGCTTCCTCTATACACAACGTGTCCGGCATTATGGGATCAGCCCCGCGCCCGGGGACTGGCAGGAGAGTGTGGACCGCTTGTGCCGGCAGATGGGTATTCAGCGGGCAGTGAGGCTGGTAGAGTCGCAGGTCGTGAAAGTGCCGTTGGTGATAGGTCATTTGCGACCCATGATCCTGATGCCGCTGGGATTGATCACGGGATTGCCCGAGGGAGAGATAGAAGCCGTATTGCTGCACGAGCTGGCTCATATCCGCCGCAACGACTATATCGTCAACTTCATACAGAATGTGGCCGTCAACTTGTTTTTCTTCAACCCCGGTCTGCTTTGGATGTCCTCGCTGCTGAGAGATGAAAGAGAGAACTGTTGTGATGATATGGCCATTGCACGGACCCATGACCGGGCCGGCTTTATCCGGGCGCTCATCAGCTTTAAGGAACACGATCTGCGGCTGACGGGCGTGGCCAATGCCTTCCCGGGGAAAAAGAATCAATTGATGAAGCGTGCCATGCGTATCGCACAAAGCACGAACAAGACATTGGACCCCGTAGAGAAGATATTCCTTGGAGTGAGCTTTATCCTTATCTCCTTGCTGATGGCCGCTACTTCCGGGAGCTCTTCCTCAACTCCTGTAAAGATGGCCCAGATACCGGGAGGGAAATACCGGTTCTTTGTAGATACGCCGTCGAGGAATATACAGACGTCTGAACTGCGTCCCGAACAGCAGCAGCCGGAGAGCGAGCACGAAGAGGCAAGGGTGTCCCTGGCCAGTGAGGACCTGGAGAATAAGGTGCGCGCGGAGAAGGCAATGATCGACGCGCTGACGGCGCAGAAGAATGAGCAGGTCCCGCCGACCGATGAGCAGATCCCGGCGGATCAGGCGCAGGGTTCGCTGGATAATGAGCAGAACCAGAAAGATGATGAACGGGTTCTGATGGAAAGGAAGATGGCTATGGATGCCGACGAACAGGCTGCCCGGGACAAGCGACAGGCTGAGATGGATAAGATCCAGGCCGAGCACGATGCGCAACAGGCCCTGCGTGATCGAGAGCAGCAGCGGCTGGACGATATACAGGCTGTCCGCGATAAGGAACAGGCTATTCGTGATAAGAAACAGGCAGAACGCGATATGCAACAGGCATTGCTCGACAAGAAACAGGCCGAGCGCGATGCCAAACAGAAAAAACAAATTTCCCCTTAAAAATTTAAAAAATGCAAAACACCATTTTGAGCTGGGGCGCCTTTGCCCTGGCACTGATCTCCTTTGCCCCTACCATACAGGCGCAGAAAAAGGAATCCCGTCCCGCAGCACATTCCAGCAACGTCAGCTGGGGCAATCATCAATACATGAACATCGATGTGGATTCTTCCACCACTCCGCCCCAGATCATCGCCACATACAAGAGCGACGCCCTTTACAATATGACCATCAGCCAGGGCCGGCTGACGAGCCTTTATATCAATGGAAAGCTCATGCCCGCCGACAGCTTTTATCAGTATGACGGATTGGTGAAACGTATCATCGACCAGATGAGAAGGGACAGCATCCAGGCTATAAAGGATAAGGAGCAGGCGGAGCGTGACGAGGAGCAGGCCGTCCGCGACAAGAAACAGGCGGAGCGGGATGGGGAGCAGGCCCTGCGGGATAAAAAACAAGCTGAAGAGGATGCGGAACAGGCCATTCGTGACAAGCGACAGGCGGAACGGGATGCGGCACAGGCTGTGCGTGACAAGGAGCAGGCCGAAAAGGAAGCCATCGACGCCAAGATAGAGGCAGAGCGGGACGTCCGGCAGGCGCAGGCGGATAGGAAGCAAGCGGAACGTGACAGGCAGCAGGCCATGAGAGACAACGAACAGGCCATCCGGGATAAAAAGCAGGCCGAGCTGGATATGCAGCAGGCCCTTCGGGACAAGAAACAGGCAGAAGAGGATAGGGCGCTGCTAAAAGCGCTGCTGGCGGATGTGGTAAAAGAAGGGCTGGCGCCGGATGAAAAAAGCATCGTCTCCCTGACACTGGATGGGGATGTCTTCTTTGTCAATGGGAAGAAACAATCCGACGATGTGCAAAAGAAGTTCGCGGAAAAATATATCCGGAAAGAAGGATTCGGATTCTATATACATGGGAAGGTGATGCAGATAGGTACCAGGAACTAAAAGACCCCTAGAGCAGAATAGATTAAGATTTTTCAGATGTCGTGCAACATTTTGCTAAAGGGCATGTACTTTAGATAAATAAATGCAGACATCATGAAGAAACTATATTTCTTATTATTCATTGGTTTTCAGGTATATACAGCATCGGCCCAGTATCTGACGAAGCCGTTGTCGGGACTTTCGATCCAGCAGGTGGCCGCAGAGACCTCCGGGGGCAATATTTCAGTATCCGGCGTACCGGACAACGAAGCAAAGGTAGAGGTCTATATCCGGGACAACAGAGGGCAGGACCTCAGCAATGAAGAGATCAAAAAGAGACTGGATGAGCAGTTCGACCTCATTGTCACTACCGATGACCATAAGCTCCACGTCGCTGCCCGCCCCAAGCACGATCATATCAATTGGAACAGGAGCCTCAGCATATCTTTCAAGATATATGTGCCCGGGAATGTTTCGACTGTCCTGAGGACCAGCGGTGGCAATATCACCCTGAAAAAGCTCAACGGACCTAACCAGGACTTCAGGACCAGCGGCGGCAATATGGATATCGACCAGGTGTCGGGCAAGATCAATGGAAGGACTTCCGGCGGGAACATCAATATCTCCGATGCAAAGGACCTGATCGATCTGCAAACCAGCGGCGGCAACATAGAAGCTACCCATTGCGAGGGCGATATGCGTTTGTCCACCTCCGGCGGTGAATTGAAGCTCCGTCTGTTGAAAGGCTCCATCCGGGCTACTACCTCGGGCGGGAATGTGAAGGGCGAGGTCATCGAGGGTGAGCTTATTGCAAGGACCTCCGGCGGCAATATCCGGTTCACCGACCTGTCCTGCAGCCTGAATGGGGTCACCAGCGGCGGGGACATCAATGTCAGCTTTAAGGACCTGGGCAAATACCTCGAGCTCAACAATTCCAGCGGCGACGTCACGGTGCAATTGCCACAGGGCAAGGGACTGAACCTGCAGATAACGGCGGACAGGGTGAAGTCCACCACGTTGAATAATTTCAGCGGCAGGATGGATGAGAAGCATATCGACGGTACGTTGAATGGAGGCGGGATACCCGTGAAGATCGACAGCAACAGCGGCGATGTGACGCTAACTTTTAAATAAGTGAGTAAATAACTCTGCATAAGGACCCGGCCACAGGCCGGGTTTTTTGTTATTTTTAATACATGAAATTCCTACTCATAGCCACATTGGCGCTACTACTACACGACGTACACGCACAGACGACGATCAACCGGGACCCCGAGATCGAAGCCATGGTAAAAGAGGTCAGCGCGGACAGTCTGCAGTCCTATATCAAGACCATGGTTGCTTTCAAGACCCGCAGCACCGTGAGCTCTACCACGGACAGCAAGACAGGTATCGACGCCGCCCGCAATTGGGTGCTGACCAAGTTCAATCAGTTCGCAGCGGCTTCCGGCGGCCGCCTCACCGCCATTGTGGATACCACCACCTATATAGCCGATGGCCGTCGGGTGAAGAGCAATATCAACCTGGGCAACACCGTGGCCACCCTGAAGGGCGCCGATCCCAACGATCCGCGCATCTTTATCATCAGCGGACATCTCGACAGCCGCCGTACGGATGTACTGGATGGCGTGGGTGAAGCGCCCGGAGCCAATGATGACGGCAGCGGCAGCGCGGCTGTGCTCGAATGCGCCCGTGTCATGAGCAAACATTCTTTCCCCGCTACCATTATTTTTGTCACCGTCAGCGGCGAAGAGCAGGGACTGTTGGGTGCGAACTATATGGCAAAGAAGGCAAAGACCGCCAATTGGGACATCGAGGCCGTATTGAACAACGACATCATCGGCAGCAACAACAGCAGTCAGACCAATATCATCAACAACACACAGGTGCGTGTCTTTAGCGAAGGGCTGCCCGCCTATGAGCTGGATAAACAAGCCAAAACGATCCGGCAGCTGGGTATGGAAAATGACGGCAAGTCCCGGCAGCTGGCCCGTTATGTAAAGGAGACGGGGGAGCGCTATGTAGACAATTTGCAGGTCATGATGATCTATCGTCCCGACAGGTTCCTTCGCGGAGGAGATCATATACCTTACCTGGACAATGGCTACACCGCTGTTCGTATCACGGAGATGAATGAGAACTTCAATCACCAGCACCAGGATGTCCGTACGGAAAAAGGAGTTGTTTATGGCGACCTGCCCGAGTTCATGGACTTTGAATATCTCCGTAAGAATACGGCATTGAATCTTGTCAGTCTGGCCAATCTTGCCAAGGCGCCTACTGCTCCCGAGAAGATCAGAGTGGAGGTACGCAAGCTCACCAACAGCACCCAGCTCAGCTGGAAGGCCCCTCTTCATGGAAAGGCCAAAGGATATTATGTACTGATGCGCGAGACCATCAGCCCCTTCTGGCAGAAAAAATTCTTCACCACGGCCATGGAGATCGAGCTGCCTTATTCAAAGGACAATTATTTCTTCGCCGTACAATCCGTATCGGAGGATGGGAATGAGAGCCTGGCCGCACCGCCCACGGATTTTAATTAATTTTAATTAGCCGCCGGTAGATTTTTTTCCTAACTTTTCTGGAAATGATCTTACCATGAAAAATATATTGACGCTGCTGTCGCTGGCATTGACCTTGTCCGGCAGCGCACAGAACTTCGAAGGCGCCATCACCTGGTCGGTACAATATACTTCCAACGACACTTTCAGCCTGACGGCCATGAGAGAGAATCTTCCCAAAGGCTATATGTGGATGGTCAAGGACGGAAACTATCGCATGGTCACGATAGGCAGCCCCCGTAATTCGGACCTGCTCTGGCTGGCCGGCAGACAGCAGTATTACAGCCTGAACGATCAGACAAAGACGTACAGGATACCGCCGGTGGGGTCTTGGGCAAGGGCCGCGGCTTCCGACAAGCCCATGATCGTCAATACGAGGGAACAGCGTGTCATCCTGGGCTATCACTGTACCAAATACATAGTTACACCTAAGGACAACACGGCAAAAATGCAGACGGTATATTGGATGACCACCGAGATCAAGGGACTGGACATGAAGACAATGCCTACTCCCGGCACGGGTGGAAACATCAGCCAGTCGCCCTTCCACCAGGACATCAGCGGAACGCCGATGATGATCGAGATCGTTACGCCCACGATGAGCCTGTCGATAGAGGCGGAATCCGTGTCAAGGAGAAACATCCCTCTCGAGGAGTTTATGGTCCCGTTGGATTTTAAGGAAAGTAAGTAATCGCATCGGCCGGCAGGCTACGTGTAACTTTTTCCAGGGCATCGTCGTCACAGGTGGATAACCTTTAGCGATGTTCCAAAACTACTTCAAGACGGCGTTGCGCAACCTATGGAAAAACAAGGGTTTTTCCGCCATCAACATCATCGGGCTGGCTGTGGGGCTGGCCACTTGCCTGCTGATAGTCCTGTATGTCGTTGACGAATTGAGCTATGACAAGTGGAATAAACAGGCAGACCGGATCTATCGTCTGGATGCCCAGATCAAGTTCGGGGGAAATCATTTATTCCTGGCCGTAGCCCCTCCCCTGGCGGGGCCTTCCATGCTGCAGGATTATCCGGAGGTGGAACGATACACCCGGTTCCGTTATTATGGAGGCGTCGTCGCCAGAAAAGGCGACATGAATATCCGTGAGAACAGTACTACGTATGCCGACTCCACTCTTTTCGATGTTTTCACCCTGCCCATGATTGCCGGCGATCCCCACACTGCGCTGACAACCCCTCGCTCAGTAGTCATCAACGAGAAGATGGCGCTAAAATATTTCAACAGCGTCCAGGCAGTAGGTAAGACCTTATTGATCAACGACAGCCTCCGGTATAAGGTGACAGGCGTGATCCGTAATATCCCCAGCCAGTCCCATTTCAATTATGACTTCTTCTTTCCCATGCTGGGGCTGCGATCCAGCCGGGCAACGGACGAATGGCTTAGCCACAATTTCAATACCTATGTGGTGTTGAGAAAAGGCGCGGATGCGTCCAGGCTCGAGGCCAAGCTGCCCGGGATGATCGAAAAGTATATGGCTCCGCTGATCAAGACCGCGCTGAACACCGACCTGAAAGGATTTTTCAAGAGCGGTAATTACCTGGACTTTACATTGACCCCGCTCACTTCCATTCACCTGCATAGCAATAAGACCGCGGAGATGTCCGCCAATGGCAGCATCGAATACGTGTATATTTTCTCGGCCATCGCCATCTTCATACTGTTGATAGCCTGTATCAATTTTATGAACCTTTCCACCGCCAGGTCATCGAATCGCGCCAAGGAGGTAGGCATGCGGAAAGTGATGGGTTCCGTGCGTATACAGCTGATCTTTCAATTCATAATGGAGTCCACCGTCATCAGTTTTATGTCCATGTTGCTGGCGCTGGGTATGGCGGCCCTGATGCTGCCTTTGTTCAACCAGCTGGCGGGGAAGGACATCGGTCTTGGACTGCTGTCCAATTTCTGGGTGGTGGCGGCCATGGTGGTCCTGGTCCTGGTAGTCGGCTTGCTGGCTGGAGCGTATCCCGCCTTTTTTCTATCGGCTTTCCGCCCTATCGCTGTACTGAAGGGCAATCTGAAGGGCGGATTTAAAACGGGATGGCTACGCAATTCACTGGTAGTGTTTCAATTCGGGATCAGCATTTTTCTCATCATAGGGACGGTGGTCATCTATCAGCAGCTGCAATACATCCGGAACAAGCCGCTGGGTTATGACAGGGGGCATGTCATCGTGCTGAACAATCTCGATCCGTTGGGTCCGCAGGCCAGGGCTTTCAGGCAGGACCTGCTAAGGCTTCCCGGGGTGGAGAGCGCGACCATGACGGGATTTCTGCCTACGGGCGCCAATCGTAGCGGAGATGTGGTATTCCTGACCCCACGCATGGATCAGAAAGAGGCTATACAGACGCAGGTCTGGCCTGTGGACGAGCATTATATTCCCACATTAGGCATGCGTATGAAGGCGGGAAGGAATTTTTCGAACGATTTCCTCACCGACTCCAATGCTGTCATACTGAACAGCGCAGCGGTGCGCATGCTGGGCAAGGGCGATCTTTTGGGGCGGAAGATCTATCATATAGAAAGCATAGATCCGTTGAAACTTACGGAGTGGCATGTTGTAGGTGTTGTCGATGATTTCAATTTCAATAGTCTCCGGGAGGTGGTGACGCCTCTGGCAATGTACATGCATGAGGATAAAGGCAATCTTGCGGTTCGAATTAAGACTGATAACGTGTCACGATTGCTGAGACAGATAGAGGATAGATGGAAGCGTATTGTTCCCGGGCAGCCCTTCGGGTATTCTTTTATGGAGGATGATTTCAATGCGCAGTATAAGGGCGAACAGCGGACGGGCGGGATCTCGCTCACGTTCTCTTTGCTGGCTATTTGTATTGCCTGTCTGGGATTGTTCGGGCTGGCGGCTTATGCGGCCGAGCAGCGTGCGAAGGAGATAGGGATAAGGAAGGTGCTGGGGGCTACGGTAACCAGTATCGTGCGTCTTTTGTCGAAGGATTTTCTGGTATTGGTGCTGGTGGCTGCGCTGATCGCATTCCCTTTCTCTTGGTGGGCGATGCATCGATGGTTGCAGGATTTTGCTTATAGGGTGAGCATTGGATGGGAGGTGTTTGGGCTGGCGGCTGTGCTGGCGACGGGAATTGCATTGGCTACGATCAGCTGGCAGGCGCTGAAAGCGGCCTGGGCCAATCCGGTGAAGAGTTTGAGGAGTGAGTAATGTATTGTTTACTCCATGATCAAGGACAACAGAAGCACACAGATCAGGCAAATATAAAAGACGGCCAGAGCCTTATTGGCTCGTTTTCGCAATTCAATTTCCCCGGGAGGCTTATACTTGATCCGCATGGGTAAGAGATCGATGATAGAGGGAAGACGGAAGGCAAGATCCGAAAGCGATCCTTTTTTGCCGGGATCCAGGATCCTGATCTGCAGATGGATCTTATAAAACAATGCGATCATTGCCAGGATACCAAGGATGATCGCCATGATGGTCGCTATCGTTGACATGACAGCGTAATATTAGCAAGGTGCCGGGATCCTGTAGCCGTATTAACATTCGGGTAAGTGTTTACCAGTATGCCTTGTTTTTAGTAATTACCCATCCGCTTATTTAAGAATATTTTACGGAAATTAAGGTTTAGAACCATTGACCTAAACCTAAACCTTATTCCTATGCGCCTGACCTGCCTATTGCTATTGGGGGCTATTTTACTTGTTGTTTCATGTCACCCCTTCATTACAACCTCCATCCGGAAGGAAAACTCCTACGATTCTCTGGCTCACTATAGTTATCTGATTACTACGATGGATAAGAGACATAAGGATACAAGCGTATCCACAGGCTTTTTTATTAGGAAGGGTGACACACTATGGCTTGTCAGCGCCTATCACGTATTCACAAATTGGAGTCTTTATGAAGGCAAATTTGCTTCAAGCGTACGTCCTGCTTTTTTGGATGTATGGTACAAGAATGCTGACAGCCAGATAAAAACTCTGTCTTTCCCACTGCCCCAGCATCCCGATAGCTTTTATAAAAAACTGGGTACGCAAGTAGATTATGATACCATACGATTATCTTCCAATTTTAAGGAGAAGGGTATTTACTCCATTGAAAAAATGGCTCCTAGAGGTGAGGAAGTGAATAATCGAGAAAAAGACACCGTTACTGCCTACGGTTATTCTAATGTTTCATTGCAGGATCTGGGTGGCATGACCACAGGGCGGCTGCCGCAACCCACGAACTATATATCCAGGGTGAAGAAAATGGCCAGAGTATATAGGAATGATCACAAGAAGGACCAAGTGGGTATCGCTTACTTTTTTTCTGCACCACCACTTCACAAAGGAGCGTCAGGCGCGCCTATCTTCAGATTGAGAACAGATAGCACAGGGGTAAAAAAAGTCGAGTTTGTTGGAGTGCAGTCGGGGAGTAACAGGGACAGTACCAGAAGTATGATGGTAAGATTCACTGAAGTGCACAAAGTGCTGTAAACCTATTCGAAGTAATAACGTTCGACGTTGTATACTTTATTCATGCGGTCGTCGAAGAAGACCCGGTAGGTGTTAGCATTATCGGTGTAATAGCCATTGCACAGGAATATATACTTGTACCCTTTTTGTTGTCTACCGTCAGTGGTTACATAAGTACAAGGCACCGTGTCATATTTATCGAAAAAGATGACGGTTATACTATAGCCACTGGAGTTTTTGGGTGGTTTTAATTTTTTGTTGGCTGAATGCCATTCTTGAGAAAATGCTGTTTTACAGGTCACCACTAGAAGAAGAGCTATGGCGAACTTCATGGAAAAGAGTTTAAGGGTTATAAGCAATAAATATACCCTCTCGTACCTATCCAATCGGAAGTTTTTTAAAAAAATGTCCTATCGGGGTGTGTAAAGTGAAAAAACCGCCCCATGGGAGCGGTTTTTAGGTCTGTTTGCAGACATTTATCTCGTCTCTGCCGCCGGTCGTTTCGGTGGTGTAAATCCTTTTTCCTTCAATAGCTTGTTGATCTCCGTGATGGCCCTTTCCAGCTGATTGTCCTTGCCCTGTGCTGCCTGGGTAAGGTCTTCCGCTACGGGAATATCCGGATCCACCCCATGCCCTTCCTTGAACCAGGTGCCATCGGGATTGAACATACGGAAAGTGGGCACTGTGATATTCCCTCCGTCGATGAGTGGCGGCGCTCCGCTGATCCCGATCAACCCACCCCAGGTACGGCTGCCGATGAGGGGCCCCAGACCCGCCTTGCGGAAATAGTCCGGGAAGGCATCTCCGCCCGACCCGCTCCATCCATTGATGAGCATCACCTTGGGTCCGAAATTACCTGACGGCGGCCAGCTCCAGTTGACCCCGTCACGGGTAGCCCAGAAGGCCAGCGGCTTGCGGTCCAGCATTTCGATGAACCTGTCCGGTATCTGTCCGCCGCTGTTGAAGCGTTCGTCTATCACCAGCGCCTTCTTATCCAGCTGTGCCGTGAACTGGCGGATCAGTTCGTTCTGTCCATCGATGCCCGTACTGCGTACATAGATATAGCCCGCGGCGCCACCCGTAGCTTCCTCTACCCGGCGTCTGTTCTGCTCGATCCAGGCCAGATGACGCAGGCGCGACTCGTCGCGTAATGTCTGTACAACGGTGGTATGGGCGCCCGTCCAGGATGAGCTGCTGTTATAGGTGAGCTCTACCGGCTTGTCGGCCAGATTCCCAAACAATGCATAGGGTTCCGTTTTCGTCGTCAGCGGTACGCCGTTGACGGCCAGTATATAATCACCCTCCTTTATCATCACGCCGGGCAGGTCCAGCGGTGAATGCGCCTCCGCATCCCAGGGCGCGCCCTTGATGATCTTCTTTATCCTGTAATGTTCGCCATCGGCCTCCCAGTCCACTCCTAAGTAGCCCACCGACGCGCGTTTGGGCGTTTCTTCCACGCCACCGCCATGATACGTATGGGAGGCATTGAGCTCGCCGATCATCTCTCCGATGATAAAGTTCACCTCTTCACGGGTGACGGCTCCTTCCAGCATTTTCAAATACCGCTCCTTCACCTTGTTCCAATCCACGCCATGCATACCCGGATCGTAGAAGAAATCCCTCTCCAGTCTCCAGGCATCCGTGACGATCTGTTTCCATTCCTTGCGCGGGTCTACCCACATCTGCATTTCGGACGTACGTAAAGGTTTTTCCAGCTTTTGCCCTTCCTCCGCCGCGATGATGTACAGCGCGCCATTCTTTCCCACCAGCATATGTTTGCCATCCGCCGCCAGGGTAAAGCCCCCGGCATCCGGTAAAATAGTTTTTTCCTTCCGCTTGTCCAGGTCGAAGAACAGGATGGGAGATTCTTTTGCATCCGATCCGGTATTGGGGCGGCGTTGATAGATGGCCTTGCCTTCCGCGGCGTTCAGGTTCGTATAATTACCCGCCTCCACCGGCAGCAGTATGAGACGTGATTCCAATCCATCTATATCGATGTCCACTGCGGCCGTTTTGGACTTTGGCTTGGCGGCAGCGGCGGGCGCGGCAGGAGGTGTGGCAGGCGTCGCGGATTCCTCTTCCTTGCGGGACACTGTGTCGTCCTTGGGATACAGCGGGGAAGGCGTGCTCTTTTTCAGCACGAGGACTGCCAGTTTCGTGGAGTTGGGGTAGATGAATGTATTATCCAGATCGCTGTACAGCGGATTGAATGTCTGGCTGGTGGTGATATACAGGTATTTGCCGCCGGGATCGAACACCGGGTTGGAGCAGGAGTAGTATCCGCTGGTGGCCTGGTGCAGCATCTTGTTCGTATAGTCGTAAAGGAATACGGCCTGATGTTGATTGGTCAGGTCGCGATCAAAGGCAAGCCAGCGGCTGTCGGATGACCAGCTGGCGGAGAAGCCCTGCAGGTTGCCTTCGAACATACGCAGTCCATGATCTATATAGGTGGTCTGTCCCGTGGTGCGATCGAAGATATAGATCTTCATCGCCTTGTCGACAAAGGCCAGCTTCTTGCTGTCGGGCGACCAGTAAAGATTATACCGATAGCCCGGGCCATAGGAGGTCAGCTTTTTCTCGGATCCTTCCACACCCGGCTCACGGATCGTCAGCTCATATTCGCCGGATCGGTCGCTCCAATAAGCGATGTATTTTCCATCCGGGCTCCAGGCGGGGAATCGCTCCGCCACATCCGATGACTGCGTAAGGTCCTTTACAGGGCCGTTTTCCGCCGGCACGGAGAAGATGTCGCCCCTGGCTTCTACTATAGCGCGTTTGCCATCGGGGGAGATGCCGACGGTGGTGAGCTGTTTGTCCACTGTCTGCAGCGCGGGGCGAAGGGCCGTCTCGTCCGTCACTACCTGTATGGGCACTTCGGTGGATTTATGGGAAGAAAAATTATACAGATAGAGCTTGCCGGCGTATTCGAAGACGATGTCATCGGGACCGGCGGAAGGATAATGCACGTCGTAATCCGTAAAATTCGTCAGCTGTGTAAAGGTCTTGGAAGAGATGTTGTATTCCCAAAGGTTCATTCTTTTGTCCTGTCCGCGGTCCGACAGGAAGAAAATGCTGTTGCCATGCCACATGGGCAGCTCGTCGTCCGCATCCGTAGTGGATATATTCTCGAAGGAATAATTGGTGAGGTTGAAGAGATGGATCTGTGCATTCCATCCCCCGCGGTAACGCTTCCAGTTGCGGAATACCTGAGATTTGAAAACAAAAGCCAGCTGATTCCCATCCGGAGAGAGAGAGCCGAACTCCGCGTAGGGGAGGGGGAGCCTTTGTGCGGCGCCCCCGGCTATATCGATCTTGAAGAACTGGTCGAAGCGTTCGCGTCCCGCATCCCTGCCGGAGGCGAAGAGGAGGTGTTTGCCATCCGGATACCAGTCTACGACTCTTTCCAGTGATCCATGCCATGTCAGACGGCTGGCGGGTCCTCCTTCCGTGGGTATGGTATAGACAGAGTTGCTGCCATCGTAGTCGGCTGTATAGGCAATGGTATGACCATCGGGAGAGAATTTAGGGAAGATCTCGACACCCGCGGGCGAGCTGAGATGTTGGGCCTTTCCTCCTTCTTTGGGCACTACCCAGAGATCGTTGGCATAGGTGAAGACGATCTGCGTGGCAGAGACATCCGGATATCGCATCAGGGCGGCATTGATCTGTGCGCTGGATGAGAGGGCGACAGAAGTCAAGGCAATAAAGGATAGAATGATTTTACGCATAACATGTGATTAGGGGACGAATGTAATAATTTCACCCGTGATTGGATTATATTTGAAAAAAACAGATAATGCGGCGTTTTATCATTTTCTTAGTGTTTTCCCTGATGATCAATCTTGCCCGGGGACAGAATAAGGTAGTGGTATTCCAGACGGACTTCGGTCTTAAGGATGGCGCGGTGTCCGAGATGAAAGGGGTAGCCATCGGCGTGGCGCCCGACCTGAAGCTGTTCGATCTCACCCATGAGATACCTGCCTATAACATATGGGAGGCTTCTTATCGATTGAGGCAGACCGTTCCGTATTGGCCCGCGGGAACTGTCTTTGTATCCGTGGTCGACCCGGGAGTGGGTACGGAACGAAAATCCGTCGTCCTGAAGACCCGTACGGGACAGTTCATCGTCACGCCGGACAATGGCACGCTGACCCTGGTGGCGGAAGCATTGGGGATTGCAGAGATACGGGAAATAGACGAGCATGTCAATCGTAGAAAGGGTTCGCAGGAGTCCTATACTTTTCACGGTCGCGACGTGTATGCTTATACGGGAGCGCGTCTTGCCGCGGGGGTGATCAGCTTCGAACAGGTGGGGCCCTTGCTCCCAAAGCAGGAAGTAGTTTCGATCCCTTATCAGAAAGCCGTGCTGGAAGGAAAGGCGATCAAGGGGACGATACCCGTGCTGGACGTACAATACGGGAATATATGGACCAATATACCCGGTGATCTTTTTGCGGAATTGAAGCTTTCCTTTGGGGACCAGCTGCATGTGAAGATCCTGCACCAGGGGCAGGCCGTCTATGAGGGAGATATGCCGTATAGCGCCACCTTCGGGGCCGTGGGGTTAGGGAAGCCGCTGGCGTATCTGAACAGCCTGCTGCAATTGTCCTTTGCGCTGAACCAGGGGAGCTTTGCGGAAGTGCATAAGGTGGGCAGCGGGAACGAATGGAGCGTGGAAGTGTCCAAAAAGTGAGAGGGGCGACCGCCTCAGAGGTACAGTTGCACCATATGTTTCCAATAGCGGGCTTTATGGGATTCCCCATCCCATAGATGCAGCGCATTCCAGATGCCTTTGCTCCAGAGGGCGTTGCTGAGGGACTGGTTATTCTCCAAAAAGACATCTTTCTCCCCTACTACAAAGACGATCTCCAGCGCCTTGATCAGGCGTATCAGGTGTTCGTCATACAGATTGGGTATGAACTGACCGGGCATATTGTAATAGATATTTTCATCCCTGTAGCCATCGAAGAGGTCGTCGAAATGCGGCATGGTGGTGGTGAGATCGTAGCGTCCGCTGAGTCCCACCATTTTGTGGAAGATGGTAGGATATTTAAAGGCGATGTTGGCTGCGTGATAGGCGCCCAGGCTGCAGCCGGCCGCTACCAGGGTTTGGGAAGCGTTCTTTTGGTGCACCAGGGGAACCACTTCCCGTATAAGATATTGTTCATACTGAAGATGCCGGAGGATCCGGTGGGCGGGCGGGATCTCCCGGGCGTAAAAGCTTTCCTTATCGATGCTGTCCAGACAATATACCTGTATCTGTCCGCTTTCTATCTTCTTTCGCATGGCGTCGATGACCTGCCAGTCCTCGTAGTCGTAGAAATGGGCCGTTCGGGTGGGAAAGAATAAGACAGGCTCGCCGGCCTCGCCAAAGACCAGCAATTCCATGTCCCGCTGGAGGGAGGGGCTAAACCACTTATGATATTCTCGGTTCATCGGATGATGGTGGATAGTTGTTGCCGTATGATATCCTTCCATAAAGCATAGCCTTTCGTACTGATATGTAATCCATCCGGGTCCAGGAATTCTCTCTTAGGGTACCCTGCATTGTCCGTCATCTTATGATAGACATCTATGTAGTGCAAATGGTTGCCTTGGCGTTGGATCTCTTTTTCTATGAGGGTGTTGGTATAGCGAATGCTGTCGACGATGTTCCAGCGGGTGATGCTGGGCTTGATGGAGATAAAGGCCAGTGGGATATCTCCGAAATGGCGACGGGTACGCGCCACCAGCTGCTGAAAGAAGATAAACACTTCTTCCGGGTGTCTGCCGTCTCCCAGGTCATTGTCGCCGGCATAGACGATGATCGAGCTGGGGCGATAGGATGTCAGCAGTCTGTCGAAGAACCATACACAGGCCGCCAGCGTCGAGCCGCCAAAACCCAGATTGACGGGTTGGTATTCTTTAAAGTCCTCGTTTAGTGTTTCCCAAAGCCTGATGGAGCTGCTGCCATAGAAGATCATTTTAGGATCATATTCCAGGCTGGCTCTTTCCTGTTCCAGGCGTTGCACTTCATTTTCGTACCAGATCATGTGAGGGTTTTGGTATTCAAATTTAACACTGCGCAGGCGAAGTACGACGGGGAGAGTAATTGATAAAATTAAAATAACAGCCGAATGAGGACGGTCAGCGGGCGGTGGGTTTACGAGCTAAGACCGCTTTGATAGGCCCGAAGGGCCCGTACTTATGTTGGACTTCAGAGAAACTATCGGCATAAGGCCCAAAAGGATGATCAAAAGGTTTGCGGGAAAGATCCGGCCAGTCCGCCGGGAAGGTCTTTTCAGGACGGGGGCGTGAATTGATGTAGGCGGCTACATCCCAGGCTTCCGCATCCGTCAGCTGAGGAGCATTATGACTTGCCAGGCCAAAGGGCATATTATCCTTTACATATCCTGCCAGACGGCTGAGACGAAAGAGGCCGGCGCCTGTATTGTAGCTGTGGGGCCCCCAAAGAGGAGGGTAGATATAATGACAGCTGTCCGGATAGAGCATACCGGCGCCCTGTGGGCCATGGCAACGGGCGCATTTGGTTGTATATACCACCGACCCCCTGAGCGTATCAGCCGCCCTGTCGGGACAAGGAAGTTCGGATATGCCGACCCCGGATGGACGGGAACCTTTTGGGACGTCCCTGCCCAGCCACTTCATATAGGCATAGATGGCCTGCATCTCCCGGCCGGTGGTATCCAATGGCTGCCCGTCGAGACTCCGCTGGATACAATCATTGATCCTTTTGTAGATGGACTCGATGGCGCCGCTGCGGTCACGGAATTTCGGATAGGTAGAAAATACAGCACTGTAGTTATTGCCCCAGGCGCGGGTGCCTGCATCCAGGTGGCAATTCTGGCAATTCATGCCATTGCTGATGGCGGCGACGCTTCCTTTCGGTCCCAGGTAAAGGGAGGTATTGACGATCAGCTCGCGGCCATACCGGATGAGCTCGCCTTCGGGAGAAGGGGGGATGGCATCGGGAGGATGCCATAAGTTGTTCTTCCCCGATGGGGAAGAACAACCGAGAAAAAGAATGAAGACCAGGTATCGCATCACCCAACGAAACAATAGTTACAGCCATGCTCCTGGGCGCGTCCTACGGCCCATACGCCGGACGGAACGGCTTGTACGCCGGGCAGGAGACCGGAAAGCCAGTCTTTTTTTACTTCGGTGGGGTCCTGGTTAATGCCTTGCGCGATAACGGTGCTGTATACTGTCATGGCTATATCGCACACGCAGAATAGCACGCCACTGTCCTGCAGCTGGTCGATACCGATGTCGACATTGCCGATGCCGGGGACTTTGTAGTCGCCGGGTTTTGGTTTCCAGAAAGGGTTGCGTACCGACGGCGCTTTGGTGACGGGATCGTCTATCTTGAATGTCTCGCCGAATTTATATTTGGCCCAGAGCCTGTCCTCGAATGCATACGGTATGCCTTCATGCCGGAATACGACGACAGCGCTGTTGTCTTTTTCAGGAGTGCCTGTACCGGCGTTGGTCAGGAGGAAAACCTTTGGCCACGCGAAAGGGAAGATCTCGTGTGGGCGAGGTACGTCGAAGACCATGCGATGTTTGCCTTTGATCTGTTTGAACCAGGCATCGGCGTCGTCGTAACCGACGGAGGGCGCTTCCGAATGGACGACAGGAGCTGCGTTCAGCTGGAAGGGTTTGACGATGGAAGTAATACCGAATGCGGTAGTGGCAGCGGCGATCTTCGTGAGAAACCCTCGGCGGGCATTTGATGTCTGTCCTTTGGACGACGAACTGTTGGTTCGTTTGGGTGTGTTTATCATAACTTGCTTTCCGCAAATATATCCGGATAGCATGCGAATGTCAATGACATAACAATGCTATCTTCCCATCGGCGGGATTTGACAGCTAAACGATACGATCCCGCAGTGCTTTGGCTACCGCCTCGCGGCCGCAATTGACATGGAGCTTGGAATAGATGTTACGGATATGACCTCTCACGGTGTCGAGACTGATATGACAATTGGCCGCGATCATTTTATAGCTAAATCCTTTTACCAATAGCTTGAGCACTTCTTTCTCCCTTTCTGTAAGATGGTATTGCAGACGGACCTGCCCGGTCTGGGTAAAGGATTGCAAGACTTTTTTGGCAATAGAGGGAGACAACGGCGCTCCGCCATGGAGGACATTGTCGATGGCTTCCAGCAGATGGACAAAGGAACTGTTCTTGAGTATATATCCGTTGGCTCCGCCACAAAGACATTCGAACAGCTTGTCCTCTTCCTCCAGCACCGTATGGACAATGATATGTGTCTCGGGGTATTTTTCTTTTATGATACGCAGTCCTTCGATGCCGTCCACTTCGGGCATGCCGATATCCATGATCACGATGTCCGGTTTGTGCCGTCCGATGACGGCGGCTGCCTGGGCGCAGTTGTCATACCCACCCGTTACGGTATAACCTTCCACACCATCGAGCAGTATGGTAAGCGATTCACGCAGCCGGGTATTGTCTTCAAAAATGACGATAGATACAGCCATACCTAAAATTAATGCGGGTAGTGTTATATCCTTATAGCATGTTTATGCTATATCCGCGTGTAATGTGACGGTGGTTCCCACCTTCGCTCCGGACTGTACCTCCAGCTGCCATCCATGGTTCCGGGCCCTCTCCCGCATGTTACGGAGTCCGTTGCCTCCACGGATAGCTCCCGCATCGAACCCGGAGCCGTTGTCGGAAATGGTCATGATCAGCGTATTGGCGGCCGATGCCAGCTGGATAAAGGCTTGTGTGGCGTTGGAATGTTTGGCCATGTTGTTGATACTCTCTTTAAAGATAAGATAAACATCCCGGCGTTGTTTCATGGACAGCTTGATATCTTCCACCGCAGCCGGGATCTCCGCATGCAGCTCGATCTTATTGGCTTCCAGCAGCCGGGTGGCATAATGCAGCATACGGGGCAGGGCGTCTCCCAGCGTGTCGATGGCCGGATCGATGCTCCATACGATGTCCCGCATGGCTTCGGATACCGTCTGGCTGTCCTGGTAAATGCTTTCCAGCAGCTGGCCGACCTCTTTTGTATTGTTCAGCTGTTGTCTGGCCCGCAGGCTGCTAAGGCTGATATTGGTGAGATTGGCGCCCACCTCGTCATGGAGGTTCCTGGAGATCTCGCTGCGTATCTGGCGGGTACGGCTCCGCTGTTTTTGTCTATAGCTGTAGGACAGCCAGGCCAATCCTCCAAGGGCCAGCAGCAGCAATGCATAGAATCCAAAGGAATGAAGGAAAGGCGTAGGTATCCGGAAGCTAACGCTGGCCGTCTGTCTGGAGAATTCGCCATCGGCCCCCGCGGCATGCACCATGAATGTATAGGAACCAGGGCTCAGATGGCTGAAATTGATCTGGCGCTGATGGCCCACCATGATCCAGCCCGTGTCCATACCCTGCAGCTGATAGGCATAGCGGGTGCCGTGTCCATCCGTAAGGTCTATGGCGGCATACTGCACCATGACGTTGTTACCGTCCGTCCGCAGACCTGTGATCATGGTCCTGGGTGGCGTAGCGGAAGAGCATATCAGATGGGGGAAAAAGTAAAAGAAGCTGCCATGCCCACCGGAATACAGACGTCTGTCGCGGATGTCGAAATAGAAGTCGGAGGTAGGATAAGTGACGGGCAATCCATCCTTGGTCGAATAATTGACAAAGCTGCCCGTCGACAGGTAAAAGCAGGTGAGCCCTCCTTCCGTTGCCAGCCAGAGCCTTCCATGGTGATCATTGTAGATACTGCTGATATGACTATTGACCAATCCCTGTTCGTGCCCATAGAGGGTGGCTGTTCCCCCGGAATAATTGTACCGCACCAGTCCGCTGGTGACAGAGCCCAGCCAGAGAATGGAATCGTCGTCGCAATAGATGCTGCTAAGATTGCCCAGTTGATCCCGGAGGGTGGCGGGCAGGCTCACTACCTGGAAGCTGTCCGTCTTACGGCTCCAATGGATCAGTTTTGGACTGGCATCGCTGACGAACCAAAGACCATCGTGCGCATCGCCTGCGATATGTGTGGGATAGCGTAACGGATAGGCGTGCGGATCGTTGCCCGGATAGTAATGAAAGCGTTTTTTTTCGATGTCCCAACGGCAGAGCCCCTTCCCTTTACCCATGCCCATCCAAACAGATCCATTGTCATCATAGAATTGCGTGGTGATGGCTACGGAGTCCAGTGCGGTTGGTTTGTCCGGGCGCATGGGCAGCCGGCCGCATTTTTGAGAGGAGAGACAATACCAGAACAGTCCGATCTGTGTTCCCACCCAAAGCGTGTCTTCATTGATCTGCCGTATATTCCAGACAAAGTTGGCCCAGGTATCATTGCCCGTATGCGTGAGAAGATATTGGTGAAGGCTGTCGTAACGAAGGGATTTTGCAAAAAAGCCATTGCCATATGTGCCGATCCAGAGATGGGTCCCTGAATGATCGATCGTTGTCACCTCATAGCGGGCAGGCTGGCCCGAGCTTTTTTCGATCAACGTCTCTCCATGAAAGTGCTGGCGGGAGGGAGAGATCTTTTGCAACCCTTCCTGG
>DASZXP010000188.1:0-9505 GCA_035545935.1 Puia sp. | reverse complement strand
AGAACGGCATCGGGGTATTTTTGTTTGATGGCCCGGTGCTGCTGCATGAGAGGAGTATCTGCGCTGGATTTTGCCATGGGGTGACAAAAATAAGAAAGCCTCCACAAATGGATGGGGAGGCTTTTTGTATGGGGATAAGTTGGTGGAAAGTTATGTTACCACTTCAGACCGGGAGCGAATTTGGCATTTTTAAGGTGCTCTGCGAATTTTCTGGCTTCGGCCATACTTTCTGGGAATATCTCTTTGCCCCTGGCTGCAGCCATGGCTTCGGCTATCAGTTTGGCTCTTTCTTCCGGTGTCAGTTTCTTTTTGTCTTCACTGCTTTTCATATAGTAAATTTACGTTTTTTTAAGAGGATGGTCAGGTATCTTTTGTCTTTTATATAATCTTCAATAAGTAGTTGATTTTCAAAAGATTTAAAGCTGCCGAAAAACTCGTAATCCCGCACCAGCATTTCGAAATGTTTATCAACATAATGTCTATAGATGCTGATCCGCCTATGCGCTTTTTTGCATGTATCCAATGGACATTTTCGGGTACAGATGATGCGGCAGTCTTCCCCAAATTTTAGCGTACTGTCGCTACCCTGTACCATCAACATTGCATCTTTATATATCTGGAAGAAACAGGGGATGGTAGCCAGGACTGTATGATAGACGCTATACGGGTCGCCGTTGTTAGCCACACTATCATCGGAATACAGACGTGCTCTGTAATTATAGTCGCCAAATCCAAGGTTATATAGATACATTCCCTGAAAGTCCGTGATGTATGAGTACCGCACGACTTTTATAATCTCTCGTTCCCCAAAGCTCACAAAAAAGAAATTGACACCTTCGGGGGTTATTTGCTTTACTATCTCATAGGTGTCGGTAAAATGGCTCATAAAACTATCGATAAGGTTCAGGACAAATTTACCTATATAGTCAAGATTGAAAAAATGAAAAAAGCCCGTTATTAAACTAGTATAACAGGCGTCAATCTTTATTTTTTACTAAGAAGAAAATTTCTTAGAACCTTCCGCCCTGTCTGGGTTGCGGCAGAGGTTTACGCGGCAGCTTTTCGTCGCGCTGCGCCGCATCGTATACAAAAGCCGCAACGATGGTCGCTATCTGCTTTAGATCGTCTTCCCTCAGATGGTCATATGTATCCATATTGGTATGATGCGTACGGGTACTGTATTCGATCTCATCCTGGATGAACTGGAAGCCGGGCAGGCCCACCGCATCGAAGGATTGATGATCCGTGCCTCCGGTGTTGCTGATGGTGACGGTGGTGGCGCCCAGGTCGTGAAAAGGCTGGAGCCACTGCGTAAAGATGGGACGGCAGGCTTCGTTGCCCTGGAGGTAGATGCCCCTGATCTTGCCCGTGCCGTTGTCGATATTGAAATAGCCGGCGAATTTTTCATGGGCAGGCAGGAGCTGCATGGTGGCTGGATCGGCGAAGGTCTTTTTTACATAGCCGCGTGAGCCCAGCAGTCCTTCTTCTTCACCGCTCCACAGTGCGATGCGAATGGTACGGCGGGGCTGGATGCCGAGAGTCTTCAGGATCCGGACGGCCTCCATCATGACGGTGCAGCCGGCTGCATTGTCGGTGGCGCCCGTGGCGCTGTGCCAGGAATCGAGATGTCCGCCCAGCATGACCACTTCGTCCTTGAGTTTTTTGTCCGTGCCTTTGATCTCGGCTATGACATTGTATCCTTTGATGTCGTCCGTGTAGAATTTTGTTTGTACATCCGCGTCCAGGGTCACGGATGTGCCGGCCTTTAACAACCGGACGATGGTCATATAGTCTTCCATGGCCAGGACGATGTCCAGGAAATTGGCCGGCGAGGACAGCTGGTAAGGGCCGCCGCCCTGGACAAAGATCGTTCCGTCATGACCGCGGGATGTCTGGCTCAGGATGGCGACGGCTCCTTCCCGGATAGCCATGTTCTTGAGCGCGCCGATCATGGTAATGCTGCCGTTGCGTGCGAATTGCTGACGTCTGCGACGTATCCCGGCCGTATCGACGGGACGCATCATGGCCGCGGCCATGGTATCCAGCTCCGCATCGGTGCGACGGGTGGCATCGGGTTTGAAGCTTTGCTGATAGACTTCGGTGACATCGGGGATGAGGATCTTACCTGCCAGCTGGCCCCTGTATTTTTCCAGGCCGGTGGAGTCCGTGGCGGTGATCAGCAGCAGCTGTGCCGATACGGGGCCTTTTGTGCCGTCGCACCAGGCTTTGGGAAAGGCGATCAGCGGCTTGTAATAAGGCGCTGTCATGGCCAGATAGGATTTCTTCAGCTCCCAGCTTTTGCCGAAATCGCCCCAGGGGTCCAGGGTAGCGCCCGTCAATCCCCATTGGGTAAGCTGTTGTTTGGCGTAGTCGGCGGCCCTGTTGAAGCCGGGCGAGCCTGTCAGCCGGGAACCGCTGGCGTCGGTGAGATGAAAGGCGATGTCCATCACCTGTGAATGCCGGAGACCTTCCTGTCGTATCTTTTCAATAGTGGCGTTGTCTGTTTTTTCGTCTTGTGCGAACAGCCGGATGGATAAGGCCAGCAGTCCCAGAAACAGGAATTGTTTTCTCATGCGCTAGTTTTTGTTTAATGTCTGTCCATCGGACAACGAACCTTTGGTTCGTTAGGTAAAGGTAATGTACATTTGCGCATGCGCAAACTGGGTATGGATGAGCTGAACCGGCTGTCGGTGGATGAGTTTCGCCGATCGGCGAAAATGCCGGTGGTGGTCGTTCTGGATAATATCCGCAGCATGCACAACGTGGGAAGCGTATTCCGGACGGCGGACGCCTTTCTCATCCAGGGGATTTATCTCTGTGGCTATACGCCGCAGCCTCCGCACCGGGACATCAACAAGACGGCGCTGGGGGCCACCGAAACAGTAGAATGGAAGTATTTCCCAGAAATACGGGAGGCGTTGAGAGAGCTGAAGGAAGAAGGATACCAGGTGTTTGCCGTCGAGCAGGTAGAGAACAGCCTGCCGTTGCAGGACATGGCCCGTCAACATTCCGGAAAGACGGTTGTTGTATTCGGGAATGAGGTCAGCGGTGTAGGGGAGGAAGCCCTGAAGCTTTGTGACGGCAGCATCGAGATACCCCAGTGGGGGATGAAACATTCGTTGAATATTTCCATTGCCGCGGGTATTGTCCTGTGGGAACTGACAAGAAACTATAGATTCGATACATTATGAGTAAAGTGAAGAGCTACCTGAGCCTGATACGCTTCTCCCATACCATTTTCGCCATGCCCTTCGCGATGATCGGGTTTTTTCTGGGGGTATTCGGTGGCGGGTTTGTTAAACATTGGAGGGGGACGGATGGAGCAACAGGCTGGTCTTTCGGTATTACGCAGGAGCTGCTGGTACGTTTCGTCCTGGTCATCGCCTGCATGATCTTTGCCCGAAGCGCCGCCATGGCCTTCAACCGCTGGCTGGATGCGAAATGGGATGCTCTCAATCCCAGGACAGCTATCCGCGAGATACCGGCCGGCATCATTTCCAGGAACAGCGCCCTGCGCTTTGTCATCTTCAGCTGTCTGGCATTCATCGTCTGCACCTGGTTCATCAACCCCCTCTGTTTTGCCCTTTCTTTTGTCGCCCTGGCCGTCGTGCTGGGCTATAGCTATACCAAGCGCTTTACTCCTTTGTGTCACCTCGTGCTCGGCGTAGGGCTGTCCCTGGCGCCCATCGGCGCCTACCTGGCTGTCACGGGTCATTTTGCCCTGCTGCCCCTGCTTTTTTCCTTTGCCGTCATCTTCTGGGTCAGCGGCTTCGACATCATCTATGCCCTCCAGGATGAGGAGTTCGACCGGACCCAAAACCTGTATTCCATGCCTTCCTGGCTGGGAAAGGCCAAGGCTCTTAGGGTCTCTGAACTATTGCATGTGCTGAGCTCCCTTTGTGTGGTGGCCGCCGGCATATATGGAGGCTTTGGCTGGCTGTACTGGGGCGGGATAGCCGTTTTTATGGGAATGCTGATCTATCAGCATATCCTAGTCAAACCCAATGACCTGAGCCGGGTAAACCTGGCTTTTATGACCGCCAATGGGATCGCCAGCGTCGTTTTTGCCGTTTTTGTCATTGCCGACCTCTGCCTGAAACATTTTTTATACGCATAATTTAAATTTATGCGTATATTTGCGCCATGAAGGAGCGTCTCAACCTTACTATCGATGCTGAATTGGTGGAATCCATGAAGGCATATGCCGCCAGCAAACAGATGAGCGTATCCGAGCTGGTGGAGAGCTATTTTAGAACGGTGACAAAGCCCTTGCAGCGGAAAAGCATCGTAGACCTGGTGGATGGGTTGGAAGGACCGGAGGTGGACGTGCCACAAGGCGGGAATTCCTATAAGGAGGCAAGATATGGCGTTTAGGATCTTTTTAGACACGGATGTGCTGCTGGACTTTGCCATAAAAAAGGACAGGGCCGCCCGCCAGCTGCTGGAGTGGGCGGTAAAGGGCAGGGTACAGGCTTTTATAACGAATTATACCGTGCAAGTGGCCGGTTACTGGTTAACGAAAGCCTATGGGACTGTAAAGGCGAAGGAGCTTTTGGCCGCCTTGCTGGCGGACGTACAGGTCATCGACATCGGTCATGCTATTACGGTAGATGCCCTGCATTCCCGGATAGACGATATGGACCTGGCATTACAATATTATACAGCCCTGCATCATAAGCTGGATTATTTTGTCACCCGTGCGGGTGGATTGGACGAGGCTTCGAGCCCCGTGCTGCCGGCCTGTTCACCTGAAGCATTCATTCAAAACAATCGTTAGCATGCCCCGTATCATGGCAATAGACTATGGCCTCAAGCGTACCGGTATCGCGGTGACGGACCCCCTGCAGATAATTGCCAGCGGGCTGACTACCGTGGAATCGCCTAAGCTGATAGCGTTCTTAAAAGATTATTTCAAAAAGGAGACGGTGGAGCTGTTGCTGGTAGGGGAACCAAAGAACTGGGATGACAGCGACACCCATGCCACTCCATTGGTAAGAGAATTGCTCGTGCGTCTGCAGAAGGAGTTCCCGGGAATACCTTTGCTCACCGTGGACGAGCGGTATACTTCCAAAATGGCATCCAGGGCGATGATCGATATGGGGCTGAAGAAAAAACAGCGGCAGAACAAGGCGTTGGTAGATGAGATCGCCGCCACGATCATGCTGCAGGAGTACCTGGAGCGGGTCAGAGGATGACAGGGCTGCCCGCCGGGAAATAAGTATTTTATATTTTTCGATTAAATTGCGCTCAATATGACTTTACCGATTGTAGCTTACGGCGATCCGATCCTGCGTATGGTAGGCAAGGACATTACACCGGACTATCCTGGTCTGCAAAAATTGATAGAGGATATGTGGGAGACGATGTACTACAGCAGCGGCGTCGGTCTGGCTGCGCCACAGATCAACCGGGACATACGTCTTTTTATAGTGGATTCCACCCAGATCTTCGAGAACCTGGATGAGGATGAGAAGGATAAATATCCCGACGGTCCCGGCGTCAAGCAAGTGTTCATCAATGCGCATATCGCCAAATTGAATGGCGTGGAATGGGCCTATAACGAAGGATGTCTCAGCATTCCCAAAATAAGAGAAGATATTTATCGCAACGAGGAAGTGACGATGGAATATGTGGATGAGCATTTCGAACCTCATACAAGGACCTTCAATGGGATCACCGCCCGTATCATCCTGCACGAATACGATCACATCGAAGGCAAGCTCTTCATCGACTATCTAAAGCCCCTGAAACGGAAATTATTGAAAGGGAAATTAGACGATATTTCCCGGGGTAAGGTCAGCGTGGATTATAAGATGAGCTTCCCTAGATAGGCCGGTGGCTTATATAGCCCCTCCATTTTTCGATGAGCTGTTGCATGTCGTTGGGCAGTTCGCTTTCGAAAAGGACCTCTTTTCCCGTTCCGGGATGAGTGAATCCGATGGTCTTGGCATGCAGGGCGTGGCGCGGGCAGATGGCGAAACAATTATCCACGAACTGCCGGTATTTGCTGAATACGGTGCCTTTTACGATCTTATCTCCGCCATAGGTGTCGTCGTTGAAGAGGGGATGTCCTATATGCTGCATGTGTACCCGTATCTGGTGAGTGCGGCCTGTCTCCAGCACGCATTGTACCAGGGTGGTATAACCGAATCTTTCCAATACTTTATAATGAGTGATGGCTTCCTTGCCATGCTCCCCGTCGGGATAGGCGTCGAATAGCTTGCGAAAGCGCTGGTGTCTTCCCACGTGGGCGACAATGGTGCCATTCTCTTCGACAAGATCGCCCCATACCAGGGCCATGTATTGCCGTTTGACGGTGTGGTCGAAGAATTGTTTGGCCAGGCTGCGAACGGCTTTTTCCGTCTTGGCCAGGACCATGAGTCCGCTGGTGTTCTTGTCGATGCGGTGCACGAGACCAAAGCGGGGCAGGTTGGTCTCGTTGATGGCATGGTCCTTCTGTTGCAGGTACCAGGCCACGCCATTGATCAGGGTCCCGGAGTAGTTGCCGCTGGCGGGATGTACGACCAGTCCCGGAGGTTTATTGATGATGAGCACCTCTTCGTCCTCATAATGGATGTTGAGGGGCATCTCTTCAGGGATGATCTCTTCCCCGGGGGCTTCCTTTTCGGAGTACATGATGATCTCGTCCTGCGGGCGGATCTTATAGTTAGGCTGTACCTGTTTGTTGTTGACCAGCACCATACCGGCCTCCAATGCTTTCTGGATCTTGTTGCGGGAGGCGTTCTCGATACGCCGCGACAGGAATTTGTCGATACGGAGCGGTTCCTGTCCCTTGTCCACTTTCAGGTTCAGTCGCTCGTACAATTCTTCCGAACTGTCTGACGGCAGGCTTTCTTCCAGCTCTTTGTCCAATTCCCGGTTGTTCATGGGGCAAAGGTAGCATTCCCCGGGGAAATCGTACATTGCATCCATGCAAGAAGTGTTTTTCAAGGACCTGGGACGGGCGGAGTATAAGCAGGTATGGGACTACCAGGAGTCGCTGCTGCAGGAGAATGTCCGGATCAAGACGGAGCTCCGGAGGCTGACCGATTTGCCGGAGGGACGGCAGACAGACTATCCCGAAGCTGTGGGGACCAGCGCGCTGGCCACTTCCAACTATCTTCTTTTTGTAGAGCATCCCCCCGTATATACACTAGGCAAGAGCGGGCATATGGAGCATGTGCTGATCGACGAAGACAATATGAAGAAAAAGGGCATTGCTTTTTTCAAGATCAACAGGGGCGGGGACATCACTTTTCACGGGCCGGGGCAGATAGTGGGCTATCCCATCCTGGACCTGGAGAGGTTCTATACGGACATCGGGAAGTACCTGCGTAACCTGGAAGAGGTCATTATCCTGGTATTGAGGACCTATGGCGTTCAGGGCGACAGAAGTCCCGGGGAGACGGGGGTATGGATAGAGCCCGGTGTAAAAGGGAGAGAACGTAAGATCTGCGCCATAGGGGTTCGCTGCAGCCGGTGGATCACCATGCATGGGTTTGCCTTTAATGTAAATACGGACCTGGATTATTTTGGGGACATCGTTCCCTGCGGCATACAGGATAAGCAGGTGACCTCACTGGAAAAGGAGCTGGGGCGCGCACTGCCGATGGAAGAGGTCAAAGAAGAGGTCCGGCGCCGGTTTGAAGAGGTCTTTGACGTGGAGCTCAGGCTTTCGGAATGATCTGCCGGGGCTAGAAATCCTTTGGAATAAACAGCTTATTTTTTTCCTTCAGCTGCCCATCCTCGTATAGTTCAAACCGGAACCAGCCCGAATGCAGGAAATTACTTTTATCCACGATGAGGCTGGGCGCTTTAATGGAGGATAGCTCAAACAGCAATTTACTGTTGTCGTCATAGAATTTGATGGCGTAATGTTTTCTCGCCGCATCGGGTAGGGATAGGTGTATATTTCCGTATTTGCCGGTGAATACATAGGGAGAGGTGCGGTATGTCTCTTTGGGAACAAAGGGCCTGATCTGTACGCTGTCCCCATCGATGAAGACGAGGGTATCCTTTGTCTTTGCCAGCAGGGAGTCCCGGAAAGCACGGATCCTGTTGCCGGGTATCTGTCCAATGATGGCATCTCCTTTTTTGATATACACCGTGTGCTGTACGTCTATTTCACGGAGTCCCCCCTTTATCATGGAAGGGCTTTTTATCTGCGGTTTGCCTTTGGGGTCAGCATAGACCAGGCGCTGGTCGCTTCGGGTCAGGATCGCATCGGATTCGTCAAGGTCCTCCTTTTGCGCCGCCGGGGTGACCCCGGTATTGGTCTGGGGTTTATGAGAGGATGTAAAAAGATATTTTCCCTCCTCCAGGACGATAAAGAGCCGGTAGTAAAAATTAGGATGGATGGCTTTATTGTCCATGGCTCCATTCTCGGGCAGGGTCGGGTCCGGAACGGTAAGGAGCGTAGTGAAGTATTTAAGGCTATCGGTGCTGCGTTGGATGCTGATCTGGGAAACGTTATGATATCGATTGTGCCAGCTGACAAGTATCTTCCCGGGGCCTTTGGCGGTGACGGTGAATCTGGGAAGGGTATCCTGGGACCAGACCATGGATGAAAAAGAGAGACTTATGAACAAAAAGACCAGGATCCTGCGCATACCAGGCATAACGAATCTTTTACAAAGATGTTTTACAAAAAGACTATTTACAACCAAATTTGGGGCCGGGTATTTCCGAAGAGCTCAGAAATCAAGCGTTCCGGGCGGGAGCGACCGATTGCCCTGCAATCCTCCGCTGTGTATCAATAATAAACGAGCGTTTGTTGGGAAAAGATCTTTACGAACCATATCCAGCGCCGCATAGAACAGCTTCCCCGTATAGACGATGTCCGAAGGTATGCCCGTGGTGCGGTACCAGCTATTGATAAAATCCAGCAGTTCAGGGGTATGCCGCGCATATCCTCCAAAATGATAGGGGGGCGTCAATACGGAAATGCCTATCACTTCCTGTCCGGGTGCTGCCGCTGCCTTCAGCCCCTTGTAAGTGGCGCCGGTGCCGACGGCGCACAGGATATGAGTGTAGGGACGGCTGTCTATTTCCCGTAGTATATCCATGCTGCCTTTGATGCCCGGCTCGCCTGCCCCGCCTTCTGGAATGATGATTGCATGAGGGTAGCGGGCTGTCAGGTCGGCGAGGAATGCGGGCTCTTCCTTTTGCCTGTAGGCTTCCCGGCTGATGAAGACGAGCTCCATGCCATATTCTTCCGCGCCGTGGAGCGTGGGGGAAGGGTTGGCCGGTCTTTCACCCCTGATAATGCCGGTGGAGCGTAGACCGGCGTATGATGCGGCGCAGGCGGCAGCAATGATGTGATTGGACCATGCTCCGCCAAAAGTGACCAGGTGGCGGCGGCCTTCATGGATGGCGATGGCGAGATATTCTTTTAGCTTGAACCATTTATTCCCGGAAATGACGGGATGCAGCTTGTCCAGGCGAAGCACGTCCATTTGAATGTGACGCTCCTCCAGCTCATGTAAATTTACATTGTCAATAGATA
>DASZXP010000187.1:0-4395 GCA_035545935.1 Puia sp. | reverse complement strand
GTATGGTTGTTTCGCGATTAATAAACGGTCTTTCTTTTGCCGCTTTCAAAATCCCTGAAAATAAATGCTCCCAGATGGTCCAGTGAGGCGAAGAATGCCTTCCCATTGTTGGTCTCGGTGAATTCGGTCACGAAACGCTGCAGGTAAGGATCGCTCGCTATCATAAACGTAGTGATGGGTATCTTCAGTTTTTTACATTGCGCGGCCAGGTTCAGGCACCTGCTGGTGATTTTTCTATCCAGGCCGAAGCTGTTCTTGTAATATCTTTTGCCGACTTTTAAGCAGGTGGGTTTGCCGTCCGTGATCATAAAGATCTGTTTATTGGCATTCCGTCTGCGGCGGAGTATGTCCATGGCCAGCTCGAGCCCCGCTACGGTATTGGTGTGATAGGGGCCGACCTGTAGATAGGGGAGGTCCTTTATCTCCACCGGCCAGGCGTCATTGCCGAATACGACGATGTCCAGGGTGTCCTTGGGATATTTTGTCGTGATCAGCTCGCTGAGCGCCATGGCTACTTTCTTGGCTGGGGTGATGCGGTCCTCTCCATACAGGATCATGGAGTGGGATATATCGATCATGAGTACCGTCGAAGTCTGAGCCTTGTAATCCGTTTCCCTGATCTTGAGGTCATCCTCCTGCATGGAAAAGCTTTCGATGCCGTGGTTGATCTGGGCATTGCGGATGGACTCGGTGAAATCTATCTGTTCCAGCTGATCGCCAAAGCGGAAAGGTCTTGTCTCCGGATTGGTCTCGTCGCCGGAGCCGGGCTTGAAGGTGTTGTGATTACCCTGTTTGGTTTTTTTTAGCTTGCCGAAGATCTCTTCCAGACTGCGGCGGCGTATGCCCTGCTCCGTCTTGGGAGTGATGGAGATCTCGCCCGTTTGCTTGTTCTCGTCTATATAACCTTTGTCTTTCAGGTCTTCGATGAAGTCGCCCATTCCATATTCGTCATCCGTCAGCTGGTATTCCTTATCCAGCTGATTCATCCATTGCAATGCTTCCCCCACGTCCCCGTTGGTATAGCTCAACAGCTGGAGGAATACATCCAGCAGCTGGTCGAATTTGGGCTTGCCATCCTCGTCCGGATCGTAGTTCCTAAAGTGAAATCCTATCATATTTTTTTGTTAGAAAGTTGGGAACGCTGTTCCCTCAATTTACAGATAATTATTTATAATCCACCCGCTGCCAATCCACCTTCATAAATAAACAACGCGCGGATGGATTTGGTTCTAAATGACTGAAATAGAGCGGACGCGTCCGCTGTCCGAAGGGGCGAAAAACAAAGAACCCGGCTGCGTTTTAGCAAACCGGGTCGTATTGTCTTATCCCGTAAGAGTGTTGTCTTATGGGGGTGATAGCGTTAATCCTTAGGCGTTATTGCCGGAGGCGCTCCCGAGAATTGTTTTGACCAATCAGCCATCTGCAGCAGCATCTGGTAAGTGGTGATAATGTCCTCTTTAAAACCTATCTGTTTATCGGAGAGATTACCGCCTTTGTTTTGCATGGCCATCTGGGCGTTGATCGCCAGCTGCTCATCAGACATGGGTTCTCCCAGCGCATTATAATAACGCATTTGCTGGGTGAGGTCTTTCTTCAGCGAAGCTGCTACTTTCTGCGCCAGCGCCTGGTCGCCTGCCCGATAGCATGCCAGCAGGAAGCTCATGGAGATCCTGTTGTGCTGATTGCCTCTGTTGGAGGTCATGCCATAAGGGAAATTGGATTCCAGCACATTGTGATCGAAGTTCTCCAGGAGCTTGCGTGCCGAATCCTTTTTATTGTCGTCGATGAGGCTCAGGGCCAGCTGGGCGTGCGCGGCGCGCAGGGTATTCAGATGACGGCGATTTTCCTCGTCATAATAAACGCCAGGCTTATTCGCGTTGCCAAAGCTGAACTTGGTCATCATATTCTTATAGGCCAGGTCATTGTTGTAAAAACCCATATTCAGGTCCTTGCCTTCTACGGGCACCAGCCTTCCCGCCAGACCATCCTGACGGATGTATTTCGCGAGCCCCATGTCTTCCAGCTCATAGGTAGAGTTGAAGCAGATGGGACGCTGCCATTTATTGGCGGCGATGAGCGCGAGTACAGCCAGCTCGTTTTTGAAGAGATAGTTCTTTCGGGGGTTGATATCCAGATGCAGCTCGGACACCACGCTGTCTCCGGCATTGACCGTACCATTGGTGCGTACCACATTCAGATCCACGGGTACGGATAGCTTCCTCACCGGAAGGAAATTATACGTCTCGCCTTCGTCCGTCTGCTGCGTGTATTTGGGATCATTGCTGCCCACTACATTCTTGAACATATCGTAGAGGTCATAATACTTATTCTGATCGAAACCGGGGACGCCGCCGCCAATAACGACCGCGTCACGATTATTACCCTGTATCTGTTCGGGCGTGAACAGCACGTCGGCGGGGCCGCTCTCGTTGACCTTATAACGCAGCTGATTGATATACCAATCCGTGCCCAGCAGCGAATAGTTCATTACCCGTACATCGGGGCGTATACCCTCCACCTCCTGTGCATACCACAGGGGATAGGTATCGTTGTCGCCAAAGGAGATCAGGATGGCATTGGGCGGACAGCTTTCCAGGTAATCCTTTCCGATGTCCCTTGCCAGGGTCTTTTTGCTACGGTCATGATCATCCCACTCCTGGCTGCCCATCAGCACCGGCACGGCCAGGAAGCAAAGGCCTGCGGCGGCGTAGTTGGCCAAATCCTCCTTACCCTTGAAGGCAGCCTTTTGCAAGAGGTCCTTCACCCAGATGACGCCCAGCCCGATCCAGATGGCAAAGGCATAACAGGCTCCTGCATAGGCATAGTCACGCTCGCGTGGCTGGAAGCCGGCCTGGTTGAGATAGACGACGATGGCAAAGCCGGTGAAGAAGAAAAGCAGCCCCGTCACCCAGAAATCCCGGGTGCTGCGCATGTACTGGAAGACCATGCCTATCAGACCCAGTATGATGGGCAACAAAAAGAATCTGTTGTAGGATTTATTATTCTTATGAATGGTGTCCGGCAGCTTGCTTTGATCGCCCAGTAAAAAATTGTCTATAAAAGAGATGCCGGTGATGCAGTTGCCGTCCCGTATATTCCCGAAGCCTTGCAGATCATTCTGCTTGCCGGCAAAATTCCACATAAAATAGCGGAGGAACATGACCCCATTCTGATAGCTGACGAAGTACTTGATATTGTTGGCCATGGTTGGATTGTCGCCATCGGCTACACCGCCAAAGGATCGATAGGCATCGACCTGCCCCCTGTCATTGCCACCGTCCCACATACGGGGAAAGATATGCGAAGAAGGAGTATTGCCCCAGTCCTGGGCAAAGATCTTACCTGCCACCTCATATTTTTCTTTGCCTTTGACATACAGGGGGCCGCCGTCTATACGGGGAGGGCGATCCTGAAAATCCGGACCGTAAAGGATCGGCCAGTCGCCATATTGGTCACGGCTGAGATAGCCGACCAGGCTCACGGGGTTGTCGACATTGTACATATCTACCGCCACATCGGCGTTGCTGCGTATGAGGGTGGTGAAATAGGTGGAATAACCCAGCAGCATAAAGGCAAAGCACCAGAGCGCCAGCTTGAAGCTGGGCAGGGCTTCCTTCTTGATGATATAGCCTGCCAGTATGGCGAGGCCGAGCATGACAATGAGCTTGAGGAATTTACCGCCACCGCCACCCGCGGAGTTGATGATGACGGGCAGGGCGACGATGATCACGAACAATGACAGCCACACCCGCAGCTTAAGCTGGGAGAAGGTCTCTCTTTTGAATAAGAGGCCCCAGGCAAGAAGGCCTGTCAGCAGGGCGAAGTAGAGGCCAAAGCCGGAGAAGAAAGGCAGGCCCAGGCTGTTGACAAAGAAGATATCGAAAGCGCCTGCGCCCTTGATGGTATACTGGATGACCAGTACCTGGACGACGCCGGTGAGTATGCAGCCGGTGACAAAGGCAATGATGCTGCCCCAGGTGGTGGGTTTGAATCGTTTGAAATAATAGACCATGACGATGGCCGGTATGGTAAGCAGGTTCAGCAGGTGGACGCCGATGGAGAGGCCCATCATATAGAAGAGGAAGACGATCCATTTATCTGACCCGGGCTGGTCGGCATGGTGCTCCCATTTGAGGATAGCCCAGAATACCATGGCGGTGAAAAAGGCCGAAGAGGCGTATACTTCGCCTTCCACGGCGCTGTACCAGAAGGAATCGCAGAAGGTATAGGCCAGGGCGCCGACGATGCCGGCGCTCATGATGGTGAATAGCTGGCGTTTATCGGGCTCGACAGAAGTTTGCTGGTTTTGGACGAGCTTCCGGGCGAAGTGGGTGATGGTCCAGAACAGGAAGAGGATGGACAGGCCGCTGGCGATGGCGCTCATGAAGTTGACGC
>DASZXP010000186.1:0-9747 GCA_035545935.1 Puia sp. | reverse complement strand
CGGTCGCGACGAAGCGTTTGTACGGGAGCTGGCTCATAGATATGGCAAGGAGATCATGGTGCGGCATTTCGATACGGAGCAATATGCCGCGGAGCATCGTTGTTCGATACAGGTGGCGGCCCGCGAGCTGCGTTATAGCTGGTTCGAGGAGGTGCGTCCCGGCAGCGTCGTTGTTACGGCGCATCATTTGGATGACAATGTGGAGACCCTGCTGATGAATTTTTTCAAGGGCACGGGTATTACAGGACTGCGGGCCATGCTGCCCAAACAGGGGAATGTGGTACGGCCGTTGTTGTTTGCCACGCGGGAGCAGCTGGAGCAATTCGCGGCACAGCGGCAGCTGAAATGGGTGGAAGACAGCTCCAATGCATCGGATAAATATACCCGGAATCATTTCCGGCATCAGCTGATACCGATGCTGCAATCCCTGTATCCCGGGGTGACGCGGCATTTGGGGGACAATATCGGGCGGTTCAGGGACATCGAGACATTATACCGGCAGGCGGTGGACCTTCATAAAACTAAATTATTGCAGCGGAAAGGAGAGGAGGTGCATATCCCTGTGATGAAGCTGCGGAAGTCCCGGCCTTTGTCCACGCTGGTATATGAGATCATTCATGAATTCGGGTTCTCGCCCCAGCAGGTGGCGCCGGTAATAGCCTTGCTGGACAGTGGTTCCGGCAAATATGTCCTTTCCGCCAGTCATCGGATCTTAAAGGACCGCAGCTGGCTGATCATTTCGCCGCTGGCAGATGCGCCGGCGAACCATGTGCTGATCGAATCGCCGGAGGGCAGGGTAAGTTATGAAGGGGGAGAGCTGCGGTTGCAATTGGTATCGGGAGCCGGGCCTTCTCCGGAGACGTCGGTGGCCTGGCTGGATGCTTCGGCTGTCCAGTTCCCGTTGCTGTTGCGGAAGTGGCGTCCCGGCGACTATTTCTATCCGTTGGGTATGCGAAAGAAAAAGAAGCTGGCGCGTTTTTTCATCGACAATAAGCTGTCGCTTGCCCAGAAGGAAAAGGTTTGGGTGCTGGAGATGAACAGGAAGATCATCTGGGTGGTCGGCATGCGGATCGACGACCGGTTTCGACTGAATACGGATACCGGTCAGGCGTTAAAGATCAGCTGGCTCCCACCGGGGACGAGGGTGTGACAGCGGGCGGCCCGGGTAGCCGGGCGTTAAAAATGCGGATGCTGCAGCTCGTTGATAAATGTGCCGACGATGCCGGGACGAAGGGCGATGGTAAAGAGAACGCCATAGATGGCGCCCCAAAGATGGGCATCGTGATTGATGTTGTCGCCTCCTCTTTTTGACATATAAATGGTGAAGGCCAGGAACAGCACGGCATAAAGAATGGCGGGCATCTTTATGAAATAGAGATAAACGGGATTCCAGGGTGCGATGAGGATAAATGCAAAAAGGACGGCGCATACGCCTCCCGAGGCGCCGAGGCTGCGATAGTTGTAATCATCCCTTCTTTTGAGATAGGAGGGAATATTGGCCACGATGACAGCGCTGACATACAATACCAGGTACCAATAATGTTGCAGGCCCAGATGCCCTCTGTAATAGAGCTCCAATCCGCAGCCGGCGAAGAAAAGGGTGAGCATATTGAACAGCAGGTGAACGAAGTCGGCGTGGATCAATCCGCAGGTGATAAAGCGGTAGTATTGGTGGCGTATATTGATAGCCGGGGGCCAGAAAATGAGGTCATCCATGATCCGGGGGTTGTTGAAGGCGGTGACGGATATCAGAGCGGTAAGGACTATAATACTGTAGGTGATCGTGAACATGGAGATTATTGGAATTTTTTTTAAAGATAGGACTTTCTGATGAGTACTCTTAGTGTCAGACTGTTTTAGTTTTATATATGATGATATTTTTCATTGCGTTGAATGGTGCAGGCGCGGTAAACCTGTTCGGCCAGCACGAGCCGCACCAGCTGATGGGGCAGCGTCAGCTGTGAGAGGGACCATTTGTAATGGGCTCTTTGCAGTACCTGTTCGTCTAACCCATAGGCCCCTCCGATGAGAAAGATAAGGTTGCGGATGCTGTCGTTGGCGCGGGTCTGGATGAACTGGGCCAGTCCTTCGGAGCTCATCTGTTTACCTTTTTCATCCAGGGCTACGAGGTAGTCTTCCTTTGCCAGTCTGTCGAGTATCATTTCGCCTTCTTTTTTCGAGAGGTCCGTCCGGGAGAGCGTGGCGGCATTGCGGGGAGGGGAAAGGATGGTCCACTCCACCGGATAATAACGGCTGATGCGGCGGGTAAAGTCTTCCACTCCTGCCTTTATATATGCTTCGTGGTCTTTACCGATGGACCAGAGTTGCAGTTTCATCGCGCGAAGTTATCGAATAGATGTTTATACGGCCTCCGGCAATACGAAAGAGAAAGTGCTCCCCTTATCGATCTGGCTTTCGATGTACAAGGTGCCGCCATTGCGGGAAAGGAATTCCTTGCAGAGCATGAGTCCAAGGCCCGTCCCCGTCTCGCCTGCGGTGCCTTTGGTGGTATAAAAACTGTGTTGATTGATCTTTTCCAGCGTCTCCTCGTCCATACCGTTGCCGGTGTCCTTTACCATGATCTTTATGCCCGTGGCTACTTTTTGTGCGAGGAGCGTGATCGATCCATTGGACGGCGTATACTTGATGGCATTCGAAAGGAGGTTGCGGATCACCAGGTGGATCATGTCCTTGTCGGCGAATACGCAGAGGGTTTCGTCCAGCTGCAGCGTCACCTTTATATCCTTGGCTTTGGCCTGTATCTGGAGAAGGCGATCCACATCATGGATCAGACCGGAGATATCGAGGGGTTGCGGCTTTACGGTGTCCGCCTGCATCTGGCTGCGGGCCCAGAGCAGCAGGTTTTCCATCAGGCTGCTGGTATACGTGAGCTCGTTGACCACTTCGGGCACCAGTTCCTTGATCTCCGTGGCGGGCAGGTCCTGTTCCTGCATATTGCGGAAGAGGTTGCGGAGCGCATAGATGGGAGACTTCAGGTCATGGGCGATGACGGAGAACAGCTTGTTCTTGACGGCGTTGAGCTCGGTGAGCTCTTCCGTCTGGCGCAGGAGCAGACGTTCGTTGGCGGCGATGGCTTCTTTTTGTTGCAAAATGCTGTGCTGGTAGCCGGTATTCTCCCGCTTGATCAGGAAGAGACCATAGAATATAAAGGCGATGGCCAGCAATTGGTTGAAAAAGTAAAAGAAGATGTTGACGGTGGCCAGTTGATAGGTATAGTTCTTACAGATGACTGCCAGCACAAAATAGCTGACCATGGACCATCCCAGCGAGAAGAGCATCTGGTCCAGCTCCTGCAGGAAGAATACGGAGAGGATGCCATATAAGATAAAGGAGAGCTCGACGCCCAGGTTGATCCCGCTGAAGTAGACGATACTGGTGGCAAACGGATAAAGCGCAAAATAGGCCAGCTGGGCCAGGAAGTGATAATGCCGGTGGTTGAGCCAGAGGACCAGCACGCTGACCAGGGCGGGGATGGTGGCTATCAGCCAGACAAGGGCAGGGAGCTTATGATTTTGTATGATGCCTGCGATGGGGACGAGGACGCCTGTCAGCAGCTGGAAGAAGTTCAGCTGGTTGAAGATGGCCAGCTTTCTTTTCTCGTAATCACCCATGGAAGGGATGGCGCCGATGGCTTTGATCTTTTCCATCAGACCCAGGAGACCGCGTATGCGAAGGCGTGAGAGCTTACCTGCAGGTATACGAAGAGACTTGCCCAAATTCGCGCGGAAGGGCAACGACCAGCGGAGCGACTTAAGCCTAAACCGATGGGTTAACGCAAACGGTTTTTGCGAGGTTAATTTCATGGGTATTAGTGAATAGAGATAAGCCGGTCGGTAAAATAAGTATTTTAATTTATAAAGCCAAGCTTATCAACGTCCTGTTTAGATTTCAACATTAGAATATCATTAGAATAAGGTCCGTCCGGAATGAGAGAATTATCTTTGCAAGCTCTATAACGTATATTTTAATCTAATAAGTATGGCGTTTTTTACGAAGGTCCGTGGGGCAGCCAAAGGGGCCTTTGACAAGATCAGGAACGAGCGGGTAAAACATAACTTATTGCAAGCCATTCCTTTCTGGGTGGCTTCTCTTATTACGGGACTGGCGGCCGTGCTTTATACCCGGCTGTTTGCCCTGGCCGAAAAAGGGACGGCCTTTATCATCCATACCCATCTCTGGCTGTTTTTTATCGTCACCCCGCTATGTTTTTTGACGGCCTGGTGGCTGGTGCGTCGTTGGGCCCCCTATTCCAGGGGCAGCGGCATCCCCCAGGTGATGGCCGCCATCGAGCTTGCTACTCCCAAATACAATGACAAGGTGGGTAAATTGCTGAGCCTGCGGATCATCGTGGTAAAGATCATGTCCAGCCTGATCATGGCCTTTGGCGGCGGCGTCATCGGGAGGGAGGGACCTACCATACAGATAGCGGGTTCCGTATTCCGGAAGATCAACGAATGGCTGCCTGACTGGTGGCCCAGAATCTCCAAAAGGAATATGATCATGACGGGAGCGGCAGCGGGTTTGGCGGCCGCCTTCAACACGCCGCTGGGCGGGATCGTCTTTGCCGTGGAAGAGCTCACCCGTACGCATATCAGCTATTTCAAGACGGCCTTGTTTACGGCGGTGATCATTGCCGGGTTGACGGCCCAGGCCATGCTGGGACCCTATCTGTACCTGGGGTATCCCGATGTCAGCCATCTTTCGGGCTTTATATTCCTTTGCGTGCTGCTGGTGGCCGTACCGGCCGGACTGGCGGGGAGCGTCATGTCCAAATGGATGCTGAAGATGTTCCGATGGAAGGACACTTTCCGTATGACCCGTCAGCATGTCCTTTATGTCGTCGGTTGCGCCCTCGTGTTAGCTTCGCTCGCCTTTTTTATCAACGAACGGGTGCTGGGGTCGGGGAAGGATCTGATGACGACGGCCTTGTTCACGCAGGACAAATACAATATATGGTATATGCCTCTGTTGCGGATCGCGGGGCCCATCTTTTCCTTTACCACGGGTGCATCGGGCGGCGTATTTGCGCCGGCCCTCAGTGCGGGAGCCAGCATCGGCGCCACGTTGTCGGGGTGGATGCATCTGTCGGCCACGGATACCAACCTGCTGATCCTTTCGGGGATGGTAGCTTTTTTGACAGGCGTGACGCGGACGCCCTTCACCTCGGCGATACTGGTGCTGGAAATGACGGACCGGCACAACGTGATCTTTCATCTCATGCTCGCGGGTATGGCAGCCAGCCTGGTAGCCATGCTGATAGATAAACATTCCTTTTATGACCACCTGAAATATCAATACATGCACGAGCTGATAAAGGAGGAGGCCATAGCGCCGGAAGAGGCCGGCCCGGAAGAGGAGAACCCCGAGAGTTAGTTGTTTATTATTTACGTTCCTGATAATGTTTGGCCTTGCACCGGATTTTTTCTATTTTGGCCTAAACATTTACCCTTAGGGGATGGCCCCGGGAACTTTTAAACCCTAAATACCAATTCATGATCTGCTCTTTAAGAAAAGGCATTACCTTCCTATGTTTTGCCGGTGTCATTCCTATATCTTCTTTTTCCCAGGACCTTGCGGGTCTGCGCACCGGAAATTATACGGGTGTGGACGGGGTCTTCTTCAATCCCGCCAATATCGCGGGCAGCAAATATAAATGGGATGTGAATCTCTGGTCGCTGAACCTGATGGTGGGCAATGACAATGCTTCCTATAGTTTAAAGGACCTTACGCATTCGCTGAATGGAGACACGTTGAAACAGCGGATAGCCGGCGCCAAGTCGGGCACCACCAGCGCCATGATGAACCTGGATCTTTTAGGACCTTCCTTTATGGTCAGCATAGGAAAAAAGAACGCGTTTGCCTTCACCAGCCGGGTACGCGTCATGGCAAATACGAAAGAGGTGGATGGAAAATTGCTGAACCAGTTCATCACCGAAGACGTGGATGACCCGGAGCTGCCGTATACTTTTTCCACCAGCGGCGACAATAAGATCAGTGTGAATGCCTGGACGGAGTTTGGCGCCAGCTTTGGGCGGGTGCTGCTGGATCAGGGACCGCATTATTTCAAGGGCGGCATCACGTTGAAATATCTGGCCGGCGTGGCCAATGGATATCTGCAGATGACCCAGCTGCAGGGCGTGCTGGGGGCCGATCCCACCGGCGTATATATGACGCAAACCTCGGGTACGCTGGGCGTGGGTTTTGGCGGCACGCGCATCGACGACATCAAGGACGGTCACTTGGGCGGATTGCATAGCTCAGGTTTTGGCGGAGATATCGGGTTCGTTTATGAATTCAGGCCGCTGCCTCATGGTTACCTGTTGCGGGCGGGCATAGCCCTCGTGGATGTAGGGTCCATCAGCTATAAACAGGATGCTTCCCGCACCGGCACGTATTCGACACATATCCTTGCCGGGCAAAAACTATATGTCGACGACTTTGGAGCGGTGGATAATTATAATTCGTTCCTGCAAAGCCATCCTCAATATTTTACGCCTGTGCCTCTGGGCAATGGATCCAGCTATAGCGTCAGTCTGCCGACCAGCCTGCACCTCGACCTGGATTATCATGTTTTAAAAGGGCTGTATGCCAATCTGTCGAGCCAGTTCTCCCTGGCCGCCAACAAACCGTATAACAGCAGCTATTATAATGCTTTTGTCCTGACGCCCCGGTGGGAAAACCGGCATTTTGGTTTTTATCTGCCGGTGGGTTACAACGCCCTGACGCATTTCAATGCGGGATTTTCCGCGCGCGTGGGGCCTTTCTTCTTTGGATCGGGAAGCGTGCTGTCGGCAGTGCTGAAGGACTCGAAACAAGCGGATTTTTTCCTGGGTTTCCGGTTTGGAGGACTTAGGAAGGGGTGAGATGGGTTAGGTTTATTGAACAATCAGTAAATTTGGTTGTTCCATAACACTTAAATTATCATATCATGAAACGTACAGCTAAGGCACATTGGAAAGGTAACCTAAAAGAAGGTAAGGGAGAGATCTCTACCCCCAGCTCGATCCTCCATCAGACGAACTATTCTTTCAAGACCCGGTTTGACCAGGGTGTTGTCGGCACCAATCCCGAGGAGCTGATCGCTGCGGCGCATGCCGGCTGTTTTACCATGGCTGTAAGCGCGCAACTGACACAGAAAGGAATTTCCGCCAACGACCTGGAGACAGAAGCGATCCTGGACCTTGATATGGTCGGTTTGAAGATCGACGGGATCCATCTGGACCTGAAGGCGGCTGCCATCGATGGCGTATCGGAAGCGCAATTCAAAGAGATAGCAGAAGGCGCCAAGGCCGGCTGTATCGTATCCAAGGCATTGAACGTGCCGATCACGCTGTCGGTGACCTACGGTAAGTAAGTCTCGCGCCAGGAACCGCTGGAAGCGGTTCGTCCTATTCTCGCATTATTTAAGAAATAGATGAAACGAATCCCCTCTGAGTCCTACGCGCATCGACTCCAGTGCGATGATCTCGGAGGGGTTTATATTTCCAAGATTGGCGTTGGCGCCGATGAGAGTAAGAAAATACAATTGCTGATCTTTTTGCGGAGCTTCCCAGATGATCTTTTCGGCGGGTATTTTGGTAAGGATCTCCTGTACCAGCCCTTCGCGTACTTCGCCTGAATCCCTATAAATGCCTACCGTGCCGGCCTCACGGGCTTCGGCGACGATGTAGGAAGCGCCTGCTTCCATCTCGGTCTTCATCAGCCTGATCCATTGATAGGGGGGAGTGATATGCTCCCTGTCCTTGTCCTTTGAACCGACTTCGCTGAGGACGGCGCCATATTTGGCCAGCTTTTCTATATAGCCGCATTTTTCTTCATGAGTGATATCGATGGACCCGTCGGAGACCTCGATGTAGTTGATATCGTATTTTTTCAGCAGGTCGACGAAATCGGAGAACTGGTTGCGTATCACGAAGGCTTCGAACAGCAGTCCTCCGAAATATACTTTTACCCCCGCCGCCTGATAGACCTTTATCTTTTCGGCCAGGTCCTGCGAGACAAAGGAAGTGCCGAAAGCCAACTTGGCAATGTCCACATACGGGGAGGCAATCGACATCAGATTTTTTGCTTCTGTGACGCTGAGACCCTTGTCATTGATCATGGTAAGGCCATACTGGCGGGGGCTTACGGTCCTTTCGGGTATCTGCTTTAAAGGGAAGTTCTGCACGTTCATATCCGCAATTTACACCTTTCCCCGGCCGCCGGCCCAATTTTTTACCCGGACAGGCCATCTGGCTGGGTTTTTTTTGTACTTTGTGCAACAAACTTGTCATATGGCTCAGATGGACGCAAAAAGGGCGGAGAAGATATCCAAGGCTCTATCCGACCCCACCCGGCTAAAGATCCTTGGCGAGATCAAGAAAAGGAACGAGTGTCTGTACTGCGTAGACCTGTATGAGAATATCCATCTGGCGCAGCCTTCCATCAGTCATCATATGAAGCAATTGACCGACACCGCGCTTATCCTTTCCGAAAAAGAAGGCCGCAATATCAAATACAAAATGAACAACGAGGTCATCGACGAATTCATCGACTTCTTACAGGGGCTGAAGAAGTAAGCGTTAGTGCTTTTTTTGATCGTCTTTTTGTTTCTGCTCTTCATCCTGCTGCTTCTTTGCTTCTTCTTCCTGTTTTTTCTTTTCTTTTTCCTTCTTCTTGAAAAATCCTCTCAACAGGAAATTGTGTTTGGCAGCTTCCATGTTCTCGTCCAGTTTTTCCGAGCTGCTGCGAAGGTTCTTCATCGTGGAGCTGATGTTGGAAGAGAGGCTGGTATCTTTCAGCAATTTGCCCAGGGCGCCTTTCCCATTGTTGATACGGGAAGAGATGTCCGCGAGATTGCCGGTGATGACCGCTGCATTGTCCGCGGAGGTCTTCAGGCTGGCCATGATCTGGTCCGTCTCGATGGGTTTGAGGGTAGGCAGGGAATCTCCGTCCACGATGGGCTGCTGGCCGGGCGTTCCCGCCGTGATGCTGATCACCTTGTCGCCCATGAGCCCTTCGGAGCTGATAGCGGCCTTGGCGTCCTTCTTGATGAATTTCTGCGCCTTCTTTTGGATGATCATCTGCACTTCCACGGAAGTGTCGGTCACCAGGGAGATGCCGTCCACCGTGCCGACGTCGATACCGCCCAGCCGGACATTGCTGCCTATTTTGAGACCGCTGACAGAATTGAATAGGGCGCTGACATGCAGCACCGATCCGAACTTATTCTTCTGCTTGCCGATGTAATAGATGGCGGAGATGGCAACGACAAGGGCTACCACGCAGAAGAGGCCCAATTTCCATTTATAGTTTTTTTCTTTTGGCATAAAAGAATATTTAGGAGTATAGGTTATCAATAGAAAAAGCTCCGTACCCACTCGTCTTCCGACTTTCCCAGCTCTTCGTAGCTGCCTTCGGCGACTACCATGCCCTCCTTCATCATGATGATACGGTCTGCCGTCAATTTGGCGCAGGGCATATCGTGGGTAATGGTGATGGAGGAGATATGGTATTTCTTTTTCATCCGGACCATGAGCTCGCTGATCTCGCGGGAGGTGCCGGTGTCGAGGCCGGTGGTGGGCTCGTCGTAGAGCATGATCTCCGGGCGTAAGATCAACGTTCTGGCAAGCCCGATGCGTTTGGCCTGGCCTCCGGAGAGTTTGGAAGGCATCTGGTCGATGGAGTCTTCCAGTCCTACATTCTCCAGCATCTCCATAATGACCGCATCTTTTTTCTCCCGGGTCA